>DASXGR010000139.1:0-43948 GCA_036488935.1 Caulobacteraceae bacterium | reverse complement strand
GACCTACCGGCCGACCTATTATTCAGCCGGCCTGACGTGGAGCTTCGACCACCGGCCGCCGCGCTCGCAGTATCCCGGCGCGACCGATCAGGCGGATGTCGCGCTCGACCTGTCGGCGGCGATGCGTCAGAATCCGCATCTCCTGCTCTATTCGCTGAACGGGATTTACGACCTCGCCACGCCGTTCTTCGGCACCGAGTATGACCTCGCGCACATGGGTCTGCCGCCCAACGAACGCAGCAACGTGCGCTTCTCGTACTATCCCTCGGGACACATGGTGTACCTCAACCCCCAGGCGCTTCATCAGATGAAGGCGGACCTCGCCCGCTTCTACGACGAGGCGATCCCGGCCCGCTGATCGCAACGGCCCCGGCCGCTGGGTCGGGGCCGGTCTCTGGACCGCCGGCATTCCTGCCGGCTCTTCCTGCGCCTCATCGGGGTTAGTCGCGGGGTTCGCTGCAGCTGCGCGTTGGGCTTTTTCACACGGAGGACGCGGAGGAGACGGAGCACACAGAGGCGCCGTTGAAGCGGAAAGTGATTGACGTCCTGATCGCGCGCGGAGCGCGCAGTTGCCACGACCTTCCGGGCTCCGCGCGCTCCCTCTGTGTCCTCCGTCTCCTCCGTGATCTCCGTGTCGAAACCGCATGCCGCCGCGCCCCCCCGATCTGGAGGTGATCACGAAGACTTCGTGCGCCTTGGGCCTTCAGACCGAAAGCGTTTCGACCTTACGCCGCGTGGCCGCCGCGAGCAGCGCCGTGTCACATGAGGCGAGCGGCGCGCGCTTGCGGATCGCCAGCTCAAGATAGGCCGCGTCGTACAAGGTCAGCTGTTCTTCGCGCGACAGGGCCAGAGTCGCGCCCCATGCATGGCGGTCGGTATCTTCGTCACTTTGGATGGCCATCCGGCCGAGCCGCGCAAGCGACAGGTCGACGTAGGCTTCGTCGCAACGACCGCGGCGCGCTGCGTTTCGGAGCACGTTGGCAACCTCCAGCCGCCACAGGGTGGGCACGAAGGCGCCCTCCGCCACCACTCTTTGCATGACGGTGTGTGCAGCTGGGGTGCGTTCGTCGTCGAACAGCCACGCGATCGCCATGGAAGCGTCGACCACGACGCTCACCCGCGACGTCCCTCCGCGAGCAGTTCGCGAATGGACACGCCGCCCAGCGAGTGATGGTGGCTGTCCGCAATGATCTCAGCCGCCGCCGCTTCGGCGTCCCGTTGTGCTTTCGCGTGCGCGGCGCGACGACGGATCACAAGATCGCCGTCCTGCGTCTCAACTTCCACCGCTTCGCCGTCAGAGAGCCCGACGGTGCGGGCGATATCCACGGGGACGCGGATGGCAAGATTCTTACCCCATCTCCCAACGACGCTCTGAGCCATGCGGTGCGCGCTCCTTTGAGGGATATCCTGGCATATCCCTGCCTTTCTCACAAATGGAGAGCGCGTGAGAGGGCGCGGGCCGCGGCAAGGTGATCGGCCATCTGCTCGGCAATCATCACGGTCGTGAGGTGGGTGTTGGCGCGGACGACGCTGGGCATGACCGACGCGTCGATGATCCGAAGGTTCTCGAAGCCCAGGACACGGCAGTCGCTGTCGACAACTGTCTCCGGTGCACCCTCGTCTCCCATTCGGCACGTGCTGGTCGCGTGCTGGGTGTCGCCGCAGTTGGCGAGGGCGAAGGCGTCGATTTCGGAGTCGGATGCGTCGTCGGCGATTTTCCAGAGCGGACGGCCGATAGCCGCGATCGCAGGGTGATGGCGCATCGCCAGCAGCCTGCGCACCCCATCCCGCATCCGGGCGACATCGGACGGGTGGTGCAGCATGTTCTCTTCAACCAGGGGCTGCTCGAACGGATCGGCGGACGCCAGGCGCACGGTCCCGCGCGAAAAGCACTGGTTCACCCACACGCCAATGAGACCAAACACGCGGCCGTCCTCTGACAGATGCTGGCCGAGGCTGTCGCCAAGGCGGTTCATGGCGACCATCATCATATCGTTGGAACCGGCGCCTTCCATCCCCGACGAATATCGCAGGCATGCGTTGGTGTGGCGAAAGCCAGCGGGCGGCTGGGCCGCCGGTTCGAGCTCCACGGGCAGGAACATCGCCGGATGGTCCTGGAAGCCTTCGCCAACCGGCAGGTTGGCGCGCACCGGGATATCGAGCGCGCGCAGATGGTCGGCGGGTCCGACGCCTGACCGGAGCAAGATGGCGGGCGAATGGACGGCGCCGGCCGACAGGATCACTGTCCCGCCGCGCACCTCTCGCCAGGCGCCGCCCGTGCGCACGCGGACGCCGACGGCGCGCGAACCCTCGAACAGCACACAATCGACGTGCGCATCGCCGAATATTGCGAGGTTGTTCCGGCCGCGGCTGGGCTCCAGATATCCGTCGTTGGTGCTGATGCGAACGCTGTCGCGATTGTTGATGGCGTAGGGCGACACGCCTGTGGTTCCAGGCGCATTGTGATCGGGCTCCCAGGCGTGGCCCGCGTCGAGCGCCGCCTCTGCGAAGGCCTGGTCCACCGCGCCCCAGCGGCTGACTGGCGCCCGATAGATCGGGATCGGGCCATCAGATCCGTGCCAGGGCGCGTCGCCGAACTTGAGGTCCGTCTCCAGGCGGCGAAAGGCGGGCAGGGTGTCGGCGTAGGACCAGCCGCGGCAACCTTCCGCCGCCCAGCTGTCGTAGTCCTCGGGAACGCCGCGGATGGCGATCTGACCGTTGATCGCCGAGCTTCCGCCGACGCCACGCCCGCGCCAGTAGGTGCGTGGATCCTGGCCCCGTGTGCGGCGGGACATGAGCGTATCCCACCGATAGGGCGCGTAGGCTTCGCCGGTGATGACGAGGTGGGGGTTGGGGCTCCTCATGGCTTCCGGCGTCTGCGCCGAAAGGTAGTCAGGCCCCGCCTCGAGCAACGCAACCTGCACCGACGCATCGGCAGACAGCCGGGCCGCCAGGACCGCGCCTGCCGATCCGGCGCCGACGATCACGTAGTCATAGTCCATCGCGCCCCTACCCGGTTTTGGGGGGACACTATCGGTGGGCATGGCTTGGATGAAGGCGCTGGCTGGGGAACTAGGACTCGAACCTAGAATAACGGTACCAAAAACCGCTGTGTTACCATTACACCATTCCCCAGCGGCGCTCGCGCGCTGCCGGCCGGCTGACCGGAGCGCGGGGAGATAGCGCGCGAGTCCCCGGCTGGCAACCGCGCGCGCTGCATTCCTGTCAGGCTCGCATCTCGGCGATCGCGGAGCTTGCCGCCGCCCGCATCAAGGCGCCGTCGCCGGCGACCGTGACCATGGTGAAGCCCATGTCGACCATGCGCCGCGCGTAGGCAGGGGTCACACAGAAGATTCCGCATTCCTTGCCAGCGGCGGTGGCGGCCGTAACGATGCGCGAGAAGGCCTGCATCATCTCCGGCTCCTCGCGGCTCGATCCGGAGGGAAAGCCGAGGGAGAGGGCCAGGTCGTTGGGGCCGACATAGAGACCGGTGATTCCATCAACAGCTGCGATCGCCTCCACGGCGTCCAGCGCCTCGCGCGTCTCCACCATGGCCCACACCTCGATCTCCTGGGCGACGGCCTCGTAGGCCTTGCCGCCGGCGCGAAGCGCGGCCAGGCCTGGACCGAACGAGCGCTTTCCCCGCGGCGGATACCAGGCGAATTCCGCGAGCGCCGTGGCGTCCGCCACGCTGTTGATCATCGGCGCGATGACTCCGTCAGCGCCCAGGTCGAGGGCCCGCCCCACCTGGGCTGGATCGTTCCACGGCACACGCACAAGCCGCTTGGGGGTCGGATGGCCCAGGGCGTGAAGGGTGTCCCGGATCGAGCGGTCGTCGAACAGGCCGTGCTGGCCATCCAGCGTCACGCTGTCCCAGCCTGCGGCGGCGAAGGTCGCATTGGCGAAAGCGTCAGGGATGCTCATCCAGCCGTTGAGCTGCGCCATGGGGTCTCGTCTCCGGATCTATCTATGGTGTGCCTGCGGCTCCTATCAGGCCGGCGCTTCGCTTGCGAACCCCAAGCCGGGTCCTTATAAGGCGCCCTCCCGTGAAGATCGGAGTGTGGCTCAGTCTGGTAGAGCACCGCGTTCGGGACGCGGGGGTCGCAGGTTCAAATCCTGCCACTCCGACCATCCTGCTTCGCCCTGACGGGCTTCGCAGGATTTAGCGCTGCAGTACGGGGCAAAGCAGGGGACGCAAGGCCCGCTGCGATTCTCGACGGCGACTTGACCACGTGCTGCGGCCCTGATCCGTTGCGACCATGAAGCAGTTCCTCATCACCGTCGCGGGCGTGTTCGCAGGACTGCTTCTGTTCGCCATCGCTGCGCCCATTCTCCTGATCGGCTGGGCTTTCGCCGTCGCGCGGCCGCCAGCCATGCCACCCGCTTCCGTGCTGGTGCTCGACCTGCGTGGCGGCCTTACCGACCAGGACACATCGAGCCCGTTCGCCTTCATCCAGGGCAGGACGCGGTCAGTGCTGGGGATAGAGCAGGTCCTGCGCGCGGCCGAGAGCGACAACCGAATCAAGGGACTGATTGTCCGTCTGCCCGAAGGGGCCATGGCGCCCGCAGCGGCGGACGAGTTGCGTCTGGCGATCCGGCGCTTCCGGGCGGCGGGCAAGCCTGCGCTGGCCCACAGCCAGGGTCTGTACGCCGACGGCACGGTGGTCTCGACCTATGAAATCGGCGCAGCCACGGGCGAGATCTGGATGCAGCCCGGATCCAGTTTCCAGGTCACCGGACTCGCACGAGACGACATCTTCCTCCGTAATTTTTTTGACAAACATGGTGTTCGGCCGGACTACCAGCAACGTTATCAGTACAAGACTGCCGTCAATCCGTACATCTACAGCGACTACACGTCGGCGCATCGGGAGTCCGAGCTTTCCTGGATGGGCTCAGTGTTCTCGACAGCGGTTGGCGCCGCCGCCCTGGACCGCGGCAAGCCCGCGGCCGGCCTGGAGAAGCTGCTCGTCGCCGGTCCATATCTTGCCGATGACGCCCGCGCCAACGGTCTGATCGACAGGGTCGGGGAGGTGCACGACGCCGAGGCCGCGATGCTCGCCCGCGCGGGGTCCGGCGCCAAGCTCGTGCGCTTTGGCGACTATGCCGCCCAGACACCGACCCTCACGGACAGCTCTCCGGACCGCCTCGATAGCTCCCCCACAATCGCTGTGATCGGCGCGGAAGGGGACATCATGACCGGGACCGGTCCCTCTGCGCCCAGTCCGCTGAGCGGAGACCAGACCATTCGCTCGGACGACGTCGCCAAGGCCTTCTACAGCGCCATCGATAATCACGCGGTGCGGGCGATCGTCTTTCGGGTGTCCTCCCCAGGCGGATCGGACACGGCGTCGGAGCAGATCCTGGCCGCGGTCAGGGCCGCTAAGGCGGCGGGCAAGCCGGTGGTTGTCAGCATGGGGACCTATGGCGCGTCCGGCGGCTACTGGATCTCCAGCCAGGCCAGCTCGATCGTGGCCGAACCTTCGACACTCACCGGCTCGATCGGAGTCTTTGGCGGCAAGATCGCCATCGGCGATGCGCTCGGGCGCTTCGGGGTCGACATGCGCCACCTCGCCGTTGGAGGGGAGTTCGCCGATTCCGGCTCGCCGGAAATGCCGATGAGCCCGTCCCAGACCGCGGCGTTCTCGAGCTGGATGGACCGGATCTACAATGGCTTTGTCGCCCGCGTGGCGGAGGGAAGGCGCATGCCGGCGCAGCAGGTCCAGGCGATCGCGCGCGGTCGGGTCTGGACCGGAGCCCAGGCCAAGGCCCTGGGGCTGGTCGACCAGCTTGGCGGCTTCTACGACGCCATTGAGCGGGCAAGGGTCCTTGCCGGACTAACGGGACCGACGCGCCTGGTCTGGTTCAATCCGCCGTCCTCCACATTCGAGGCGATTCGCCGGATCCTCGGCGGATCGGCTGAGGACGCCCACATCCTTGGCGTGGCGCAGGCGGCGCTCCAGGACCCGACAGCGCGCGCCCTGACCGCGGAGCTGGGCGACGCCCGCTTGAGGGCCCAGGGCGCCACGGTGCTCGCGCCGCGTCTCCTCGATCCGCCGAGGTTCTAATGGACCGGGGACGGATAGATCAGGCCCGCGCCGCTCTCGAGCGGCGAGACTGGCCGGCTGCCGACGCCTTGTTTAGGGCTGCGTCGGCTGAACTGGCGGATCCTCAGGTCGCCCTGGACCACGCCCTCAGCCTGCGGATGATGGGTCGCCTACCCGAGGCGCTCCAGCAGGTGGAGGCGGCTCTGGTGATCGAGCCGCGGCACTTCCTCGCCCTGCTGACCAAGGGCGCGCTTCTCGAGCGGCTGGGCCGTTCGAAGACCGCCGTCGTCGCCTACGGCGCCGCCCTCGCCACGGCTCCGCCCGTCGATCGACTTCCTCCCCCGCTCAAGGCGCAGCTCGACCATGCGCGGTCCGCCGTCCGGGCCAACGCCGAGGCTCTTGCGGAGCATCTCGAACGCGCGGTGGCGCCGCTGAGACAGCGGTTCGAAAACGAGCCCCTCAACCGCTTCGACGAGAGCCTGCGGATCTTGGCCGGCCTGCAGAAGCCGTACGTGCAGGAACCGCTGCTGTTCCACTATCCGCGGCTGCCGGCCATACCCTTCTATGATCGCGCGCCGTTCCCCTGGCTCGAGACGCTGGAGGCGGCCACGCCGATGATCCAGGGCGAGCTGCTGAACGTGCTTGCCTGCCAGCCACAGGATTTCGCCCCGTACATCGACTTCCCACCGGGGACGCCGGTCAACCAATGGGGCGAGCTCAACCACTCGACCCGCTGGAGTTCCTTCTTCCTGTGGCGCGATGGCGTTCGTCAGGACCGCGCCTGCGAGCTTTGCCCGAAAACCGCGGCCCTGATGGAGGAGCTGCCCATCATGCGGCAGCCGGGATTTGCGCCGACCGTCATCTTCTCTCAGCTCGAGGCGCGTACGCGGATCCCGCCGCACACGGGATCGGCCAACCATCGCCTGCTTGCCCATCTCCCGCTGATCGTTCCGGGCCCCGCCTTCTTCCGGGTCGGAGCCGAGACGCGGGCGTTTGAGGTGGGCCGCGCGTGGGTGTTCGACGACACGATCGAGCACGAGGCGTGGAACGACGCGGACGAGCCTCGTGTGATCATGATCATCGATCTGTGGAACCCCTTCCTCTCCGAGGCTGAGCGCGAGCTGGTCAGCGCGATGATGACCGCCAGCAACGCGTTTCGCGCCGAGGCCTGATCCCGACGCCCATGCAAGAACCTCGATTCGTCCTCGGCGATTGGCGCACGCCCAGACGACTGCCCTTCAAACTCGATCTCACAGGCGAGCGACTGGGATTCGTCGAGCTCTCCGAGGACGACTATCGCGCTGCGAGCTTTCTCGACCAAAGGATCCTGACCGGACGCTCCATCGATTGGGCGTCCTGGCGAGAGGCCGAAGAGGGCGTGCGCCAGCTCACCTGCGACTGCGACTTCATCTTCCATACCGGCCATGTCGGTTCGACCCTGCTCTCGCGCCTCCTGGGCCACAGCCCGGGCGTGTTTTCGGTGCGCGAGCCGGCGATCCTGCGCGACCTGGCGACGATGGCGGAAGGGCCCGCCCGTGACGCGCGCCTGGAAGTTGTTCTAGCGCTCCTGTCTCGCGTGTGGCGTCCCTCGCAACGCAGCCTGGTGAAGGCGACGAGCTTCGTGAGCGAGCTGGCCCCGAGACTGCTTTCTCTCGCGCCGGAAGGCCGGGCGATCCTGATGTTCGCCGCCCCGCAGGCCTACATCGCCGGCATCCTGGCCGGCGACGCCTCGCGCCGCGAACTGGGAGTTCTGGCGGCGCCTCGGCTGGAGCGTCTGCGGCGACGGTCCGGCGGAGCCTGGAGTCTCGAGCGGGTGGGCGAGGGCGAGCGGGCCGCGATGAGCTGGGCGTGCGAACTGATGGCCCTGGACGAGGCGGCGCGGAGCGCGCCGGACCGCGTGCGGTGGATGGACTTCGACCGGTTCCTCGCCGACCCAGTTCCAGCCATCGGGGATGCCCTGGTCCATCTGCGCGGCCCGGCGACGCCGGACCTCGTCCATGACATCGTGCGCAGTCCCGACTTCGGCCGCTATTCGAAGGCGCCCGAGCACGCCTATGACGCCCAGTTGCGGCGCGAAGTGATCGCGCGGGGCGCCGCCCTTTTTGCCGCCGAGATCGAGCGGGGCCTCGCATGGCTCAACGCGCTGGGTTCGAGCTGGCCGCCCTTCGCCGCCGCGACGCGCACCGCCGTGGCCGGCTCCCGCCGCTGAAAGCTATTCCGCCTCGCCCCACATGCGGCGCAGGTTGTTCCGCACGTACTGCAGCCGGGTGCGGTTCTCCCAGCTGATGTTGAAGCCCTCGAGAGCGGCCACCTCGTCGAGCTGGTAAAGCAGGTCGCGATGCGCCTGATCGGGGATCATGCTCTCGATGAAGGTGATGCCCACAAGGCGCTCGCCGGATGTCACGGGGCGCACCTCGTGCAGCGTATTCGACGGGTAGACTACGGCGCAGCCCGCCGCAGGTTTGAAGGACACCGCCCGCGTCCCAAGGTGGATCGCAAGCTCCCCGCCTTCATAGGTCTCCGGCGGCGCGATGAAGATGGTGCAGGAGACGTCCGAACGCAGAGGTCGCTGGCCCAGCGGCATGAACGCGGTGTCCGAGTGGACGCCGTAGTTCATGCCGGGCGTGTACCGGGCAAGCATGGGCGGGGCCATGATGCGGGGGAATGCGAAACCCCGGAACGCCTCGCTCCGCTGCAGGGCGCCGGCCATCAGCTTCGAGGCCTCGGCGTGCGCCGGATCACGCAGATCGATCTGCAGGTTGTTCTTGGCGACCGAGTGCGGATTGGACGCGCGGCCGTCGGCGAAGCGCGCCGAGGCGGCGAGTTGGCGCAGGCGCGCCGCTTCGTCCGCGGTCAGAACGTCGGCGAGTTCAAGGAACACGACTCACCATCCCTTGCGGAGCTCATCCGCGATCATAGCCGAACCGCTCGACCCAGGGCGACAAGGTCGGCTGGATGGGCGCCAATCCCTCGGCGTAGCGCTTCCAGGCGCCGACGCCCTCCGCGTTCAGTCCGCGCGCCAACTGGGACGAGCTTCGGGTCACCGCCTCGCCGGAGCGGGATGCAAAGCCCGCCATGGCGGGCGCGAAGGGAATGTCGGCGAAGTCGCAGATCTGCCTGACCTCATTCTCGAAGTCGGTCACCAGGGCTTCCATCGACTGTTCGCGAAGGTCGATGTCGAGAAGGCCCCGATAAGTCTGCGCCAATTGCATGGTCGCGTCATAGAGATCGGCCGCCCAGGCCAGGTCGAGGAATTCCACCGTCGTGGCGTCGATGGCGAACTGCCGGCGAAAGCAGCTGATCACCACGTCTCTTGGGTCGCGGCGCATGAACAGCACCTTGGCGGTGGGAAACAGCCTGGCGATCAGCGGCAGGCCGAGCGTGTTCATCGGCAGCTTGTCGACGAGGGTTGCGCCCGCGGGCTCCGCGCCGGCGGCTCGCACCCTGTCCCAATACATCTGGCGGTAGGATTCGAGCTCGTCCTCGCTGGCTGAGGCGAGGCGTTCTGGGCCCTCGGGCGGGCGCAGGAAGGCCTGGGAGGCGTCGACCAGTGTCTGGCGTTCGTCGAGGGTGACCACGTTCGCCCCGCCGGCCAGCACCTGGCCCACGAGCGTCGTGCCGGAGCGGGGAAAGCCAAGCACGAAGAGATGCCGTTCGACCGGCGCGGCGTCCGCGATGGCCGGGCGATGCCACGTGGCTCGGTCCTGGCCGTGGAATGTCCGGTCGAGCCGCCGCACGAAGTCGGTCGTGCGCTCTGCGCCTTCGCGATGGAATCGGGGCGCGAATTGAGCACGCAGCAGGTCGGCCGCCTCGCTGTACGCCTTGAAGGCCTCGGCCGGGCGGTCCAGCGCATCCAGAGCGTCGCCCAGAGGTTCCAGCGCCACGGCGCGCTCGAAACCCTGTGCGCGGCCGCTCGCGAGGACGACCTTGAGGCGAGCTTCCGCGCCAGCAGCGTCGCCGCGCGCGAGCTCAACGCGCGCCAAAGCCAGGCCCGCGGCCGGCAGGCCGGCGTCCAAGGCCCGGGCCCGCGCGGCCATCGCCTCAGTCGCCTCCCAGTCGCCGGCTCGGGACGAGAGGTTCGCCAGAGCCGCCAGAGCCTGGGCGTTGCGCGGATCGAGGGCGACGGCCCGCTCGTAGGCCTCCCGCGCCGGACCCAGATCGCCCATCGCCTCGAGTGTCCAGCCACGATTGTAGTGGAACGCGGCGAAGTTGGGCTGCAGGGCGATACCGCGGTCGATCTTCTGCAGGCCTTCGGCGAGTCGGCCCGCCCTGGCCATCGCCAGGCCCAGGGCGTTGATCACCGCCGCGTCCTCACCGCCGAGGGACAGCGCCGCCTCGAAGTCGCCGATCGCCGTCTCGAGGCGTCCCTCCTGCTGGGCCAGCACGCCGCGCAGGCGGTGGAGGAGGGGGTGGACATGGCCCACGGCGAGCGCGTCCTGGGCCCGCTTCATCGCCTCGACCAGCCGTCCGCCTTCCAGGTCGCGGCCGATTTCGTCCAGCACGCGCGAGAGGGAGGCCCCGGTTCCGGAAGCTGCTCCGCCGGGGCTGGGCGGGTAGCCGAGCCGCTGAACCCATGGCTCCACGATCCTGAAGACCGGCGTCAATTCGGCTGCGTAGCGTCGCCATTGCGCGACGCCCTCTCGATTGAGCCCCCGACCGATCTGCGATGCGCTGGGCGTCACGGTCACCACGGGCGCCTCGGCGAATTTGGCCACCGCCGGATCCCAGGCGAGGCCCATGAACCCCAACGCCCGCCGGACTTCCGGCTCGAAGTCGCTCACCAGCGCCTCGTGTCTCAGGTCATGGATCGGCAGTCGCAGTTTCGTTCGGTAGATTTCGCTAAGCTGCATCACCGAGGCGTAGAATTCCGTGGTCCCTTCCAGCGTCATGAACTCCAGCAACTGGGAGTAGTACAGCCGCCGCCAGGCGCTGAGGATCACGTCTCGGGGGTCCCGGATCGCGAAGATGATCTTCGCATCGGGGAACAGCTTGGAGATAATCGGAAGTCGGAACGAATTGAGGGGGTTCTTGTCGATGAAGACCTTGCCGTCGAGGTTGCCCGGAAGCTCCGACGCCACCCGGTCCCAGTACGCGTCGCGGCAAGCGGCCGCCTCGCTGGCGTCGATCCTCGCAAGACGCGCCAGGCCATTGTCGTCGACGAGGAACGGATCCGTCGCCATGGCGAGGGCGACGCTTTCGTCCAGAGCCGTCGCCTGCGGGTGACTGGCCAGGATCTGCTCGAGCAAGGTGGCGCCGGACCTTGGAAAGCTGACCAGGAAGACGTGGCCGCGAATGGCCGGCGGCCTCGCGGCGCCTGGCGGCGCCGGGCCCCAATCTTCGGGTCGGGCGCGACGGAAGAAGTCAGCGAGGCGGCGCGCGAGTTGGATGTTGGCGTCTGGCGGCGTGCGCGCCAGGTCGGGCGCGCGAGACTGCAGCAGCAGGGCTTCGCGCGCGCGCCACACGCCGAAAGCCTTCTGCGGTTCGTCCAAGGCGTCGAGCGCGTCGCCGAGCAGGGTCAGGGCCTGCGCCCGCGCGGGATCAGGAAGTTTCGGGTCGGCCAGCAGCCCCTCCAGCCGGGCCTTTGCCTCTGACGTCTTCCCCTCGCCCAGTTCCGCCCGAGCAAGGGCCAGATGGGCGCCTTCGGCGGCAGGGCTGAGGGTCACGGCGCGCTCCGCCGCCGACCGCGCCTCGCTCCACTTGCCCTGTTGAGCCGCCAGGCTCGCCAGTTCGACGAGGGGCTCGAAACGCGTCGGCCAGGCGGAGACGGCCGCCTCGAAGGTCTGACGGGCCCCGGCAAGGTCTCGCAGGGCGAGGGCCACGGCGCCGCGCGTCATCAGGGCGTCGAAGTGGTCGGGCTGGCGCGCCAGCACCGTCTCGAGCGGCGCGATCGCTTCGACGTGCGCATCGTGGCGAACCAGGGCCGCCGCGAAAACCAGCTTCAGCTCGATATCTTCAGGCGCTTCATGCTGGGCGCGATTGAACAGCGGCAGGGCCTCGGCCCGCCTTCCGTCCTCCTCCAGCCCCTCGGCAACCCACCGGAAGATGACGGGATGTTCGAGCTGGCGGCTCATGGCGGCGATGGCCAGGTCGATCGCGCGGTCGCGGTCGCCAACGTCGGCCGCCTCGCGGATTTCGGCGACAACGGCCTCCAGATCGGGCGTAGGGGCGTCCATGGCGGTGTCTCTTAAGCCCGCCCGGGCGCCAGGTCGAAGGCGATCGTCAGTCGCGGCTCGTCACCCGAGAATGGCACGGTGCCGTGCCACATGTAGGAGGGAAACAGCACCAGCCGCCCCGGCGCCGGCTTGACGAAGTGTTCCGGCTGCAGGGCCGGCCTCGTGGCGATGCCCGGCTCTCCGAACTGCAGCCAGCCTTCGTGTCCGCGATCGACCGCGGAGGGAAGGGCGATGTGGCAGGCTGACGAGAGCCACCCCAGAGGGTGCACGTGATTGGCGTGAAAGCCGTTCGGTTGAAGCTGCACCGACCACACGCCATTGAATTCGTAGCCGCCGGCATTGCGCCTCGCGACCTGGCCGGGTCCGCGGCCAAGGCTTTCCAGCCGTTCCCGGATGGGTCGATCGACCGCCTCGAAGAAGGCCTGGATCACAGGGTCCTTCGAGAGCGTCAGGCTCTGGGTGGTCTGGCTGCCATGGCGGAGGGACTGGCCGATGGGATGGGTGTTGAAGGCGTGCAGGCCCCGCAGGCTCTGCGCCAGGTCGGCAAGAAAGGCATCCAGGCTGCGCCAACCCTTGGGCGTCTCCAGGTCCCCCGACCAGACAAGGGAATCGTAGTCGTAGAGGTCGGCGTAGCGAGGATCGCCAGTGAGCCGCCAGGCGGTCGCAAGCAGGGCCGCTGCATGCTGATTGTCCGGCATCCGGGCTTGCAGTCGCTCGGCGAGAACCGCCGCCTGGGCGGCGTCGCCCAAAGCGAGCCAGGCCTCGCACAGGGCGCTCTGGGCGACATAGTCTCCGATGAGCGCTCGCGCCGCGATCGCGGCGTGCCACACCGCTCGCTCCGGGTTCGACCGGCCCATCAGTCGGGCGGCGGCCACATGGAGCGTCGGATCGCCATCGGGATGGGCGACGAAACGCGCGATCGTCTCGTAGGCGCGCTCGGGCTCGCCGGCGTAGTCGAGCAGTTCGCTCTTGCGCAGGGCAAGGTCCGCGTTGGCGGGAAAGGCGCGCAGGGCCTGATCGAGCGTCTCGAGCGCGCGCCCAGTATCGACCGTCCGCATCCAGATCAGCTGGGCGAGGGCGGCGTGCGCATCGACGTAGTCGGGCCGCCGGCCGATCGACTGCCGGTAGGCGGCCTCGGCGTCGTCGAAGCGGCGTTGGCCAAGGAGGGCGCGACCCAGGACCAGCCAGGTCTCGGGGGCGTCCAGCCCCTTACCCTGCGCTCTGCGAGCGGCCGTCTCGGCCTCGCCGAAGCGCTCCATGTCGCCAAGGATGGATGCAAGGTTATGGTCAGCGACGGCGCTCGTGGGCGCCGCGGCGGCCGCGCGTTCGAAGACCGACACCGCTTCGGTCATGCGACCCATCGCCTTGAGCGCCTCGGCATGGGCGGTCAGCACATGGATGTCGGCGTCCGGTCTCGCAGCCAGTCCGGCCGTGGCGGCGAGAGCTTCCTTCGGACGGCGTGTGGAGATCAGGATCTCGTTGAGCGCGACCGCAGCTGGCCCCGAGGCTGCGTCGAGCCGCAGGGCGCTCCTGAGCTGGCTCTCGGCGCCTCCGAGATCGCCCAGGTCCCGCAGCGCCAGGCCAAACAGCCGACGGGCGTCCGGCGAGGATGGCCACCGCAACACCACCTGGCGCAGGAGATCGGCCGCCTGGGCCGGCCTGCCCTGGCGCAGCAGCTCCGCGCTCGATTGCAGCTGAGGGATGAGGTCTGAGAGGGTGGAGACCACAACGCCGTCCCATGTCCCGCCGGAGCGCGGGCGCCCTTCAATGGACCCTAGCGGGCGTGCGCGTCCAGACATCGGCCGGACGCTGGGCCTGGGGCTGACCGGGCAAAAAAAGAGCGGCGGACCTTTCAGTCCGCCGCACGAGGGATTGGATCGGGTTGACGACGACTCAGAAGTCGGCCGTCACGCCCATGAAGATGTAACGTCCAAGCGCGTCGTACACCTGCGGGAAGGTGTTGCCGTTGCCCACAGTCGCCGGGATTTGCGCCGAGCCGATGAGCGGAGGCTGGATGTCGAAGATGTTGTTGACGCCGATCCGGAACGTATAGCGATCCTTCACCCGGTACTGCATCGACAGGTCGAAGTAGTTGTAGGCCGGGATGTGAGAGTCAGCGAGTCCCTGCTTTCCGGTATCGAGATTTACGCCGCCGATGTCCCGCCAATCGATCGACGCCTCGAACCCGTGCAGCGGCGTGGTCCAGGTGAGGCGCGCCTTCGACTTCCAGTACGGCAGCGGCTGACCGAGCGTTGGGCTGCCCGCGCACGTGTCGCCGTATTTGCCGAGGCACGAGATCGGCGTACTGCCCTGGAGCGTCTGGAACAAGTAGGTTGAGGTGTAGGTGCCGAGGAAGTTGAAGTCCAGTCCGCCGTAATCCGGCAGACCAAAGTCCCGGAAGTTGAAGCGGTAGTCGAACGTGAAGTCCAAGCCGGTCGTCTTCAGGAAACCAGCGTTCTGCGTGGTGTCGACCACGAAGTCGGTGGGCTGAAGCCACAGCGACCCGGTGCCGGCGCCACGGTGGATCAGGTCGCAGTCGACGTTGTTGATCGCGCAGTTGTTGATGATGTTCGTCTCACCAAGCGTCTGGATCACGTTCGTAATATTGATGTTGAAGTAGTCGACCGAGAAGCTGACCCCGCGGACGAAATGGGTCGGCGTGATCACCGCACCAATCGTATAGGTCGAGGCGATTTCTGGCTTCAGGTTCGGGTTGCCGCCGGTGAGCCCGTTGTACTGGGACGCCGGGTTGGGCGTGACGTTCCCGTATTGAGCCGCCGTCACACCCGTGCGGGCGCACTGAGCCTGGGTCAGGACCGGCGTTGCGCCGGCGCAAGGATCGCTGTTGCCGTCGAGCACGACCGACTGCGGCGCAAACAGTTCGTCGACGTTCGGCGCGCGAACGGCGCGGTTGTATCCGCCGCGGATCAGGATGTCCTCGACCGGCCGCCATTCACCGGTGAGCTTGTAGGTGTTGGTGTTGCCCACCCCAAGCTCGCTGTAGTGCGAGAATCGGTAACCGAGGTCCGCCGTCAGATCCTCGAAGAAGGGCATGTTCTGGACGAGCGGGATCCGCGCTTCGGCAAAGAGTTCCTTAACGTCGAACGCGCCTTGGGTAGGCAGAATGACGCCGGAACCGCCGGCCAGGTCGTTGGTCTGGAATTCCTCGTCAGGCTGGAAGTTCAGAAACTCCCGGCGATACTCGGCGCCGAACGACACGCCGATGCCGTCCTTGGCCCAGGGGCTCTTGCCGCCGTACGGCGTGAGGTCGCCCGTGATCGAGGCGTCGACGACTTGCTCGGTGGTCTCGCCGTTCTGCAGGCCCGGCACCTCGAGGTAGTTGAGCGCCTGCTTCGTCACGCCGCCGGGAACGAAGTTGAAGATGTTGTAGGGCTGACATCCGCCTGAGGCGCCTGTCGGATTGCTTGCGCAGACGGGCTGGCCGTTGGCGCCGGGGATGACATCCAGGGCGTTAACCAGCTTACTGTTCGAGAAGTAGCCGGTGTCCGTCTCGCTGAACACCGCGGCGTAGTATTGGGCGTAGACGTCGAAGTGCCAGTTCGAGCTGATATCGCCCCTCAAGCCGACCTGAGCGCGGTAATCGGTGTGGCGCAGGGTGCTGACCCGCGGACCGCCTTCGATGTTGCGCCGCAAGATCAGGACATTGTCCGCGACGGCGCCTGCGGGGGTCGTCGCCGTCACGCCGGTCGGGTTGGCGGCCGTGGTGTAGCCGGGCGCCACGCAGATCGCGTTCAATTCGGCGGGAGACAGCAGCGGATTGTTACACGGGATGGGCGCCGTGAAACCGAAGTCGCCGGACTGGGCGATCTGCGCCGACGTGAGGTCGTCCATGAACATGAACTTCGCGTACGCAGTCAGATGCGGAGTCACGTCATAGTGGGCGAAGAAGCCACCCGAATACCGTTGGTCGTCGCGCTGAAAGTAGTTCAGAGGCGCGAAGTTATACAATTGAGTGGGGGCGCCCGTGAACGGCACGACACTTCCGCCCGGTCCGAATTGGAACGCATTCGCGCCCTTGGGCGCGGGGTTGAAATTGGAGTCGTAGGTGAGCAGCGTGCCCTGCCTACCCGTTGCCGAGCCGCCGCAGCTGAAGTTCTGGCCGGTGACCACGAGCGAGCAGTTGCTGTAGTCGCGCTGCGATTCCTGAACCGGCGCGATGTGGCGGTATTCCACATAGCCCTCGACGTTGCCCTTCCCGTCCGGGGAGTTGGCGCCGAGTATGGCGCTCACGTCGACGGTCTGGCCGTCCCAGACATTGCTTTCCGGCAGGGTGTAGCCGGCTGCGATGTTGGCCGCTTGGGACTTGGCGTCGCCGTTGTGATGCTGATAGCCGCCGGCGTTGACGTCGAGCTGCAGGCCCTCGAAGTCCTTCTTCATCACGAAGTTGACCACGCCGGCCACGGCGTCGGCGCCGTACACCGCCGAGGCGCCGCCCGTCAGGACGTCGATGCGATCGACCAGCGCCTGCGGAATGAAGTTGATGTCGGCGACCGGAACGATCGGGTCGCCAGGTCCTAGGCGGGTGCCGTCGATGAGGACGACGTTCCGCTTTGCGCCGAGGCCGCGCAGGTTGAGGTTCGCGGTGCCCGTCGCGCCGTTGGAGAGGTTGCCGCCCTGGTCGGCGACCACCTGCGGCAGCCGGTTGATCAGGTCTTCGACCCGGCTCGCGCCTTCAAGCTTCAGTTCCTGGCCCGACACGGCGGTCACCGGGCTGACGCTGGTCAGGTTGGGTTGCGGAATGCGCGAACCGGTGACCACGAATTCCTGCACCGTGGTGGAGCCGCCGGCTGGCGGCGCCACTGGGACAGCGCCGGATGTGCCAGTGGTGTTCTGTGCAGCCTGCGCGAATGCGCTGCCCGACGCGGCGGTCAGGGCGACGCTGGTTATCATCGACGAGGCAAGCAAGCGCACACGCGCGCTAGGTCTGCTCAATGTGGGATCCCCCAAGACGCGTCTGGCGGCCGGGGGACCAGCGCGCCATCCTTGAAGGATTATGTAATCCCCGGTTGTGAAACCGTTACATTGGGCCGTTTTGAACGGTCAAGGTCGCTGCCATGAAATGATGCAATGGGGTTTGAGGTGAAGCTAATTGGCCACAGGTAACGCTTGAGCCACCGGGCCGCTTCGCCGGCCGGTTGCGGCCCCCTAGAGCAAACTCCGACCAGACGGAAAAACGTCTGGTCGGAGATAATTTGCCCTAGATTCAAAATCTTGAGCGCCGTCTTATCGCCCAACCAGTTCGCACTTGATCGGACGGCGCTCCAGGGACCTTCAGCACAAAGAAAAGGCGGCGGACCCGAAGGTCCGCCGCCCATGGTCGCCCGCTTGTGGCGGCCGTCAGAAGTCGGCCGTCACGCCCATAAACAGGTAACGTCCGAGGGCGTCGTAGACCTCGGGGAAGGTGTTGCCGTTGCCCACGGTCACCGGGAGCTCGCTCGAGCCGATGATGGGGGGCTGGATGTCGAAGATATTGTTGACGCCGATCCGGAAAGTATAGCGGTCCTTCACGCGATACTGCGCCGTCAGGTCGAAGTAGCTGTACGACGGAATGTGATCGTCCGCCGAACCGGTCGCCCCCGAGTCGACGTTCACACCGCCGATGTACCGCCAGTCGACGGACACCTGGAAGCCATGCAACGGAGTGGTCCAGGTCAACCGCGTCTTGGACTTCCAGTAGGGTAGGGGCTCGCCAAGAGTCGGGCTGCCGGCGCAGATGTCGCCATATTTGCCCAGGCACGAAATCGGCGCTGTGCCGGGGAGAACCTGGAACTCGTAGATCGAGGTGTAGGTGCCGAGGAAGTTCAAATCGAGTCCGCCATAATCGGGCAGACCCAAATCCCGCAGGTCGAACTTGTAGTCGAACGTGAAGTCGAGACCCGTTGTTTTCAGGTAACCCGCGTTCTGCGTCGTGTCGACCACGTAGTCACTGGGGCTGAGCCACAGCGAACCGGTGCCAACTCCACGGTGGATCAGGTTACAATTGACGTCGTCGAGCGCGCACTCGTTGATAATATTGGTTTCGCCGAGCGTCTGGATGACGTTCTGGATGTTGATGTTGAAGTAGTCGACCGAGAAGCTGACCCCGCGGACGAAATGGGTCGGCGTGATCACCGCGCCGATCGTGTAGGTCGAGGCGACTTCGGGCTTCAGGTTCGGGTTGCCGCCCGTGAGACCGTTGTACTGGGCCGCCGGGTTTGAGCTGATGTTCCCGTACTGGGCCGCGGTCACGCCGGTGCGGGCGCACTGGGCGGCCGTGAATTGCGGCGTGGCGCCTGCGCAGGGATCGGTGTTGCCATCGAGCTGCACCGATTGTGGCGAGTAGAGTTCGTCGACGTTCGGTGCGCGAACGGCGCGATTGTAACCGCCGCGAATCAGGATGTCGTCGATCGGCCTCCATTCGCCGGTGATCTTGTAGGTGCTGGTGGTGCCCGCCTCGCTGTAGTCCGAGAAGCGGTAGCCGACATCCGCGGTCAGGTCCTGGACGAAGGGCAGGTTCTGGACGAGCGGGATCCGCGCTTCGGCGAAGAGCTCCTTTACATCGAAGGCGCCCTGCGTCGGGAGGACCACGCCGGAGCCACCGGCCAGGTCATTGGTCTGGAATTCTTCGTCCGGGAGGAAGTTGAGGTACTCCCGGCGATACTCGGCGCCGAACGACACGCCGATGCCATCCTTCGCCCAGGGGCTCTTGCCGCCATAAGCGGTGAGATCGCCGGTGATCGAGGCGTCGACCACCTGTTCGGTCGTCTCGCCCGACTCCTCGGCCGGCACCTCGAGGTAGTTGAGGGCCTGCTGCGTCACGCCGCCGGGAACGAAGTTGAAGATGTTGTAGGGCACGCAACCGCCCGCGGCGCCCGTCGGGTTGCTCGCGCAGACCGGCTTACCATTGGCGCCCGGAATGACGTCCAGAGCGTTGACGATCTTGCTGTTCGAGAAGTAGCCGGTGTCGGTCTGGTTGTACACGGCTGCGTAGTACTGGGCGTAGACGTCGAAATGCCAGTTGGCCCCGAGGTCTCCCCGGAAACCGACTTGCGCCCGATAGTCGGTGTGGCGGAAGTCGGCGACCCGCGGTCCGCCTTCGATGTTGCGCCGCAGGATCAGGTCGTTCTGTGCGACAGCGCCCGCGGGAGTAGCCGTCGTCACCCCGGTCGGGTTCGCGGCCGTGGTGTAGCCGGGCGCCACGCAGATCGCGTTCAGCTCCGCGGGAGACAACAGCGGATTGTTACACGGGATGGGCGCTGTGAATCCGAAGTCACCCGACTGGGCGATCTGCGCCGACGTCTCGTCGTCCATGAACATGAACTTCGCGTACGCGGTCAGATGCGGGGTCAGGTCATAGTGGGCGAAGAAGCCGCCTGAGTAGCGCTGATCGTCGCGCTGAAAATAGTTCAGGGGTGCGTAGTTGAACAGTTGATTTGACGCGCCCGTGAACGGGACGACAGATCCGCCGGGTCCGAACTGGTAGGCGTTGGAGCCCTTGGGCGTGGCCGAGAAGGCCGAGTTGTAGGTGAGCAGGGTTCCCTGGCCGCCAGTGGCGGAGCCGCCGCAGCTGAAGTTCTGGCCGGTGACGGCGATCGAGCAGTTGCTGTAATCGCGTTGCGATTCCGGCACGGCGGCGATGTGGCGATATTCCACGTAGCCTTCGACGTTGCCCTTTCCGTCAGGCGAGTTGGCCCCGAAGATCGCGCTCACGTCGACGGTCTGGCCATCGAAGACATTACCGTTCGGCAGGGGGTAGCCGGCCGCGGTGTTGGCCGCCTGGGACTTGGCGTCGCCGTTGCTGTGCTGGTACCCGCCGGCGTTGATGTCGACCTGAAGGCCCTCGAAGTCCTTCTTCATCACGAAGTTGACCACGCCGGCCACGGCGTCGGCGCCATAAACCGCCGAGGCGCCGCCCGTCAGGACGTCGACGCGGTCGACCAGCGCCTGAGGGATGAAGTTGATGTCCGCGACGGGCGAGGTGGGGTCGCCGGGACCCAGCCGTGTGCCGTCCACCAGCACCACGTTCCGCTTGGACCCGAGGCCACGCAGGTTGAGGCTCGCCGTTCCGGTGGAGCCGTTGGCAAGATTGCCGCCCTGGTCAGCGACCACCTGCGGCAGTTGGTTGATCAGGTCTTCGACCCGGGTTGTGCCTTCCAGCTTCAGCTCCTGGCTCGTGACAGCGGTCACGGGGCTCACGCTGGTGAGATTGGGCTGTGGGATTCGCGAGCCGGTGACCACGAATTCCTGAACCGTGGTGGAGTTTGCCGCGGGCGGCGCCCCAGTCCCGGCCGGAGCCGTAGCCTGTACGGCCTGTGCGAAGGCGGCCCCCGCCGATGCGGTCAGGGCGACGCCTGTAATCATCGACGTGGCAAGCAGGCGCGTACGTGCGCTGAGTGTGGTCACTTCAGATCCCCGAACTCGCGTGGCGGCCCCGGGGGGGAGGAGGGGGCCAGCGCGATAAACGTGAACAATTTTTGACCCCCCAGGGGGAGCGACGCCGTTACATATCGGCGATGCGAAGGGTCAAGCATCTTCATGCCACAAATCGAGGCTTGTTCAGGTTCTGTTGCAGATTAGTCTCATCCGAATTTGTACAAACTTTGGGTCGAGAATGTCGAATTCGACATGTGACGAGATGTCCGTCCACGCCAATGTTGATGTGACCGAATCCGCACGGATGAACTATAATTCTGTATAGCTACGCATCGCGGTCATCCATCGACGAATTGCTGTGCAAAATGGGACTAGGTGCAGTAACGAACGCACAAGAGACTGCATAATTGCAATGAAGTGGAAATGTGTCGGTTACGTGTATAATTTGTATGACCTTATCTGTCGTTATATCCGGTATTAAGTGAAATTATACGTTATGAAAACCAAAAATAGCTAGGTAAATTCATGCAATATATTTTAGAATGATTGGACGAAGCTGTTTAGTGGTTGCGAGTAGCCAAGATTCTTTTGGCCGCCGCCCCCGGTGCTAGCTAGCGCCGGAGATCTCCCGCCAGTTGACGGACTCCTCATGAGTATCAAGCGGCCTGGCTCTGCCTCGCGGCCAGCGGGCTGCTCCGCCTCGCCGGGGGAGCGTAGGCGAGCGCACGCCGCCAATACGGCACGGCGCCGGCCTGTCGGCCGGGAAGCCGTCCTGGACCAAAGAAAAAGGCGGCGGACCCGAAGGTCCGCCGCCCGTGGTTGCCCGCTTGTAGCGGCCGTCAGAAATCGGCCGTCACGCCCATGAAGATGTAACGTCCAAGCGCGTCGTACACCTGCGGGAAGGTGTTGCCGTTGCCCACCGTCGCCGGGATCTGGTCCGAGCCGATGAGCGGGGGTTGGATGTCGAAGATGTTGTTGACGCCGATCCGGAACGTATAGCGATCCTTCACTCGATACTGCATCGACAGGTCGAAGTAATTGTAGGCCGGGAGGTGAGAGTCGGCGAGTCCCTTCTCCCCGGTATCGAGATTCACGCCGCCGATTTCCCGCCAATCGATCGATGCTTCAAGGCCGTGCAGTGGCGTTGTCCAGGTGAGCCGGGCCTTCGACTTCCAATACGGCAGCGGGTTGCCGAGCGTCGGGCTGCCAGCGCACGTGTCGCCGTATTTGCCGAGGCACGAAATCGGCACACTGCCAGCGAGCGTCTGGAACAGGTAGCTTGAGGTGTAGGTGCCGAGGAAGTTGAAGTCCAGTCCGCCGTAATCCGGCAGACCGAAGTCCCGGAAGTTGAAGCGGTAGTCGAACGTGAAGTCCAAGCCGGTCGTCTTCAGGAATCCAGCGTTCTGCGTGGTGTCGACCACGAAGCCGGTCGGCTGGAGCCACAGCGATCCGGTGCCGGGCTGCCGGTGGATCAGGTCACAGTTGACGTCGTTGATAGCGCAATCGTTGAGGATGTTCGTCTCACCAAACGTCTGAATCACGTTCGTAATATTGATGTTGAAGTAGTCGACCGAGAAGCTGACCCCGTGGACGAAATGGGTCGGCGTGATCACCGCGCCGATCGTATAGGTCGAGGCGACTTCCGCCTTCAGGTTCGGATTGCCGCCGGTGAGCCCGTTGTACTGCGACGCCGGGTTGGCGCTGATGTTCCCGTACTGAGCCGCCGTCACACCGGTGCGCGCGCACTGAGCCTGGGACAAGACCGGCGTCGCGCCAGAGCAAGGGTCGCTGTTGCCGTCGAGCACGACCGACTGCGGCGCAAACAGTTCGTCGACGTTCGGCGCGCGAACGGCGCGGTTGTACCCGCCGCGGATCAGGATGTCTTCGACCGGCCGCCATTCGCCGGTGAGTTTGTAGGTGTTGGTGTTGCCCACCCCAAGCTCGCTATAGTGCGAGAAGCGGTAACCGAGGTCCGCCGTCAGGTCCTCGATGAAGGGCATGTTCTGGACGAGAGGGATCCGCGCTTCGACGAAGAGTTCCTTCACGTCATACCCGCCGTGAGTGGGTAGGACGACGCCCGAGCCGCCGGCCAGGTCGTTGGTCTGGAATTCCTCGTCGGGCAGGAAGTCCAGGAACTCCCGGCGATACTCGGCGCCGAACGACACGCCGATGCCATCCTTGGCCCAAGGGCTCTTGCCGCCATACGGCGTGAGGTCGCCCGTGATCGAGGCGTCGACGACTTGCTCGGTGGTGGTGCCGGTTTCTATGCCCGGTACTTGGAGGTAGTTGAGCGCCTGCTGGGTCACGCCGCCGGGAACGAAGTTGTAGATGTTGTAGGGCTGGCATCCGGTCACGGCGCCCGTAGGATTGCTCGCACAAACCGGCTGGCCGTTGGCGCCGGGGATGACGTCCAGGGCGTTAATCAACTTACTGTTCGAGAAGTAGCCGGTGTTCACCGAGCTGAACACCGAGGCGTAGTACTGGGCGTAGACATCGAAGTGCCAGTTGGAGCTGATATCCCCCCTCAAGCCGACCTGGGCGCGGTAGTCGGTGTGGCGCAGGGTGTCGACCCGCGGACCGCCTTCGATGTTACGCCGCAGGATCAGGTCGTTCTGCGCGACAACGCCCGCCGGGTTGTCCGCCGTCACGCCGGTCGGGTTGGCGGGGGTGGTGTAACCGGGCACCACGCAGATCTGATTCAACTCGGCGGGAGACAGCAGCGGATTGTTACACGGGATGGGCGCCGTGATTCCGAAGTCACCGGACTGGGCGATCTGCGCCGACGTGAGGTCGTCCATGAACATGAACTTCGCGTACGCGGTGAGATGCGGAGTCAGGTCATAGTGGGCGTAGAAGCCACCTGAATACCGTTGGTCGTCGCGCTGAAAGTAGTTCAGAGGCGCGAAGTTATACAATTGATTGGGGGCGCTGGTGAACGGGACCACAGTTCCACCCGGCCCGAATTGGAACGCGTTTAAGCCGCCCGTGGGGTTGGGGTTGAAGTTGGCGTCGTAGGTGAGCAGAGTGCCCTGCCTGCCCGTTGCCGAGCCGCCGCAGCTGAAGTTCTGGCCGGTGATCACGAGCGAGCAGTTGCTGTAGTCGCGCTGCGATTCCTGAACCGGCGCGATGTGGCGGTATTCGACATACCCTTCGACGTTGCCCTTTCCGTCAGGGGAGTTGGCGCCAAAGATGGCGCTCACGTCGACGGTCTGGCCGTCCCAGACATTGCTCTCCGGCAGGGTGTAGCCGGCCGCGATGTTGGCCGCCTGGGACTTGGCGTCGCCGTTGTGATGCTGATAGCCGCCGGCGTTGATGTCGAGCTGCAGGCCCTCGAAGTCCTTCTTCATCACGAAGTTGACCACGCCGGCCACGGCGTCAGCGCCGTACACCGCCGAGGCGCCGCCCGTCAGGACGTCGATGCGGTCGACCAGGGCCTGCGGAATGAAGTTGATGTCGGCGACCGGGACGATCGGGTCGCCTGGTCCGAGGCGGGTGCCGTCGATGAGGACGATGTTCCGCTTCGCGCCGAGGCCGCGCAGGTTGAGGTTTGCGGTGCCCGTCGCGCCGTTGGAGAGGTTGCCGCCCTGGTCGGCGACCACCTGCGGCAGCCGGTTGATCAGATCCTCGACCCGGCTCGCGCCTTCAAGCTTCAGTTCCTGACCCGACACGGCGGTCACCGGGCTGACGCTGGTCAGGTTGGGTTGCGGAATACGCGAACCGGTGACCACGAATTCCTGCACCGTGGTGGAGCCGCCAGCCGGCGGCGCGACCGGGACCGCGCCGGATGTGCCGGTCGTATTCGGTGGGGCCTGAGCAGTCGCGGTCTGCGCAGCTTGAGCATTGGCTATCGATGCCGAGCATGCTAAGGCAACGCTTGTAATCATCGACGAGGTGAGGAGCCGCACTCGGCAGGTAGACATGGCCAAGCTTCAATCCCTCCGGGCGGCGATACCTCGAAGCATTGCCGCTCTTGTTAATGTTGCCCGAGTGAATTCCTCGATTGCCATTGTGTTAGGTTCGTGTGGCCAAGCCGGTCAACGCGGATTAACGGGCGGTAATCCATTCCTTTGTCACCCTGTCACCTTCCGGTCACAGATCGGGAACGTGAGTGGGCGAAAATGGCCGTGGAAAGGTGATGTGAGGTTGAGCGTGACTGAGATTTGTCGGAACTCGATCGGGTTGGCGGTGGCAGGGGTCCTAATCTGGCCGTTGGGCGTCGGCGCAGGGGGCGCGATTGCGGCGCCGCCGAAACCGTCAAGCGCCCCGGCGCCGGCCGTGCAGGCCGTGCTCGCCTGCCGGTCCATCACCGATGACACACAGCGGCTGGCTTGTTTCGATCGCGCGACAGCGGCGATGGGAGATGCGGAGGTGAAGGGCGACCTGCTGACGCTCGACCGTGAGCAGCGCCGGGCGGTCCGGCAGCAGGCCTTCGGACTGCCGCTTCCCGCAATGGACCTGTTCAATAAGGGTGAGAAACCCGAGGAGGTGAACCGGCTGACGGCAACGGTCGCGGCAGCCTCACAGAATCCATACGGAAAGTGGATCCTGCGCCTCGACGACGGCGCCGTGTGGCGTCAGATCGACGACAACGAGCCGATCAAGGAGCCGCGCAAGGGTTCCACGGTTGTGATCAAGAAGGGCGTGCTCGGCAGCTTCTTTATCGATATCGACGGCGAGGCAGGCTTCCGGGCCCACCGCGACAGTTGAGGGTCCCGGCGGCGTTGATCGAAAAGGAGATCTGGATGAGCAGCTTTCGACGGGTCACGGACTCGTTCTGGGTGAGCCCCCAGATCTCTGTCGACGACGTGGCCGAAGCCAAGGCTCAAGGCTTTCAGGTGATCATCAACAACCGACCGGACGGCGAGGCGCCGGCCCAGCCGGCCGGTGAGGAGATCGCTGCAGCGGCCCGCGCCGCGGGCCTGGACTACATCGCCGCGCCCGTCACGGGCCGGCCCAGCCCGCAGGCGGTCGCGGCGGTGGTCAAGGCCACCGCCGATCCATCCCGGAAGGTCCTGGCCTTCTGCCGGTCAGGGACACGTTCCATCAATACATGGGCGATGGGCCAGGCCGGCGAGCGCGAGAAGGGCGAGCTCATTCGCCTCGGCGACGCGGCCGGCTATGACGTGCGGGCCGTGGTCGGCTAGGGGGGCGTCAGCCCCGCGGCGTGCGCTGGATGTTGTCCACCGAGTCTCGCGCGTCCAGCTGCTGCTGGTCCCATTGGGCTTTGGTCATGCAGACCCGCTTGCCGCCGAGCCGGGTTCCGATCTCGTCCTGGGTCTTGCAGATGACCCGCTGGCTCGGGTCGTTCTTCTTGTTCTGTCCGGCGGGAGCGACTGCAGCGGGCGGGCTCGAGGTCGGTGTCGCGGGGAAGGTCGCCTGCATAGGCGCGCCGTTCGTCGATTGGGCGAGCGCGGGCAGTCCCGCGCCAAAGGCCAACGAGGCTGTGACAACGGAAATAGCGAAGATTTTCATAGTGGTCCTGCTTTGCGAAAGTAGCGAGCAGTTTGCCGTGTCCTCGTAATCAACGCAAACTCTGCGCTGAAAGGTACCCTCGATGATACCCTACGTCCGCGAAATCGACATTGAATACGGCCGCTGCGATATGGTCTCGCCGCTCATCCGGCGCGTGACGGCGAACAACCCCAGCCCATTCACCTATCGCGGGACCGGGACCTACATCGTCGGTCACGGGAAGGTCGCCGTCATCGATCCGGGGCCCGATATCGCCGAGCACCTTGAGGCCATTCTGTCGGCCGTGCGGGGCGAGACGGTGACCCACATACTCGTCACGCACCACCATAGCGACCACTCCCCCCTGTCGCGGCCTCTGGCCGAGCGCACCGGTGCGAAGGTTTGGGGATGCGCCGTCCACGGCCTGCCGGAGCCCGGTGAAGTCCGGCTCGAGGCTGGTTACGATCGTTTCGTCCCCGACATCTCCGTCTGTGACGGCGCCGTGATCCAGGGCGCCGGATGGACCCTGGAGGCGATCCCTACGCCGGGGCATACCTCGAACCATATCTGCTACGCCCTAACCGAAGAGAACGCCCTCTTCAGCGGCGACCACATCATGGGCTGGTCGACGACGGTCATCACGCCGCCCGACGGCGACATGGGCGATTATCTGCGCAGCCTCGAACTGATCCGGAATCGCGACTTTTCGGTGCTGTGGCCCACGCACGGACCGCCGGTGACGGACGTGCGGCCTTTCCTGGAAGCCTACATCGACCACCGGAAGGATCGCGAGCGGCAGATTGTCGAGCGCCTCGCGGCGGGCGACACCCATATCAAGGACATGGTCCCGACGCTCTACGCCGCCGTGGATTCGCGGCTTTGGCCCGCGGCCGCCCACTCGGTGATGGCCCACATGCTCGAGCTGGTCCGCTCGGGACGGGTGGCGACACACGGCGACCCGACCCTGGAGTCCGAATACCGCCTCGTCGGCTGAGAGGCCTGCCGGGCCGCCCGGACCCGGGCGTGCCTGTGGCCTCTTGATCCTGATGATGGCGCGGCCAACAGTACACAATCGGGCAATCCGGCGCGCTGCGGGGGACACGCCATGGGTTTGGACGCTTGGACTGGACCGCCCAGGCTCGCGCGCCGTCACGTGCTGGCGGCGACGCTGGGAAATGCCCTCGAGTTCTATGATTTCCTGACCTACGCCTTCTTCTCGATCCAGATCGGTCACGCGTTCTTCCCGGTCCAGAGCGCGTACGGCAGTCTGATGCTGTCGCTGGCCGCCTTCGGCTCCGGTTTCGTGACGCGCCCCCTTGGGGCGCTGGTGATCGGAACCTTCTCCGACCAGGTGGGGCGCCGCCCCGCGATGATCGTGAGCTACGCCCTGATGGGCGGCTCGATCGTGGCCCTTGCCCTCATCCCACCCTACGCGGCCATCGGCCTCGCAGCGCCGATCCTCGCGATCCTGGTGCGCATGATCCAGGGATTTTCGCTGGGCGGGGAGGTTGGCTGCAACACTGCATTCCTGATGGAGGCAGCCACGCCCCGTGGCCGCGGCCTCATCGTCTCCTGGCAAGGGGCCAGCCAGTACATCGCCGCGGCCACGGCGGGCATGGTGGGACTGGTCCTCACGCGTCTGCTCGCTCCGCCCGTCTTCGAGGCGTACGGTTGGCGCATCGCCTTCCTCCTTGGCGCCATCACCCTGCCGTTCGGCCTTTGGCTCAGGCGAGGCCTTCCCGAGACCCTTCATGATCCGGAGGCGGGGCCGCACATCGTGCGCGAGGGCGAAGGGCGTCTGCGCACGGCCTGGCGCTATCGGCGGATCATCGTCCTGGGATTGATCGTCCTGGGCTCGGGCACCATCGGCACCTACATCTTCCAGTATATCGCGACCTACGCGCAGGCGACGCTGCACATGCAGGCGGCCAGCGGTTTCGCGGCGGAGCTGGTGGGCGACACCCTTTCCGTTGGCGCACTGCTCCTCGGGGGATGGTTGTCCGACCGGGTGGGCCGCCGCGCCGTCAACATCTGCGGCAATTTCGCTCTGCTCCTCCTGATCTATCCAGTCTTCCTGTGGATTTCGACGAGCCGCTCCAATCTATCCCTCGTGCTTGGCGTCGCTGTCCTCACGGTCGTGGCCAACTTCCCGGGCGGATCCATCTTCGCGGCCTTGTCGGAAAGCTTGCCCAAGGCGATCCGGGGCGGAGGCTTCGCCCTGGTCTATGCTGTCAGCATCTCGGCCCTGGGCGGCACGACGCAGCTGGTGGTGACCTGGCTGATCCACGTCACAGGCAGCGCGATCGCACCCGCCTGGTACCTTCTCGCCGCTACGGCGGTGGGTCAGATCGCCCTGATGCTGATGCCGGAGAGCGCGCCGGTGAAATTCCGCGACTGGCATGCAGCGATCGCCAAACCTGCGGTCACGGCGGCCTGATCCACTAAGCACCCGCCTTCAGATTCGCGGCGCTGACCGACTGCATTGAGAGGAGGCACTTGGCGGAGAGCTGAAGCTGGTCGTGGAAGACGGCGGGATCCAGCTTCGAGATCTCGCCGTCGGGCGCCATGGCGCAGAGATACTGCGGCGCCGGAAGGAAGCCGATGGTCGGCACGCCTGCCGCGTGGAAGCCGCCGCCCTCGCCCAGGAAAGTCCCGCCGCTCAGCACGGCGGCTCTGTCCTTCGACGTGGAAAGCGCCTGATCGACGATCCGCAGCAGGCCGGGGTCGGCGGGGCCGGGGCTGCGCGCCTGGAACGAAGGGGCGGTGACGAAGACCTGCGACTGCAGCGGCCGGCCGGTGGACGCGAAGCGGAGCGCATCACTCTCGCGCACATCCTGCCACTCGATGCACCCGAAGTGCTCGAGGGTCAGGCAGGCAACCGCACGCGCCATGATCTGCGGATGCTGGGCGATCCAGTCTCGCCCCGAGCCGAGGAACCGATGGCCGAAGTGGCCCGTGGAGGCCATGAACACCATCGTCCTGGGCCGCTCGGCTACGGGGAGGCCGGCGAAATAGCGGGCCATGTTCACGACGGCGACGCCGCCGTTCTCCTCGGCGATGTTCGGACCATCCGAGTGAGTGTTGCAGACCAGGATCTCCTCGTCGTCCTGACCGTGACGCGCGCCCGGCAGAAGGCCCCAGACGGTGGAGGTGGAGACCTGCTCGATGACCGCATCGATCGTTACGACGCAGGGTGCGCCGGCGGCCGCGTCGGCGGCGATCGCCGTCCCGGTCCGCTCGTCCACGAAGAGGGCGGGTATGCCGCCCTTGGTCGTTGCTGGATCGGATCCCGCAGGGCTGCTCGCCGGCCAGGAGGAGAATGGAACAGTGAAGGGATTGTACTGGCCCTTCGCATTGCCGGCGGAGATGCCCTGCCAGACGAGGACCACGCCCTTCACGCCGGCCTTCGTCGCGTTGGGCAGGTCGGGCGGGGCGAAGATCGTGCTCGTCGGCGCGGGATGACTCACGTAAGCGCCGGCGTTCGCGTGGCCGCCTTCCCACGTGCTGTTCACGGTGTGGGACCCCTGGGGAATGAGGTTCGAGAGCGCCTCGACCGACACCCGAACCAGGGCGATCCGACCTGCCGCCTTCGACCAGTCCACGGAGCCGGGACCGGTGAAGACGCCAACGTCGACCAAAGGCCCCTCAGCCCTTTGGGCCGGCGCGATGATCCTGGCGTGGCCGTCATCGGCGCGGGGATAGTGTCCGCCGCTTCCGGCGGCGGCGAGCTTGGGCGCGGACGTCAAGGGGCTGCGCGCTCCGGTGAAGCCCCCCGTGCAATAGGGGAAGTACGACGCGACCGGGACGTCCCGCCCGGCAAGCTGCAGACTCCAGGACCGTGCGGTCCAGCGGGGGTAATTCTCGAACCGCTCCTCAAAGACCTCGCCGCGGGCAGGCGTCAGTGCGCGCCCCAGTTCGGCTTTCAGCCAGGCGACGAAGCGGCTGTGTTCTGGCGATCCGGTCAGCCGCGTGGGGCCCATCTCGCGGTTGATTCTTTCCAGCTCCGCCCAGGCCTCGCGGGGTCCGATCAGCCGGGAGGGTTCGAAGGCCGCCGCGCCGGCGGGAAACGCCTCCACGAATGCAAGCGCGGGGGCGCTCGCCGCAACCCCGGCGATAGCCTCGCGTCGCGACAGCCCCATGATTTCTCCCCCCATTTTTCCCTTAGCTTTCGTTGGAGATAAGCTTGGCGCGGGGCCTCAGGCCAGGTCAACAGTATGGCGGCGGACGTCGCGGGAGGGGATGATGAGCAATCGCGCCATGGCGATAACGCGCCGGCCGGGTGAGGACCTGACCCGGGTCGAACTCACCCATCTGTCGCGCGTCCCCATCGATCCCGAGCGGGCTGAGGCCCAGCACGCCGGGTACCGAGAGACGATCCGCAGTCTTGGGCTGGAGGTGATGGTCCTGCCGGCCCTGGTCGGCTTCTGCGACGCGGTGTTCGTGGAGGACGGCCTGCTCGCCCTGCCGGAGGCGTTCGTCCTGTGTCGCCCCGGCGCAGCGTCTCGGGCGGGAGAAGTCGACAGCCTGGCGGCGGCCCTGCCGGGCGACCGCCCGGTCCTTCGGCTGTCGCCGCCGGCGACGCTCGATGGCGGGGACGTGCTGCGGATCGGACGCGAGATCTGGGTCGGCTTGTCTGGCCGCAGCAATGCGGCGGCGATCGAGCAGCTTGGCGACATGCTCTCGCCCTTCGGCTATCGCGTCGCGCCCGCGCCTCTGACCGGCGCACTGCACCTCAAGACCGCGGTGACCGCGCCCGACCCGGAGACAGTGTTGGTCAATCCGTCCTGGACCGATCCGCAGCTCTTTGGCCGGCGGGTGATCGAGGTTCCGGCGCACGAGCCCTTCGCCGCCAATTGCCTGCCGCTGGCCGGCGAGGTCTTCGTTCAGTCAGCGCACCCAGCGACGGCTGAGCGATTGGACGCCGCGGGTTTCCGCGCCCGGCTGATCGACGTGAGCGAATTGGCCAAGGCGGAGGCGGGGCTCACCTGCATGAGCGTGATCGTTCCGTCGCCGGCCTGAATGCTCAGATCGGATCTTCGATGGAATTGGCCAGTCCGGTGAACAGCTTCGGGCCTGCCTCGGTCATGTGCCAGCAGTCTTCCAGGCGGATCCCGAACTCGCCCGGGATATAGATCCCCGGTTCGTCGGAGAAGCACATCCCTGCCTGCAGCGGTGTTGGATCGCCATGCACGAGGTAGGCGGCCTCGTGGCCGTCGAGGCCAATGCCGTGGCCCGTGCGATGGGAAAGGCCTGGGAGCCGGTAACCGGGACCCCAGCCCTGGCTCTCGTAGTAGGCGCGTACGGCGTCGTCGATCGTTCCGACGGGCGCGCCGAGCTTCGCGGTCTCCAGCGCGATCTCCTGCCCGCGCTTGACGGTGTTCCAGACCTTGCGCTGCCGGGCGGTGGGCTCGCCGTGCACCCAGCTGCGCGAGATGTCGGACTGGTAGCCATGCACGTTGCATCCGCAGTCCATCAGGATCACGCCGCCCTCGCGCACGGCCTCCGGCTGACGCGAGCCGTGCGGGTAGGCGCTCGCCTCGTTGAGCAGGACGAGCGAGAACTCCACGGCCTGAGCGCCCAGGGCGAGGGTGGCCTCGTCCATCATGGCGGCGACGTCCTTGGCGGTCATGCCCGCCGTGACCCGCTCGTGGACGTGCCGCAGCGCCGCGATGGTCACGTCATTTGCGGTCTGCATCAGGGCGAGCTCGACCGGCGACTTGACCAGTCGGCAGGCGCGGACCAGCGGATCGCCGGAGACGACATTCAGTCCTCCGGCGGCCTCGCGGGCACCGTCGACGATGAAGAAGCGCGTCGTGCCTTCCACAGCCACGGGCAGGCCCGAGACTCCGCGGTCCTTCAGCGCCTGGGCGATGCGGAGGAACGGGCTGTCCGGCTCGTCCCACACCCGCACTTCAGCCGGGACTACGAGGGTCTCGCGGACCGAGGGCTCTTCGAAGGCCGGGGTGACGATGACGATCTCGCCCCGGGCCGGGATCACGGCCGCCGTCGTGCGTTCGGACCTGTGCCAGAGCACGCCTGTGAAATAGTCGAGGGTCGAGCCGGGCTCGACGAGCAGGGCGCCAATGCCGCGTTCGACCATCAATCTGCGGACCTTCTCCGGCCGCGCCTGCCGTTCCTGCGGCGAGATGGGCCTGGCGTCGCCCGTGATCGATTTCAGGGCCTGATCGGGCTGGGCGATTGTTGAGCCGGCTTGAAGCATTGCCACTCCCGCGCCCGCGGCGCCGAGCAGCCCGCGTCTCGATAGGTTCATCCCTGGCCCCTCCCTGGTCGGCGTTTGCAACATGGCTGGCTGGGGCCTGCAAGAGACGTGCCTTGCCATGTCCGGCGCGACCCGGTTTCAAGACGCGGCCGTAGATCGGGAATCCAACGAATCGAATGACCGAGACCGCCGAGGTGATCGTCGTAGGCCTTGGAGCGGCCGGGGCGGCGACTTTGTATCAACTCGCCCGCCGCGGCGTGCGAGTGGTCGGCCTCGACCGCTTCTCGCCGCCGCACGATCGCGGCTCCAGTCATGGCGAGACGCGTATCACGCGACAGGCGGTGGGGGAGGGCGAGGCGTATGCGCCCCTGGCGATCCGCTCGCACGAGATCTGGGGAGAACTCGAGGCGGCGACCGGCGCGCGCCTCCTGGAGACATGCGGCGCTCTCACCCTCGCCCCCGCGAATGGACAGGGGCGCGTGCACGGGACGGGCGACTTCCTGGAACGCGCCGCTGCTGTTGCGCGGGCCTTCGCGATCCCGCACGAACGGCTTAGCGCGGCCGAGGTGGAAGCGCGCTGGCCGCAGTTCGCACTCACCGGCGCCGAGACGGGTCTGTTCGAGCCAGGCGCCGGCTTCGTCTTTCCCGAGCGCTGCATCGCCGCCCAGCTTGCGGAGGCGCAGCGCCTTGGCGCCAGGATCGTCGGCGACTGTCCCGCCCTCGCGATCGAGGAGGCGAGCGAGGGCGTGCGCGTCGTCACGCCTGCTGGAGCGTTCGAGGCGGCGCGTGTGGTGGCCTCGGTCGGCGCCTGGTCGCCGAGCCTGATCGGTGGGCCTTTTGGACGCCTGGCGCTGCAGCCCCAGACTTTGCACTGGTTCGCGTGTGACGACCCCGCGGCCTTCGCGCCGGACCGGTTCCCTGTGTTCATGTGGATCGGCGGCCGGTCGCCGGGCGACAGCTTCTACGGCTTTCCGATCGCGGGCGCGCCGCAGGCGGGGGTGAAGATGGCCTGCGAGAGCTACGAGTCGATCGCCCGCATCGAGGACCTCGATCGCACGCCTCGGCCCGGGGCCGGCGCAGAGCTGTTCGAGCGCCACATCCGCGGGCGCATCCGCGGCGTCGGACCCGATGTCCTGCGGTCGGCGGTGTGCGTCTATTCCACGGCGCCCGACAGCGACTTCGCGATCGGCTGGGCCTCGGAACGCGTACTGGCAGCTTCGGCGTGCTCTGGGCACGGCTTCAAGCACTCCGCCGCCCTGGGGGAGATGTTGGCTGAGGTCGTCACCAGCGCCGCCCGCAGCATTCCGCCGGAATTCGCACTGCGGCGGCTTCGTTGAGCGACGCTACGTCGAAGTCGACGCGATCGGGGTTTCGCAGTCACCGAGCCTGGATGGATAGGCGAATGCTTCAAGGGTGAAGATTTCGTCGGCTTGGCAGCCTACGATTCCACGCTGGAGATCTTGTAATCGCACAGATTTGAAGTACCGGCTGGAAACCGCGCTGGCTTGCCGGAGTTGAAGGGATGGGAGGCCCTCTTGTGAGGCGTAGAAATGACTTCGGTTTTCGAGAACAGGGAGCCAGCGCGGCGGACCTTGATGGTTGAGTCCCGCGGCGCGGCGACTGAGAGCATGGGCGGCGTCGCCGTCGTGATCCTGGCCATTCTCGCGCTCTTCGGCGTGATGCCCCTGGCGCTGACGGCCATTGCGGGGATCGTGTTCGGCGCGGCCCTCCTCATCGAAGGCGCGGCGCTCGCGGCGCGCCATAACAGCCTGATGACGACCGTGAGCGGTTCGCAGCCGGCAACGCTGGAGTTCGGCGCAGGCATGAGCTCAGAAGTGGTCGCCGGCGTAGCCGGCATTGTCCTCGGCGTCCTCGCCCTGGTCGGCGTGGCCCCGCGGCCCTTGCTTGCGAGTCTCGTGCTCGTGGGCGGAGCCGGGCTGATGTTCTCAGCCGGCTCGGTGCGGGAAATGAACGAGATCTCCGCCGTGATGAATCAGCTGGCGGGCGCTCCGCGGCGGATCTCCCGTTCGGCAGTCAGCTCGGCGACGTCCGCCCAGGTGTTCTGCGGCCTGGCGGCGTTCACGCTTGGCATTCTGGCGCTGATCCCGTGGGTAGGAGCGACGCCGGTCCTGATCATGGTCGGGCTGCTGGTCCTTGGGTCGGCCGAGATGCTGATCGGTTCGGCCCTCTCCGGCCGTCTGCTCGGCGTGTTGAACCGCCGCCGCATCTGACGGGGCTGAAGCGCTCCGCGCTTCGGCTTCCTTCGCGGTGAAGTGTTGCGGCCGGCATGGCGACGCGCGCCGGCTTGCGGCTACCCCTCGATGCCTCGACGAGGTGTGGTCGCTCTGCCAAAAGGCCCCGCCGGGAGCGTCCGGCCCGGAACCAATCGTCGGACCGCATGAACAGATCTCTCGTCGCCGCAAGCCTCGCGGTCCTTGCTCTTACCCTCGTCGCCTGCGGGCCCAGGCCATCCAGCCAGGCTTCCCAATCCGCCAGCGAGCCCGCCCCGACTGAGGCGCCGCCGTCCTCGGCGCCGGCGGCCGCCCCCGCGTCCGAAGGGGCGCCGGCCTCCGAAGGGGCCCCGGCGGCAGGGCCTGCGACCCCGACCGCAGCGCCTGGCCCGATCGCGCCCGGGATGATCCCCCTGCAGATCAAGAGCGATCAGGGCCAGCCCGTATCGGGGAATCCGGCCAACGGTCAGCAGGCCTTCATGGTCTGCTCGGCCTGTCACAGTATTCAACCGGGCCAGAACATGGTGGGGCCGTCGCTGCACGATATCATCAATCGGCACGCGGGAACTATTTCCAGCTTTCACTATTCGCCGGCGAACAAGAATTCCGGTATCGTGTGGACTGAGCAGGAGCTCTACACCTACCTGGAAAATCCGCAGAAGACTGTGCCGGGTACCTACATGACCTATATCGGCATGAAGGATCCGCAACAGCGCGCGGATGTGATCGCCTACCTGCAGCAAGCCGCCAGATAGCACTGCCCCGGCGGCGCGAGCCGCGTTTCCGGGATCATGAAGCCGGGTTGCCGCGCCTGGAGCGCCGGCGTACGCTCGCTTGCAAACGAGACTATTCGGGGGAGGGTGAGGACAGGCCAGCGGCGAGCTGGGTAGTCGCCGCGGAGGAGGCTCCATGGCGGATATTCATGTCACCGCAACTCGGGTCGACGTTGCGCTTCCTGCCATCCGAAGGTTCCGCGCCGCGGATCTTGACTGGGCCCTGGCGGAAGGCTGGCGCGACTTCCGGCAACTGCGCGGCGACATCGTTTTCCTGCCGCTCGTCTACCCCCTCGCCGGATTCTTCGCCCTCGTTCTCGCGGTGAATGCAAGCTTCGTGCCGATGGTCTTCCCGGCCGTGGCGGGCATCTCCATTCTCGGACCGGCGGTGTCCGCGGGCTTCTACGAACTGGCCCGACGCCGCGACCAGGGGCTGGACCTGACCTGGACCCACTTCTTCGATCCTCTGAGACGCCGGACCCGCGGGGGCCTGCTGCTGCTCACTTTCGGCCTCTTTGTGCTGTTCGCCCTGTGGCTGACGGCGGCGTTCCTACTTTATCGGGCCACCATCGCCGCGGGCTACCATCGGACAGTCGATGCGGGCGGCGACTTGGCTTTGAGAGGCTTCCTGCACGCCCTGTTCGGGACATCGGCAGGTTGGACCATGATCATCGTGGGCAACCTGATCGGGTTCGCCTTCGCGGTGGTGACCCTCGTCCTGACCTTCCTGTCCTTTCCGATGGTGGTGGACGGGCGCGGAGGCGCGCTCACTGCGGTGCTCACCTCCCTGCGTGCAGCTCGCCTCAACCCGGCGGCGACCGCGGATTGGGGCGTTCGGATCGCCATCCTGCTGGCGATCGGATGCGCGCCACTGTTCCTTGGCCTGCCGATCATCCTGCCGCTGCTCGGCTACGCCACCTGGCGGCTCTACACCCGGGTGGTCCCCTAGAGGCGGGACACTGCCAGGGGACTATAGGCTCTGGCCGTCGTCGAGAGTGAAGACCGAACCGGTGATCGCCCTCGAAGCGTCCGAGGCGAGGTACAGGGCCATAGCGTCGAGGTCCGACACGTCCATCAGGCGCCGCCGGGGGAAACTGGCGATCTGAGCCTTGCCGCCCGCCTCGTCGAACCACTCGGCGTTGAGTTCGGTCAGGGCGTAGCCGGGACAGAGCACATTGACGTTGATCCCGCGATTGGCCCACTCGCGGGCAAGCGAGCGGCCCATCATCGCCACCGCCGCCTTGGACGTGCAGTAGGCGGTCAGGCCCGGCAGCACCTTGTGTGCGCCGATCGAGGCGATCAGGACGACCCGTCCGCGCCCACTTTCTCGCGAGCCGGCGGCCATCATCCGCTTGGCGCCCTCGCGCGCGGTCAGGAATACGCCGCGGACGTTGACCGCCATCACTTCATCCCAAGCCTCGGGCGAAATCTCTGCGGCCAGCGCGCGGTTGTTCATGCCTGCGTTGGCGAAGACCGTGTCGACGGGGCCAAGGGTCGCCTGGGCCGTGTCGAATGCGGCCGAGACCGAGTCCGCATCGGTGACGTCCATGCCGACCGGCAGCGCGACGCCGCCCGAGCCACGGATTTCGCCCGCGAGGGTTTCCAGCCGGTCGATACGGCGCGCGCACAGGACGACCTTGGCGCCGGCCTCCGACAGGAGCTTCGCGAACCGGGCGCCAATGCCGGAGGAAGCGCCGGTAATCAGTGCGACGCGGCCTGCGAGGTCAAAGCTCATGGCGTCGTTCCGCGGTCCGGTCGCTTAGTGGCTCATGCCACAGACAGCCACGGGTTCCGGCTTTCCTGTCCTCTGGTTGAAGATCTCGGTCTCTCCCGTGGAAGGGCCGACCTTGGCCCGGGCCCAGAACGCAGTCTGGGCCGGATCGTAGGTCTTGTGTTCGAGAAGATCATCCAGGTTGTGCGCGCTCCGAAGAATGCGGACAGGATCGTGGTCGGAGTTCAACTCCCCCACCGCCACGAAGGCGTAGAACTGAGACATGGATCGCTCCCCAGCCGGCGACCTTCGCCGTAGGCGCGCGATTTACGTCATCTCTCCGGTCGTGTCAGCGCCTGGTAGGTGAGGGTGCGCGCCTGCCCTCCCAGGTCCTCGCCGCCCTCTCCGCCCAGCCGTTGGATCATGCCCACGAAGACCACGTCATTGGTGGGATCGATCCAGAACCACGTCCCGGCCGCACCGCCCCAGCTCATGGTGTCCTTGCCCTCCAGCGTTCCGGCCGCCCGCGGGTCCTTCACGACCATAAAATCGAGGCCAAAGCCCACCGCCTCGTTGAAGCCTTCGCCCACCGTGCCGTTCGACTTCACCAGCACATCCTTGGGGATGACATTCGTGCCCATCAGCTGGACCGTGGCTGGCGAGAGGATTCGCACGCCGTCCAGTTCGCCGCCGTTGAGCAGCATCTGGCAGAAGCGGGCGTAGTCGGTGGTGGTGGAGACCAGACCGCCGCCGCCCGACTCCATGAGAGGCGGCTTGGTGTAGTCCGGCGCGGCTTCGCCAAAGAGGGTCTTCGCCTCGACGAGGCCGCCGGTCTTGGGATCGCCGACGTAGAGCGCCGCCAGGCGCGAGGCGCGCTCGGGGCCGGTATAGAAGGCGGTGTCGCTCATCTTCAGGGGCCTGAAGATGTGCTCTTGCATGAACTGACCGAGCGGCTCGCCCGAGATCTTCTCGACGATGTAGCCCTGGATGTCGACGCCGACCGAATAAGACCAGTCCGTCCCGGGCTGGAACTTCAGCGGGATGGTCGCGACGCGGTCGATCATCTCCTTGAGACCGTTCGAGGCGAGGACGCGCTTGTCGCGGAACATTCGGTCGACGGGATTATTGTCGGAGAGTCCGTACCCGAAGCCGGCCGTGTGGCTCATGATCTCGCGCATGGTGGGAGGCCGGCGCATCGGCTGCAGGACCACATTGCCCGAAGCATCCTGGGCGAGGACCTTGAGGTCCTTGAACTCCGGCACGAACTTGGTGACCGGATCGTCCAGCTTCCACTTGCCCTCTTCGAACAGGATCATCATCGCCACGCCGGTGATCGGCTTGGACATCGAATAGATGCGGAAGATCTCGTCGCGGTTCATGGGCGCGCCGCTCGCCAGGCTGGCTTTCCCATACGTGCGGAACTCCACAACCTTGCCGTGGCGCGCCAGGAGGGTGGTCATGCCGGCGACCTTCCCGCTCGACACCACGCCCGCCATGTAGTCGTCCAGGCGCTGGAGCCGCGCGGAATCGAAGCCGACGGACTCGGGGCTGACCATCACAGACAGGTCCGGCGGCGTCGCGGAGGCGGCGAGTGTCGACCCGGTGGCGCCGAGCAGCAGAGTCGCCGCGGCGAACCCAATGACAAGTTTCATGATCTACCCCCGAATCTCTGCTTTGGCGTCAGCTATAGGCGGCGGCGCGCGGTTCGCAAGCCGAGCGGGTCGCGGCTAGGACCCGGGAGGGGGTCTACGGCCGCGAGGAGCAGGAGATCAGGATGACCCCGAGAGATAAGCCCACGGTCGAAGGCGGGACCCCAGTCTTCGAGCCTCCCGTGGGGCGGATGCTCGAGCGGTTCGAGGCGAACATGGCGCGGCCGTTCCGGGCGGAGGACGTGCCGGCGATCCGCGAGCGGTTCGCTCGCATGGGCGCCCCCACCACCCTGGCTGAGGGCGTCTCCATGCAGGACGTGGAGGTGCGCGGCGTCCAGGTGCGGCTCTACCGGCCCCCGGTCGAAGGCCCGCTGCCACTCCACCTGCACCTGCATGGAGGCGGCTTCATTTTCGGGTCGGCTCTGTCCGGCGCCCACGACGGCGTCCTCTCACGCAGAGCGGCGGCGACCCGTTCGCTGGTCGCCTCGGTGCAGTATCGCAAGGCCCCCGAGCACCGGTTCCCCGCGGGGATCGAGGACAGCTACGCCGCGCTCGCGGGCCTAGTCGAAGATGCCGCGAACCTTGGGATCGAGCCTCGGGCGGTCAGCGTGGGTGGGGTCTCGTCGGGGGGTAATTTCGCGGCTGTCCTGGCGCTCATGGCGCGGGACCGCGGTGGCCCGTCGCTGATCCTGCAGCTGCTGGAGATCGCCGGAACGGATCTCACCAAATCCTCGTACGCCTGGCGCAATTTCCGGCGCGGCCATGACACCACGCGCGAGCGCGACCTCGCCATGGTCGACCTCTACCTTCCCGACCTGCCGAGCCGCGCCGACCCCTACGCCTCGCCGCTCTTTGCGCGCGACCTTATGGGCCTCCCGCCGGCATGGGTGATGAACGCTGAGCACGATCCCAGGCGAGACGAGTGTGAGGCCTACGTCGCGCGCCTGCAGGACGCCGGCGTGGAGGCTGTCGCCAGGACCCAGGCCGGCCACGTCCACGGCTCGATGTCGCTGCCGGACTGGGCGCCCGCCCAGGCCTGGGAGGCGGAAGCCAACCGCGTGCTCGCCGCCGCCAACGTCGCGGCGCTCGCGGGCGAGTCGCCGCGGTTGGGGGGGCTGACTTCAGGCGCTTGAAGCTGCAGCGGCTGAGAGAGGCCGGCGAGGGGAGGCTGTGAATAAACCTGCGGCAGGGCTTTCGGTCCGCCGGCGTCCCGCCGGCTCTTCCTTATTTTGTCGATCGTTACTGTAACGTCGACCATATCTCCCTAATGAATAGAGGTGAATTAGAGAAAAAAAGAGCCGGCGAGACGCCGGCGGACCAAAGGATTAGGCGGGTTCCCCGTTAATTCAAGCCCCAGGGCGCCAGCGCTCCGGGTTGTTCCAGTCGACGCCCCGGGCGTCATCGAAAGGAGAGGGGCGAATATTTCGCCCCTCTCCTTCGCCGGTGCGTTGCGCTGATTATGCAGAGTAGAGCGTGCGCTCGCGGATGACCTGGTCGCCTGTGAAGGCGGTGGCGCTCTCGTCGAAGCCTTGCCAGCCTTGCTGCCGATAGGCTTCGCCGCGTTTGGCGGCGGTCACGGCGTTAAAGCCATCGAGGGCGGTTTCGGTTTGGGCTGCCAGTCTGTCGTCCACCTTGGCGCTGACCAGTGCGCCGCCGCGGCGGACGCCCTCTGCATAAACATGGGCGTCTTTGTAGCTTTCGCCGGAGTGCTTCAGTGCGCCGACCAGGCCGCCTGTGGCGCCGCCTGCGGCCGCACCGGCGACGGCTCCGACCGCCATCGAGGCAAGCCAGCCGGCTGCGACGACGGGGCCGAGCCCGGGAATCGCCAACATGCCGAGGCCGGCCAGGAGGCCTCCGGCGCCGCCGATGACTCCACCGGTCGCGGCGCCCTTACCTGCGTTGTCGGCGGCGTGATCTGTGGCGGTGCGCCCATCGCCTGAACGGACTTCGCCACGATGGTCATGGGCGCCGTCGGCATTATTGGCGATGAGGCTGATATCGCCATGCGGCACGCCGATCCGCTCGAGCTCGCCGACGGCTCGCTCCGCGTCAGCATAGTTGTCGAAGAGACGAGTAATGGTCTTGGTCATTATGTGATTCTCCGGCCCCTCAATGAGAAGCGTTAATAGACAGCCCTTTCGGGCGTGGGTTACCTGCTGACGACGTTGCCTTGGAAGTCCATCGCCACGCTGACGGGCTTGCCGTCCTTCATGGCGTGGCCTTGCCACAGGCCGTCACGATCTTTCGTCAGGTCCATGACGTTGGCGTAACCTGCTTTTTCCATGTGCTCCCTGGCCTCGCCCTTGGTGAACGAGTTGTGACCGGCCGCGGGAGCGTCAGGCCTCATATCGTCAGGCGACTTCATCGCGGAGTTCTGGGGCGCGTTCGGGTTGGCCATGGGAGGCGAGGATTGCGCCGCGGCCACGCCCGATGCTCCCAGCCCGATAGCGAGAGAAAGTGCGATCATCGATTTCATATTTTGGTTCCTTCCAAAGCATAACTCGAAGTGTTCGATAAACGTTCCCCTCGCGGTTTAATTATTATATCGACACAGAGCGGAACATTTATATATGTTCTCGGAGTTATAGCTCGACTAGGAGTTCTGTATTTCTCTTATGTTCAGTGTTATAACCGAAAACTCTGAACGTTAAGTTGTTCACAGGTGAAAGCGCTACAGGAACCCGAAAAAATGAATTCGACGTTCCTCGCCCCCACCAACGTGGCTGCGCTCCCCGGGGAGGACAGCGCGGGTGGGTGAGCGGCGGCAGGGGTGGACGGGCCGGCGGCCCAAGCCTGTGATCCTCCGCTGCGCGGAGGAGGATCTGGCCGATCAGGTCGAGGGCGCGGCGCTTGCGGCCATGCGGGCGATCCAGCGGTACAGGAGGAGTATGGCGGCGGCGAAGACGGCGACGCTCAGGAGGGTCGCTACGCCCTCGAAGCTATCGCCGACGACGGCCAGGGGCGTGGGGTTGCGCAGCGCCACCACCAGGGCGGCGAGGACCACGCCGATCAGGCTCTCACCCACAATCAGGCCCGAGGCCAGCAGCACGCCCAGTTGCTTGGCCTGCTCCGTCCCGGGGCGTCGCTCGGCGCGGCGTTCATAGATGTGGCCGACAGCCGCGCCGACGACCACCATCAAGGTCACGGCCATGGGCAGGTAGACGCCCAGCCCCACGGCAAGGGGCGGTAGGCGCGGACGGCCGGCGCGACGCAGCACTTCGTCCAGCACGATCACTGCCGCGCCGATTGCGATCCCCATGCCGATCAGACTCCAGTCGATCTGGCCTCCGATCACTCCACTCGCCAGGGCCGAGATCAGACCGGCCTGGGGTGCGGCGAGAGCGCGGCCGACGATGGCCCCCGGCGCGCCCACAAAGCCATAGGCGTGGTTCAGGAGGTCGAGGATCGGCGGGATCACCGCTGCGCCCATGAGCACGCCGAACACCAGCGCCGCCTGCTGCTTCCAGGGCGTCGCGCCCACCAGCTGACCGGTCTTGAGGTCCTGCAAGTTGTCGTTGGCGATCGCGGCTATGGCGAAGACGAGGGCGGTGACGAACAGGGCGAACGCGGTGAGCGCGTGGATCGCCGTGGGCCCCGCGGCGCCGTGCGCTTCGACCACCAGGAGCAGGGACGCGCCGATGACCGCCAGTATGCCCACGCCGGAGAGGGGACTGTTGGACGAGCCGATCAGTCCGGCCATGTAGCCGCACACGGCCGAGACCAGGAAGCCGACCAGCACCACGAAGACCACGCCGCCGATCGCCAGGGTCCAGGCCGAGGCGCCCAACCCGCCCTGCCGGGCGAAGGCGACCAGCAGCCAGGCGATCGGGACCAGGCTCGCCAGGCAGACCAGGCCCACGATGCCGATGGGAATGTCGCGTTCGACGATAGGCAGCATGTCGCCCTGGCCGCCGCGTCGCGCGCGCGAAGCCGCAAGCGCCGAGCGCAGGCCGCCCGCAACCGGGGCGACCAGCTTCAGCAGGGTCCAGACCGCCGCGACGCCGATGGCGCCGGCGCCGATGAAGCGCACGTCGTGAGACCAGACCTGCTCGGCCGCCGCCTGGGCCAGGCCGGGGGTCGCATGCAGGGCGGTCAGGGCCGGCACGGCCACACCCCAGCCGATCACCAGGCCCAGCAGCATCGCCATGCCCACCCACAGCCCAACCAGGTGGCCGACGCCGAACAGGGCCATCGACATGCCCAGGTCGAAGCCCGTGGCAGAGCGACCGAAGCGGCCGTACTTCACGATGTCGCTGGCCAGAAGGCGCGTGGCGATCAGCACCGCGAAGGCGGCGGAGACGAGCGCGCCCGCCACCACCGTGAGCAGCCCGGCCCGGCCTTCCGTCGGCGCCTCCTCGTCGGCTCCCGGGCGCGCGCCGACCTTCAGCACCTCGGCGCAGGCGACGCCCTCGGGGTAGGGCAGGTCGGATTCGGTCACCAGGGCCCGCCGCAGCGGGATCGAATACATCACCCCCAGCACACCCCCGAGGGCGCAGACGGCAAACGACTGCCAGTAGGGAAAGCCAGTCCACCAGCCGATCATGACCAGGCCGGGCAGGACGAAGATGATCGAAGACAGCGTCCCGGCGGAGGAGGCGATGGTCTGGACGATGTTGTTCTCCTGGACGCTCGCCGACTTGTAGCCGCGCAGCAGCGCCATGGAGATCACGGTGGCGGGAATGGAGGAGTTGAAGGTCAGGCCAGCCTTCAGCCCGAAAAAGACGTTGGCGGCGGTGAACACGGCGGTCATCAACGCCCCGAGGATCAGCCCTCGGACCGTCAGCTCCGCCACCGGCCGCGCCGGCGCCCCCGCGACGCTTACGCTCGAGATCGCCATGAATCCTCCAGAACGCGCGCGTGAGGTTGGCGCAGCCGTCGCGATTCGCGCACTCCCTAGATCCCCGCCTTCGCTAGGTTGTGCTTCGGGATCGGGGCTGTGAATTCCCCCTTGGTCCTCGCCCGGTCGCAGGCGAGGTCGGCCCAGGCGGCGGCGAACGCGGTGGGCGTGCGGGGCGTGGCGACCGCCGGGCTCACCACGAGGCCGGGCCGGCGCAGCGCCGCGATGGCCTTGGCCCAGAGCTCTAGATCTTCCGTGGGCGGGGCGTCGCCGGCTTCGGCGCCCGCGATCCGGCCCGGAATGGCGAGCGCTGCGGGCGAGGACGTGTGGAGTTCCACGGGATCGCCCGGAGCGAGGCCGGACAAGGCTGCGGCGATCGCCCTCAGTGCTGTCGGCTCCAGGTCGATGCGGCGCGCTCCGCCGGCCACGCCGCTCACCGCGCCGTCGCGCAGGCGCACGAAGGCCCAGCCGCCGATGCGGAAG
>DASXGR010000121.1:0-1980 GCA_036488935.1 Caulobacteraceae bacterium | reverse complement strand
ATCCCAAGCCCGGTCGGCGCACGAGCCGCCGCCGAGCGTCACCAGGAGGTCTGCAGACGCCATGATGCTTTCACCAGCCGGACCCGAGGACCTCGACGCCGTCGCCGCCCTGGTGAACGGCGCCTATCGCGGGAGCGAGGGAAATCGCGGCTGGACCGACGAAGCCGACTACATCGACGGTCAGCGCACCAGCGCCGAGGACCTGCGGGACGATCTCACAAGGCCCGGCGCGACACTGCTTCTGGTTCGCGACGCCTCGGGAGCGCCATCTTGCTGCGTGTGGCTGGAGCCTGCAGCTGACGACGCCTGGTATCTGGGGATGCTCACTGTGCGACCCCGTATTCAGGCGCAAGGCGAGGGTCGTCGGCTGCTGGCGGCCGCCGAGAACTTCGCGGCGGCCAATGGGGCCCGACGGATCCGAATGACCGTTGTGTCAATTCGCGAGCCTCTGATCGACTGGTACCGGCGCCGCGGTTACGAGCTCACTGGCGAGCGGGAGCCGTTTCCCTACGACGACCAGCGGTTCGGCGAGCCGCGGATCACCGGCCTCGAGTTCGTGGTCCTGGAGAAGGTTCTTCCACCTCCGCTCACTTCTCAGCCGTTCCCACGATAACGGCGTGATCGAGGGCGGCGCCACGCAACTGGCCTTCCACCGTGTCCGCCTTCGCGTCCGGAGCAATCGTGGTCTTCGCCTGCGGAAGAGCCCAGACGGTGATTTCGTAGTGGTGAACCCCGCTGCCGTGTGGAGGGCAGGGGCCGGAATAGGCGACCGGCCCCATGTTTGTTGGAACCGAGACTGCAGGGGCCGGCAATCCGATGACCCCGCGAGGCAGACCGGCGACGCGCGGCGGCAGGTCGACGAGGATCCAATGCGACCACTTCGCCGGCTTCGCGTCCTGGTCGATCATGGTCACCGCCAGGCTCTTTGCCGCCTTCGGCATCCCTCCCCACGAGAGCTGGGGCGAGACGCCCGCGCCACCGCAGCCGTGGTCGTAGTCAGCCTGAGGGAAGCGCCCGCCATTGGGGAAGTCGTGGCTGGCCAGCGTCATGGCGAATGAGGGGGAACTAGCGGTGAGAGCGGCCGCCACGACGAATGACAAGGTCCGCATCTGCAAGTCCTCTTCGAACGCTCTTCAGATGCTTATACCCGTCACCATTGTTTCAGCCGAGCTGGGTGGGCGCGCGGAGTCGATCGACCATCCGCATGGCCCTGTCGAACACGATCGCGTAGTAGGCCTCGATCGCCTCGCAGAACCTGAGGGTGATCAGCAGGCGATGCGGGTCGTCCTCAAAGCGCGTGAGGCCGCAGGGCTCAAGTGTCTGCAACGCTCGGCGGACGTGGGCCCGCGACACGTCAAACCGGTGGGCGTAGGAGCTCAGCGCAATCTCGACCGGACCATCCCATACGTCTCCGCGCCGTCCCATCGCGTCCGCAGCGATGGAAAGCGCGATCTGCTTGCCCATTGCCATGAACGGAGTCCCGTTGAGCGGCGGTCGCTCCCCTAGGCTTCTGATTGAGGACTCCTCGAGCATGGCTTCGGCGAACGCGTCGAGCAGCGCGAAGGTCGAGTCCTCGTCCTGAGCCATGTCCTCGACGGCGGCGGCGATCGCCGGATCGATCAAGGCCGCGCTCCTAAGATCGACCATCGCGCGCTCGGCAAAAGAATTCAGCATCGCCGGCGTCGGGCGATAGCGCCGCGACCGGCCCGCCCGGAACGCCTCTGCAGGCGCGATGAACCCGATGTCCTGCATCCGTAACAATAGTGCGCCCGCACGCCCGGCGCTGATGAGGCCGGTCCTTGCGCCTTGAGCTTGCAGGTTGCGCCAGTGAAGGCGATCGGAACGTCCAAGATGGATCGCCAGGAAGCCGATGATATCGCTCGGAAAATCACGAAACGTGCGATGAAAGGTGGGGTAGGCCTGAAAATGCCTGAGCGTGCCTTGCACCCAGTGCCGGAGAGCGTGGTGGAAGTTCGGCCT
>DASXGR010000020.1:0-3765 GCA_036488935.1 Caulobacteraceae bacterium | reverse complement strand
CGCCGCGGCCTATCTCGTTCTGCTCGGCGGCGTCGTCGCCGGCGCCGTCGCGCTCGTCGGCGCCTGACCCGACGCCTTGGGCAATTCGGATCGGGAGGCGATGTGTCCTCCCGATCCGGAGCCCACGACAACATCAGGGTCAACGATCAGGCTAAAGCTTTTCTATCGCTGTTAACTTCACATCGAAGTCGGCTCGCGGTCACATTACGCCGCTCCTGCCTGTCCCCGAATTCTATTCTCGTACGCGATCTCGACAATTGGTCGGCGCTGAGCCGCCGGGACGCGCCTCACCCGTGCTGCTCGGCGCTCTCGATTGGCGAGTCGTATCCTGGCGGATATTTCTGCCAGGGATAACCCGCGGCGGCTAATGTTTGACCTAGATTGAATAGCTCACGCATATAGTGAGTATCAAATTCTTCTTTATGCACTACATTGAAATCAGATGGTATGTAGGCTAGGTTGTAATCTACGCCATCTTTTTTCGATACAGCGTAGATTCGATACAGATCGCCAACGCCTTGCGTGTCCATCAAGCTCACGACTGCGCGGGCCGCGATTGGGAAGGTCCGCAGCTTGACCGTCTCCAGATTGGTGTCGAGCCGGGCATTGCGGATCACATACAGATGACGTTCGCGAATGGCGCCGAATTCGGCTGCTTCCTTCTGAAGATTGAGGGACGGAGGATAGGCGAACACCTGCCTTTCAGCGCCGCCGTCGACGTGCATCTCCTGGTAGTGCACGCCGTTGACCTGCACATCGATCATCACTGGAGGAAAGGCGCCGGGGATCGCCGCCGAAGCGAGGAGGACCCTGCGGAACAGGGTCAGGGCGCGGGGGTCCTTGCTCGCGGCGATGGCTGTCATGTTCCAGACGACAGGCTCCATGCTGTCCAGGTTCGTCGTTCCGACCAGCAAAAGACGACCCTTCGCGTATTCCGCCGCGATCTCGTCCAGAAATTTCCGGTCTACGTGGCGCTGGATGAGCCTGTACAAAGGCGTAGTATCCGCCATGGAGTCCGAGAGCACGCCGACTATAACATTCTTCTTCTTGAATATGTCTTTCTGTGAGACCTCGGTGTAGACTTCCTTCAGGACGTAATCATACTTCGGCCCGAGGAAGGCGAACGGTGCGGTAAGCGCTCCGGTGCTGACGCCGGTCACGAACTTGAATTCCGGACGCTTGCCTGTGGCGCTCCAGCCGATCAGGAGGCCGGCCCCGAACGCGCCTTCGTCACCGCCGCCTGAAATCGCCAGCACGTCGGCTGGCGGCAGCGGACCGGTCTGACCCGTGCTCGCGCGCCAGGCGAGCTCGCGCCGAAAGGCGTTGTGTCCCTCCTCGACGAGGGGCGTGATGTCACGGGCGACCAGGTACCGGCTGGTGACGTCGATCGGCTGCGCCTGGGCCTCGACCGCCACCGGGTCCGCCGGCAGCCGCGCGTCGCTTGTGCACGCGGCGATCACGGCTGGCAGGGCCAAAACCGCGGCTGCGGTGGCGATCAGGCGCCGAAGGTCGGTAACCGGCGTCGAAGCGAATGCAGGACGGCGCGCGACCATCTGTCGGGTTCCTCGCGAAGGCGCTTACTAGGACGATTTCAGGCTAGCGAAGGTGTCTCGGACGCGGCATCGGGTGACGGCCCCACCTCCGGCAAGAGCTGCGCCCTTCGGCGCTCTCGAGGCCGGCATGGAGCTCCTGCGCTCAGCTCCGCTTCCAGGTCTGTGATTGGCAGAACATCATGACGCAACCTTCGACCTTCAGTGTGCCGTCCGGATTGGCCGAGATCTTGCCGTCATAGGTCTTGCCAGTGCTGGGGTCGTACAGCTTGCCTCCCGCCCACTTTCCCGGCGCTGTCTGCTTGAAGCCGGAAACCGTCGTCACGCCCACAATTGGCCGGTTCCGAAGCGCGGCGTTCGGGTTTCGCGTGTCGCGGTCGTTCATCTTGTCGGCGGGCAGCCACGACACCACGCCGCACATCTCGTCCGCGTTGTGAGGGCAGGCGCCGATGCGGACCTTGCCGCCGTCGGTGGGGGTCAGCCATTCGCCCGTGATGGGATCCGCAAAAGCGGGAGCTGAGACAAGCAGAAGAACCAGGGTGAGCGGAGCCGCGCGCACGATTCCCTCCTTCGGAGCCATGCGAACCTCGCTCGTCCGCGCGAAGCAGTCTGCCGCGCGGTCCGAGCCCCGCTATCCGGCGAAACCCCGCAAGAGCTCCCGGTGTAAACCGATGATCCCACCCGGCTCGCTGACGTCGTCAGGCGCCGCTAAGGCCGCGATGACTGCACGTGGCGCACCAAAGCCTCCACGTGTTCAGGGGGCGTCGTCTTGAGAATGCCGTGGCCGAGATTGAAGATGAAGGGTCCGCGACCCAGAGCGGCCAGGATCCGGTCCGCTTCAGCAAGCATCGCCGGGCCGCCCGCCACCAACAGCTGGTTGTCCAGGTTGCCTTGCACGCAACGCCCCAGGCGCGCCTGAAGCTTCTCGGCGGCCCAGGCGAGCGGGACGCTGCTGTCCAGGCCGACGCCGTCGGCCCCGGTCGCCTCGGCGTAGCCGCGGTACTGCAGGCCGGCGCCGCGCGGAAAGGCGATGATCGGCGTGGCGGGATATTTGGCGCGAAGCGCTCTGACGATGGCGGCGACCGGCCGCACGCACCAGCGTTCGAAGAAAGGATCGGGAAGGATGCCTGCCCAGCTTTCGAAAAGCTGGATGGCTTCGGCTCCGGCCTCGATCTGCCTTTCCAGGAACTGGGTGATGGCCCAGGTCAGCAAGTCGATCAGCGGCTGAAAGCCCTCCGGATCGCTCAAAGCCCATTGCTTGATCGCGGCATGGTCCGTGGGGCCGCCCCCTCGGCCTTCGACCATGTAGGTCGCCACGGTCCAGGGCGCGCCCGCATAGCCGATCAGCGCCACTTCCGGCGGGAGCGCGACGATGAGCCGCCGCACGGTCTCATAGATCGGCGCCAGTTCCTGGTGCAGCCGGGAGAGGCTGAGGCGCACCACATCCGCGGTAGAGCGGACAGGGGGCGACAGGACCGGGCCTTCGCCTTCCTTGTATTCGAGCACCTGGCCAAGGGCCGCGGCGATCTGCGGAAGGTCGGCGAAGAGGATGGCTGCATCAAGCCCGAACCGCCGGATCGGCTGCAGCGTCACCTCCACCGCATGTTCCGGCGAGTTGCACAGCGCCAGCATGCCTCCGGCGTCGGCGCGCGTGAGATGATACTCAGGCAGGTAGCGGCCGGCCTGCCGCATCAGCCAGATCGGAGGGCGCTCCGTGCGCTCGCCCGCCAGCGCCCGCAGAAGCAACTTCTTCGGTTTGGAATCCACCCTCGACGCACTCCCGCTCCAGCTTGCGAGCGGGGATATCATCTGCAGGCGCCAGCGCCAGGCCGGATTGCGCGCCTGTCGATTGTCCGCTTCCAGCCGCTTCTCCCTGCTGGCGGACCTTCACATGGCGGCGCTAAGTTTCGGTGGCGCCTTACGAAGTGGGCCAATTGGCAAACGCATGATCCCGGGACGACCGGCAATTTGGTAAGCTGTCACCGAACCCTCCACGCGACCCAATCGGGGAGGGCGATGAAGACGTTGACCATGATCGTGTTGGCAGCCTTGCCGAAAATCCTTGGGTGGAAGCTATGAGCGACGCAGTTGGCCCTGGCGATCTGGTTCTATGCGTCAGCGCCGCCCCGAACCATGCAACGGGAAGGCCGGTGCCCCTGCGGGCCGGCGAGACCTACCGTGTCATCGCCGTCATGGAATTTGCCTGCCCGTGCGG
>DASXGR010000227.1:0-22205 GCA_036488935.1 Caulobacteraceae bacterium | reverse complement strand
TCAGGCCGAGCGGCTTCATCAGGCCCACGAACTTGTCGATCTTGTCTGGGCTGCCAGTGATCTCGAAGACGAAGCCGGTCGTGGTGGTGTCCACCACGTGGGCGCGGAAGATGTCGGCGAGGAGCTTGGCTTCCATCCGCTCGGCGCCCGTTCCGCGGACCTTCACCAGGGCCAGTTCGCGCTCCAGGCCGTTGGGGTCCTTGGTCACATTCTGGACGTGACGGGTCGAGACCATCTTCTGCAGCTGAGCCTCGATCTGCTGCAGGATATGCGGGGTGCCGCGGGTGACGATGGTGATGCGGCTGGTGTGCGCGCCCGTGTCCGTTTCCGCCACGGTCAGGCTCTCGATGTTGTAGCCGCGCGCGGCGAACAGGCCGACGACGCGGTGGAGCACGCCCGGCTCGTTGTCGACCAGGACGGCGAAGGTGGCGCCGGTTTCGGCTTCCTCCGCCTTCACCATGTCATAGGCGGAAGCCGGCGCTTCGGGAATAAGGGACTCGCTCATCAGACGAGTCTCTTTCCGGCGTCGTCGATCACCGAGCCCAGGTCGGTGGAGTCGGCCGGCAGGATCATTTCATTATGCGCCTTGCCCGAAGGGATCATCGGCAGGCAGTTCTCGGCGCGCTCCACGCGGCAGTCGAAGATCACCGGGCGCGGCGTGTCGATCATCTCCCGGATCGCGTGGTCCAACTCGTCTGGCCGTTCGGCGCGCAGCCCAAGCGCGCCATAGGCTTCGGCGAGCTTCACGAAGTCGGGCAGGCTGGCCGAATAGGAATGGCTGTAACGCTCGCCGTGCAGCAACTGCTGCCATTGGCGCACCATGCCCATCCACTCGTTGTTGAGGATGAAGATCTTGATCGGCAGATCGTACTGAATGGCGGTGGACATCTCCTGCATCGTCATCTGGACGCTCGCGTCTCCGGCGATGTCGATCACCAGGGAGTTGGGGTGGGCGATCTGGGCGCCTACCGCGGCCGGAAGGCCGTAGCCCATGGTGCCAAGACCCCCCGAGGTCATCCACCGGCCAGGCTCCTGGAAGCGATAGAACTGCGCCGCCCACATCTGGTGTTGGCCAACCTCGGTGGTGATGTAGACGTCCCTGTCCCGCGTGAGTTCATACAGCCTCTGCACGGCGTGCTGCGGCTTGATGAGATCGGCGGAGGGCCGATAGGCGAATCCCTGGCGGGCGCGCCAGCGCTCGATCTGCTCCCACCAGGGCGCCAGGCGCTCGCGGTCGGGGCTGCGGCCGCGTCCGAGAGCCGCGATCAGCGCCTCAAGGCTTTCGCACGCATCCCCGACGATCCCGACGTCCGTTCGGACGAGCTTGCCGATGGACGATGGATCGATGTCCAGGTGGATCTTCTTCGACGCCGGCGAGAAGGCGTCGAGGCGCCCCGTGACGCGATCGTCGAACCGCGCGCCGACGGCGATCATCACGTCGCAGTCGTGCATCGCATGGTTGGCTTCATAGGCGCCGTGCATGCCGACCATGCCGAGCCAGGCGGGGTCGTCCGCGGGGAAGGCGCCCAGGCCCATCAGGGTCGAGGTGACCGGCGCGCCGGTGAGGGCGGCGATCCGGCGAAGCGCCGCGCTGGCCTTCGGCCCCGAATTGATCACGCCGCCGCCGGTATAGAACAACGGCCGATGCGCTCCGGCGATCAGAGCGGCCGCCTCGGCGATAGCGGCGGGATCGGGACGCGTCCGCGGGCGGTAGTCGTGGATCGGTCGCGCCTCGGCGGGTGTCAGATACGGACCGGTGGCGAACTGCACGTCCTTGGGAATGTCGACGACGACGGGGCCAGGACGTCCGCTGGTGGCGATGTGGAAGGCGTCGTGAAGAACGCGCGGCAGATCGCGCACGTCCTTCACCAGATAGTTGTGCTTTGTGCAGGCCCGGGTGATGCCGACGGTGTCGCATTCCTGGAAGGCGTCGGAGCCGATCAGGTGGGTGGGAACCTGTCCGGTGATGACGACCAGGGGGATAGAGTCCATCAGGGCGTCAACGATCCCAGTGACCGCATTGGTCGCGCCCGGGCCGGAGGTCACCAGCACCACGCCCGGCTTGCCCGTGGATCTCGCGTAGCCCTCCGCGGCATGGGTGGCGCCCTGCTCGTGGCGGACGAGCACGTGACGCAGACGGGGCTCGTGGAACAACGCGTCATAGATCGGCAGAACCGCGCCGCCCGGGTAGCCAAAAAGGTCCGTGACTCCCTGGTCGACCAGGGCCTGCACGACGATCTGGGCTCCGGTCATGAGGCGCGGCTCGGCCTGGGCGGCTTTGTCTGGAGCGGGGGAGGCTATGCGGGTGGGGGCGTTCATCGGGCTTCGCTTTGCAGAAGGGCAAGAAAAAAGGCCCTCGAGGGGCCTGGGGGACGCGACCAAGAGCAGACGGGGTCAGCCCTTTCAGGCCCCCGCCGCCATCGGCCGCCGACTAAGTACGATCAGCGCCACGCGCATCGACCGCTCTCCTGCTACTGATGCGACTTAAACCCGCCGGCTGCGGAGCGGTCAAGCGCCGAGCGGCAGGGATGACACGGGAATGCGGCCCTCGGGACCGGGCGTCAGCCGCGGCCAGTCGGGGGTCTGGTTGCGCAGCCAGGTGAGCTGCCGCTTTGCGTAGCGGCGCGTGTCCGTCTGGGCCTGGGCCAGGGCGTCTTCCAGCGAGGCTTCCCCCCGGATGTGCGCCGCAAGGGGCGCGACGCCCAGGGCCTTGAGGGCAGGGCTGGCCGGCGGCAGGTCTCGGGTGATCAGCCGCTTGACCTCGTCGAGCGCCCCGTTCGCGATCATGTCAGCAAGGCGCAGGTCGCAGCGGCGATAGAGTTCGGCGCGTGGCAGGTCGACGACCACACCCCGCCATTGGCCCGGAGTCAGGAGCGCGGGCGAAGTCCTGCGCCAGTCGCTCAGGGAGCGGCCGGTGGCCAACCACACCTCCGTCGCGCGGGTCAGTCGCAGGGCGTCGCCTCGCTCGATCCGAGCGGCGGCTTCAGGATCGAATCCCGCCAGTTTGGCCCGGAAGGGGGCTTCTCCAAGCGCGGCCAGCTGCGCCGCGGCCGCCTCACGCGCAGCAGGCGGTATGGGCGGTATGTCAGCGAGCCCCTCAGTGAGGGCGCGCAGGTAAAGCCCTGTCCCCCCGACCACCACCGCCGGTCGGCGCCGGGTTGCGATCTCCGCGAGGCATCGGCGCGCCTCGGATAGCCAGCGGCCGACCGACCAGGCTTCGCCTGCATCTGCGACGCCGTAGAGATGATGGGGACGCGCCGCCATCGCATCCGGATCGGGGCGGGCGGTGAGGACTTCCAGGTCAGAGTAGACCTGCATGGAGTCCGCGTTGATGACTTCTCCCTCGAGCGCTGTCGCGAGATCGAGCGCCAGGCGAGACTTTCCTGAGGCCGTCGGGCCGGCGATGAGCCAGACGGGCTCCTGAGCCTCAAGCTTCATGGACATGCGATGGCGTTGCACCCGCGCAAGGATCTGCCTCCAAAATGGTCGGCTGCCCAGGTTTGGCGCATGATTTTGTCCGGCGGTCTTGCAAACCCGCGAGAAGCAGGCGTTTTAGCGCCCTGAGCCGCGTCAAAAAGCGGCCGGAAGGGGTTGCGATGCCACATATTTCGGCCATGCCGGCCGAGGCGGAGAGTTTGCTCGAGGATGTCAGGGTCCTCGGATTCGACAAGCTGATCTATTCGGTCGACGCGTTGGACGGGGACATCGATCCGCCGCTCGAAGCGGCGTGCTGGGGCGTGTCGACGGATTTCTGGCGCCGCTACCTTGATGGAATCCGCGCCGACGCCCTGCGCCGCATGGTCGCCCGCGGAGATATCGTCGTGGGGACGATTCCGATCTGCTTCGAGAACGACGGCGTGGCGCTGTCGATCGCCAAGGACCGCCGGTTGTCGGCCAATGACGCCAGCCACCTCCGCTGGTGCCTTTCCCTCGGTCATCGTACGGGCGTCAGCTTCCGCATCAGGGTGGGGCAGGGGCGACATGCCTCCCTCAATTTCTTCAGCGCGCGCCGGTTCGACGAGGCCGATCTGGCGCACGCCACGCGCGGCTTGTTCCTGGTGGGGCATCAGGTCCACGCCATCCTCGAGCCGAGACTCTCCAGAACACACGACGGCCTTCTCTCCATGCGAGAGGCCGAGTGCCTGCAGTGGATCGCATTCGGCAAGAGCAATCGCGAGATTGCAGAACTGCTGGGTCTGTCGGTGGACACCGTCAAGGAATACGTCCGCAGCCTATTCCGCAAGCTTCAGGTGAGCGATCGGGCGCAGGCCGTCTCGCGAGGTCACATGCTGGCCTATCTGGGGTAAGTCCCCGCGCGGGGGCTCCCCAAACTATCCGTCATCCCGAACGCTGGGCGCGAGGCGACCGAAGATCCGGGACCCAGCCGCGCAAACCTCGCCGCCAGGCTAGGGGTGCTGGGTCCCGGATCTGCGCGCTCTTCGAGCGCTCCGTCCCGGATGACGGAATTTGGGCCTTCAGTAATCCAGGCTCGGATACCAGCCGGACGGCCGCGCTTCCGGTACGCTGTCCAGCATGTTCCACAGGGGCGCATAGCTCACGGGCGTCCCACGGGGGTCCTGGCCAGGGTCGGCCGTCTCGCCGGTCATCTCGCCGGACCAGAAGTGGCGGATCTCCCCGCTGCGGCGGGTGAAGACGTTGAACGACGGGACTTCGGACCCGTCGGGCAGCACGCCGAAGTAGTCGCGTGAATAATCGCCAGTGACGTCGCTGTATAGCCGCAGGCCACGCCAGCCGCGCTCACGCTTCCAGGCGATGAGCCGCTCGATCGGCGAGCGCGCCACGACGACCAGTGAGAGCCGCTGGTCGATGTCGGCCGCGTTGCCCTCCCAGCCGCCAAGCAGGTTTGTGCACATGGGGCAGGGCCGTTCGCGTTGCGGCCCGAACATGTAGCTGTAAACGGCGAGCGTCTGCTTGTCGCCGAACAGGCCGGCGAAGTCCGTCTCGGCGCCGTCCTCGCCCTGGAATCGATAGGCGCCGGTGACGAGGCCCCACGGCGGCAAAGCCCGACGCATAGCCGCCACGCGCTCCATGTGACGGCGCAGTTCGATCTCCTCGGCGAGGAGAGCCGTCCGCGCGACGCGATATTCGGCGCTCTCGTTTGGGATCCGCACCGGAACCAGGCGCGCCAGCTCCTCTGACGGCCTCAGGGTTTCGACTTTGGCGTCCATCTCCGGTCCTCCTTGCGCCAAGGACGGCTGACGATGACTCTCGCCGACAGGGCTTGGCAACATTCCGTTCCCAGGGACCGGCGAACAGCTCTCGCGAGCGCGGTTTCGACTCCAGCGTCGGGGCGGCTAGCTCAAAGCAACACGCCGGAAACGTTGAACTCCGGCCAGAGGGTGGCGCGTGAGGCTGCGATCCCGGTAAGCCCCCCCAACCGGGGGGATGGCGCGTTACCAAAGCTTCATGAACCAATCGGCCTAACGCCCGGGAGCACGGGCGATAGGGAATCCTAGCTGTTCGAAGCGCCGGTCAGGCTTCGCGGCGGCTGGGACAACCCTTGGCTACGCATTGCGGACAAGCTCGTCCGCTTATCGGGGGATATTCATGCTATTTCAGAGCTCGCGCGCCGTTTGGCTGCGCTCCGCCGCTGGTCTTGCCATTTCGCTTGCCGCCGGCGCGGCGGCCGCCCAGTCGGCTCCCGCTACGTCCGGTTCGACGGGCGCCGCCAACAACGTCGAAGAGGTGGTGGTCACCGGCTCGCGCATCCCTGTCGCAGGTTACGACACCCTTCAGCCCGCGCAGACGGTGACCCAGCAGGCCATCATCGACCGCGGCTTCACCAACGTCGGCGACGCTCTGGACCAGCTGCCCGGCTTCGGGCCCGCCGGCAACAACAACACCGGCCAGCAGTCGCCCGCCCAGGTGGGCGAGCAGTTCGTCAATCTCTATGGCCTGGGCTCCCAGCGCACCCTTGTCCTGGTGGACGGCCGCCGCTTTGTTTCGGGCAACGCGCCCACGCCGGTGGGCACCTTCGGCGGTGCGCCTCCCGGCCAGCAGGTCGACCTCAACGACATCCCGGTCGCGCTGATCGACCACGTTGAAGTGGTCTCGGTCGGCGGCGCGCCGATCTATGGCGCCGACGCCATCGCCGGCACGGTCAACATCATCCTCAAGAAGAACTTCCAGGGCGTCAGCATCGAGAGCCAGTACGGTCAGACGCGTTACGACGACGGAAAGACTTATATCGGCCGCTTCCTTGCGGGCGCCAACTTCGCGGGTGACCGGGGCAATGTCACCGTGGCCCTGGAATATTCACAGCAGGACGGCCTGACCCTCGCCAACCGTCCCGACACCCTGGCTTATCAGACGCAGCAGGCGCCCCTGCCAGGCTCCCCAGGTTGCGGCTTCGACGAATGTCTCGTCAGCCACGCCACGGTGGCGAGTATCTTCCCCGGCGGCATCCCGACCACAACTGCCGGCATCGCCAACGGGGGGTCTCCCTCCTATCCGGCCGCGATCCACAATGCGGCGGGCCAAGTGGTGGCTTTCGCGCCTAACGGTAATCTCGTTCCCGTCAATCTTGGCGTTCAAAACAACGGCGGTGTGTTCGCCTCAGGCGGAGATGGCGACAATCTCGCCTACCAAAACCAGTTCATCGCTCCGTACCAGCGATACAACTTCGCCACGAACGAGCACTTCGACATCACTGACCACATAGAGCAGTACGCCGAGGCCGAGTTCAGCCACAACCAGGGCTCGTTGATCGCCCAACAGCCGTCGTACCAGTCGGCCTTCTTTGCCTCGCAAAAGGGCGAAGCCCCGGTCCTGATCCCGCTCACCAACCCTTACCTGACGCCTCAGGCTCTCAGCATCCTCGAGGCCAATCCGACGGTGGCGAGCAACGGCGACTTCTATCTCTCGCGCGCCAACCTCGACCTGGCGCCGACGACGACCTACGACACCACCAATGTCTATCGCGTAGTGCTCGGCTTCAGGGGCGACGTCGACGTGCTGGGCCGGAACTGGAAGTGGGACACCAACTTCAACTACGGCGCGACGGAGGAGACGGAGCGCTACTTCCAGATCAACCAGACGAACTTCACCAACGCTGTCGATGCGGTGGTGAATCCGGCCAATGGTCAGATCGTCTGCGCCGCCAACCTGACCTCGACGCCCGCGCCGGGATGCGCCCCGCTCAACCTGTTCGGCCAGGGCGCGCCGAGCGCCGCGGCAGCCCAATACGTGACCGCGCAGGACATCGCCCTGGCCGGCCTGACGCAGCGCGACGTGCAGGTGAACCTCACCGGCTCGCCCTTCGACGACTGGGCCGGCAAGGTCGAACTGGCGGCCGGTTTCGAATATCGCCAGGAGAGCGGCAGCTACAACGTCGACGAGTTCGCCAATCAAGGCCTTGGCCGCAATCCGCCGGTCAGTGACGTGAATGGCGGGTACACGACCAAGGAGTTCTACGTCGAGACCACCGTGCCGGTGATCTCAGAGCGCAACCACGTCCCGTTCGTGCAGGACCTCGAGTTCAACGGCGCCTATCGCTATATCGACAACAGTTACGCGGGTCCGGCGAACGTCTATACCCTGGGCGGCAAGTTCCGGCCGATCGAAGACGTCGAGTTCCGCGGCAACTTCACTCACTCGGTGCGCGCGCCGTCGATCGAGGAACTGTTCCTGCCGACGACGAGCACGAACTCGTTCGCCAACGACCCCTGCGATCCTACGTTCATCACCAGTGGCGCGGCGCCTGGCAACCGCGCGGCCAACTGCGCCGCCTTGTTTAAGTCGCTTGGCATAAACGGGGCTACGTTCAAGTCGAACGTCGTCAACGCCTCAGTGCTCGGTGAGACCGGCGGCAACCCCAATCTGCAGAACGAGGTGGCCAATTCCTGGACCGCCGGCGTCGTCCTGAGGCCGCACTGGGTGCCCCGCCTGCAGGTGGCCATCGACTGGATCAACATCGATCTCGAGAACGCGATCACGGCGCTTACCCTCACCCAGGTGATGGACGCCTGCTATGACGCGCCGGCGTCGAGCTTCCCGAACCAGTACTGCGGGCTCTTCTCGCGTAACGCGCAAGGCCAAGTGAGCACCTTCTCGACTCCCCTCGAGAATATCCAGGGCCAGAGCTTTAACGGCCTCCAGGTTCAGGCCAATTATTCGATCGACGTCGACGACATCCCCTACATCCATTCCGTGCCGTTCATGCGGGGCGATGCGGATCGCGGCAACCTGTCGTTCTTCTTCGGTGGATTCTATACTCACGAGCTCGAGGATACGATCCTCGGCGTGAATACTCCGCTCGTCGGCGACGTCGGTTATCCGGGGTGGAAGATGAACGGCTCGGTCCGCTGGCGTCGCGGCCCGTGGATGGTCTACCTCGAAAGCCAATACATCAGCCCAGCCTCAGCAGACGTCACCCAGGCGGCGATTGCGCAACAGATCGAGCACACCGGCTCCTACTGGCAGTGGAACACCGCGGTGTCCTATGACATCACTAAGAACATCACTGCTCTGATCACCATCAATGATCTGTTCAATCAAGGTCCTCCGGCAAACGCTTATCTGCTTAACAACCAGTTGGCTCTCTCTACCTACAACTACCTCGGTCAACAGTTCGTCTTTACCCTCCGGGCCAAGTTCTAAGCTTGGTCATCTCGGGGTCGGCGTTCGCGCCGGCCCCTTTTTTTGAATTCAGCCCATGCCGCGCCGCGTGGGAGTAGGAGTCTTCATGTCTCGTAGGTTGTCTACGCCGCTCGCCCTGCTGGCGCTCGCTACGGCGGCGTTTGGTGTGCAGGCGGTCGCGGAGCCACTCAAGCCAGCCGACCTGTTCGGGCTCTCCCGCGCCAGCGATCCGCAGGTGCGACCGGACGGGGGCGCCGTCGCCTACGTCCGCGTCACCAATGACATCATGGCCGACAAGGGCCTGTCGTCGATCTGGCTGGTCGACCTGAAAACCGGCGCTCAGAGTCCCCTCGCGGCGGGCGACATGGAGGCCTTCGAACCGCGTTGGTCACCCGATGGGACGCGGCTGGCGTTCCTCGCCGCGCGCGCCGATGGCCAGCCGCAACTGATGGTGCGCTGGCTGGCGACGGGCCAGACGGCCAAGCTCGCCACCTTGGCGCGCGCGCCCCAGGGTATTGCGTGGTCCCCGGACGGACGTCAGATCGCCTTCACCATGCTCGAGCCTGCGCCGGAACCCACGTTCGGGGCGCCGCTCAAGAAGCCCGATGGGGCGCACTGGTCGGACCCGCTGAGGGTGATCTCCTCAGTGTCCTATCGCGCAGACGGTCGTGGAGATCTCGAGAAGGGCCGCAACCACCTGTGGGTGATCAGCGCCGACGGGGGCGCTCCGCGCCAATTGACTTTCGGCGACCGCGACGAGTCCGGCCCTCCAGCCTGGACCCCTGACGGCCGGACCATCCTCATCACCAGCCGCCAGGGCAAGGACTGGGAACTGCAGGCTTTCCGCAGCGCGGTCTGGGCGGTTCCCGTGGGCGGCGGCGAGCCGCGTCGGCTGACGACCCAGGAGGGGCCGGACGCAGAGGCGGACGTCTCGCCGGATGGACGCTCCTTCGCCTTCGTCGGCTATGACGATCGCTATCGCGGTTATACGAACCAGCACGTCTACGTCGCCGGCATCGACGGTTCGAACGTCCGGGTGCTCGCTGGCGACCTCGACCAAACGTTGGCTCACCCGCACTGGTCGGCCGACGGCAAATCGGTGTTCGCCGAGTATGTCGACCACGGAGTGACCCGGGTCGTCCGTCTTCGCTTGGACGGCGGCGTGACTACCGTGGCCGATGGCCTCGAGGCCGGTGGTCTCGATCTTCCCTATAGCGGCGGCCAATGGTCGGTGGGGCCCGGAGGCATAGTCGCCTTCACCCAGGGCTCGCCCGATCGGCCGCCGGAACTCGCCGTTGCGTCCGGCGGCAAAGTTCGGCGGCTCACCGCGCTCAACGAAGGGCTGCTGGGCGCCCGCACCCTCGGAAAGCTCGAGCACCTGGACGTGAAGTCCTCCTACGACGGCTTGCCGGTCGATGCGTGGATGATCACGCCGCCCGGCTTCGACCCGTCGCGCAAGTATCCGCTGATCCTGGAGATCCACGGCGGTCCATTCGCCAGCTACGGTCCGACCTTCGCCACAGACGATCAGCTCTATGCGGCCGCCGGCTATGTGGTGGTCTATGCCAACCCGCGCGGGTCCACCTCCTATGGCGACAAGTTCGCCAACGAGATCGACCACGCCTATCCCGGCCACGACTACGACGATCTGATGAGCGTGGTCGACGCGGCGATTGCCAAGGGCTCAGTCGATCCGGACCGTCTGTTCGTCACCGGCGGTTCCGGCGGCGGCGTGCTCACATCGTGGATCGTCGGCAAGACCCATCGCTTCAAGGCGGCCGTGGCGCAGAAGCCCGTGATCAACTGGTCCAGCGAAGTGCTGACCAACGACCTCTATCCGTGGATGGCCAAGTACTGGTTCGGCAAAATGCCCTGGGAGGATCCCCAGGGGTACTGGGAGCGCTCGCCGCTCTCGCTGGTGGCCAATGTGACGACGCCGACCATGGTCATCGTCGGCGATCGCGACGTGCGGACGCCGGACGAGGAGTCCGAGCAATACTATGACGCCCTGCGCCTGCGCGGCGTACCGACGGTGCTCCTCAAGACGCCGGGCGCCTTCCACGACATGGCTCTGCGGCCCAGCCACGCCGCCGAGAAGGCCAGCGCCGTCCTCGCCTGGTTCGCCCTCTACGATCCGGCCGCGTCCGCATCCAAGCCATGAGAGGCTTGGCCATTGGCCTCCTGGTTCTCTGCGCGCTCATGACCTTCGCCGTTCCGGCGATGTCAGAAGGAGAATCAGGCGTGTTCGTGATCCACGATTTCCGGCTCGAGAGCGGGGCCGTGCTCCCCGAGGCCAAGGTCCGTTACGCGACCTGGGGCAAGCTCAACGCCGCCGGCGACAACGCCGTGCTGCTGCCCTCGCACTACATGGCCGACAGCGGCGGCTATTCCTGGCTGATCGGGCCCGACAAGGCGCTCGATCCGGCCAAGTACTTCCTCGTCGCCACCGAGCTGTTCGGCAACGGCAAATCCTCCTCGCCCAGCAATACGCCCGAGCCCTTCCACGGACCGCGCTTCCCGGTCCCGACGATCCGGGACAACGTGGAGGCGACGCGCCGCCTGCTGACCGAACAACTCGGAGTGAAGCACCTGCGAGCGGTGGTCGGATTCTCAATGGGCGGCCAGCAGGCCTTCCAGTGGGCCGTCAGCCATCCGGATTTCGTCAGCGGCGTGGTCGCCACCGCCGCCACCGCCCGCGCCTGGCCGCATGGGATCGTCCGGCTGGAAGGGCAGATCGCCGCCATCCAGGCGGATCCGGACTTCGCCGGCGGCGACTACACGACTGAGCCGAAACGGGGTCTTTCGGCCTTCGGCATGGTCTGGGCCGGCTGGCTCTATTCGCAGGAGTGGTGGCGCGACGAGCTGTGGAAGACGAATGCCCCGTCGGGGACCACCTTCGAGACGGTGGTGGCTCGTTTCCGCGACAACTTCATCCCGGGCGCCGACGCCAACAACCTGATCCTGCAGATGCGCACCTGGGAGCGCCATGACGTGGGGACGACCCCGGGCTTCGGCGGGGACACCCGCAAGGCGCTGGAGTCGATCCGGATTCCGGTCCTCTACATGCCGTCCGAGACCGACCTCTACTTCCCGATCTCGGACGCCAAGTACGAGGCGCAATTCATCCACACTGTCACCTTCGCGCCCATCCCCTCGCTTTGGGGGCACACGGCCGGCGCCGCTAGCAATCCGGCCGATGCGAAGTTCCTCAACGACCACATAGGTCCATTCGTCGCCAATCTTCGCTGACTGAAGAGGGGGGTAATCCTTGAAGTTCTGCGCATCTGCACTCGTGCTCGCTGTGGTCCTGGGAAGCGCCGCTTCGGCGAACGCCGCATACGATCCAACTGAGAAATCGATCGGCGAACTGGAGGCCGACCTGAGTGCGGGGCGCACGACTTCGGTCGAACTCGTGGAGGCCTATTCGCACCGCATCGAAGTGCTGAATCCCAAGCTTCGGGCGGTGATCATGATCAATCCGCGCGCGCTCGCCGACGCGCGCGCCGCGGATGCTGCGCGCGCCGCCCATCGCCCTCAGGGGCCGCTGGCCGGCGTGCCGATCCTGATCAAGGACAACATCGAGAGCGCCGATCCCATGCCCACCACGGCGGGCTCGCTCGCCCTCGAACGCAACATGCAAGGTCGTGATGCGCCACTCGTCGCGCGCCTGCGCGCGGCGGGAGCGATCATCCTCGGGAAGACCAATCTGTCGGAGTGGGCGAATTTCCGTTCGAGCCATTCGATCAGTGGTTGGAGCGGCATGGGCGGCCAGGCGCGCAACCCCTACGCCCTTGACCGCTCCCCCTGCGGCTCCAGTTCCGGCTCCGGATCGGCCGCCGCAGCCAGCCTGGCGGCGGCGGCGATCGGCACGGAGACGGACGGCTCGGTCACCTGTCCGTCAGCGATCGCCGGGCTGGTGGGGATCAAGCCCACGGTCGGCCTGGTCTCGCGCACCCATGTCGTTCCGATCAGCCACACCCAGGACACCGCCGGGCCGATGGCGCGCAGCGTGCGCGACGCTGCACTCCTGCTGTCGGTGATCGCGGGATCCGATCCCGCCGATCCGGCGACAGCCGAGGCTGACGCGCACAAGACCGACTATGTCGCGGCCCTTGATCCGCACGCGCTGCAGGGCGTGCGGATCGGCGTCCTGCGCTTCGCCGCTGGGTTCCACCCCCAGACCGATGTCGTGTTCGAACGGGCTTTGGCCGCCCTGCGCGCAGCCGGGGCGACCTTGGTGGAGATCAACAAGGCGCCCGACGTGGGACCTCTGCGCGAGTACGAGCAGACGATCCTCAAGACAGAGCTCAAAGCGGACATGGCCGCATACTTGGCGACCACCTCGCCCGAGCAGGTGCCCAGCAGGACGCTGGCCGACCTCATCGCCTTCAACAAGGCGCACGCCGGCCGCGAACTGCTGCTGTTCGGCCAGGAACTGTTCGAACAGTCGGAGGCCACCAAGGGCCTCGACGATCCCGACTACCTGAAAGCCAAGGCTGAGGCGCACCGGCTCGCTGGGCCAGACGGCATCGACGCCATGCTCGCGGCGAACAACGTCACAGCCCTTGTGGCGCCGACGCTCGGCCCGTCCTGGCTCATCGACCCGGTCCTTGGCGACCGCTTCGTCGGCGGAGGGGCCGGCGCGCCGCCAGCGATCGCCGGCTATCCGCACCTGACGGTTCCGATGGGTCTCGTGGACGGCCTCCCGGTCGGACTCTCCATCATTGGTCCCGCCTGGAGTGAGGCGCGACTGATCGCCTACGGCTACGCCTATGAACAGGCCTCGCACGAACGCCGAGCGCCGCAGTACAAGGCCCACGCTGAGCCGCCCGAAGACAAGGCGGCCGGATGGGCCGCGGCCGGCGAGATCGCCAGGTAGGCGGTGAAACGAACGAGGGGGAGTCGAACGGGATGAGACGTCTTCTGGGCGCCGCCGCGGCGGTCGCGCTAATTCCTGCTGCGGTCTTGGCTGAGCCAGTCCAACAGGGAACACCGCCAAGGGCGATCACAAGCCCCACGAGCATCGTCTCCGAACACCGCGCAGACGTGGCGCCGGTCCCGGTGCCGGACCTCTTCTATGTTCGCAGCGTGATGGACGGCGCCTGGACGCCGGATGGCCGCGAGGTGGTCTTCTCCACCAACCTCACCGGGCGCTTCAATCTCTGGAAGGTTCCGGCCGGCGGGGGCTTTCCAGTGCAACTGACGCAGTCTGACGACCGGCAGTCCGCAATCGCCATCTCTCCTGACGGAAGGACGGCGGTGTTCGAGTCGGACCACGCGGGCGCCGAGATCTATGACCTCTACGCCGTCCCGATCGCCGGCGGTGCGACCGTAGATCTCACGTCGACGCCAGACGTCTCTGAATCGCACGCGATCTTCTCGCCTGATGGGCGGATGCTCGCCTTCAACCGCCGGCCCAAGACCGCGCCTTCGACGGACGTCGCCGTGCTCGACCTGGCCACCCGGCAGGTGCGGGTGCTCACTCATGAGGCTGCCCCCGACCATGAGTGGAGCGTCGTCGCCTTCGTCCATGGCGGACGCCAGCTCATAGCCAACCGGGTCAACTTCAAGGGGACCGAAGGCCAGATCTTCGTCATCGACATCGATACCGGCGCTGCGCGGCCGCTGACGCGGGAAGGGGGCTATGACCTTGCCTCCGACGTCAGCCCCGACAGCCAGTGGGTGGCGGCGACGGTGGAGACGCCGGCCGGCAATCGCCAGGCGGCGTTGATCCCCTTCGCCGGCGGCGAGCCCAGACTTCTGATGAAAGACGCCTGGGAGCAGGAGTCGGGCCATTTCTCGCCCACCGGCCTGACGGTGACGTTCGCCGACAATGTCGACGGGCGCGTGAGCCTGTTCGCCGCCTCGCCGAACAAGGGCATGCCCCGCCGCCTTGGCGCCGAGCCCGGCGTCGACCGCGAGGCCGCCGCCTCATCACGGAGCATCTCCGCAGACGCCACCCGTTTCCTCTATCTCCACCAGTCCTCCACCACCCCGCCGGACGTCTGGGTGGAGGACCTGGAGACCGGCCGGACGACGCCGCTCACCCGTCTGGGCCTGGCCAGCATCGATCCCGCGCGTCTGCCGGCCTCGCAAATTGTCCACTATCCGAGCGCCGACGGCACGGTGATCTCGGCGTTCGTCTGGACGCCATTCAACATGGCGCGTGACGGCCACGCCCCCGCGGTGGTGCTGCCGCACGGCGGTCCCACCGGCCAGACTGTGGACACCTACAACCGCACCGCCGCGGCCCTGGCCTCGCGCGGCTATGTCGTCATCGCGCCCAACCCGCGCGGATCGACCGGCTATGGCCGCGCCTTCGAAGAGGCGAACCGCAAGGACCTCGGGGGCGGCGACCTCGAAGACGAGGTGGCGGGCGTGAAGTTCCTCGTCGCCACCGGCTATGTCGATCCACATCGGGTCGGGATCACCGGCGGCTCCTACGGCGGCTACATGACCCTGATGGCGGCGTCCAAGACGCCCGACCTGTGGCGCGCCGCGGTCGAGGAATACGGCATCATCGACTGGTTCCACATGTACCAGACCGAGGCGCCGACCCTGCAGCAGTACCAGATCGGTCTGATCGGCGATCCGGTGAAGGACAAGGCGGTCTACGAGGCTTCCAGCCCCCTGACCTACATCCACCACCTCTCCGCGCCCCTGCTGGTGCTGCAGGGGGACAACGACATCCGGGTGCCACGTACTCAGGCGCTGGAGATCGTCGACCTGCTGAAGCAGGACGGCCGCACCGTCGACGTCCACTTCTATCCAAACGAGGGACATGGATTCGTCAAGCGCGAGAACCAGATCGACTCTCTCGAACGGACCATCGTCTGGTTCGACAAGTATCTGAAGGGTCAGGACGAACAGTAAAACTTCCGGCGGGCCGACAGCCATCCTGTCGGCCCGTTCTTGTTGCTTTCCACTCCTAGGGGCAGACACCCATGACTATTTCCAAAACCGCGCTGGCGCTCACCGCCGGCGTTGCCGCACTTGCCGCCGCCGCTTCGGCGGGCGCTGAGGACATCGTGATCCACGCCGGCCGGTTGATCGACGGAGTCTCCAAGGAACCACGCTCCCAGGTCTCGATCCTCATCCACGACGACCGCATCACCGGGGTTAAGGACGGCTTCGTCGACCCCGCGGGCGCGCGGGTGATCGATCTCTCCAATGCAACGGTGCTGCCCGGCCTGATCGACTGCCATGTGCACATCACCAGTCAGTCGGACGGCGGCGATACGGTGCACGAAGCCGTGACGCGCACGGTCGAAGACCATGCCTTCCTTTCGACCCGCTATGTCCGGAATACGCTGGAAGCCGGTTTCACCAGCGTGCGCGATGTGGGCGGCGAGACCGATCTCGTGATCGCGCTCAAGCGGGCGATCGCGGCGGGGACCATCCCAGGGCCGCGGATGTGGGTGGCCGGCGCTCCGCTTGGCCCGACGGGCGGCCACAACGACCCCGCCGACGGCCTCGACCCCGATCTGTCGCACCCCCACTGGACCGATGTCACCATCGACAGCCCCGAGGCCGCCCGTCACGCAGTGCGCGACTACCACCGGCGTGGCGCCGACCTGATCAAGATCATGCCCTCCGGCGGAGTCCTCTCGATCGGCGACGATCCCAACCTGCAACTGATGGCCGACGACGAGATCAAGGCGGTGGTCGACACGGCCCACGCCCTGCACATGAAGGTCGCAGCGCACATCCACGGCACGGAGGCGATCAACCATGCTGTCGCTCTGGGTATCGACTCCGTCGAGCACGGCTCCTTCGCCGACGAAGAGAGCTATCGGCTGATGAAGGAGCACGGGACCTATCTCGTGCCCACCATGCTGATCGGCGAGCGCGTGCTCGAGACGGCCCGCGAACACCCCGAACGCTTGCCGCCGACGGCCGCCGCCAAGGCGATCGCCGTGGTGCCCACCATGCAGGCCAACTTCGCCAAGGCGGTGAAGGCCGGCGTGAAGATCGCCTTCGGCACCGACGAGAGCCTTGTCCCGCATGGCGAGAATGCCAAGGAATTCGCCCTGATGGTGAAGTTCGGCGGCGTGACGCCGATGGCCGCAATTCAGGCGGCGACCACCAGCGCCGCGGACCTGATCGGCGACACGCCCGACATTGGCTCGGTCCAGCAGGGCCGCTATGCAGACATCATCGCCGTCGCCGGAAACCCGCTGGACGACGTCACGCGCCTCGAGCACGTCGACTTCGTCATGAAGGGTGGGGTCGTCTACAAGCAGGGCGGCAAGCCGACCCTGGCGCTGCTGGGCGCTCCCGAAAAGAATGACCCAGGCGGCCAATTCGACGGCCTCTGATCACAGCGCGCCGCCTCCCGGGCCGTAGCGACCCCCGCGAATGCGGGAGGAAGCGAGGACCCGGGACCCAGGTGACTACTACGGACGCCTGGGTTCGCGAACCGCAGCGCCGCTGGCGTGGCCCCCCGGATCAAGTCCGGGGCAGGCTCTGGGTCCTGGGTGAAAAGGGAGCGGGCCGCCCGTGAGCTCTCCCCGCCGCCTATTCCGTGCGTAGCCGGCGGATGCGGATCGCCGAACGGTGCGGCAGGACGAGCAGGTAGCCGCCCAACACGCCCTTTTCGAGCCTCACGCTGTCGCCAGGCTTGACCGTGCTGGTGATCGGCTCGGCGTCGGTTTCGACCCAGCTCGAGCCGTCGGCGAGGTTGAGGATCGCCCGGCCGTCTCCGAGGTCGCCGATCGAGCGGACGACCAGCACGGCCGCGTGCGCCTCAGCCGGCCGGTCAGGGCGCTCGCGCTTCGGAGGCGCGCCGAAGGGGCGAGGGGGCGGGGACGAGGCGGCCGGCGCCGACGCAACGGCGGTTTGGGGCCCCGCCGCAGATTGCTCGGTCAGCAATTTCGCCGCACGGCGAAAGCAGGCGAGCTGGGCCTTGTCGCCCCTGACCGACTGACAGGCGAGCACCGCCTGTACGCCGCTCTGGCTCACCGGAGCCTCTCCCGTCTGTGCCGCCGCCAGTCCCGATCCGGTCATGGCTGCCGTGACACCCAGGACCATCGCCGCCGTTCTCAGACTCATCTCACCCCCGCTCAAGCTTGGCGCGCCGACAGTCGGCGGGCGGCCTGGCGAGTTCAATCCCCCCGCTCTGCCTCCGCGCATCCCTCTGCGACGCTGAGGTCCACGAGTCGGCGGACGCCATGGGCGGCGAGCAGCATCTCCGCCACGAAAGCGGCCAAGGAGCCCATGATCAGCACGATCGCGCCGCCGAAGGTGAAGAACAGAATGCTTGCGGCGTTGCGGCCCAGCACCTCGCCCAGGAAGAGCAGGAGGACCGTGGCGCAGGTCGCAACGCCTCCGACGGCGGCGAGCACCACCGCGAGGTCCAGAGCCCGGGATCGCCAGCGAAGCATCTCCAGCCTGTCCTCGCGGCCCTCGGCGTCAGGAGGTTCCGCAGCCGCAGCGTCGGCCTGATCGCCGACACGGCTCAGGCGGCCAGCAAAAACGCTGAGCAGGGCGGCTGTGCCGGAGAGCAGGAAGACGGGCGCGAGGGAGAGCTGCACCACATGCGCAGCCGCTTCCAGGTTGGCGTTGTTGGTCAGAGTCTGCACGTTCGGCCTTGCACCATCGCTTTGGCGTCGTTCCAGAACGCCTGACTGCGGCGCTTAGGCGAGGTTCCGGCTCATCTTCCCTGGAAAACCGGCTTGCGCTTGGCGACGAACGCGGCGGAGGCGTCTCGGTGGTCGGCGGTCGTCATGGTGCGGACCATGTTGAAGGACTCGATGTCGAGGACCTCCGGCAGAGTCCCGGTCTCGGCGGCGTTGAGGTTCCGCTTCATATAGCCGATCGCGAGGGTCGGCAGGGCTGCGAGCTCGAGCGCCCAGGCCTTGCCGGCCGCCTCGATGTCCTCGCGGGCGGCGGTGCGGTTGACGATCCCCAGGCGCAGCGCCTCTTCGCCGCTGATGACGTCGGCGGTGAAGTAGAGCTCGCGCGCCTTGGCGCCGCCCACCAGGTGGCTGAGGAAGTAGCTGCCGCCGTAGTCGCCGGACAGGCCCACCTTGGAAAAGGCCGTCGTCAGCTTGGCCTCAGGCGTGGCGATGCGAAGATCGCAGGCCAGCGCGATCGACAGGCCGGCGCCCGCCGCGGGGCCCGGGATGACCGCCAGGGTCGGCTTGGGCATCTCGTGCAGCCAGCGGCAGACTTCGGTGCTGGCGCGCAGGCCGTAGGCCCTCTGCTCGACGTCGAGTTCGTTGGCGCCGTCGGCCCCGCCCGGGCGGCTCGTGCGCTCGGCGAACCCTTTGACGTCGCCGCCGGCGCAGAAGGCGCCGCCCGCGCCCGTCACCACCACCGCCCGAACCTTCCGATCCGCCGCCAGCCGCGGCAGGGCCTCCGAGAGTCCCGCCTGCATCTCCGCGGTGAGCGCGTTGCGCGCCTCGGGCCGGTTCATGGTCAGGGTCGCGACGCCGTCTTCGAACGTCTCGATCAGATGCTCCGCCACCGTCGTCTCCCTTGGTGTTGTGGGCGCCCGATAGGAGCCTTGCGCCCCGTCCAAGTCAAAGGGCGTCGCGCCCCCGCGCTTGCGTTCCGTTGCGCGAGCCTCTCAATAGCCGCCGGGTAAGGCCTAGGAGGATGCGTATGGACGGCAGCGGCGAGCCGCAGCGGAAGGGTCCGCTGGACGGCGTGCGGGTGGTGGATCTCACGCAGTTCGTGCTCGGCCCGTACGCCACTCAGCACCTGGGCGACATGGGCGCTGACGTGATCAAAATCGAGGAGCCGTCGGGCGATCGCCAGCGCGGCTCGGGAAAGGCGCCAAAGTCCAAGACGATGGGGCCGATCTTCGTGGCGCTGAACCGGAACAAGCGCTCGGTCGCCCTCGATCTCAAGAGCGAGCCGGGCCGCCGCGCCTTGCGCAAGCTGATCCGCACGGCCGACATCTTCATCCACAACATGCGCCCCGACGCGGTGGCGCGGCTTGGCTTCGACTACGAGGCGGTTCGCGAGATCAAGCCGGACATCGTCTACATCGAAGCGATGGGCTACGCCCCGGAGGGCCCCTATGCGGGGCGCCAGGCGTTCGACGATCTGATCCAGTCGGCGAGCGGCGCGGCCGGGCTCGCCCAGCTGGTGGATCCTGAGGCGCCCCTTCAGTTCATCCCCTCGATCATCGCCGACAAGACCTGCGGCCTGTTCGCCACGATCGCCACGCTCGGCGCGCTGCGCCACAAGGAGCGGACGGGCGAGGGACAGTATGTCTGCGTCCCGATGCTGGAGACTTTCACCGGCTTTCTGATGGCCGAGCACCTGTACGGCGAGACTTATGTTCCGCCCACCGGCTCGTTTGGCATGACCACGACCATCACCCCCTATCGTCGGCCGCTGAAGACGAAGGACGGCCACATCTGGGTGATGCCGGCCAACCGGGAACAGGCCGCGCGCTTCTTCGAACTCGGCGGCATTCCGGGCGCCTACGAGAGCGAGCGGTTCGTCAAGGCTGAAGGCGCGGCGGGCAAGGTGGCGGTCTACAACGCGATGCTGGCCGAGGCGGCCGCGAAGCGCACCACAGCAGATTGGCTGGAGCTTTGCCACCAGGCGTCGGTGCCGGCGATGATCGTCAACCGGGCGCGCGACATCCTCACCGATCCCCAGCTCACGGAGACCCTGATCGAAGAGCGGGAGATTCCGGGGGAAGGGACTTATCGGGCCCTCAAGCCTGGCATCCGCTTTTCCCGCACGCCGGCGACGATCCGCCGGGAACCTCCGCAGATCGGCGCCCACACCGATGAGGTGCTCGCCGAACTGGGCGAGGCGGAAAAGGTCCAATCCACGGAGGATCTGAGCGCATGACGGTCCAGACGAAGATCGAGGATCCCGAAGTCCTCTATGAGGTGAATGGCGCCGTCGCCATCGTCACCCTGAACCGGCCGGCCCGGATGAACACCATCTCCGGGCCGATGCTCAACCAGCTCACTCAGCACCTGCTGGCGGCCGAGGCTGATCCGGCGGTCCGTGCGGTGATCCTCACCGGCACAGGCCGCGCCTTCTGCGCGGGCCTCGATCTTTCGGAGGCGACCGGCGGCGGCCAGGGCGTCGGCTCCAGCGCTTCGAGCGCGACCAACCTGGACCTGCGCAACACCCCGCCCACGGTGCTCTTCAACATGGGCAAGCCGACGATCTGCGCCCTGAACGGCTCGGCCGCCGGTTACGGGATGGACACCGCGCTCGGATGCGACATCCGCATCATGGCCAGGGGCGCCAAGATGGCCGCCGCCTTTACCAAGCGCGGCATCGTTCCGGAGAGCGGTGGGACGTGGTTCCTGCCGCGGCTGATCGGCTGGTCGAAGGCGGCTGAGCTGATCTTCACCGGCCGCACGCTCTCGGCCGAAGAATGCGAGGAGATGGGCCTCGTCTCGCGAGTCGTGGAGCCGGAGGTCCTGATGGACGCCGCCCTGGGCCTGGCAAATGAGATTGCCTCCAACGCGCCTCTCGCCGTTCAGGCGTCAAAGCGGATGATGCGGATGGGGCTGAATGAGACGTTCGACGATCACGTCCACCACGTCTTCCTGCAACTGCTGCCTCTGCTGCGCAGCCGGGACGCGGCCGAGGGCATGCGAGCCTTCATGGAAAAGAGGGCGCCAAGCTTTGAAGGTCGTTGACGGTGCGATTACGCACACTAGACTAATCCATTGACGCGTACGGTATAGGTAGTTAGAAATCGGACAAATTTTGGTCTTGATTTCACCAAAGCCGTTCACCGCGTCAAAGGAGATGGAAATGAGATTGTCGCGCTGCCTCTTGGCCGCCGGCGCAGTTGCGTCAGTCGTGGCCGCCACCTCCGCGAATGCGCTGGTCGTTCACTTCGACCCGCCTACCTTTGATTTCACCGTCGCTGATCCCACCGGACCAGTGTCCGACACAACGTTCAATGGCCCGGCCAATGTGACCCCCTTGAACATCCCCGGCTCGGTATTCACGCAAACCTTCGTCCCCTACGTTGAGTTCGGGCTCGACGGTGAAACCCTGACATTCAATGCAGGGACTTCAAAGCAGTTCTCTGAAAAGGCGTCCCAAGTGCTGTGGGATGTGGACTCTCTCGGGACCTTCTTTCTTGGAACGAAAGAGTATAACAATTATAATGTGACGTTCCCGGGTCTTACCGGTACAACAACAGTAACCTTCACAAACACGACGACGGGAGCGACTCAAACCGGCACGATCACCGTACTGCCCAACCCGGGTGTGCCAGAGCCCGCGAGTTGGGCTCTGATGCTGGTGGGTGTGGGCGCGCTGGGCGCCGTGCTGCGCGGTCGTCGTCGCCAGTCCCTCGCCGCCGCCTGAAGTGTCGAGAGCCGGCCCGACGGCCGGCTCGTCTTCGGGGCTAGTCGTTTTACCTTGGGTTTAGTCGCTCCTGAGCGGGCGGCCGGTCGTCTCCTGCATCCCTGACGCGCCGGGTCGGCGTGGAACTTGTTTGGCGCCGCCGTTGCGATTGCGGCGGCATAGGGGCATGTTCCGGCGACTCCTCCGCACCCGGACGTGGGCGCGGTAATCGCGGCGGGAACAGGGTCATGGCCGAGGGCGTGCTGGGCGGTCTGCTCGGCGACGAGGAAGAAGGTCCTGACGTCGAACTGACTTCCGACGCC
>DASXGR010000224.1:0-6919 GCA_036488935.1 Caulobacteraceae bacterium | reverse complement strand
CGGCTCGATCGCTCAGCCAGCCGTCGTACGTCTCAGCGACGACCGGCAGCATCCATTCGGAGGGACCGCCATCGCGCACGGCGAGCCGGCAGATCGCCTCGTGCACGGCCCCGACCGAATGGGTGCTGGTGATCCCGATCGGTGAGGCGAGCAGCCCTTGCTCCGCGATCCAGGCCATGCCCGTCATCTCGCCATTGCCGTTGAACGAGAATCCGCCGGCGAAGGCGGCGTCGGTCCAGGTGGCGTGGCCGCGCGGCCAGATTGCCGTCACGCCGGTCCTCACGACGTGCGGGCTGTCGGCGAGCAGCGTCCGATAGCCTACCGTGACACCCGCCACGTCCGTGATCGCGTTGTGGGGCCCGGTGGGGAGCGAGCCGGTGACGATTCCCAGGTCCCGCAGGCGCGCGCGAACCACGCAGGTCACACGTTCAGCAGCAGGAACTCGCGCTCCCACGGGCTGATCACGCGCATGAAGGTGGCGAATTCGGCGCGCTTCACCGCCGCGAAGGTCGTGATGAATTCCCGGCCGAGAACCTCGGCCAGTTCCTCGGTCTCCTCGAACATGTCCACGGCTTCGAGCAGGCCGACCGGCAGCTCAAAACCCTCGGTCCTGGCGGTGCCGGATACCGGGCCGGTGGGAGTGAGCCTTCGCGTGAGACCGAGGTAGCCGCAGGCGAGGGAGGCGGCGAGCGCCAGATAGGGGTTTGCGTCGGAGGAGGGGACGCGGTTCTCCACCCGCCTGTTCTCGGGCGAGGAGGGCGGTACGCGAAGGCCAGTAGTTCGGTTGTCGTACCCCCACTGGACGTTCACCGGCGCGGACAGACCCTTCACCAGCCGTCGATAGGAATTGACGTACGGCGCGAGGATGCAGGTCACGGCCGGCACGTAGCGCTGCTGGCCGGCGAGGAACTGGAAGAACTCGGCCGTCGGCCTCTGCTCGGGATCGCTGAAGATGTTTTGACCCGTCGCCGTGGACACGATCGACTGATGCAGATGCAGCGCCGAGCCGGGCTCGTGGGTCATCGGCTTGGCCATGAAGGTCGCGTAGATGTCGTGGGCGAGGGCCGCCTCTCGGATCGTCCGCTTGAGCAGGAAGACCTGGTCCGCCAGGGCCAGCGGATCGCCGTGGCGCAGGTTGATCTCCATCTGCGCAGCGCCTTCTTCGTGGATCAGGGTGTCCACCTCAAGCGCCTGGGCTTCGGCAAAGGCGTAGATGTCCTCGAAGACGGCGTCGAACTCGTTCACCGCCGAGATCGAGTAGGACCGTCGCCCAGCCTCGGCGCGGCCGGACCGGCCGATGGGGGGTTCCAGCGGGTAGTCGGGATCGGTGTTGCGCTTGACCAGATAGAACTCGATCTCAGGCGCCACGACCGGCTTCCAGCCGTGCTCGTGGAAGAGGGCGATCACGCGTTTGAGCACCTGCCGGGGGGCGATCTCCACCGCGCGGCCGTCGTGATACACCGCGTCGTGGATCACCTGGGCCGTGGGATCGCGCGCCCAGGGCACCAGCGTCAGTGTCGCGAAATCCGGGCGAAGCTGAATGTCGCCGTCCGAGGGATCGTAGTGGAAGTCCTCGGTCTCCTCCGGATATTCGCCGGATATCGTCTGCATGAAGATCGAGGAGGGCAGGGCCATCGCCGTGTCCTCGAAGAACTTCTGCGCCGGCATGATCTTGCCCCGCGCGACACCGGCCAGATCTGGCACGAGGCATTCGATCTCGGTCACGCCGCGCTCGGCCGCCCAGCGTCGCGCCTCTGTGAGGGGCTCACCCACGCCGGCCTCCACGCGGGCCGCTGAGGCCTTGCCCGACCGTGCCGGGCGCACGGACAGGGCGCCGCCTGTCCCTGCGATCTGCTTCATCTCGCCCATGCCCTAAGCATAGCCGACCTCTGGCGGGCGCCAAGCGGGGTTCCGGAGGCCTCACCGCCCTCTCGATGAAGGCCGGCTTGACCACAGCAGCGCATAAGACGAACCTCAACTCCAATAACAACGGGGGGGCGTCGTCACATGAGCGCGCTTCGGAAGGCTTGGGTCTTCGGAATTTCCTTGGCGCCACTGGCGCTTGTCTCCGCCGCATTCGCCGCTCCTCCCGAGACACCGCCTCCTCCCTCGGGCAGCGTCGCTGAAATCGGCGAAATCATAGTGACCGCGACCCGGCGCGAGGAAACCATCAACAAGGTCCCGGAGAGCATCACTGCCTTCACCGGTCAGCGAATGCAAGAGCTTCAAATCAAGACATTCGCCGATATGGTCCAGTATACACCTGGAATAAGCTACAACACCGACAGTCACGATATCTCGATCAGGGGTATTGAGTCGACAGCTGGTTCGAGCACCACGGGAATCTACATCGATGACACGCCGATCCAGTTGCGAAATCTGGGTCTGAGCGCCAACAACACCTTGCCTGCCGTGTTCGATCTTACTCGCGTCGAGGTGCTGCGTGGGCCCCAGGGAACCCTCTTCGGGGCGGGGTCGGAAGGCGGGACTATCCGCTACATTACCAACCAGCCGAGCCTCACCAGTTACAGTGGCTTTGCGCACACCGAGTTGGCGTTTACCCAAAACGGGGCGCCGAGCTACGAGGGTGGCGTGGCGGTGGGCGGCCCAATCGTGCAGGACAAGCTGGGCTTCCGTGTCAGCGCCTGGGCCAGGCGCGATGGGGGATACGTCGACTGGGTGACTGACCAGACCTTCCAACCGATCCAGGAGAACGCCAACTGGATCGACACCTATGTGCTTCGCGCAGCCCTGACCTGGGCCCCGACTACGAAACTACAGATCACGCCGAGCGTGAACTATCAGGTCCGTGACCAAAACCAGCAGGACGAATACTGGCTGAGCATCTCCGATCCCGGCAACGGGCTGTTCCGCAATGGCACGCCTGACCGGATGCCGGACAATGACCACTTCGTCCTGCCCGCCGTTCGGGTGGAATGGGACGCGGGGCCCGTCAAGGTGATCTCGAATACCTCCTACTATGATCGTCGCGAGCGGGTGAGTGGCTATTCGGGAACGCTCTACAACCTGTCCTACTTTCAGCACTACCTCACGAGTGACCCGAACCAGCTAAGCATCTTCGGATATCCGTCCGATCCGCAGGGCACGCCGTGCAGCAACAATTGTCAGAACTTCTATCCACTTCTGACCGCCACTGGGCGGAATGTTGCTCAGAACCCGTTTCTTGCCGGGTACGAGGCGAGCAATACGATCACGAATGCTCAGCAGAATTTCACAGAAGAGATTCGGGTCGTCTCCACGGACAGCAACTCCAGGTTGCAATGGACCGCGGGATTCTTCTATTCGTATAATCGCCAGCAGAGCAACGAACAGATCTTCGATCCGCAACTCCCGCAACTGACCCAGGACCTGTGGGGGGAGGACATGATCACCGCCTGGGGCGAGGACCTGCTCCCAGGAGGCGTGGACTATGACAACAACACGCGTGCCAGGGATCGGCAGGAAGCGCTCTTTGCCGATGCGACCTACGCCTTCACCAAGCAGTTCCACCTGGAGATCGGCCTGCGGTACTCGTGGACCAACTTCCGCTTCATCAACTCGAACGACGGGCCTCAGGACCTGCTCGACAACGGCGGGCAGCCGGCCATCGCCACGGGCGCGCAAAGTGACCACCCGTTCACGCCTAAGGTCAGCCTGACCTACCAGATCACGCCCGACGACATGGTCTACTTCACGGCCGCCAAGGGGTTCCGGATCGGGGGCGCCACGCCGCCCCTGCCGGTGCAGGCATGCGGTCCCGGCTTCCCCGACTCGTATAATTCAGACTCGGTATGGAACTACGAGATCGGGACCAAGGATAGTTTCCTGTCCCATACTCTGAATATGCAGGCGAGCGTATACTATATAACTTGGTCGAACATTCAGCAGGCGTTCTATGTTCCTTCCTGCGGAGTCCAATTCACGACCAATGCAGGTGACGCGGTCAGCAAGGGTTTCGACCTCCAAAGTCAGTGGCAAGCCACGCGCCATCTCGTCTTCGACCTGGCCGCCGGCTACACCGACGCCTATTTCACCACGACCTCGCTGGACGCCAATGGCGACGTGCTCAATGTGAAAGGCGACAGCCTCGTTGCCGAATGGGGTCCCTGGAGCGTGTCGCTGGGCGCTCAGTACAACTTCGAGGTATTTGGGCGGGACGCCTACGTGCGGCTCGACGACTCCTACAATAGCCGCCGTACGCGCCCCATTCCCAACGAGGACCCGAACACGGCCTTCTTCGACGCTGGCCTTCGGCCCAACCCTCCGGTGAACCAGCTTTACGCCCGCGTGGGCGTCTCGATTCGCCGCTGGGACTTTGCAGTGTACGCCAACAATCTCGCGAACGCCCATCCCCAGCTCAACCTGCAGCACCAGGACTCGGCGACACTGCTGTTTGAAGCCGAGACGCTTCGGCCTCGCACCGTCGGCATGTCAGCAAACTACCGCTTCTAGCAGCGGCAGGCGTGCATCGGCGCGCCGCCCCGGCTATGGGACGGCGTCCGCGCAGCGGACAGGTGGGGGAGCGCGACAGGGGCCTGTAGCCCTGCGCTCTCCCGATGGCCTCACCACCCGGCCGCCCGCGCGCGGCCACCTTCCGGCGACGGAGGGGAGAACAGGACCGGACCATGGACGACGCGCCGCGCAGCAATTCGCTCGAAGCCTTCTGGATGCCCTTCAGCAACAATCGGGCGTTCAAGCAGCAGCCGCGCCTGCTCTCCCGCGCCAAGGACATGTACTACTACACGCCCGATGACCGGCCGGTGCTCGACGGCACCGCGGGGCTGTGGTGCGTGAACGCCGGCCATACGCGCGAGCCGATCGTCGAGGCGATTCGTCGCCAGGCGGGCGAGCTCGACTTCGGCCCGACCTTCCACCTCGGCCATCCGCTGGTGTTCGAGCTGGCCACGCGCGTTGCCGAGATCTTCCCGCTCGGGCTCGATCACGTGTTCTTCTGCAATTCCGGTTCGGAAGCGGTCGACAGCGCCCTCAAGATCGCCCTGGCCTACCAGAAGTCGATCGGACAAGGCTCGCGCACGCGCCTGATCGGTCGCGAGCGCGCCTATCACGGCGTGGGTTTCGGCGGGATCAGCGTCGGCGGCATCGGACCCAACCGCCGCCACTGGGGACCGATGCTGCCAGGCGTGGACCATCTTCGCCATACGCACGACCCCGCCAGCGGGACCTTCGTGCGCGGTCAGCGTGAGACCGGCGCCGATCTCGCCGACGACCTGGAGCGGATCGTCGCCCTGCACGGCGCGGACACCATCGCGGCGGTGATCGTCGAGCCGATGGCCGGATCGACCGGCGTCCTGATTCCGCCCAAGGGCTATCTCGAGCGCCTGCGGGAGATCGCCACGCGTCACGGGATCCTGCTGATCTTCGACGAGGTGATCACCGCATTTGGGCGGCTTGGCTACGCCACCGCCGCCGAGCGGTTCGGCGTCACGCCGGACATGATCACCTGCGCCAAGGGCCTCACCAACGCCGCGGTGCCCATGGGCGGCGTGGTCGTGCGGGGCGAGATCTACAACTCGGTGGTCAATTCGAGCCCGCCGGGAATCGACCTGTTCCACGGCTACACCTACAGCGGTCACCCCCTCGCCGCCGCGGCGGGGCTGGCGACACTGGACCTCTATGAGGCGGAGGGGCTGTTCGAGCGGGCCCGCAGCCTCGAAGGGCTGTTTGCTGATGCGTTCCACTCTCTCAAGGGCGCGCGGCACATCGTCGACATCCGCAACCTCGGCCTTGTCGCCGGCGTCGAGCTGGAGTCGCGGCCCGGCGCGCCCGGCGCACGGGGGATGGAGGTCTTCCAGCGCTGCTTCGAAAAAGGCCTGCTGGGCCGGGTCACGGGGGACATTCTCGCTTTCTCACCGCCCTTGATCGTCGAGGAAGGCCACCTCCAGCACATCGTCGAAGTCCTGGGCGAGGCGCTGGACGAGGTTCCCTAACGGAAGCCAAACTGCGGCGAGTCGCCGCACACGTTCTGCAACTTCATTGGGGGCGGCCTCGCAAGGGCCGCCCTTTTTCGTCCTTATCTCCTCCCGCCGGAACCTCCTTTGAAATCAGGAGCGTGCGGATTGGATCCCGCATTTTGCCGCGCGCCGGCGCTGGAGTGAAGCAGTCGCCAATCGAAGCTTGACCCAACGTCATTGCGACGCTTCAAAAGTTTAGCTAGTTTTTGAACCAACGGGGTATAGATCCTCGAAAAAGTCAGGGTATTCAACATCATGAAGATGAAACTTGCCGCGGCCGCCGCCGGGGCCGTGGCCAGCTTGTGCCTGGCTACGGGCGCCAGCGCCGAGGTCACCACCTTCGCCACCTTCTCGGCGCTGGGCGGAGACAACTTCTATTTCCAGAATGCGAGCGCATCGAACACGAGCGCGAATTCGTCCTTCTTCTCGATTCCGACGTCCGGTTCGACGAGCGCGGGCACGACCCAGGTCGACTTCTCCTTCATCAATCTGGGCGCGACCGTTGATGGCGCGGTCCAGAACGTGGTCGCCAACCTGACCTGGACCAGCTCGAGCTCCACGGCCGCCCAGTCCGCCGTTGGTCTGGCGATTCAGCCCGGCATCGGCGGCGATTTCGTCATCACGTCGACGGCGCCGATTACTTTGGATGGCAAGACCTATGCGGCGGGGTCCGTCCTGCTCGCCGGAACGTTCAGCGGCGGGACGCTGTCCGGCGTACAGGGCTCGACGATCGGCGGCTTCGGGGTGAGCAACGGATCGGAGGGCGCGCTCACCTTCACCTCCGACTTCCTCACGTTCGCCCCTACGGCGAGCCTGGGCTCCTCGCTGAACTTCACCTCCGGAACGACTGCGTCCGGCCAGGGGCTCAGCTCCCTCAACTACGGGAGCGATGCGCTGGAATCGTTCAGCATGGACGCAGGCGGGTCCTTCTCGTCGGCGCCGACGCC
>DASXGR010000173.1:0-1561 GCA_036488935.1 Caulobacteraceae bacterium | reverse complement strand
CAGGAGCACCGTTCACCGACGTTTTGGAAACTGCCGGTTGGTCCGAATAACCAGCCACGCGCTTCCAAAGCGTGTCAGGTGAATAGTGCTCCTAACACCGTATTCTTCGTATTCTTTGGGATCAGCGCCCCCCCGAACTGCGCCGGTGACGAGACACATGACTGCGTAGAGTTGACATCGCGTTCTGGCGATAGTGCAGTTGAAAAATGTCGAAATCTCCCGTCGCCATAGTAACAGCCTCCGGGCGCGGAATAGGGGCGGCGTGCGCGCGCAGGCTGGCTGAGGCGGGTTACTGGGTCGCGCTAATGTCGCGCAGCCCCGATGCGGAGTCCTTGGCAAAGGAGCTTGGCGGCCTCGGGCTTCAGGGATCGGTGACCGACGAGGATGATCTGAAGCGCCTTGTCGAAACCGCCATGGAGGAGCGCGGCCGGATCGACGCCGTGGTCAACAACGCCGGCAACCCCGCCCGTGGCGAACTGCTCGGGTTGCGAGACGAACAGTGGACTGCGGACTTCGAGCTTGTGCTCCTCAACGTCATTCGGATGGCGCGGTTCGTCACGCCGATAATGCTTCGGCAGGGCGGCGGCGCGTTCGTCAACATCTCGGCCGCCGATGCGTACGAGCCCGACGCGCAATTTCCGATCGGCTCCACGCTGCGCGCCGCGCTTGGCGCCTGGTCCAAGCTCTACGCGGACCGGTATGCGGCGGACGGCATTCGGATGAATTGCGTCTTGCCGGGTTACGTCCTTCCCGCCGGCAGCACCGCCTACAAAGACTTCATCGAGGCACACGTGCCGATCCGGCGCGCCGCACGGCACGAGGAAATCGCGGACGCCGTCGCGTACCTGTTGTCCCCGCAAGCCAGCTACATCACCGGCCAGAACATCCGCGTGGATGGGGGCCTCGCGCGCTCGGTCTAGCTTGACCGGGCGTGGCCGCGCCGCCCGGCGCGGCCATGGCGGAGCGCTCGCCAAGTCGATCGATGGGTGGCCGGCACAAGGCCGGCCATGACGGAATTTGGGGGGGAGCGCGCGGTTAATTCACAGGCTCAGGACGCCGACCCTATGGGCGGGGGATGATCCGGGCCGCGCGCAGGCGGGCGAACAGATCGAAGAATGCTTCGTCCGTCGCCTGATAGTCGAGGAAGCCGAGCCGCCGGCTCTTGCTCATGTCGGTGACCACCTCGATGGGGCGGCCCAGATCCGCATCCGTGTGCCAGGCCGAGGCTAGGCGGTCGAGATCGGGCTCGATGAGCCCGTGTCGGCGGGCAATCTCCGCCCAGGCCGGACCGGCGCCGGCGAGTTGCTGTTCCAGCGGCGCGCCCTCGCCCGGGAAGGGCGCGGGCTGGAGCCCGAAGTTCCCTGCGAGGCGGCCCCACATCCAGCTCCAGCGGAAAACGTCGCCGTTGACCACGTTGAAGGCCTCGTTCCGCGCCGCCTCGGTTGTGGAGGCCCATTCCAGATGCCGGGCCAGCAGGCGGGCGTCGGTCATGTCCGTCAGCCCGTTCCATTGCATGGCCGAGCCAGGGAACAGGAAGGGACGGCCGGTCTCGCGGCACAGG
>DASXGR010000167.1:0-13902 GCA_036488935.1 Caulobacteraceae bacterium | reverse complement strand
GTCGTGAAACACCGCGCCCGCGGTAAGCGCGAGCAAACGTTGCTCAGCAAGGCCAAGCCAGTCCTGAGCCGAGACTGGCTCAACTCCGCCCAGCCAGTAGGCGACCGCCTGCGAAACGGTCCAGACCTCCACGCCATGCCGTTCATCGGCGAGCGCCCCTTTTCGGTAAGGTGGCTCGCTGGAGACCTTCATGGGCAAGCCCAGGAAGGTCGCCGGCATGACCTCCGCGAACCTCGCGACGGCGGCCGAAGCGGACGCGCATTCGTCGTCAGCGACGAAGATCTGCAGTCGGGGCCCGAAGTTGTGGTCCTGCGACATGCCGTCGTCGAACCCGAGCAGCTCCGAGCCGTATCCAACCAGCGCCGCTGCATGGCGCAGGCCCGGAAGCTCCCGCGTCAGCCAGGGCGCGACAAGTTCGGCGTAGAAGCGTCGCGAAAGTTCGATGCCTTGAACCATCCTTAGGGAGCCCACTTGCCCACGGCTGTCAGGGCCATCGCGAGCGACGCCACATGCATCGCTTGGACAATCTCGCCGGCCATGACACGTCCGATTACTTCGGCTGCAGGCAAGCGGATTATATTCATGCGTTCAGCGGGATTGTCTTCTGGACCCTGCTCGGGCCTGGCTCCGAGCGCCAGGACGATGTGCGCGCGATTGTTGTGGCTCGCAGCATTTGGCGAGAGCGCGCCGATGTAGCGCCAGTCGCTGGCCGTGAAGCCGGTTTCCTCCAAGAGTTCCCGCGCCGCAGCCTGCAGCGGACCGGCATCCGCCGGCTCAACGCCGCCGGCAGGCAGTTCAAGCGACGTTAAGCCAAGTCCATGTCGGTACTGCTCGACGAGCAGGACATGATCTTCATCGTCCAGAGCCACCACCTGAACCCAATCTGGGTACTCCAGAACATAGAATGGGGCGATCCGCGCGCCTTCGACGGTCAGGCAATCGTCAGCGCGAACGGAGATCCACTTGTCCTGCAAGACCTTTCTAGAGGCGGTTACCGTCCACGCGGCGATCAGCATCGGACCTCTCAGCGATGGGCGCCGGCAACTAACGACACCGTCCAAGGGGCGGCAATGGGCACGGAGTGGCTCGCTCGTACCGTCGGCGCGGGAAGCACCTGCGTCCGACGCTACCCTCCCGCGCTATACGCCACCGCCCCGTCCGCCTTCAGCGTCTCGATCCCCGGCTTGCCCGCGGCGTCGACGCCGATGCGGATGCGGGGGCGGCCTTGGGGGTCGGAGATGACGAGTTGCGCGGTCTGGTCCTTGTCGATCAGGGCGATGCGGGGGACGCCCTGGCTCGAGGCAATCGGGCCGGGCTCGAAGGGACGCCGATCGCTGATCCCAAAGCCGGCCTGCCAGTGCTTGCCGTCGGCGCTCTCCCGCCGGATGACGGAGATCCCGTCGGTGGGCTGCCAGACATAGTCGAACGTCATGTTCGCGATGTTCTCGTCACGCAGCCTGGCGATCACCAGGCCACCGGTCTCATCGCCGTCCTCGTTGTAGAACACCATGCCTGCAGCGTTGTGGATGCTGCGCTGGGGGTAGAGCTTTCCGCGGGCCACCAGACCCGGGAAGCGGTCGCGGTTGGCAATGACGAAGCGGATTTTGCCGTCAGGATCCACGACATCGATGCGCCGCACCGTCAGGGTGTCCAGGGATTCGGAGCGTAGAGCAGGGATGGGCGCACGCTTGGCTCTCTTCGCCAGGGCCGGCAGGTTGGGTTTCAACAGAAGCCCCCAGACGCCGATCACGAGCAGAGCGAGCAGGACCTGGGTAAGGCGCTGGGCGGGGAGGATCGGCGTGGGCATTGCCGGCTCCTTTCGCGAGGGGGAGCAGTCCTCTGTTTAGCTTCCGCTTCCGCCCTCTCGGGCGTCAAGGCGCTGGTCGTCGGTCGGCCGGTGCGGTTCGTGACAACTGAGGCCCAGCCTGACAACCTGCGCCCGGCGCAGTCGCGGTGTGGGCCGGCGAGGGGCGAGGGGACGGGCATGAGTTATCTGGCCGCCGTCGTGATCATCGTCACGTGCGCCCTGGCGGCGGCGATGGGGAGCTTCATCGTCAGCCGCGCCGTATCGCTGGACCTGCGGCGCGGCCACCATGCGGTGGGCTCGCAGGTCTTCCTGCAACTGGGCGTGATGTTCGCCGTGCTCCTGGCCTTCGTCTTCAGCGAGGTGTGGAGCGAGTTCAACACCGCAGCCATGGCGATTAATGGCGAGTGCGGCGCCCTGCATGGGGCTTCCATCCTGGCCAACGCCTTGCCCAACGACGAGGGCAAGCCGGTCAACCGCGCGATCGCGACCTATGCGAGGGCGGTGGTGGAAAAGGAGTGGCCGCAGATGGCGGCCACACGCGAGGGCAGCATCGAGGCGATGCAGGATCTGCGCACGGCGCTGGACGTCGCTGGGCGCATCAGCCTGACGCGGCCCAGTGACGTGGCGCTCCAGAGCCAGATCATCGCCCTGCTCTCGACGGCGCACGGCTTTCGCGAGACGCGCATCTTCGAGATCGACAAGGGCGTGCCGACGGCGATGTGGTCGGTGCTGATCCTGCTCGCGCTGTTCCTCATCGGCTTCATCGTCTTCGCCGGCGTTGAAGGCGCGGGCCTGCACGTCCTGTTCGCCGGCGCCTTCGCCGGCTGCACAGTCATGGTCCTGGTGCTGGTGCAACTCCTCGACTTCCCGTTCGAGGGCGGACTTCACCTGAGCAACATCGACTTCGTGCGGCTGCTGAACGAAGTCTCGCAGATATCGGCGGGGCGGTAGAGCAGAGGCTTGCTTTCGCGCTCTCCTCCCCCTTCATGGGGGAGGTGGATCGCGCGGCGCAGCCGGGCGAGACGGAGGGGGGAAGCCCCATCCCGAGTGCTCGCGGGGTGATCCTGTTCCGACTTGGCGGAGGCGGCTTTCCCCATCCGTCTGACCGCCGGAGCCTGTCCTCGGGCCGGCCAAGGGCCGGACCCGGGGAGCGGTCAGCCACCTTCCCCATAAAGGGGAAGGAGCGACACGGGGGCCGGAGGTCACGCGGCGGTAAGGGCGCCGAAGCGCCCGGCGTTGAAGTCCTGGATGGCCTGGCGGATCTCGGCCTCGCTGTTCATCACGAAGGGGCCGTAGCCGACGATGGGTTCGTCGATCGGCTCACCGGTCAGGACCAGCAGGCTCGTCTCGGCGTCGGCCGTAAGGACGACGTCCTCGCCCTCGCGGTCCAGCAGCAGCATCTGGGCTGGTCCAGCCGCCAGCATGCCGCTTGCCGTGACCTGGCCGGAGAGGACGACGACCATTGACGTATGGCCCTCGGGCAAAGGCAGGCGCGCCTCCGCGCCGCCCTTCAGTCGCACGTCCCACACGTTCACCGGCGTGAAGGTGCGCGCCGGTCCAGCGGTGTCGCCGAACCGGCCGGCGATGATCCGCGCCGAGCCCGCGCCATCCGGCAGGTCGACCGTTGGGATGTCCGCAGCCAGGATCGATTGATAGCCGGGGCGGGACATCTTGTCCTTCGCCGGGAGATTGACCCACAGCTGCACCATCTGCATCGGCCCGCCTTTGCGCGCGAAGGCCTGTGAGTGGAATTCGTCGTGCAGGATTCCGGCGCCCGCCGTCATCCACTGCACGTCGCCCGGGCCGATCACCCCGCCGCCGCCGCTGGAATCGCGATGCTCGACCTCGCCCTCGTAGACGAGGGTCACCGTCTCGAAGCCCCGATGGGGATGGCGGCCCACGCCGCGCCGCTTGGCGGTGGCGGCGAACTCATACGGCCCGGCGAAGTCGAGCAGCAGGAACGGGCTGATCTCCTGCCCAAGGCCGTCGTACGAGAACAGCGATCGCACCGGAAACCCGTCCCCGACCCAGTGGCCGGAGTCGTTGCCATAGCGTCCAAGCATCTTCTTCATCTGACGCCTCCTTAAGCGATAACCTGGAGGCGATATGACTCCGGATTGACGCATGCGTCAGTAGGCCGGCGGGCGCCGCAGCGTTCCCCTGTCGGAACGATGGGATCACGCCCCAGCTTGGCGCCGACGGCGTATCATGCGGCCTTGAGTGCGCCGAAGCTGCCGGCGCGGTAGTCTTCGAGGGCCTGGCGGATCTCGGCCTCGCTGTTCATCACGAGGGGGCCGTAGCCGACGATGGGCTCGTCGATCGGCTCGCCGCTCAGGACCAGCAGGCTCGCGTCGGCGTCGGCCGTGAGGATGACGTCCTCGCCCTCGCGGTCCAGCAGCAGCATCTGCGCCTGGCCGGCCCCCATGCCGCAGGCCGTGACTTGGCCGGAAAGGACGAGGACCATTGCGGTATGGCCCTGTGGCAAGGGAAGGCGCGCCTGCGCGCCGCCGTTGAGCCGCACATCCCACACATTCACCGGCGTGAAGGTGCGCGCCGGTCCCGCGGTCTCGCCAAACCGGCCCGCGATGATCCGCGCCTCGCCTGCGCTGCCCGGCAGGCTCACGGTCGGGATGTCTGCAGCCCGGATCGACTGATAGGCGGGGCGGGCCATCTTGTTCCTGGCCGGCAGGTTGACCCAGAGCTGCACCATCTGCATCGGCCCACCGCGGCGCGCGAACGCCTCGGAATGGAATTCGTCGTGCACGATCCCGGCGCCCGCCGTCATCCACTGCACGTCGCCCGGGCCGATCACCCCGCCGCCGCCGCTGGGATCGCGAAGCTCGACCTCCCCCTTGTAGACGATGGTCACCGTCTCGAATCCGCAAAGGGGATGACGGCCCACGCCGCGCCGCCCGCCGGTGGGCGCGAACTCATACGGTCCGGCGTAGTCGAGCAGCAGGAACGGGCTGACCTCCTGCCCCCGGCCCTCGTACGAGAACATCGAGCGGACGGGAAAGCCGTCTCCGACCCAGTGGCCGGAGTCATTGCCATAGCGTTCAACGACCTTTTTCATCCACCGTCTCCGAAGCGATCGCCCCACGGCGATATGACCCCGGACCGCCGGACACATTAGGCCGCCGACGGGCGCCACAGAGTTCCGCCAGCGGGACGATAGGGGCGGAGTCCCAGCTTGGCGCCGGCCGCCTTTCCCCATCCGTCTGACCGCCGGAGCCTGTCCTCGGGCCGGGCAAGGGCCGGACCCGGGGGGGCGGTCAGCCACCTTCCCCATAGAGGGGAAGGAGAGCGTGTATTTTGACCAACGGCTCTCTCCTCCCCCTTCATGGGGGAGGTGGACGCGGCGAAGCCGCGGACGGAGGGGGAAGGCCGCGTCCCAGGCGCCTGCGGGCTAATTCCGCGCCAGCAGCGCCCCCTCCGGCACCTGAATATCGATCTCGAGCGTCGAGACGCGGTCGCCCTGGTCGAGCTTGACCACCACCTTGTCCTCGTCGATCGCGACATGCTTGGCGATCACCGCCAGCACTTCCCGCTGCAGCAGGGCGATGAGGTCGGAGCGGCCGGCGAGGGTGCGCTCGTGGGCGAGCAGGAGCTGCAGCCGGTCGCGGGCGACCGGGGCGGACCGGCTGCGCGTGAAGAAGTTCAGGATGCTCATTGCAGGGCCGCCTTCCTGCCGAACAGCCGGCTCATGAGGCCGCGCCTCTCGCGCTGGGCGGTGACCACGATGGTTTCGCCAAGCAGCCGGCGCGCCGCCTCGGTATAGGCGCGGGCGGCGGCGGAGGTCGGGTTATGCAGGGTGATCGGGCAGCCCATGTTCGACGCCGTCAGCACGTCCGGGCTCTCCGCGATGGTGCCCAGCAGGGGGATCGCCAGGATCTCCAGCACGTCCTCGACCTTCATCATCTCGCCGCGCGCGGCGCGGGCGGCGTCGTGGCGTGTGAGCAGCAGGTGCTTTTCGAGTTTCTCACCGTTTTCGGCGCGCCTGGTTTTGGAATCCAGCATGCCGATGATCCGGTCCGAATCGCGCACCGAGGAGACCTCGGGATTGGTGACCACGACGGCCAGGTCGGCGAAGCGCATGGCCATTGTGGCGCCCTTGTCGATCCCCGCCGGACTGTCGCAGACGATCCAGTCGAATTTCTCGCGCAGCTCGTCGATCACGCGGCCGACGCCCTCTTCGGTCAGGGCGTCCTTGTCCCGGGTCTGCGAGGCGGGCAGCAGATAGAGGGTCTCGACCCGCTTGTCGCGGATCAGGGCCTGCGGCAGCTTGGCGTCGCCCTGGACGACATTGACCAGGTCGAACACGACGCGGCGTTCGGCGCCCATGACCAGGTCAAGGTTCCGCAGTCCCACGTCGAAGTCGACCACGACGACGTTGCGGCCCGCCTGGGCGAGCGCAGCGCCGAGCGAGGCTGAGGAGGTGGTCTTACCCACGCCCCCCTTGCCAGAGGTCACGACCATCACCTTCGACATACGAAAACCAATCCTTCCAGGCCTCCACGGCCCAACACCCCCATGCGGGGACTCAATCGAACGCCGAAACGATCAGCGCATCGCCATCGCGGTGGATCTGGACGGGACGTCCGTGCAGGTCCGCCCCCCAGTGATCCGCGGTCTTGTAGTGCCCGTCGACGGCGACCAGCTCGGCCTCCAGCTTCCGGCAGAAAATCCGTGCGGCCTCGCCCAGTCGGGTCCCGGCGATCGCCCGGCCGCGCAGCGCGCCATAGACGTGGATCGAGCCCCCCGCGATCACTTCCGCGCCCGACGCGACGGATCCGACGATCGTGACGTCCCCTTCCCGAAAGACGATCGACTGGCCCGAGCGCACCGGCTGATCGATCAGCAACGACGGCGTGGGCGGTGGCGCCGGAGCAATCGGTTTCGCCGCCGGCGCGGCTTCGGGAGGCTCGGGCGCTGAGGCAGGCTCCTCCGTCGCGCGTTCGCGCGCCACGTCCCTGCCGTTCCGCATTGTGGGCAGGCCCTGCCAGCGGGTGCCGGCGAGGCGGATCGGATCGATCCCCTCGACGCCGACCACCCGAAGACCGCGTGCGACAAGGCCGTCCAGGGCGGTGAGGGCGCTGTTCGCGGCGGGGTCGGCGGCCGACATCGCGGCCAGATCGGCGACCACGGCCTGGCCAGCAAAGAAGGCGGCGGAGCGGCTGACGTGTTCGTCGAGGGCCTCGAACCAGCGCTCCAGCGGCGCCTCAGGCGCCACCATCAGGGCGAGGAAGTTCCGACCGCGAACCTGGATCTTCGGGAGAGGAAGCGTGTCAGAAAGCAAAACTCTACGCCTACGCCTTTACCGGATGGGGTCATTCGGCCCCGTGATGGGACCTGCGACCGCGCCTTTTTCTCCAACCCTCGCAGCAGATTCGTCAACGGCCGGGGCCGGACGCTACTGCGCCCCGGTGAATCCCCGCTTAACACCCGTACACAAGCGGAGGGACAGCCTCATCCCTCCCCCATCGCCCGTCTGGCGGCGGCGGCGAGGAAGCCGGAGCGGGTGTAGCCGTGCTGTTCGGCATAGGCGTCGATGGCGCGCAGCACGTCCTCGGCCATGGTGATGTTGACGCGCACGGTCTTCGCCGCGGCGGGAGCCAGGGTGATGACGACGGGAGCGCCGCCGGCGTTGGCCGGGTCGGCAGATACGGCCGCCAGTGAGGTGGGCTCAGGGAGCGTCTCGCCGACCTCCGTCATCAGCTCGACGTGGGCCTGCAGGGCCTCGCGGCCCATGGCCAGGGTCTCGTCCAGGGTCGCGCCGGCGCTCACGCAGCCAGGGAAATCCGGAAACGAGATACCGAAGTCGGTGTCGGGGTCCTTGTGGATCAGGGCCACATAGTGGCGCCCGCCGTTGGCTTTTGGCGCGGCGTCACCCGTCTCGGTCCCCGGCTCGGGAACGGTCACGACGCCCGGTTTGGCCGAATGCGTGAAGTGGCGATGGCGCCCGGTCACCCGGACCGAGGTCCAGCCGTCAGCCTCCAGCTCGCGAATAACGTCCTGGCCGTTCACGTGTGTAACTCTACATCAAGCGGCGCCAGACCCAAAATACATATAGGTGTGTATGGGGAACGGCGCCGAGCGCGGGCGCGTTGGTCCGGCCTCTCTGGGAGCGGCCGTAAGGAGGATCGCCATGAGCGAGACCGACAGGACCCCGAAGACCGATGCCGATGCGGCGCTGGATGCAGATATGACGCTGAAAGAGGCCGCGGCGCAGATCGCCAGGGACCGCGCCAAGGCCGCTGAGCTCGACGAGGAGCTGAACAAGCTGGAGAAAGAGGTCCTCCCCGAACACCCCGAACCCGACCACGTTGACCAGGCCGTCGGGACGTAAGGGGCAAGAGAACTCGGTCAGAGAGATCCGGCGCGGCGACCTTGATGAGGCGGGCGGCGCGGGTGTCGAGGTCGGCGCCGGCGAGCGGATTGACGCTTCTCAAGCCGCCATCTCGCGCGGGAGCTGCGACTTGGGTCTTTGACACAGAGACCACAGAGGATTTGGAGGGTGCGGAGTGCATCGTCGGAATGCACGGTTGCGCGAAAGTCCTCAGTCGCGCGCGAAGCGCGCAATAAGCTGCTCCCCTCGGGGTGACCTCGCAGCGCCTCTGTGTCCTCCAGATCCTCTGTGACCTCTGCGTCGAACAGGATGGCGCCGCCTATCGGCTGACGGGCCATCTAGCGAGAAGTGTGAATGTCATAGGTCGGCGCCGGAGAGGTTGGCGGCGCAGGTGACGACGATGTCGGCGTCCTCACGCGGCAGTGAGACGGTGGGCGTCGCAAGGCGCGGGACGACGCGGCTCGCGTCGCCGCGGCCGGTGGCGGGAAGCGCAAGGATCGCCCGGCCGCCGTGAAGATAGACTCCAAGTCCGGAACGCAATTCGTTAAGAGCGTGTTCGATCTCGACATTCTGCATCTGTCTGGCTTGCCCCCAAGGGCGCCGCCGCGGCAAGAGTGACGATCGATGTGCTTCAAATTGGACGCATCGCCGGGCGTGGAATCGGCAGGGCGCGGGCTGCCTGCGAGGGGGTTTGCATGAACGAGGGGGCGCTGGAGCCCGAAGTGGAGGCTTGGCTGCGCGCCGGCGCGGGAGGGCGCTCGGCGTGCGAGCGGGTCGTGGAGACCTCGATCTCGTGGCTCTACTTCTATCCGAGCCGGGTGCTGAAGCTGAAAAAGCCGGTCGACCTGGGCTTCGTCGATTTCACTACGCCCGAGCAACGCCGGTGGGCGGCGCAGCGCGAAGTGGCGTTCAACCGTCGCACGGCGCCGGACATCTATCGCCGTGTGCTGACGATTACCCGTGGCCGGGATGGCGAAATCAGCCTGCGCGCCTCGGGCGAGGCGGTGGACTACGCTGTGGAGATGCGCCGGTTCGACGAATCCCAGATCCTCGCGCGCCGCCCGACGCCTGATGGCGACTTCGCCGAGGACCTGGGGCGGCGGATCGCCAGGTTCCATCTGTCGGCGGACCGCGGCCGTTCAGGGTGCGGCGCGGAGGGCATGGACTATGTGATCGGATCCAACGCAGAGCAGCTCAAAGCCCGCGGCGGAGGCCTGGACCGCGCCGACGTCGAGGAGTTGGAGGCGACGACCGTGGCGGCCTTCGAGCGCCTCCGCGACCTGCTGGACGCGCGGGCGGCCGAGGGCTTCTGCCGGGCTTGCCACGGGGACCTGCACCTGTCGAACATCTTCGTGGAACACGGCGAGCCCGTGCTGTTCGACTGCATCGAGTTCAGCGACCGGCTGCGCGAGATCGATGTGGCCTACGACATCGCCTTCCTCTTGATGGACCTGATCCAGCGCGGCGCGAACGAGGCGGCCAGCCGCGCCTTCAATGGCTGGCTCGACGAAGCCGCGCGAGGGTTGCCCGAGAGCCACTGGCGAGGCCTGGCGGCCCTGCCTCTGTTCCAGTCGGTGCGCGCCTGCGTGCGCGCCCACGTCAACGCCCGCGAGGACGACGGCGTAGCGGCGAAGCGCTATCTGGACGCCGCGAGGCGATACCTGCAGCCGGCCGCGCCGCGTCTCGTGGCCATCGGCGGCCTCTCAGGCTCCGGCAAGTCCACCCAGGCGCGTCGCATCGCGCCGGAACTGGGCGGCGCGCCTGGGGCGGTGGTGCTGCGCAGCGACGAGATCCGCAAGCGGCTGTGGGAGGTCGCCCCGACCCAGAAGCTGGGGCCCGAGGCCTATACGCTTCAGGCGACAGCCGCCGTCTATGAGGCCCTGTTCGCCACGGCGCGCGAGGTGCTGGACGCGGGGCTGTGCGTCGCCGCCGACGCCGCCTTCCTCGAGCCTGAGCAGCGGGCGGGCATCGAGGCGGTGGCCCGGGACGCGGGGGCGCCCTTCGATGGGATCTGGATGGAGGCGCCGGAAGCGGTGCTGCGCGGCCGGCTGTCCTCGCGCGTATCGGACGCCTCGGACGCCGACAACGAAGTGCTTTCAGGCCAGCTCGCGCGGGATTTGGGCGAAATCGCCTGGCGGCGCGTCAACGGGTGACGCGCCACCGGCGGCCACGTCAGATCAGCACGAATGGCGGTGCAAATGCCTCCAGCACCACGCATGGCTGTGATGCACATGATGATGGTGGCCGTAATACCCTGACTGCGCGCTGGCGGCGCCGCCGGCGAGCAGCGCCGTGGCGAAGACGATCGTGAGCATGCGCTTCATCGGCTGTTGTTCCTTCCTTGAGACTGCGCACGGGCAGCCCCCGGGATAACGCAGAACTTAGCCAATGGAATCATGGGCGTCCCCCTTTCTGGGGAGGGACGGACACCCGTCACGCCGGCTCAAGCGCCGATTCCGCGGCCAGGACGCGGCTGGCGGCGTTGACGACGGCGGCGATGCGCAGGGCGGCCTGGACCTGGGCGGCGGGGACGCCGCGCTTGCGCAGCTCTTCCTCGTGGGCGTCAAGGCACATGCCGCAGCCGTTGATCGCCGAGACGGCCGTCGACCACAGCTCGAAGTTGGTCTTGTCCGCACCCGGATTGGCGATGACGTTCATGCGCAGGCGCGCGGGCATCGTCCGGTATTCGCCGTTCTTCATCAGGTGTAGCGCACGGTAATAGACGTTGTTCATGCCCATGATGGCGGCGGCGGACTTGGCCGCGGTGAGCGCCGCATCCGACACGCCTGCAGCGCGGGCGGCGCTCTCAACGGCGCGGATCACATCGCTTTGACCTACCGCGTAGGCCGAGGCGACGAAGGCGCCCCACTTCTGCTCATCGTCGAGCACGGTCTCGTTGGCCAGGGACGAGAGGTTCAGCGAAAGGTCCTTGGCGTAGGCGGGCAGGCGTTCGCGCAGGGCGTCGAGGGACATCGGGCTTCCTTGATATCGGGATGAAAAAAGGAGGGGAGCGTCGCCGCTCCCCTCCGCGCAAAAGACGACCCGTGAAGGGAGGGGGGTCAGGCCGCCTTCAGCGTTTCGCCGCCCACCGGACGGTTGCAGGCGCACAGCTCGTCGGTCTGCAGGGCGTCGACCACGCGCAGGGTGTCGGCCGGGGCGCGGCCAACGTTCAGGTTGGTGACGTAGACGTGCTGAATCACATTGTGCGGGTCGACCACGAAGGTGGCGCGCAGGGCGACGCCTTCTTCCTCGTCGAGCACGCCGAGGGCGCGCGCGAGCTTGCCGCCGTTGTCGCCGAACTGCCAGATCGGCAGGCGGTCGAGGTCGGGGTGCGCGCGGCGCCAGCCGAGCTTGGCGTGCTCGTTGTCGGTCGAGCCGCCCAGGACGACGGCGTCACGCTCGGCGAATTCCTTGCCCAGGCGCGCGAATTCCGCGATCTCGGTCGGGCAGACGAAGGTGAAGTCCTTCGGATAGAAAAAGATGACCTTCCACTTTCCAGGAAAGCTGTCGTTGGTGACCGTCTCGAAGGCGCTCTCGCCGTTCTCTTCGTGAAGGTTGAAGCCGGGCTTCACACCGATGATTTTGAAAGCGGGCAGAGTCGCGCCGACACCGAGCATGTGAACTCCTCAAAGTCCTGGAAATTGGGAAAGGTGCGGCTCCCCACCGCATCCGAGTTCGGCAGATAGGCGCCGGTCCTGCAGAAATCAAATCGATTGAATCATTGAGCGCCATAGGATCGCACTATTTTGGCGGGTACTGTGTCCAGTACCAGCCGCCGGGGCCGTACTTGGCCTTCCATTCCTCGGCGCACAGCGGCCTGAAGTCGGAGTCCTCGGCGGCGGGCGTCGCCGGTTCTGCAGTCTGCGGGGGCGGACCCAGCGTGCGTCGAAGGTCGCGGGCGGCGCGCAGGGTGAGGCGCGTCTCCTTGGCGCAGGCGCCGTTCGAAGTTCTCCGGCCGGCCTCCACGATCGCAAGCAGCGCCAACAGAGTCGGCTCGGGCGCCGCGGTCGCCAGCGCCTTCTCGCGCCTCGCCAACCATTCGATCCGCGCCTTCACCTCGGTGCGGCGGGCCAGCGCCGAGGCGCGGGAACCGTCGGGGCGATAGCCGGCGCCCTCGTAGGCTGCGAGTTGGGTGAGGCCGCGGGCCTGGGCTCGCGCGAAGGCCTCGTGGCCCGGATTGAGGAGCCGCCCGGCGCCCGGCTCGGAGGGGGCGGATTCAGGCGGGTCGGGCGTGTCGGCGGGCATCCCTCAAATCTTGACAGGCTCCGCGTATAATTGCAATATGCATACATGCGGACTGCTGACGAACCACCCGCCGCTCACGGATCGGACAGCGGCGAGACGCCCCTGGCCGATCGCCGGCGCGAGGCTTTCGCCAGGGCCCTGGCCGGCGGCGGCAGCCAGAACAAAGCCTATGTCGCGGCCGGCTATCAGCCAAGCCGCTCGGCCGCGAGCCGCCTCGCCAATAGCGCCGAGGTCGCCGCCCGCATCCTCGCCCTCCGCGCCCAGGCGAACCGCGCGGCGGACGCGGACCTCGAAGGCGCGATCGTTCTCCTCATCGACACCGCCGCCCACGCCGACCTCGCCTCCGCCGCCGGCCTTCGCGAAGCCCGCGAGGCCCGCCTGGAAGCCCTGCGCCTGCACGCCGAACTGATGACCGAGCGCGGGGAGGGTTGAAGACAAGCCCACGCGCGCTCTCCTCCCCCTTCATGGGGGAGGTGGACGACCGAAGGTCGGACGGAGGGGGAAGGCCGCATCCCGGACGCCAGTTGACCTCGCCTCATGTTCCCTTAATGTTCCGTTTATGGCATTCCACCGCCGTAGCACGATCCGCGCGCGGGCCTTGCGCAAGGCCATGACGCCGCACGAGGCCCGGCTCTGGATCTACCTTCGGGCGCTGCGCGCCAAAGGCTTCCGTTTCCGGCGGCAGGTCCCGCTGAAAGGCTATTACGTCGACTTCGTCTGCTTTCGCAGCCGCTTGGTCATCGAAGCGACGGTGGACACCACACCGAGGACGCCCACGCCAACCACGACGCCGTCCGCGACGCGGTGCTGACGCAAGCGGGCTTCCGTGTGGGTAGTGGGCTAGCTTGAACAATTGCAAAATGCGATTATCATATTCGGCTTAGAGTTGGCGGTTCCCGCGCGTCCGTGGCCGTACAAACGGGAACGGGGCGCAAGCCTGCCCGCTCAAGCATGGACACTGTCGCATTTTTGAGGCAGGGAGGTCGCCGGAGACCATAGCCATATGCCAGACTCTCGCCAGCCGTCGCGTCCGCGCGACTCGAACCAGCTTGCCAAGCTCATAGCTGATATCGCCACGGGCGACGCCTCGGAGAGGCTCGTCACCGAGGACGGAAGGGACTTGGCGGCTGTCCTGCTCGGACGGCGTGGGGGATTGAAGGGGGGCGCGGCTCGCGCGGCCTCGCTCTCCAGCGAGCGGCGAACTGAAATCGCGCGGGTCGCGGCAAAGAAGCGTTGGAACAAAACAGATGGCTGAAGATGGACCTGCGGCGCTCAAGGAGCTCGCAAACACGATAGCCGCAGACAAGAATGCCGACCTCCTGGTGTTTAACTATGAGGTGACACCTCCCGTTGACTTCCAATTTATGGGGGTGCTGGCCAAGCGTCAGCGGACACGGAAAAACGCCTATCTATTTCTTACGACTGAGGGTGGGAGCGCCGATTCCGCGTTTAGAATCATGCGGTTCCTGCAAGCTCGTTACGACCGGATCACGGTGGTTGTCGC
>DASXGR010000119.1:0-2557 GCA_036488935.1 Caulobacteraceae bacterium | reverse complement strand
CATCACGCATCATGCGGGCGATGCGCCCGAGCTGATGATGGATGAGGGCGTGCAGGCGATTTTCCGGGAGATCCCCGAATCGGACCGCAATCCCGGCGTACACATCATGACCGGGCCGATCTTTGTCGAAGGCGCGCAGCCGGGCGACATGCTGGAGGTGCGCTACCTGCGCATGACCCCGCGCTGCCCCTACGGATCCAACCTCGCGGCCAACTGGGGCTATCTCTACAAGGAGTTCGGGGAGAAGGAGCGGGTGACGATCTACCAGCTCGACGCCGACTCCCAGACCGCCAGGGCGCTCTACGCCTATGACTTCCCGGGGAAATATCTGACCCCGGGGACAATCACCCACTGTCCGGCGTGCGACCGCCAGCCGGCGCTCGAGGGCGTGCGCGTGCCCGCCCGTCCGCACCTGGGCACCGCGGGCGTCGCGATGGATGTCGCCGGCCGCGTGAGCACCATCCCGCCCGGCGCTCACGGCGGGAATATCGACAACTGGCGCATCGGCGCAGGGGCGACGATGTACTACCGGGTCCAGGTCGAGGGCGGCCTGTTCTCGATCGGCGATCCGCACATCAGCCAGGGCGACGGCGAGATGTCCGGGACAGCCATCGAGTCCTCGCTGGACGTCCTGTTCCAGATTGTCCTCAGAAAGGACTTCAGCTTCCCCACGCCCCTGCTGGAGACGCCTAAGTACTGGATCGTCCACGGCTTCAACGATGACCTCGACCTCGCCGGGCGCGAGGCGGCCAACGGCATGGTCAGCCTGCTGCACGAGCACATGGGCCTCTCGCGCGATGACGCCTATTCGATGCTGAGCGTGGCCGGGGACATGGGGGTGACCCAGGTCGTGGACCAGCGCCAGGGCGCCCACGTGCGCATCCCGCGTTCGATCTTTCCGCACCGCGGGGCCAAGGGCTGAGGGCCGGCGCCCGATCGACCCCCCTTTCCCCTCCCCGGACAGGCGGGCTAGACGCGGCGCATGACAACGCCTCGGATCGTCGTGGTCGGCAGCTACAACCGCGACATCGTCCTCTCGGTCGCCCATCTGCCCGCGCCGGGTGAGACCTGCCTCAGCCTCGGCCGCCTGGAATCCCCGGGCGGCAAGGGGTCCAACCAGGCTATCCAGGCCGCCCGCTGCGGCGCGCCGGTCGCCATGATCGCCGCCGTGGGCGCCGACGGCGCCGGCGAGGAGGCCCTGCGGCTCTGGCGCGAGGACGGGGTGGATGCGAGCGGCGTGGCCCGCCTGCCTGACGCCGGCACGGGCATGGCCATGATCCTGGTGGACCAGGCGGGCGAGAACAGCATCGTCGTCGATTCCGGCGCCAACGCGCGCCTCGCGCCGGACCACGTGCGCCAGGCGGCCCGGCTCATCGACGGCGCCGGTCTGGTGCTCGCCCAGTTGGAGACGCCGCTGGACGCAACGCTGGAGGCGTTCGGCCTCGCCCGCGCGGCGGGCGTTCGCACGGTGCTCAACGCCGCGCCCGCCCCGAAGGCGCTGGACGCGGCGGCGCTAGCTCTCACCGACATCCTCGTCGTCAACGAGATCGAGGGCCTCGCGCTGAGCGGCGAGACCGAGCCGCAAGCGATCGGTGCGCGCCTGCTGGAGACCGTCCGCGAGGCGGTGATCGTCACCCTCGGACGCGAGGGCGCCCTGCTGTGCCGGCCCGGGAAGGCGCCGCACGCCCGCGGCTCCCATACTGTCGAGGTGGTCGACACGACGGGCGCGGGCGACGCCTTCATCGGCGCCTTCTGCGCGAAGCTGGCGGTGGGCGACGACGCGACCGAAGCCCTTCGCTGGGGCCTCGCGGCCGGCGCCATCGCCTGCTGCGCCAAGGGCGCGGCCGCAAGCTTCCGCGACGCCGCCCAGATCGGAGCTTTAGTCGCAGCGGGAAGCTGAGGCCGCCAGACGACCTTACGGCTCAGCCGTGGTGGTCGCCATCCGCAGCGTTGGAAGACGCCGTCGTCGATCGGGCTGTAGATGCCGCCGCCGCGCCGTCGGGGACGGCAGGACTGGCATAGGCCACACCGACGTCGCCGCCGCCGTAGAAGCTGCCGTGACAAGCGGCCAGAAGCGCGCCCGCTGCACTAACCGCCGCGACAAGCCCGATCTTCGACTTCATCGGTTTGTCCACCCCGGGCGCTCGAGCCAGCCCACCTTCGCCTAACGCTCAGGCCTGCGGACGAGATGCGGAGATCAGTGGCCGCCTGGTCCTTCGTAGACGCCCGGAGCGGTCAGCTCATCCTCCGGCACTTCATCGTGCGTCATCAGGACGAAGCGCCGGTCGCAGTAGGGGCATTCGACGAAGTCGGCCTCGCCCATCTCGAGCCAGACGCGCGGGTGTCCCAGGGCGCCGCCGACGCCGTCGCAGGCGACCCGGCGCGAGCGCACCTTGACCACTTCCGCCGGCGGCAGGTCGGGCGTGACAGCCCCTTTGGCGGGCGCCGGCTCGGGATAGGGACGATCGGTCATCGCTGTGGCAGGTCTTCGGCCGCTTGGCGTCGTTTGGAACGAGCCCTAATAGGCGGCCCCGCGCGAGATCGTCAAATGAGGTCT
>DASXGR010000082.1:0-17365 GCA_036488935.1 Caulobacteraceae bacterium | reverse complement strand
CCGCGCCCACTCCGACCCACGATAGGTGATCTGAACCCTTGGCGTCAGCGTGCCGCCCGGCACGTCGAAGCGGTAGGAGAAGTTCAGCGCACCGGACACGTGCGGCATGTCGGGCGGCGTAGCGCCGTTCAGGTTCTTCGCCCCGGCGATGACGGCGGACCAGCACGCCGGGTTGTAGTACGCGCCGCCAAACGCGCAGGGGCTTGGATAGGGTTGGTTCTCGACCGCGTTCGCGACCGTCGAGTCGATCGACTTATAATTCCCGACGACGTGCCCCGTCTCAAGCGCAAGATTCAGGCCAGCGTTGAATCGGCCGTCCCGCGAAGTGTAATCGCTCTCGAGTTCGACACCGTAGTCGTGAATCAGCGGAATGTTCGCGATACCACCGTCGAACGGAACCGGATCAGTCTCTATGTACTGGAAATTCTTCTGGATATAGTAATATCCAGCGACGTTTACGCGCAATGTTCGATCAAGAAAGTAATTCTTCGAACCGATCTCAAATGCATCGTTCGTCTCAGGCAGGAAGGTCGGTGGAATCACAACCTGCCCGTAGCTGCCATTCACCCCGCCCGGCTTGTAGCCGCGGGAATAGCTCGCGTAGACCATGTTGCTCGGCGTCAACTGATCGTCCGCTTCGAGCCGCCAGGTGGGGGTGCTGTTCGCCGAGGTGTGGAGGACCGTGTTGCCGCCGAACGGCGTGAAGCCGGAGAAGTTGAAGCTGTTGTCGTGGAAGTAATCCCAGTTACCGCGAACCCCGCCGGTGACGCTGATGGTGTTGGTCACGTGGTAGGTCGCCTGGCCGAAAACAGACCCCGACCGGTGGTCGACGTGCGAGACGTTGCCGTAGGCAAGGTTCGATGGGTAAGGCGGCGAAGTGATGTTAGCCGGAATGGACAGGTCGGTGGGCGTCGGCGGAGTCGTGCCCTCATACTCGACCACGAACTGCTTGCTGTTCTGAAGCGAGCCAAAGAAGCCGGCGATCCAGTCGACCTTGCCGCCGGGCTTGGACAGGAAGTCCAGTTCCTCGGTGTAGTTGTGCACGTGGGTGTTCCACGCGGCCACGTCGTCGTACGCGCCCAGCATGGCGAAGGTGCTGCGCGAGGAGTCTTCCTGCTGGACGTGGTCGAGGCCCTGATAGGCGGTCACCGACTTGATGGTGAACCACGGCAAGTCCCACTGAAGGTTCAGGTGATAGAGCTGGGTCGTCAGTTTGAAGAGGCCCGGATAGTCCTGATAAACCTCCCACGGGCTGGGCGCGGGATCGTTGATGTTCTTCTGCGCGTCGCCGTGCTGGTCCGCGTGATAGATCTGCGCTGTCAGCGTCGCCGAGAAGTTGTTTACCGGCTTCCACAACAGGGCCATTTTCAGGCTCTCGTCGTGGGCGTCGTCGAGCTGGAAGTTGGGCAGCGCCAGGTCTTGGGTGAAGCCGGTGTGGTCGTACTTCTGGCCGGAGATGCGCAGCGCCAGGGTGTCGCCGATCGGGATGTTCACCTCTGCCCGCTCACGGTAGAGGTTGTAATTGCCGAAGCTGGCGTCGCCTGATCCGCTGAACTTCCCGAGTTCCGGCTGGTTGCTGTTGATCAGGATCGCCCCACCGGTCGAGCTTTGCCCGTAGAGGGCGCCCTGGGGCCCGCGCAGCACTTCGATGTCGTGGACGTCGAACAGGGTCTGGTCGAGCGAGATGCTGTTGGCGATGTAGACGCCGTCCACGAACAGCGACACGCCCGGCACCGTCGTAAGGCTGTTCTCCGGCGTCTCAGAGCCGATGCCCCGAATGGACACCAGGTTCTCGAAGCCGGACGCCTTGGTGATTTCGAGGCTGGGGACCTCGGCGCTCAGGCCGGCCAGCTTGGTGGTGAAGTTTTGTTCGAGCTCTTTTGCCGGCACAGCGCTGATCGCGTCGGGCGTGCGCTGGATGTCGGTCGCGCGGTGCTCGGCGGTGACCACGATCTCGCCCACCGTAGAAGAGTCGGAGGCGGCGCCGGGAGCGCTGGTCGCCGCCGCGCCGGTAGCCTGAGCCAAGGCGGCGCCGGAAGCGGCGAGCCCCATGAGCAGGGCGCAAGATGAAAGCATGAGATGGCGCCGGCTACGGCGGGTCTGCTTGGACATTAAGCCCCCTTCTGTACGGTCTGACTTCGGTCGAACCAGAAAGCAAGGAGGCTAAACTGCAAGACAACGCCACACCCGGTCACGCGGGGGACACGAAACGCAGTGGAACTCGAACGAGTAGCCTGATTCCTGAGCCGACCAAGTCGTTATTTGCCGCATTTAGCGGCGTTTTGTCAGATCACGTCAAGAGCAGTGGCAGGCACGCGTCCGTGAAGACCGTCAGGTCGGACGGGACAAATCACCACAGTTGCTTAAAAGATACAGGAACGGAACGCCCGCTAGACCTGGAACTACTTTCGGAAACGCAATTTATTGTTCCAATTCGCGCACTCATGGCGGGAGTTCTCGCCCGGCGCGCTCACGCACGCCTAACGGCCTGCAACTTGGTCGGAAAGCGGTCGTCCGGGCGCGACGGCCCGGCTATCGTTCAGACGGGCTGGGCCTGTTTACCCCACACCTCGCGCGCCTTTTCGAAGACGCCCTGATCGTAGGAATACTCGATGGTGTTCCCGTCCGGATCCTTGATGAAGCAGACGTAGCCGATCTGCTTGGGCATTTGCACCGGGCCCAGTCCCAGGCAACCGGCGGCCTTCGCCTCGGCGGCGATTTCGTCGACGGTCTCGCGGGTGGGCGCCTCGATGCCGATGTGGGCGAATGGGCCCATGGGGTGGTGCGGCGCCGGAGCGAACGGGTCGTGGCCCTCGAAGAACTGGCCGAGGACCAGGATGAAGGGAGAATCGCCCTGGGCGGAATCTCCAAGCCAGGCGTTCTTGCCGTTCTTGTCTTCACCCCTCGCGAGGAGGCGCAGGTGGGTGAAGCGCTCGTACCAGGCGATGGAAGCGTCGATGTCCCTCACCGCCAGGGCGATGTGCGTCCAGGTCGTCCGCTTCGGACGGATCTCGTGATTCTGCTCGGCCATGGGACGCTCCTTAGCTTACCCGCAACCGTACAACCGCACCGCGCGCGGGGCTTGCCCACGCGCGCACGAGAAGTTGGCGCCTGGAGCAACCCCGTTCAGGGCGCGGGCCTCAGGTCGGGGAAGGAGCCCCGGTGGTAGAGCAGCGGGGTCTCGTGGGAGAGGTGGCGCGTGCGCATGCCCCGGCCAATCACCACCACGTGGTCGCCTGCCGGATGGATCGCCTGCACCTGGCAGTCCACGAAGATTGGCGCCGCCTTCAGCGCCGGCGCCCCGCCTTCGCAGGCTTCCCAGTCGAGACCGGCGAACCGATCGCTCTCGGGATTGCGGGCAAAGTGCAGCGCAAGCTCCCGGCCGCCTTCGGCCGGCAGGATGTTGACGCCGAAGACGCCGCACGCCTCCACCGGATCACGCAGCGGATTGGCGTTGTCCAGGCAGATCAGCAGCAAGGGCGGATCGAGTGAGACAGAACAGAAGGCGTTGATCGTCGAGCCCAGTGGCGTGCGGCCGCCCCAGCTCGTGACCACGGTCACGCCGGTAGGAAAATAGCCCATGGCGGCCCGCCACTCGGCCGCGGTCGGCGCCCCTGTTGGGGCAAGAGTCAGATCAGGGGCCATGGGGTGCGGTTCGGAAGTCCAGTGCGGGCGATCACGGCGCGTCCGGCCTCGCGGGCGGCCGCCAGCAGAGCGTCCTCGTCAAACAGGGTTGCGCGACCGTCATCGAGCACCTGGACTCCGTCGATCCAGACGCTGTGCACGCCGCGCGACGGCGCGCTGAAGGCGAGTTGCTCGACAACATCGAACAGCGGTCCGCCCCACTCGGCCAGATGGGTGTCGTGCAGGACGATGTCCGCCTTCTTGCCGGCTTCGAGCGAGCCGATCTTGTGGGAAAGACCCATGGCCGCGGCGGCCTTGAGCGTCGCCATCTCGAGCACGCTCGTGGCGGGCATCAGGAACTGGTCGGCCCGGGCGTCGCGGAACAGGCTGGCCATCAGACGTCCTGAGGCGAGGATGTCTGCGGAAATTCCGTCGGTGCCGAGAGCGAGATTGACCCCGGCGTCGAGCATCTCCGGAAACAGCCCCAGCTTGGAAACACCGAAGCCGCCCTGCAGGGCCGCGTGGGGACAGTGGATCGCCCCGGCGCCGGAACTCACCAGAATGTCGAACTCGCTCTGGTCGATATTGGCCAGGTGGGTGAGCATGACCCGGTGGCCCATCGCGCCAATGTCCGCGAGGTGCTCGAGCGGGCGGCGGTTGTACCGGGCTAGGAACCACTCGGGATCGGATGCGCGCGGGCTCATGTGAGCCGAAACGCGGATGTCCCTGTCGTCGGCGATGGCCTTGGCCGCCCGCCAGATGTCGTCGGAATTGGTGGAGTGGCCCACCAGCAGGGGCCAGGCTGCGAGGCGCGCCTCCCCGTCGGCGTCGGGATAGCGCTCCACCTCCGATTCCAGGATCGCGATGCCCTCGCGCGACAGCGCCGCCTGGTCGGCCGAGGGATCGTAGGCGCGGCCCTCGACCCACTGGCCGACGCGACCGCGGATGCCGGTCTCCGCCAGGCCCTCCACCACCGCGTCGAGTTGCAGGATCGTGCCGGCCTCGACGAAGCAGGTGGTCCCGCCCTGGATCATCGCCAGGGCGGCGCACTGGGCGGCGATGCGCTCGTCCTGCGCGCTCTGAGCCTTGAAGATCGGGATCACCCAGCGCTGGAGCTTGTCGCCCCAGTTGTCCTCTGGCGCGCCGCGCGCGAAGCCGCGGGTCAGGGGATCGCCCGTGATGTGGATGTGGGCGTCGATGAAGCCCGGCGTCGCCACGAAGCGGCCGGCCTCCATCGTGCGTTTGGCCCGCACCCGGGGCTGGAGGTCGCGGCGCTTGCCCACTGCGGCGATCTTGTCGCCCGACACAGCAATGGCGCCGTCCTCGATCACCCGGCGCTCGCCATCCATCGTGATCACCGTGGCCCCGGCGATCAGAAGGTCGGCCTCGATCACGTCAGGCGCCTGCGCGGCGAGGGTCTGGGCGGACGTCATTCAGCAGGGCTCCGGAGAGGGGCGGCGGTGACCTTCATCACCGGCGGGCGGAGGAAGAGGGTGGCGACCAGCAGGCCGACCGCGACCAGGGCGCACAGCACGAACATGCCGGTGAAGCTGCCCAGGGTGTCGCGCGCCCAGCCGCCGAACGCCGGACCCAGGGCCGCCGAGGTGGAGATCAGGCACATGATGGAGAAGAGCTCGAGATTGGCCTTGCGGCCGAAGTACCTCAGCAGGAGGACTGTCGAGCAGATGAACGAGAGGCCGAAGCCCATGCCCACGCCCAGAACATAGACCCACATCAGCAACCAGCTGTGGGCTTCGGCAAGGCCCCACATCCCCAGCGCCAGGGCGGCCATGGAGACGGCCATCAGCCCCTTGGTGGAGATGCGCTCGGCCAGGACGCCGCCGACAATGGTGATGCCCGCGCCGAACAACTGCTCGAGGCTGAGCATCTCGGCCGCCGAGGTGGCGCTGACGCCGTGCTCGATCAGGTGCTGCACGGCGAAGCCGTGGGCGGTGGTGTTGATCAGCAGATAGGTCGTGTACCCGCCGACGATGACATAGAACTGTGTGGTGCCGAGGGCGCGCCGCACCGTCCAGTCGCGCAGCCCTTCGATGACTTCGGGGAGGCTCGCCTGTTCCGGCGCCTCAGTATCGTGCGCCGCCTCATCGCGCCGGCCCGGCGTGGTAGCCATGGCGAAGAGGCCGGCGCTCGCCGCCATCGCCGCGAAGACCCACCAAAACGGACGCCAGCCATGCGTCCAACTGTTGATCCAGACATACAGCATCGGTCCGACGACGCCGCCCAGGGCGCCGATGGTGAAATAGACGCCCAGGATCGTCGAACGGCGCTCGGCGAAGAGGTCGGTGAGCACGTGGGTCCCCGGCACGGTGCTCACGAGGGCGAAGGAGAGGCCCACCAGAAGGGTCCCGAAGAGGTAGATCCACACCGAATGGGTGACCGCCAGGGACGCAAATCCCGCCGTCATCGTCAGCCCGCCCACGAGCATGGTGCCATTGACGCCGACCCTGCGGACCAGCGCCGCCGAGATCAGGCTCGCCAGGCCGCAGGCCAGGCCAAGCAGGGTGTACCCCCAACCGGCCTGCTGCCAGTCCCAGTGCAGCTCGGCCACCATCTTGGGCAGCACCACCCCCAGCGAGGAAAACGCCCCGGCCGAGACGACGAAGAAGATCAGGCTCAGGGACGAGAAGGGAACCCAACGGGAGAGGGTGGCGCTGCGCAAGGACTGTCCTACTCGCGCGTGTAGTTGTCGGGGATCTTCGGATCGGGGCCAGCCTTGCCCCACAGGACGATCTCGTTGCCCCACGGATCGCGGAAGGCGTGGTTGTAGCCGTTGAATTCCTTCCAATAATGGTCGCGCCACAGCTCCGTGGCGCCGCGGTCGACCGCCTTCTGGAGGATTTCCTCGTAGGACTGCCCATCGCCGACCAGGATCCACACGCGCGCCTTGCGCCCCTCGTTCGCGAGGGTGCGGGGCTCGACGCCCTTGGGATCGGGATGCGGGCGCGCGTTGTCGGCCTTGAAGATGCCCAGGTGCAGATTGCCGATCTGGCTTTCGGAGCCATCGGAATTGAGGAAGTTCCCACCCGGGACCATGCGGTGGAAGACGCCGTAGGGACGGTCGTCGTCGCGCCAGCCGAACACCTCGGCGTAGAACTTGCCGGCGGCGGCCGGATCGTCGGAGGCGAGGTCGACGAAGATCAGGGTGTTGGGGGTCGTGGTCATCGAGGTTCCTTGAACGCTTGTCCCTGTTTGGCGTCAGGCGGCGTATTCGGCGCGCTTGGGGGTGAAAACGTCGAGATTGAGCACCGCCTCGTCGCCGACGACCTCGCCCCAGTGGCGCGCATTGGGCGGGATCACCAGCAGTCCACCCGGGCCGAGCCGCGTGACGCTGTCGCCAATGTGGAAGTCGATCGTCCCGGCGAGGATGTAGACGATCTGCTCGTGCGGATGGTCATGCGGGCGCGGCTCGTGGCCGGGCTGCAGGCGGTTGAGGGACACCGTGGCGCCCTCGCCGGAGAAGGCCTTGCGCTCCACACCCTCGCGCACCCGCTCCCAGGGTGTGGCGTTCCAGTCGATCGAATGCAGGTCCATCGATTCGTCTCCGTCTGCCTCAGGCCGCCCCGTAGCCGCCGCCGCCGGGAGTCTCCAGCACAACGACGTCGCCAGGCTGCATCATCATCTTCTTGCCCTCGGAAACGGACTTGCCGTTCACCGTGAAGCGGCCCGCGGCGCCGTCCTCTCCCCCGCCCAACCCTTCGGGACCACGGTCGAGGCGGCTGGGGACGGCGTTGAGCAGCCACGGCTGATCGGTCCGCATGTGGAAGCCGATTACTTGGCCGTCGCCGCCGATCGAGCGACCCTTGCCGCCTGAGCCGAGACGAAGCTCGCGCTTGTCGAACACGATCGGCATGGCCGCCTCGAGGATCTCCACCGGCACAGCCGCCACCCCCGTGGGATAGCAGGTGGCGCTGGGGCCGGCCTTGGTCAGGCGCGCGCCCATGCCGCCGGAATAGTTGAACATCGAGGAGGTGAAGGCCTGGCCAGTGGCGTGCTTGCCCTGGATCTGCACGGTCCACACCGCGCCCGATCCCTCGGCGAGGACCCGGTCGGGGATCACCTGGTGCAGGGCCTTGAGGATCGGCATGGGCACGAACATGCCCACCACGTGCCGCGCGTTCAAAGGCGAGGGGTACTCGGCGTTGACGATGCAACCCTTGGGCGCCTTCACCTTGATCGGCGAGAGCGAGCCGTAGTTGTTGGGCTGCTCGGGATTGAGGCAGCTGCGCACGGCGAAGGTCGAATAGGCGTGGGTGTAGTTCATCACCACGTTGATGCCCATCGGGCTCGGCCCCGAGCTGCCCTCGAAGTCGATGGTCACCTCGCCCGCCTGGTTGTCGATGTGGACGGCGGTCTTGAGGGTGATCACGTCGCCGCCGGGAACGTCGAAGCGGCTCTCGCCGTGCCAGACGCCAGAGGGCAGGGCGCGGATGGCGTCACGCGTGGCCTTCTCGGAGCGGCTGATGATCTCGTCGGCCAGCTCTTCGATGTCTTCCAGGCCATTGCGCTCGCACAGGGCGTTCAGCCGTTCGCCACCCGCGCGGCCGCTTGAGACCTGGGCCGAGAGGTCGCCGAACACCTCATCGGGCGTGCGCACGTTTCGCCGGATCATGGCGTGCAGCGTCTCGTTCGGCTTGCCCGCCTCGTAGAACTTCAGCGGCGGGATCCACAGGCCCTCTTCGTGGATATCACGGGCTCCCGCGCCGATGCCGTAGCCGCTGATGTCCGTGTGGTGGATCGTCGAGCCGATGAAGCCGAGCAGGCGCTCCCCGCGGAAGATCGGGCACAGCACGGTGATGTCGAAGAAGTGGCCCGCCGACATCCACGGATCATTGGTGATCACGATGTCGCCGGGGACCAGCTTGTCCTTGAACAGCTTGGCCAGGGTCTCCCCGGCCGCGGCCAGAGAGTTGATGTGGCCGGGCGTGCCGGTGTTGGCCTGGGCCACCATGCGGCCGCGGGCGTCGAACAGGCCGCTGGCGAGGTCGCCCGCCTCGCGCACGACCGGGCTGAAGGCGATGCGCTGCAGCGCCTTGGCCTGCTCGCTGACGATGCTGATCAGGTTCGACCAGAGGATCTCGAGTTCGATTCCGTCCAACATCAGGCAGTCCTCGTCGCGGTGATGCAGCCCATCGTGTCCATGACCCCGGTCCAGCCCGGGGGCAGGACGACGGTGGTCTCCCGTTCTTCGATCAGGGCCGGTCCCTGGATGGCCTGGCCGGCGGCCAGGGCGTTGCGGTCATACAGCTTCGCCTTGCCGGCGGCGGCCCAGATCGAGACCTCGCGCTCGCCCTTGGCCGGGGCCGGCTCGCCACTGCGGGCGGGAGCGGCGTGGACGACATTGTCTGGTCCGCGCGCGGTCAGGCGCCAGCTCACCACCTCCACCGGCACGTGTGAGGGGTTGACCCCGTACTGGGCGAAATAGGCCGCCTCGAACGCTTTGTGGATCCGCTCCGGATCACGATGGCGGCGGGGATCTTCTTCAAACGAGATGCCGACCTCGTTCTGCTGGCCGGCGTAGCGCAGGTCGGCGCCCACGACCCAGACGATCTTGTCCTCTGCGACGCCGGCGTCGGTGAGGCCCTCGATCCCCTCGGCGGTCATCTCGCCCAGCAGCCCGTCGACCTGTTCCCAATCCAGGTTGCCGAGCCTCGAGAGCGCGCTGCGCACCAGGTCCAGACGCACTGGCGTGACCAGCGATCCGAAGGCGGACAGAACGCTCGCCTGCGGCGGGAAGATCACCGCCGTGCTCTGCAACAGCTCACCCACCGCGCAGGCGTGCACCGGTCCGGCGCCGCCGAAGGCCAACAGCGGCAGGCCGCGGTGATCCACCCCTCGGTCCGTGGCGTGCGCGCGGGTCGCGCCAGCCATGGCCTCGGCCACGATGCGGAAGATGCCCGCGGCTGTGGCCGCCCGGCTGGTCCCCAGGCGCTCGGCCAGGCGATCGACCGCCGCGTCCGCCGCCGGCTTATCCAGGCGCATGTCGCCGCCCAGGAAGTTGTCGGGGTCGAGGAAGCCGAGGACCAGGTCCGCGTCGGTCACCGTGGGATCCAGGCCGCCGCGACCGTAGCAGGCCGGGCCGGGTTCGGAGCCGGCGCTGCGCGGGCCGACCTTGAGCAGGCCCAGATTGTCCACCGAGGCGATGCTGCCGCCGCCCGCACCGATCTCGATCATGTCGATCGAGGGGATGGTCAGTGGCATGCCACTGCCTTCGGCGAAGCGGTACTTGCGGTCGACCTCCAGCGTCCCTGTCACCAGGGGCCGGCGGTTCTCGATCAGGCAGGCCTTGGCCGTGGTGCCGCCCATGTCGAACGACATCAGGCGATCGAGGCCCAGGCGCTCTGCGAAATAGGCCGCCGCCAGGGCGCCGGCGGCAGGGCCGCTCTCGATCATCCGCACTGGATTGCGACCGGCGACATCGGCGCCGATCACCCCGCCGCTGGACAGCATGATCAGCGGCTGGTTGGCGACGCCCGCCTTCTCCAGGCCGATCTTCAGGCCCTTCAGGTACGGCTCGGTAATCGGGGTGGTGTAGGCGTTGATCGCGGTGGTGGACGCCCGGGGATATTCGCGGATCTGCGGCGCCACGGTGGAGGACAGGGAGAGATAGATCTCCGGCGCTTCCTCGCGCAGCACCTGGGCGATGGCCTGCTCGTTGGCGCCGTTGCGGAAGGCGTTGATCAGGCAGATCGCCGCGGCGACCACGCCCTCGGCCTTCAGCTTCGCGGCCAGCTCGCGGATCTGTTGCGGATTCACCGTCTGCAGCACCTGGCCGTCGGCGAGGACCCGCTCGTCCACCTCGAAGGTCAGTTCGCGCGGGATCAGCGGATCGGCGAACTCGATCTGCGGATCATACATCTCGTAGCGGTGCTCGTTGCGGATCGAGAGCACGTCGCGAAAGCCGCGGGTGATGATCAGGGCTGTGGTCTGCCCCTTGCGCTCGATCAGGGCGTTGGTGACCACGGTAGTGGCGTGCACGACCACCCCGTCGACTGCCGAGGGCTGGGCGCCAGCCTTCTTCAGCACGAGATCGGCGGCGCGGAAGAAGCCTTCCAGCAGATCGCCGTGGGTGGTCAGGGTCTTGTCCACCACGACGGAGCCGTCGGAGGACCGCAGGACGGCGTCGGTGAAGGTTCCGCCGATGTCGACGGCAAGCGAAAGAGACACTGTCGGCTAGACCCTCTGAAATCCGAGACTGCGCGAGGCTTGCGCGGCGGCGGTGGTGACAAGATCAATCTGGGTGGCCGAAGGCTCGGCCGGGATGAACTGGCTCGCGCCCACCAGAGCGACGGCTCCGCGCGAGACGTTGCGGTGGTCGAGGACTGGCGCGGCAAGGGCGTTGACGCCGATCTGCACGGCGTCGACGGCGGTGGCCCAGCCCTGGAGCCGAACCTGCTCCACCGCCCGGCGGACCGCGTCCGGTTCGGTGAGAGTGTGCGTCGTCCAGCGGCGAAGGGGGCGGTTCAACGCCACGTCCAGGAGGTGGGGCGGTCCGAAAGCCAGGGCGGTCAGGCCGTGGGCCGAGGCGTGCAGGTCCAACCGCGAGCCGGGCCGCACGCCAAAATCGATCACGCTCGCGCCCTGGATCATCTCCAGCACGATCACCTCGTCTCCGACGATGGCGGAGGCGGTGACGGCCATGCCGCTCGCCTCGCGCAGCTGCGCCATGACGGGGCGGATGGCGCGGATGACGTCGAAACGTTCGCGCGCCTGCTCGCCCAGGGTCAGCACGCGGATGCCGACTTCATAGCCGTCGGAGCGTGAGTCCTGAGTCGCGTAGCCGCGCTGGACCAGGGCCCGAAGGTGCCGGTGCGCGCGCGCCTTCGAAATCCCCAAGGCCCGCGCCACCTCGGTCACGCCCTTGGGCTGCCGCGCGTCCGCCAGCAGCTCGAGCAGTCGAAGCACGAGGTCGACGGACTCGAGGTCCGACGGTGCGGGTGCAGGCAAGGCCTCGGCGAGGCTCATGAGCGCCAACTGGTTGTTCCGCTGAGTGAAACAGAGGTTCGGATAACGGAATGGTCCACGTCGCAGGGCGCGGTGTCAAGCCGTTCGGATCGCGTTTTGCCGATTGTTGACGGCCGCCGCTCAGGCCCCTAGCGCGGGCCTCCAATCGGCGATCGGAGGGTGCAATGGCGTTGCGCGAACAGGTGAGATCCGGACGGCCGGTGATCGGCGTGTTCATCAAGACCGCCTCGCATCAGATCGTGGAGCTGGTCGCCCGCGCCGGGCTGGACTTCGCAGTGGTCGACGCCGAACACGCGCCCTTCGACCTGCTGACCCTCGACCGCATGGCCCTCGCGGGACGCGCGTGCGGCCTGCCACTGCTGATCCGGCCCGCCGGACTGGACGCCAGCTTCGTCAGCCAGGCGCTCGACATGGGCTTTTCCGGCATCGTCGCACCGCACGTGGACAGCGCCGGCGCCGCGCGCTCCCTGGCCGCGGCGTCCCGCTTCGATCGTGGCAAGCGGGGGTTTTCGCCTTCGACGCGAGCGGGCGGCTATGGCGCTCCCGACGCGCGCGCCTATCGCCAGGCCGCCGATCGAGACACAAACCTCTGGTGCCAGATCGAGGACGCCGCGGCCCTGCCGCGCCTGGACGAGATCGCCGCCGTGGACGAGATCGACTGCCTCTTCCTCGGCCGCGCCGACCTCGCGCTGTCGCTGGGGGTGGAGTCCCAGGCGGATCCCAAGGTCGTCGACGCGGTGCGCGCCACTGCCGAGGCAGGACGCCGCGCGCAACGCCCCGTCGGGATCTTCGTTGGCTCGCCGCAGGAGATCGCGCCGCTCGCGGAACTGGGAATCAGCGTCTTCGTCTGCGGCTCCGACCAGAGCTGGCTGCTGGCCCAGGGCCGCTCTGTGCGAACCACTTTCGAGTCAGTGCGGGACTAGGCCCAACCGCATCACGGCCGCCCTTCCCCATCCGTCCCGCCCCCCAAGCGGATGAGTCGATCGGGCGACATGCGGCGTGGGTTCGGTCCAGGCATGTCCGGTCGCGTTGTCCTGGAGGAAGAAGACAACGCGACCGGGAGACGCCTCAGGCCGCCCGGGGGACCGGGTTGCGCGCCGCATCCTGGACGAGGTTGTGGATCAGGTTGTCGGTCCGCAGCTTGCGGGCCGTGTCGACCATGATGAGCCATGCTCCGGCGAGGATGCAGACGTCCTTGATGACCAGGCGGCCTGCGCCCGACAGATAGGGGAAGCCGTGCTGGGCGTCGCCGAGCGCCGAGACCCAGGCCTCGGGCGTCGTGATCAGGAAGGACAGGGTGACGAACGGGGTCAGGAACGACAGGACCGCCCCGACCATCCCGACCCTCCGCGAAACCAGACCAGCCAGGGTGGTGAAGCCGATGGCCATCTCGAGCGTGCCGAGACCCCTGGAGAATCCGTAAGTGTTGTTGGCGGTCTGCCATGCCCGTTGCGCCGGGATCAGCACGCCTTCCCTGGTCAGGTGCTGCGCATACTCATGCGGGTGGTTGTAGAAGAAGCTCATGAACGGGCTGTTGGCCACGAACACTGTGATGCTGTCCGCCTCGTAGGGCTGGAATTTCAGGAACCCGATCCACAGGAAGACGATGGCGATGGCGATCTTCATCGCCGCGACGCCGACGTCCTCGGCGCGCCGATCGGCGAGGGCGTTGAGGGCCTGGGTGTAGAGCTTGCTCATCACATCCTCCCTCAGCCTTCGCTGGCCGCCGCAAAGGCGTCCAGGGTGCGGGTGGCGTAGACCAGGGCCGCCCCAGCGTTGACCGAGATGGCCACGCCAAGGACCTCGGCCAGTTCTTCCCTGGTGGCGCCCGCCTTCAGAGCTCCGGCCGTGTGGGTGGCGATACAGCCGTCGCACCGCAGGGTGACCGCGACCGCCAGGGCGATCAGCTCGCGGGTCTTGATGTCGAATAGGCCCGTCTTAGCCCCCGCGCCGCTCAGCTGGACATATCCCTTCACTGTATCCGGGCTCAGCTTGCCCACCTCGCCGACGCCGGCCGCCACCTGGCCGCGATAACCGTTCCAGTCCATCATGTGCATCACAGCACCTCCGTGTTTGAGGCCCCGAAGATGGCGCGGAAGGCTGCGGCTGTTGATGTCCGCGCGACGCTGAGTCATGACCGCGCGGATCAATCGATGGAACCCATATGTCCGGCGCGCGCGACCCCCTGACGGCGATCGCTCCTATACTGCGCGTACGTCCCGAGCTGCAGGACCTTTGCCAGTTCGGCGGCGATTGGCGCTCCCCGCATGACCCGGAGACGCAAGGCTGGGCGGCCTTCCACGTCGTCACGAAGGGAACATGCCAGGTCGAGCGCCCCGACCAGCCGCCGGTCGCGCTCGAGGCCGGCGATGTCCTGCTCCTGCCCCACGGCGACGGCCACGTTGTTTACGGCGGCGCCGGGCGCGAGGCCGGCCAGCCGATCGCCATCCATCACAGCCAGTCCATTCGCATCAAGCAGACCGGGGACGTGGTGGAGACCGAGTTGATCTGCGGCCGGCTGCACCTGGAGAGCGCCAACGAGAATCTGCTGCTGCGAGCCCTGCCGCCCGCCATCGTGCTGAAGCTCGGCGACGACGCCTGCAGCCGGCTCGTGGCCCTGATGCGCCGCGAGCTCGTCGACGACAAACCGGGCGCTGCGGCCGTCGCCCGCGACCTGGCCAGCGCCCTTTTGGTGATGCTGCTGCGCCAGTACCTCGACACCGACCGGCCGGCCGAGGGCCTCTTGACCCTCTTGACTGCGCGCGAGACCGCCCGAGCCACGGCCGCCATGATGGAGGATCCGGCCAAGGACTGGTCGCTCGACGCGCTCGCCGCCGCCGCGGCCGTGTCCCGCGCCACCCTCGTGCGCACCTTCAAGAAGCTGAGCGGCCTGCCGCCCCTGGCCTTCCTGACCGAGGTCCGCCTCGGCATCGCCCGCCACCGCATCGCCCAGACTGGCGAGCCGCTGGGCAAAATCGCCGCCGACGTCGGCTACCGGTCCGAGGCGGCCCTCAGCCGTGCCCTCCTGCGGCGATACTCGATCCGGCCGGGCGCCCTGCGCCGGACCGGCGCGACCCCGGTCGAGGTCGACCTGGCCCTCGTCCAGTCATGAACCGGGGCGGGAGAGATCTCCCGCCCCTGTTCATCTTCGCGAGGCCGCAGACCGAGGGGGAAGGTCACACCTCGGGCGGTCGGCGTCAGGGTTCCTCCCCAATCCCCAGGCTTGCCTTGCGGAAGTCGCGCGGGGAGACGCCGTACTGCTCCTTGAAGGCGCGGCTGAAATGGGCTGAGCCGTTGAAGCCCCAGCGGAAGCAGATCTCGGAGATCGACAGGCTGGCGCTGATGGGGCTCGACAGATCGAGGCGGCAGCGCTCCAGGCGACGGGTCCGCAGATAGCCGGAGAAGCTCAGGCCCGCAGCGGCGAACAGCTTCTGCAGCGAGCGCGGGGAAATCCCGTCAGCTGCGGCGACCGTCTCCAGGCTGAGGTCCGGCTCGGGCAGCAGGGTCTCGATCGTCTGGCAGACACGGTGAAAGTGCGCCGCCCGCGCCGCCTCCGCCCCGCCGATCGAGGCCGGAGAATCCTCCGCCGCGAGATTGGCCACCAGGAACTCCGTGAGAGCCAGCTCCACCGGCCGAAGCTTCTCGGACGTGAGGTCGGGCAGGGCTTCCGCCGTCGCCTTCAGCAGTCCCGAGAAGACGTGGCCGAGGCCCGACGCCCCGCCGAACCGGCCGAGTCTGAGTGACAGGGGCGCCACCAGCCGGTGGTCCAGGGCCACGCGCGGCGCGCTGATGAACAGCAGCCGGAAGGGCGTGGAAAGCCGCAGCGCGGCCTCCATGCCTGTGGGTCCGTAGACGATGTCGCCGACGCTCAGCGTCGTGACCTTGGCGCCGTCGACAAAGGTGGCCTCCCCCTCCAGCAGGACCACCAGCCAGACCGCCGCCGGCTGGTTGGGGTTGCGCCCAGAGATCTCCTGCGGCGTCGCGGACATGACCGCAAAATCCATGCCGAGCGGAGAGACCAGGCAAGCGACCGAGCCTTCGAAGGGCTCCGCCGCCGGCGTCTCGGGCAGCGGCAGGCGCAGGCGCGCCATCACCTCGCGCCAGGCCTCGCCGGCCTGTTCGTGCGGCAAGTCCCGGGTGGAGAACCGCCAGGCGCGGGACTCGCGCGCGGTCCCGGCAGCGCCGGCCTCGGGTTGCGTTGGCGTCTGGAGCAGCTGTGGATCTCCGATGCGAAAGCGCCGTCTCGCGCCGTCGCCTGCGATAATGCTAGGCCCCCCTGCGTCGCCGGTCACGCCGGACAGGGAGACGCGCCATGGCCTATGACGCAATCGAAGTGACCCCGCTCACCGCACGGATCGGCGCAGAGATCGGCGGCGTCGACCTGCGCAGCCTCACCAACCATCAGGTGGCCGAGATCGGCCGCGCCCTCGTCGACCATCAGGTGATCTTCTTCCGCGACCAGCCGATGGAGCCGGCGCACCTCAGCGCCCTGGGCCGATCCTTCGGCGAGCTGGCGATCCACTCGGCGGTTTCGGGCCTGCCGGACCATCCCGAGCTGGTGGCGATCCACGCCGACAAGGACTCCAAGTTCATCGCCGGGGAGGACTGGCACTCCGACCTCACCTGCGACGAAGCGCCGCCACTGGGTAGCATCCTCTACCTGCACACCGTCCCGCCCGTTGGCGGCGACACCCTCTTTTCGAGCATGTACGCCGCCTACGACGCCCTCTCGGAGCGCATGAAAACCTATCTCGAGGGGCTGACGGCGACACACGACGCCGACCACGTCTATCGACCCCTCTTCCCGGACGTCGACCGCCGCTATCCCTGCAACGTCCATCCGGTGATCCGCACCCACCCCGTGAGCGGGCGCAAGGGGATCTTCGTCAACGGCTCCTACGTCCTGCGCATCGTCGAGCTGCCGAGCGAGGAGAGCGACGCGGTCCTGCGCTTCCTCTACCGCCACTGCGCCAACCCCAACTTCCAGGTTCGCTTCAAGTGGCGCCCCCATTCCGTCGCGTTCTGGGACAACCGCTGCACCCAGCACATGGCCACCTGGGACTACTTCCCCCACACCCGCTCCGGCTGGCGCGCGACGATCGCCGGCGACAAGCCGTTCTGAGGGGGGCTTCCTTCGGTCCGCCGGCGGGAAAGCCTGTGAAATTACCCTCGCTTGCCCCCTAAAATCCGTCATCGCCGGCCTCCGTGCCGGCGACGCATGGATCGACTGGCGAGCACTTCGCGGTGGCCGCGCCGGGCGGCGCGGCCAAGACGGATGGAACGACTGGGCCGTTCGACGCGCCGTGACCGCGCCGCCCGGCGCGGTCAATGCGAGCGCCCGCACAGCCGATCGATGGGTGGCCGGCGCGGAGGCCGGCCATGACGAGTTTTAGGGGGCGAGCGTGCGGATAGTTCACAGCCTCGGACGCCGGCGGACCGAGATGCGTTTGGCGACAGCCCCTACAGCCCGATCGCCAGCCCATCCTTCCGCGGGTCCGAACCGGCGACGTAACCGGCGTCCGTCTTCAGCACGATCTGCGCGCCGCCGAAGTTGAACGCTTCCTTGTCGCTCTCGAGCGTCACCTCGTGGCCCAGCCGCCGAAGCGTAGCGACGGTTTGCTCATCCATCTCCGGTTCGACCGCGAGGCCAAGGCCGCCGGTCAGCCGCCAGCGCGGGGCGTCCGCCGCGGCCTGAGGGTTTTGGCCGGCGGCGAGGATGCGCAAGGCAAGCTGGACGTGGCCCTGGGCCTGCATCGGC
>DASXGR010000073.1:0-57377 GCA_036488935.1 Caulobacteraceae bacterium | reverse complement strand
CAGGACGACCTCACAGCCCAGCTTGGCCGCTGTCGCAAGGCTGTCGGGCGCAAAGCCCAGCGCGGTGATGTCGTTCCACATCCAGGCGCCCGCCGCCATGGCCGCTTCCGCCACCGCCGGCTTCATCGTGTCGATGGAGATCGGGATATCGAGTTCCGCCTGGACCGCGCGAATAACCGGGACCACCCGGGCGATCTCCAGAATTTCGTCCACCGGTTCGGCGCGCGGCCGCGTCGACTCACCGCCCACATCCAGGACGTCAGCCCCTTGGGCGACCAATTCGTGCGCGCGCCTGAGCGCAGCCTCGAGGCTCTCAATCCTGCCGCCGTCGGAGAAGCTGTCGGGCGTCAAATTGAGGATGCCCATCACCCTGGGGCGCATCAGGCGCTCCAGCGCTCTCCTCCCCCTTCATGGGGGAGGTGGACGCGGCGAAGCCGTGGACGGAGGGGGAAAGCCGCCGCTCGGGCGCCGACAGAGTGATCCTGTTCCAAGCTGGTTGGCGCCCCGTTCCCCACCCGTCTCGCCGCCTGCGGCGACGATCCACCCTCCCCATGAAGGGGAGGGAGAGCGCGGTCGCAAGATCGGGCGAAGATCGCGGTTGTTGACCCTACGCCAGTTCGGGATCCGGGCGCGGGGCCAGGGGAACCGACACACGCGGCGGGGTCGCAGCGCGTTGCTCGGGCTCGTCGCGGTTGGGCGCTACGCCCTTGATCACGTTCTGGATCTCGTCGCCGGTCAGGGTCTCGTATTCGAGCAGGGCCTTGGCCAGGGTGTGCAGGTCCTCCATCCGCTCGGTGAGGATCCGCCGCGCCTCGTCGAGGCCGCCCTGGACCAGGCGGCGCACTTCCCGGTCGATCTTCTGGGCCGTGTCCTCTGAGACATTCTGCGTGCGCGCCACCGAGTGGCCGAGGAACACCTCTTCCTGGTTGTCGCCGTAGCAGACCGTGCCGAGCTCGTCCGAGAAACCCCAGCGGGTGACCATGTTGCGCGCCAGGGACGTGGCGGCCTGGATGTCGCTGGACGCGCCGGACGTGATCTTGTGCTTGCCGAAGATGAGCTCCTCGGCCACGCGGCCCCCCATCATGATGGCAAGGCGCGAGGTCATCTGTTCGTAGTCCATCGAGTGGCGGTCGCCTTCGGGCAGCTGAACCACCATGCCCAGGGCCAGGCCGCGCGGGATGATGGTAGCCTTGTGCACCGGATCGGCCGCCGGGACCGAGATCGTGACCAGGGCGTGGCCACCCTCGTGATAGGCGGTCTTCTTCTTCTCTTCGTTGCTCATCACCATGGACTTGCGCTCGGCGCCCATCATGACCTTGTCCTTGGCGTCCTCGAAATCGCGCTGCATGACCATGCGCCGGTTGCGGCGGGCGGCCATCAAGGCGGCTTCGTTGACGAGGTTGGCGAGGTCGGCGCCGGAGAAGCCCGGCGTGCCGCGCGCGATCACCCGCACGTCGACGTCCGAGGAGAGCGGCACATTGCGCATGTGCACGCGCAGGATCTTCTCGCGGCCGTTCACGTCGGGGTTCGGCACGACGACCTGGCGGTCGAAACGGCCGGGACGCAGCAGGGCCGGGTCGAGCACGTCGGGACGGTTGGTCGAGGCGATGACGATGATGCTCTCGTTCGGATCGAACCCGTCCATCTCCACCAGGAGCTGGTTGAGGGTCTGCTCGCGCTCGTCATTGCCGCCGCCCAGGCCTGCGCCACGGTGACGGCCGACGGCGTCGATCTCGTCGATGAAGATGATGCAGGGTGCGTTCTTCTTCGCCTGCTCGAACATGTCGCGCACGCGGCTGGCGCCGACGCCCACGAACATCTCAACGAAGTCCGAGCCTGAGATGTAGAAGAAAGGAACGCCCGCCTCGCCGGCGACGGCGCGGCCCAGAAGGGTCTTACCGGTGCCGGGCGGGCCGATCATCAGGGCGCCCTTGGGGATCTTGCCGCCCAGGCGCTGGAACTTGGCCGGATCCTTGAGGAAGTCGACGATTTCCGTGAGGTCTTCCTTGGCCTCATCCACGCCGGCCACGTCGTCGAAAGTCACGCGGTTCTTGTTCTCAGTGAGCAGCCTGGCCTTGGACTTGCCAAAGCCCATGGCGCCGCGCGCGCCGCCCTGCATCTGCCGCATGAAGAAAATCCACACGGCGATCAGCAGCAGGATCGGCAGCATGTTGATCAGGATCGTGGGAAGCACGCCGCCATTGGGGGACTCGAATTCAAAGCTGGCGCCGTGCGCCTCGAGCCGCCGCTGCAGGTCTTCGGTGTCCAGGGGGCCCGTGGCGGTGAGCGTCGCGCCCTGGCGGTCGCGCGCATCTATCGTCTGGCCATGGATCTTGACCGCCCGGATGTCGCCGCTGTCGACCCGGTTCAGCAGATCAGAATAGGCGACCTGATGCGAATTTCCGCCATGCGAGCCGCTGTTCATAATGCTGAAGACGGCGACCAGGGCGAGAACGATCACGCCCCATATCGCCAGGTTACGAAGGTTCATCGGCCGGCCTCTTCCCGTTCACGCCGCGAATTTAGGTTGTTGGGGGCGAGTTCGCCACGCGACGATGGCCGTTTCATGATCTATCACGCCAGATGCCGCTTTCAGCCGCGACATGATCAGCGGCTGCGCCTCGACATCGGCGCCCGGTCCCGGCAGGAAGACCGATCCATTGCTCCGCTCGACCAGCGGCATGGCCGGCCGCGCAAGCGGATGGGCCTCTAGGACCGTCTGACGGTCAGCCGGCGCAAGCCTCGACATCGCCCCGGCCAGCGGCCGGATCTTCAGGTCCGGCTCATGCGCGACGACCTCGAAGCGCCCGTCCCACACGACCGATACGCCCGGGGGCAGGGCCAAGACCGGTGGCCGGCCCGCCCGCGTGTCGGCGCCCTCGCGGGCGATGATCACGTGTCCGTTTTCGCAGGCGATCCGCGCTCCGGCGAGTGTCGCTGCGACGTCCTCTCCATTCCGCACAAGGCCCTGCAGCCGGTCCAGAGCTGGGCCACGCGGCGGGCGTCGCCCGCCGGCCGCGCATACCAACGCCGCGCCCAGCCAGGCGCGGCTGACGGCGAGGGGAGCTTGCGCGAGGGCTGAGCGGAGGGCGACCAGTTCGCCGCCGGCGCCCGCGTCGAACGGCGTTCGCCCCGGGTCGGGAAGCTCGGATTCCGGCGCAGCCGTAACCCCTTCGGCGATCGCCCGGCGGACGCGCGCGCGCAGGCTGAGCGGATTGTCGTTGGCGGGATCTTCGATCCAGCTCTCGCCGAGGCCGGCGAGAGCCTGCCGGATCTCGCGGCGACCCAGGCTCAGCAAGGGGCGCAGGAGGAAGACTCCGCGACCTTCGGGCCAGGCGGGAGAGGGGGACCACTCACGCGGCGAGGGAACAGTCGAGCCCGACATGCGCATCAGCCGGGCTTCCAGGACGTCGTCAGCCGTGTGACCGACCAACACGACACGGGCGCCCGCCTCTCGGGCGGCCTGGGCCAACAGACGGTGGCGCGCCTCGCGGGCGGCCGCGCTCACCCCCCGCGTCGGTCGCTGACCCTCCCATCGCAGCGTCAGGTGTGTCTCGCCGGCCGCGGCGCAGCGACGCGCCACCGCCCCGGCCCAGTCGGCCGACTGCGGCTGCAGGCCGTGGTCGACAGTGACGACGATGAGGGTCCGGCCGGCCTCAGCCGCCCAGGCGCGGGCCATCAGCAGCAAGGCGATTGAATCGCCGCCGCCCGAACAGGCTACGAGAACCGGCCAGTCGACGTCGCGGGCCAGGCGGCGGTCCAGGACAGCGCGCGCCGCAGCGAACATCGCCTAGCCGTCCGTCACTCGCACTTGGCGTCTTCGCGCATGCGCCTTGCGTCCCGCAGCACTCCTGCAGGGGCGCCCGGATAGCGCCGGGAAAGTTCGCCGAGGGTCTCGCAGGCGTCCTGGTTCTTGCCCATGGCCACGAGAGAACGAGAGAGGTCCAGCACGGCTTCTGGCGCCCAGGCCGTGTGGGGCCAGCCGCGGATCGCGCCGATGTCCGCCGTGGCCGCTTCCGCCCAGTCCTTTCGGGAGATCAGGGTGCGGGCCAGGTAATAGCGCGCCTCGGGAGCGCGCGGTCCGTCGCCTGCGACGGCCAGGTAGGCCTGGAATCCCGCCTCGGCGTTGGCCATGTCCCCCTGGGCAAATGCGGCCCGGGCGGCTGAGAACTGCCCCGCCGGATCGAGCGCCGCCGTCGATGGCGGCTCCACGGGGGGCGCGCCGCCGGGAGCGCCGGCAGGCGCTGCTGCGCCTGGCGGGGGCGGCGGAGGCGGCTGCATGGCCTGGACGGTCTTCTGCAGGCCATCGACCTCTTCCTTCAGGGCCGAGTTCTGGCTCCTCAGGTCGTCGAGGTCGTGGTGCGTCTGGTCAACGTCGTGACGGATCACATCCAGCTCGCCGTTGAGCTTGGCGAGGGTCTGGTTGATGTCGTTCAGCTTGTCCGACTGCTGGTTGATCTGACTCTCGGTGTCGGCCGGCTGGACCATCACCGGTTGGCCCGTTTCACGGCCCTGGAAGACGATCGCACGCAACTCGCGCACCGCCTTCTCGATGCGATCGAGGCGCTTGGCGTCGTTCTCGCCGAGCGGCGGTTCGTCCAGCGAGACCTGGGCCGCCGCCTGCTGGACCATTCCGCCCAGGAGGACCAGCGCCCCGAACCCGCAGGCGAGGCGGCGCGTACGCCGCCTCGCCGCAGTCAGAACGTCAGGAGCGCGCGCCCGAGGTGATGTTGGTGTGGGCGTTGCGGTTCTTCGCATAGTCATCCTCGGTGTTGCCGATCGAGATCGGGTGCTCCTTGCCATAGGAGACCGTATCGATGCGCGCGGCCGAAACGCCATGCGCCACCAGATAGTCCTTCACGGCCGCGGCCCGGCGAGAGCCCAGCGCAAAGTTGTATTCCTCGGTGCCGCGGTCGTCGCAATTGCCCTCGATGCGCACCCGCACGTCGGGATAGCGCTGGAGCCAGGCCGCCTGCGCGTCAAGGATTCCCCGCGCGTCGTCGCGCACGTTGTACTCGTTCAGATCGAAATAAACGCGGTCGCCGGCGTGGATCACGAAGTCCTGCACGGAGCCGGGGATCGGACCGGTGGGACCTTCGGCGACCGGAGGCGGAGGCGGCGCTTCCTGAGGCGGGGCGGCCTGCGGCGGTGGCGGCGGAGGCGCGGTGGGAGCCGGCGGCGGGGGCTTGTGGGCGCAGGCGGCCAAAGCCAGGGCGGAGACGAGCGCGACTGCGGTGGTCGCGGCTCGGCGGTGGCGGGGGATCATCGCGACGTCCTTGAAGTTGATGAGGTGAAAGCGACGCTTCATTTTGTGGCAACGCCTTTTCTGGGCCAAAGGTTCGCTTCGCTGCGCCTTCCTACGCCGGAGTTTGGCTTCCCCAAGGCGAAGCTTGCAATCAAACTTTGGCGCATGAAACGCAGGGGCAAAAATACCTCGTGTTCCGACAGACTTTAAGGAGACTGCCTCTCATGCCAGCGGCCCTCGTCGCCCTTGCCCTTCTAGCGGGCGCCCCCGCCCTTGCAGGATCGCCGCCCGAATCTCCGCCGCCGCCAGCGCCGAGAGCGGCAATGGAGGATATCGCCCGCCAAGTCGATCCCGCCGCTCTGCGCACGACGATCGAGCGCCTCGTGGCGTTCGGCACGCGCCACACGCTTTCTGACACCACCTCACCCACCCGCGGAATCGGCGCGGCGCGGCGCTGGGTGGCCTCGAAATTCTCCGAGGACAGCGCGCGCTGCGGCGGCTCCCTGACCGTCGCGACGCCTCAGAACACCGTCACCGGCGAGCGTATCACGACGCCCTCGGTCGTCCAGGACGTGCTGGCCATCCAGCGGGGGACCAGCGATCCGGACCGGGTGGTGATCATCAGCGGTCACATCGACAGCCGCGTCACGGACGTGATGAACGCCACCAGCGAGGCTCCGGGCGCCAATGACGACGCCTCGGGCGTGGCCGCGGTGATGGAATCCGCACGTGTGCTATCGTGTCGCAGGTTCCCTGCCACAATCGTCTACGCGGTTCTGTCCGGAGAGGAACAGGGCCTCTACGGCGGGCAGGTGCTGGCCGACTACGCCAAGGCCAACCACTGGCGTGTCGAGGCGGTGCTCAACAACGATATTGTCGGCAATACCCATGGTCTGGACGGCCGGTTGGTCGAGAACCAGGTCCGGGTGTTCTCGGAAGGCACGCGCGCCAACGAAACCAAGGAAATGGCCCAGGCCCGCCGTCTGGGCGGAGGCGAGAACGACGCCCCCTCGCGCAACATCTCCCGGTACATGCAGACCATCGCCGCCGACTACCTTCCCGGTTTCTCAGTGCGACAGATCTGGCGAGCGGACCGCTTCCATCGAGGCGGCGACCAGGCGCCGATGCAGGCCGCCGGCTATCCGGCCGTGCGCGTGACCGAAGCGGACGAGAACTACACCCGCCAACACCAGGATCTGCGTACGGAGAACGGGATTGCCTACGGCGACGTCATCGCCGGCGTCGATTTTCCCTACCTGGCGCGCGTAACGCGGCTGAACGCCCTGACCCTGGCCGCGCTGGCGCGAGCCCCGGCGCCGCCGTCTGACGTGAAGCTGGCCGGCGCCGTCACCGCCGACACGACGGTGACCTGGTCCCCGGTTGCGGGCGCGGCTGGCTATACGGTCTGGTGGCGCGAGACGACCGCCCCTCAGTGGACCGATCATCGCGGAACGACGGACGCGACCCTCGCCCTCAAGGGCGTCAACATCGACGACTTCAGCTTCGGCGTCGCCTCGCGCTCCGCGGACGGCTACTCAAGCCCCGTCGTGTTCGCCGGGGCTGTGGGGGCGTTCTGAGGCGGGAGTACGGCCGGTCCGAAGCTCCGCGAGCCTTACCGCAGACTGAGTTGTTGGGATTTGTCGTCGCCCGGGCCGCTGTTGGCCTGGGCGGCGCTCGACAGGTCGATGACGATGGCCGTGTAGCCTTGCGACAGCAGCGTTCCCAGATCCTGCACGGTCTGCACCTGGATCAATTTCGGCGGACCGGCGGCGCTGGCCGGCGACAGTAGGTTGATCACCACGCCTCGGGGCAGCAAGAGCCCACCGCTGGGCGCCACCGTCGTTCCGGCGGGCAGGACGAAGTTCTCGACGATCAGCTGATCGGGGTTGGCTCCGAAGGCGGCCAGCGTCACCGGCTGGCTGTTCACCAGCACCCCGCCGCTGGAAGACAAGTCCAGGCTTTGCCACTGGCCAGTGACATTGCCCTGGGGCGCTTGCACATCGAGAGTGGAAGCATCGATCGTGCCGGTCACGCTGCCCGTGGCCGCCAGCTTGAGTGACCCGCCGCTGAACGTCCCACTGATATCGCCACCGGTGACGGTGGCGGCGTTGGACGCACTCACCGTTCCGTTGAACGAGGTCGCGCTGGCCGTCACGGTCGGCGCGACGAGGGTCGAACCGGCGACCTGATTGGCGGTCAGATTGACGCTCTGCGATGCGGTAACCGTGGACCCAATCACGGCGCCTGCCGTGACGCTGGCGTCCTCGCTGGCGTTGATGGTGCTCTGCGCCAGGGTATTGGCCTTCAGGTTCAGGTTCTGGGCGGCGGTGAACGTCGAGCCCGTCACGGTCGAGGCGTTGACGCCAGCGCTGCCGGTAGCGTTGACCGTGGCTTGGTCGAGCGTGCCGGCGGACAGCGAGACGTTCGCGCCGGCGATGGCGCCCGTCAGCGAGCCTGTGACATCGACGTTGACCGACTGACTGGCGTTGACCGTGCTCTGGGCCAGGGTGTTGGCGTTCAGGCTCACGTTCTGGGCCGCCGTAACCGTCGAGCCCGTCACGGCCCCGGCGTTGACGTCGGCGCTTCCGGTGGCGTTGACGGTGGCCTGATTGAGTGTGCCGGCGGTTAGCGACACGTTCGTGCCGGCGATGGCGCCGGTCAGCGAGCCGGCGACATTGAAGTCCACCGACTGGCCGGCGTTGATCGGCCCCGAGGCGTCGCCCCCCACGGTGCTGGTCACCGAGCCGCCGGCGTCCAGGGTGTGCGAGGAGAAGACCTGGTTGCCCACGAGGGTGGAGTTGAAGTTACCGGCGATGCGCACGGTCTGCGCGTCGAAGTTGTCGCCGCTGATGGTCAGGTCGCCGAGCGCGAGGCCCACCGCGCCGACGTTCTGCAACGAGATGTCCCCGTTGGCCGAGGCGCCTCCCATCCCGGACCCCGCAGCCACGATCAGGCTCTGCGCCCCGTTGCTGGAGCCGAGCAGACTGCCCGACACGGTGATGTTCCCTGCGACGCCGGACTGAGTGGTGTTGAAGGTGGTGGAGGCCGCCGTCAGGGTCACGTCGCCGCCGAAGGTGAGGGACGCCGCATTGTAGGCGTCACCCGTGAGGGTCGCGGCGCTCGAGATTTGGACGGCGCCCAGTTGGGTCGTCGCGCCGAGAGAGCCGAGGCTGATCGCGCCCGAGCCGCCGTCGACCGTGAGCATCTGGCCGCCCGGCGTGCTGGCGTCGATTGCGCCGGTCTCGATCGAGCCGCCGGAGGAAGCCAGTGTCAGGTCGCCCACCAGCGTCACCGGCGCGCCCAGGTTGATCGAGCCGGCTGTCAGCTGGCCAGAGAGGCCCGAGCCGGCGGCGCCCGGCTGGAGGGTAAATCCGCCGGTCAGCGTGACTGAGCCGAGGCTGTAGGTCGCCTGAACGCCAGACGTCACGCTCTGGGCGTAGGTTCCCGAGGCGATGTTGATGATCGCGCGGCTCGATGCGCCATTGACGGCGGCCTGGATTGAGAGGGCCTGGCCACTCGAGGAGAAGCCCACGGTGAAGACGTTGTCGCCCGTCACCCCGCTGCCGTAGCCCTCGACATAGGCCGTAGTCGGGCCGACGGCGGCGGCGAGGTCGATCGCGTTTTGCGCGGTACGCTGAAACCATGTGTAGACGTCCGACGGGTCGGTCGGCGACTGCACGATGTAGCTGAAGCCGGCGATGTTCAGCGTGCCGAACTGGTTCGTCGTGGACTGGTTCTCGGCGTAGATCGGATTGGATTCGGTGAAGTTGTTGCTGGCGGCGACCGTGATGCCGGTCTCCTGGTAGGGATAACCGGTCGGGAGATTGGCCTGATACAGCGCCAGGCCGCCCCATCCATTGTTCATCGTCGTGGAGTTGGTGAGGGTGATGTTCTGACTGTCGGTGAAGGCGATCCCGTTGCCCTGGGAGTCCGCCCCGCCGCCGACAGGCGCGCCGTTGGCGGTCAGGCCGTCAAGCGTTGCGTTGATCACGCCATTGAGGTCGAACTGCGTTTTGCCGGCGCCCTGGCTGGTCACATCGGTGATCGTCAGGCCGTTGGTCCCTTCGACCTTCACGCCGTAACTGTCCGCCGCCGCGGCGCCCCACAGGGTGAAATCGCTCAGGGTCACGTCGCTGGCCGCGGTTACGCGCAGGCCGTAGGTCGAGGCGTTGCGGGCGTCGATGATCACCCCGTCCTCGCTCTGGCCGATCAGGCTCAGGCTCTTGTCGACATTGATGTAGTTCGAGGCGCCCGCGGGGATGACGTACGTCCCGTTGTCCACGAACACCGTACCGCCCGAGACCACGGCGGAGACGCCCGCCTGGATCGTGGCCAACGGACTGAGCGCGCTCCCCTGGCTGCTGTTCGAGCCGCTCGTGGCCACTGTGACGCTGGTGCGGTTGGACGAAACGTAGGCTTCGTCCTGCACTGACCAGCCACTGTTGGCCGCGCTGTCGGCGAGCAGGGCCTGCTGCACGGCGGAGGGCGCCGCGCCGCCCGGATCGGAGACCAGAGCAGTCCCGTTCCAAAAGCCGTTCAGGTGCAGGATCTCGCCCCACTCGTTGCCGAACTGGCCCTGGCTATTGCCGGCGATGTCGACGCCTGAACCGTCGGTGTACTGAACCGAGATCGCGCTCTTCGTGCCGTCGATCACATTGCCCGACACTGTTCCCGTGCTGTTGCGACCGTCGATCAGGATGCCGTTGCGCACGCCCTCGATCGAGTTGTTCGTGATGGAGAAGCCCGTGACGCCGCTGCCCACGGCGACGCCGCGGCTGATGTTGGAGCCCCAGGCGTAGGTCAGGTAGGACTGTCCGACCGCCGGGCCCTCGATGGTGAACCCGCTGATGGCGACGTTGTTGGCGTCGATATCAAAGCCGTTCGCGTGAGCGCTGTTGGGGACCTGGATCACCGCGCCGGCCTGCCCGGCCAGGGTTACCCCAGCGGTGTTGATCGCGATCCCTAAGCCGGCGTCGTAAGTCCCGGCCTGGACGTCGACTGTGTCGCCGCTCGCCGCAGCGTTGACAGCGCCTTGGATGTTCCCATTGGCCGCCGAGACGTAGATCTGGCCGGCCTGGAGGCTGATGACGCCGTTGGCCCCGGTGGTCGAATAGCCTGTCGCGTCGATCAGTCGGTTCTCGATCGCGAACAGCTGGGCGGCGGTCGCGCCGTTTTCGTTGACCCCGGCGAAGGTGTTGTTCTGAGTGGCGTTCACCGTGATCGGGCTGCCGCCGTCCAGGGCGATGTAGTCCTGCACGCTACCGTCGAACGAGGAGTTCTCCACCGTCAGCGAGCCGGTGGGCGAGCCGTACATCAGGATGCCCGTGGCCTGATCGGGTCCGGCGTAATCGATCTGCGAGAAGCTGGAGCTGTCGACCGTGGCGTTGATCGTGCCGCCGCCGCGCTCCCACAGCAGGATGCCGTTCTGGGGGTTGATGTTGTTGGCGCCCTGGCCGGTGAAGGTCGAGCCGGTCACCGTCAGGTTGATATTGCCGCCGCCGGTCATCGCCCCGTCGCCGGTTACGGCGTCGATCGCGTTCTTGTTCCAGTTGACGAAAGTCGCGTTCGTGACCGTCAGGTTGGAGGTATTGCCGGTCGTGGCGTCCACCGCCAGGTCGAAGCCGGTCTGCGGCCCGCCGAACGCCATCGGGTTCTCGATCAGCACGTTGCTGAGCGAGCCGGAGGCGTTGTTCCAGAACACCACGGCGTTGGCGCCGAGGTCGTTGGCGTTGATCGTCAAACCGCTGATGTTGACGTCGCTGGCGCCGTTGACGAACACCGCCGTCCGCACGTTGGCGTCGTACTTGTGGCCGACGCCGGTGCTGAAGAGGCTGGTCGGCTCGAGGATCGTCTGGCCGACGCCGGCCCCCACGATGTCAACGTTCTTCGTGATGTCCAGGGCGGTGGTGTAGGTCCCGGCCGCGACGTTGATGGTCGCGCCGGAGCTGGCGGCGTCCACGCCGTTCTGGATCAGGCCGCCGGAGCCGACGTTGATGGTCGCGCCCTGACCGGAAAGACTCCCGCCATTGGCGAGTATGATCGGGGCGTTGAGGTTGATCGTCAGGCCGCTCCCGCCGCCCTCGTCGGCCAGGGTGAGATTGTGGGCGGTGGGGTTGCCCGAAGCGTTGATCGCCGAGTTCACGGTGATCGAGTTCGTGGCCTGGAGGGTGACGTTGGTGCTGGCCAGGGCGGTGACGACGGTCGATGCGCTGATGGTCTCGTCTTCGCTGTTGACGCCGCCGCTGATCGTTCCGGTTCCGGTGTCGCCGACCGTCAGGTCAGCCGGATCGAGAGTCCAAAGGCCGGTCGCGCCGGCCGGGGCGCGCGTGTCGACGGTGATCCCCTCGGCGATGGTCACGCTCCCACCGGAAGTCTCGACCGTGCCGCCATCGCCGCCGTGGGCGCCGCCGCGCGCGGAATAGAGGCCGGCGTAGGTTCCTTGACCTGCGGCGATCGCAGAGATCGAGCCGCCGTCACCCACAGTCCCCGCATCGGCGCGAAGCACCGCGCTGGCGGCGACGTCGATCGTCTGCCCGGTGATCGCGATCCGGCCGCCGGACGTGCCGGAGGCGTCGGCCGTACCGGTCACCTGCACCTGGCCTTGGCCGCCGTCCAGGATGATCTCGCCGCCGACCTGGCTCACCGAAGCGGTGGAGATGACGCCGGACATGTTGATCACGGAGTCCACCACCTGCCCGGCCGACCTGGCCGTCAGGGTGACCACGCTGCCTGGGGCGATGATCTTGCCCGATTGATTGACGAGCGCATTGCCGGCGCCAAGGCCGAGCTCGACCAGGCCGTCGCCGGCAAGATCCAGGGTGAAGGTGGTCCCCGCCGCAAGGGTGACCTTGCCGACCTTGGCGGTGATCACACCGCTGTTGCGAACCGAGGGCGCGACGAAGGCCGCCAGACCGTTATCGGCGATGGTCACCGCGCCGGCGTTGGCCACGAAGCCATGATCCGAACCGGTGAACGTCAGGCTGTTGTCGCCGGCCATGAAGCGCGTCGGGTCGATGTTGGCCGTTGAAGCCAGCAGGCCCGCCACATTTACGGTCGCCGTCTTGCCGAACAGCACGCCGTTGGCGTTGAGGACCCACACCTGTCCATTGGAGGTCAGAGACCCCTCGATCAGACTCGGGTTGGTCGAAGCGTTCACGCGGTTAACGGCGATCGAGCTCGAACTCGGCTCGTCGAACACCACCCGGGCGCCCGAGCCGATGTTGAAGCTACGCCAGTCGATCACCGAGCGATTGGACGACTGATTAACCGTGAGGGTGGACCCGGATTGCGAGATGTTCGCCGATCCTCCCACGACCGTCCCGCCCTGAGGCAGAGAGCCCGCAGGGAGCGCGTAGGTCGCGCCGGCGCCGAGCAGGGCCGAGGCCGCGCCGAGCAGGCCGGCAGGGCGCCTGAAGGCGGCAACGCCAGGGCGGCGCGAGGTCCGCTTGACTGTCTTGGCCATGATCTCCCCCTTGGGGCTCGAGGCCCCAGTCATTGGATCCGCGCCAGCGTCGCCGGCGCGGCGGCTAGAAGGTTGCGGTCAGCGAGAAGAACACGCGTCCGTGGCGGCTGTCGGTGAAGCGAAGATCCGGTCCGAGCGGCGCGGCCCACTCGATGTCCGCACTTAACCGGTCGAGCAGCGTGAAGCGGGCGCCCACGCCCGTGGACACCAGCGTCTCCTGCGCCGGTGAGCCGGCGACGGCCTGCATCTGCCAGATCTGACCGCCTTCGTAGAAAGCGTAAGGCTGAAGGCGCGACAGGAAGGCCAGGCGGCGCGCGGCGTTCCACTGCGCCTCCACGCGGCCCGCCAGGCCCGCATCGCCGGTGGCCTCGGCCGGATCGAAGGCGCGGTCGTAGGCATAGCCGCCCAGGGCATACTGTTCGGAGGCCAGGAGGCTCTCGCCGAAGGAGGTCTGCCCGCTGGCGCCGAACTGCAGGGCAAACGGCCCGTAGATCGGCTGCAGGTGGGTCACCTCGAAATCCAGGCGCGTGTACTCGCCGGAGGCGCCGGCGCGCGACTTGTTCGGGGAGGAGAGCTGCGTCGCCCCCAATATATCCAGGCCCTGGACCAGGTTCAGCGTCAGGGTTGAGTAGCCGCCGACCGGATCCAGGGCGTTGACGTAGAGACCGACGTTGGCCGAGCGTACATGGTCGTCAAACAGAGGCGAAGACGCAGAATTGCTCGAGTACACATTGCGGTAGGCGAGGCCTCCGCTGACCATCAGGTTGAGGTCGCGTGAGCGGATGATGGGATAAGACAGGGTCAGTTCGGCGTTGAACGCGCGGCCAAGGGTGTCCAGCGAGGTGAGCTCCTGGCCTGGGTGGGTGATCGTGTCGCTGACCGTCGCGAACAGGCGCAGGCCGTTGGCCCCGAGCGGCTGATCATAGCTGATCGCCCCGTAGGCCAGATTCGGCGGACTATCGCCGGGCGTCACGACCCCGTTCAGACCAAGCCGCCCTCCAGTCCCGAAGGCGTCGTTGACGAAGACGCCGGCCATGAGCTGGGTGGGACCGAGATAGCGCGACCCTCGGTCGTCGATACCAACGCTGGCGTCCACCTTCTTGGGCGTAACCACCAAGGTCAGGTCCGCAGCGCCGACGGCGCTGGCCGATGGCGTCAGCACGCTGCGCACGCCCAGACCCGTGATGTCGCTGGCCAGAAGCAGCTCACGCTCCAGCACTGTGCGGGTCAGCGGTCTGGCCGCCTGAATGCGCCGTCCATAGGCCTCCAGGAGGCGCTTGGCGCCGCCCGCATCGCCCTGGATGCGCACCTGGTCGATGTAGCCTTCGACGATGCGGAGCGTGAGCCGGCCGTCGCTGAAGCGCTGCGGCGGGACGACCGCCCGCGTCAGGATGTAGCCGGCCGCACGATAGGATGCGGTGACCCGTGCAGCCAGCTCGTTGACCTCCGCCAGGCCGACCGGTTTTCCGATGTAAGGCTTGGCCAGGGCTTTGAGACTGTCCTGCGGCAGTACGGTCCCGCCTTGGAAGTCGACGCTCGAGAGGGTGAAGCGGACCGCTTCCTCGGCGGGCGCCGCTGGCGGTGGCGACGGAACTGGAACGTGGATCGGCGCGCCGATGGATGGTGGAGCCTGCGTGGGTTTCAGGCGAGGGTCTACTTGGGCCGGGCCGGCCGCCTGCTGCGCGAAGGCGGCGGAGCTCCAGCTAACAGCAAGCGCCGCCGCGACCGACAGCCGCGCGCGTTGGAAGACGCCGAATTTCCCGCCCATGCCCCCGTCCATAAGTGTACAGCCGGCCTCAAGTCCGAGTTGAACTTGGTTTGTCGGCAGATATACTTTGCGGTTAGGCTTCGTGACGCCATAGGGTCAAGTGCGCAATAAGTTAAACAATGTGAGTCAATTACCGTGCTTTTGGCCATTTTATGAAATTCACCAGGTATGTCTGAGATGCTACATACCGTACATCAAGATTATACCGTTATATTTTTGCGATAAATGCGCTGTATCATTGATCTTAGTGGCGTGAGCAGAACGATGGCCTCGAGCCACGTCTTCGCCGGCTGGGCGCGCGCCGCCTCCCGCTCCCCCGACGGCTACTCCAGCCCGGTGGCGCTCACTGAGCAGCGCAAGCGTTCCGAAGGCAGGGGCGCCGGAGGGGTCTCACCCTGCCGAAAGGCCGCGGCCGCCCAGCGGGATCGTCTCCACATGACTGACGGAGCCGGCGATCAATGGCCGGCCCGTCGTCATGGCTGCCTGCACCTGGGGCAGGCTCAAGGAAGCGGCATGGCTGGCGCGGTCGCGCCACACCTCGGTGATCCACAGCGCGTCCTCCTTCGCTGGGTCCGCCGCGACCACGTAGGAGAGACACCCCGGCATACCCGTCGAGGCGGTGAGGAGGATCCGCGCCAGTTCTTCGCGACGGCCGGGCACGGCGGTGATCTGCGAGATCAGGCCGTACATGGGCGCTCCGGCCTCTGCCTGCTCGAAGCTCGCCAGGGCCGCCAGGGCGGCTGGCGCCGAAAGCGCAAGGTCGCGGCGGGTCGGTCGCATGAGCGGAAGCTGCGCTGAGGCGGCTCGCGGGACAAGTCCCGAGCGATGCCTCATCCCCCAAACGTCGCCTATCGGCCCTGGAACACCGCTGCGCGACGCTCGACGAAGGATCTGATCCCTTCGGCGGCGTCCGCGGTTCCCATCACGCGCTGGCGGATCGCCGGCACGGCCTCGACGGCCGCGTGCTCCCCCGCCTCTATGAACCGGCGCCCGGCTTCCTTGGTCACCTGGACGCCGAGGGGCGCATTGGCGGCGATGAGGCGGGCGATCTCCATGGCTCGCTCCACCTGCCGGCCGACTGGCGTCACCTCCTGGATAAGCCCGATGCGGTAGGCCTCCTCCGCCCCGAACTCGTCGCAGAGCATCAGGTGGTACATGGCGTTTCCCCAGCCCGCCCGGGTGATGTAGCGGAAGTGGGCGCCGCCGAGCGGCGCGATCCCCCGCTTGGCCTCCATCTGGCAGAAGCGCGTGTCGCTCGCCGCCACGCCGATGTCGCCGGCCAGCATCATCTCAATCCCGATCGTAAAGCAGATCCCCTGGACAGCCGTGACGATCGGTTTGCGGCACTGGTTACGCAGGCCGAAGGGGTCGATCGCCTCGTCGGGGATCTGCGGCGGCGTGGCTCCGGGTCCGAAGAACTTCGGCATGTCCAGGCCGGCGGTGAAGTTGTCGCCTTCGGCGCAGATTACACCAATCCGCAGGTCGGGGTCGCGGTCGAGCTCGGTCAGGGCCGCCGAGAGCTGCGCCATCATCGCGGGGACGAAGGCGTTCTTCTTGGCCGGATTGTCGATGACGATCTTCAGGATGTGGTCGTGGCGCTCGCTGCGCACCCGGCCTTCGACGGCGAGGGTCTCGGACATCTGCCTCTCCTTCCTTCGCCGTTCACACGGCGGTCAAGTAACCTGGATGACAATCGTCATCCAGGACGATGATGCGTATAATCCAGAGGGTCAAGCGGCGCAGGAGCGACAATGGGACATTCTCAGGCCGAGAAGGCGCAGAACCGGTCGCGGATCCTGGAGGAGGCGGCGCGGCAGGCGCGCGATACGGGGCTGGAGTCGATCAGCGTCGGTGCGTTGATGAAGAGCGTCGGCCTCACGCACGGGGGCTTCTACGGTCACTTCGAGTCTCGATCAGACCTGCTGGTCGAGGCGTTGGGGCAGGCCCTGGCGGACGGCGAGTCCCGGGCCCGCAGCCAGGGCGGCAAAAACCCGTGCAAGTTCGCCGACATGGTCCGCAGCTATCTCAGCCGGACTCATCGTGACACGCGCGATCGCGGCTGCGCCATGGCCGCCTTGGTCTGCGACGTCGGTCGGGCCGACGAGGCGTCCCGCCGCGCCATGGAAACCCATCTGGAGGCCTTCATCGCGGGGGCGACTGAGACGCTGGACGGTGACGAGCCCAAGGCGATGTTGGCGGTCAGCGCCATGATCGGAGCGCTCGCCGTGTCCCGCGTGATTACCGATCCCAACCGTTCGGACGCCCTGCTGCGTGCAGTCCGCAACGAGCTGGCCAAGCTCGAAGGCGCGTGTCCCTCCTCTCCTCAAACTGTCGCGAAATCTAAATAACTCCCGTTGTCCCGGGGGGTAGCGACCCGGCCTATGGAGCAGGGACGTGAGACTTCCAGCTTGCTCTGCAAACGATTTAGTCATATCTAGATATATCTGAATTTAAAACGAGCTTGGCCATGGATCCCGCCATCACCGCCGTCCTCGACATCTATCATGAGCGCATGCGCGAGGAGCATTCCGGCAGGAGACGTGACGTCCCCGTGGGGGAAGTGGACTGGCGCGACCAGGCGCTGCTGGCCGTGGGACCGGAGTCGGGCCAGCTGATCAACATCCTGGCGCGCAGCCTGAAGTCGCCCAACATCCTCGAGTTGGGCACGTCATTCGGCTATTCGGGCATCTGGCTGGCCGAAGCGGCGCGCGCGACCGGCGGGCGGCTCACCACCATCGAGCTGGCGCCTCACAAGTCGTCGCACGCCCGCGAGATGTCGGCCCGGGCCGGTCTCGGCGAGCATGTGGACTTCCGCTTGGGCGACGCGGTGGAGGTTATCGAGAGCCTGCCGGGCGGCTTCGACTTCGTGCTCGTCGACCTTTGGAAGGACCTCTACGTTCCCTGCCTCGAAGCCTTCTATCCAAAGCTCAATCCGGGCGCGATCGTCGTGGCGGACAACATGATCCGCCCCGGCGGAGAGGACGTGGAGCGTTATGAGCGCGCTGTTCGCGCCAAGCCAAAGATGCGCAGCCTGCTACTTCCGGTGGGGTCGGGTCTCGAGATCAGCCGCTTCGACGCCGACTGACAACGCGCGGTCGAGGTTCACTCGATTCGCGCTTCGGCTTGTGGGTCGCCGAGACTGTCACCGGTGGCGCTCTCCAAGGCGTGACGGTTGCGCGCGTCCTCCAGGTCCAGTTCGCGTTCCACGCGCCGGCGCGCCTCGTCGGTAATCTCTCCGCGCCGGTAGATCTCCGCGATCCTGCGGCGCTCGGCCAGGATGAGTCGGGACTGCAGGGCGCCGGCCTCAGCGACCGGGCTTACGGTAACGGACGGGTCGGCCGTGGCCAGCAGGGCGGTCCTGCGATCCTGATGCAGGCGGCGAAGGCCGGCCACGGCGAAGGGCGGGGCCCCTTGCCGTTCCAGGGCGTCAAGTTCGGCAAGCGCCGCCTCAACGCCAAGGACCCTGGCGGCAATCTCGTGGGCCTTTGCGCTTGCGTCCTCAGCCTCGCCTGCCGCCACCATGCCAAGGCGCTTCAGGACGAACGGGAGCAGCGATCCCTGCCCGACCAGGGTCGCGATGATGACGCAGAAGGTGACGAAGAGGATGACGTTCCGGCCTGGGAAGGGGTGGCCCGAGACGGCCACGGGGATCGACAGGGCGGCGATCAGCGAGACGACCCCCCGTATTCCCGCGAAGCTGATGACGAAGGCGCTTTGCCATGAGGGCTCCGGATCGCGCCGGTGAGCGGCCGGTCGCAGCCAGCGTCGCAAGAAGGTGGCAGGGAATACCCAGACAAATCGCACCACGATCACCGCGACGGTCACCGCCGCACCGGCGAATGCGAGCGTTGTCCAGCCCTTCCCGCCAAGGCCGGCGACGAGAGTGTGCGCCTGCAGTCCCATCAGGAGGAACAACACGCCTTCAAGCACGTGCGTCAGCAGGCCCCAGACGAAGTAGCCTTGCAGGCGGGTCGGCGGCGAGATGAAGCGCGGTCCGAACCAGCTGACATGCAACCCACCGGCCAGGGCCGCTAGAACCCCCGAACCACCGAGCATGTGCGGCGGCCAGAACGCCACGAACGGCGTGAGCAGGGAGATCACCATCTCGACCTGAGGGCTGCGCGCGGCGTGCCGGATGCGCAGTGTCGCCCAGCCCACCGCCAACCCCCACGCCAGCTCGCCGACGACGATAAGGACGAAGCTTGCGATGGAGTCGACCAGCGAGACGCCTTCATGCCGCACGGCTGCCAGGGCAAAGCTCAGCAGGATCAGCGCGGTGGCGTCGTTTGCCACGCCCTCGCCTTCAAGGATCGTCAGCAGCCGCGTGGGCAATTTCAGCCGCCGCGCCACAGCCATGGGCGCGACCGGATCGGGCGGAGAGACCACCGCTCCGAGCACGAAGGCCGGCGCCCAGGCCATTCCGAGCAGCCAGCGGCCAACGCCTGCGACAGCTGAGGCGGTGAACAGCACGCAGCCGGTGGCGAGGAACAGGATCGGCCAGAGATTCTTGCGAAAGCCGCGCCAGCTCATGCCGACGCCCGAGGAGTAGACCAGGGGCGGCAGGAACAGCAGAAGCGCCAGCCGGGGGTCGATCGTCACGGCGGGCATTCCCGGGACGAACGAGAGCGCTGCGCCCAGCACCACCAGGGCGATCGACAGAGTCGTGCGCAGCCGGTCAGCCGCCCAATCCGCAAGAGCGGTCACCGCCAGCAAGGCGGCGACGATGATCAGGACAGACTGCATGGACCCGCGCCGTCCCTCTCATCCATCGCACACGATGGGCGCCACGGGTGGCCACGACCCGCGCAAGTCTAACTATCTCGCGAGGGGCCGGCCCCCAAGCGAATGCGGAAAAGTCGCCATTCAGCGTGCGGCGTACTGCTGCTCGAATTCCTGGCGCAGCTTGGCGGCGAACGGACTGGCGGGCTCAGTCCCGGGCGTACTCTTCACGTAGGCGTCCAGGTCCGCGAGAAGCTCCCGCCAGGCGTCGGCCACCTCGGGAGTCCAGTCCGCGCCCAGCGCGTCCCTCACGGTCTCGGCCACGTGGCCGAAGAAGGTCGCGAACACTTCGCGGTCCACGTCGTAGCCCTCGTGCGTGACGAGTTCGCAGCGGATCATGTGGTCGGCGTAGCGGCGTGGCCCGATGAAATCGAGGATGGCCTCGAACACCCGCGACAGCATCTCGCCTTTCACCGAGCCGGTGGTGTCGCGCCAGAAGTGCGCGCGATAGGTAGGATAGGCCGCGAACAGCTTGTCGTAGACGAGCGGCGTCGGATCCGCGACACGCTCGCCGAGCATCTCCAGGCTCGCCTCGATCAGGGCTGCGCGGGGGAAGGCGTTCGTCATGCGTCGTGCTCCTCCATGGCGTGCTCGGCTCGACAAACTTCCACTGATCGCTGTCGACTGACAATCGCTGCGGCGAGAGAATGGCTGAAGCTTGTCTCCGTACATGTACGGATTGATTGCATGCTTCGACACCGTACATAGGGGCTCGCAGCCGTGCGAGGTGGACGGCGCGGTAGAGGTGGACTAGCTGATCGGCCGACGGGATAGAGACGACTGTGACCCGCGCTTACCCGTCGGGTGTCATTCAGCCTCTTTCGATGGAACTAACATCGGCGGCCGACACGCGGCCGCACGCCTTGTGAGGAAGTCATTCGCTATGCCCTTTCTGGCTAAACCGTCCGAAGATCTGATCGGACGTTTTGAGCAGGAAGCCCCGGGGGTCAGGCGGCGCACCGTGTGCGCAGCCGAGGGCAGACCTACGCCCGTTCGGTCGGAGCCGAAGGATGAGACCGGCGATTCTGAACGCCGCAGCGTCCAATCTGGCCTGGTCCTCATCGTGGAGGACGACGCTCTGGTGGCCTTCCAGATCGAGGACTCTCTCGAGGAGGACGGCTTCACGATCTGCGGCGTCGCGGCGACCGCCAGCGCGGGGCTGGCCATGTTTCACGAGTGTCGGCCCGAATTCGCCGTCCTCGACGTTCGGTTGGCGGAAGGGGACGGGCGCGATGTGGCGCGAGCGATCGCGGCCCTGTCGCCTGAGACGACCATTCTGATGTGCACGGCTGAGGACGAAGACCACCTGCACGGAATCGGGGCCCACGCCCTGCTGCGCAAACCCTTCGACTTCAAGTCTGTGGGCGAGGCGCTCATGGCCACACGATGCTGGTCGAAGGGAGAGTGGACGGTCAAACCGCCGCCGCATCTGATTCGCCTTCGGTCGGGGCGCTAAACAAGGGATTAAAGAGTAAGCGGGAGCGTCACGAGGCGCTCGGTTCGGATTGGATGTCATCCGCAAGGCGGAGCATTCCGCTGAACGGCAGGAGGAGCCATATGCAGGCCATGTCGCCCAACGCCCTCACCGAGCCATCGGTCCTGCCCCTGCTCCAGTCGTTGTGGCGCGGCGCCCGAGAACGATGCCCGGCGTGCGGCGAAGGTCCTCTTTTCTACCGCTATCTCAAGGTCTCGCCCGCGTGCAGTTGTTGCGGCCACGACCTGGACCAGTATCCTTCGGACGACGGGCCGGCCTACTTCACCATCCTCCTGGTCGGGCACGCGGTGATCCTGCCCCTGCTGCTGTTCGACTTCATCTGGAAGGCGCCGGCGGCGGTGGTCGTGCCGGTGGTCCTGATCCCTCTCGCCGTCCTCACCCTGTTCGCCCTCCCAAGGGTCAAGGGCGCCGTCATCGGCCTCCTTTACACACTGAAAGTCAGGCGGCAGGACGCCGCTCTCCACACCGCCGACCGCCTCGAATAGGTCCCTCCGTCGAGGCGGCGGAGAGGTTGTCTTTTTCAACACAGAGGACACGGAGGAAGAGGGGGCACAGAGAAGAACGTCAGCGCTTCGCGCCGCTAAGTCCGCGCCGAAGGCGCAATCCCTTCCCTCCGTGTTCTCCTCTTTCTCTGTGACCTCTGTGTCAAAAGCCGACCTCCCGGCCAGGCGGCCACGCGCCGGTAGTCCACGACGCGGGGAGATCCGAGGCGCGGGAACACGGCTTGTCTTCCCCCGGGGGTGCGTGTGTGAATGGCCTCTCCTTTGAGAGGGGCCCCCATGAGCAAGCCTGAGCCGTTCGCCGTCGACTGGAGCGAAGCTGACGTCGCCAAGGCGCTGGAGCGGATCCGCGACTACCCGTGGCCGCCGATCCCGAAGGTCGCCGATGGCTGGGCCTACGGCTGCGACGGGGTCTTCCTGAAGGATCTCTGCGCCTATTGGCTGGACGGCTACGACTGGCGCCGCGCGGTCGAGACCCTGAATCGGTATCCCCAGTACGTGGCCCGCGTGGACGATTTCTACCTGCACTTCGTGCATGTGGTCGGCGAGGCGGAGGGCCGGCGGCCGCTCCTGCTCAGCCACGGCTGGCCTGGAAGTCACTACGAATTCTGGGACGCGATCGGACCGCTGGCCTTTCCCTCGCGTCACGGCGGGTCCGCGGCGGACGCCTTCGACCTGGTGATCCCTTCGCTTCCAGGTTTCGGCTTTTCTTCCAAGCCCGAGCGCCCCTTCGGTCAGAGGGCCACGGCGCGGCTGTTCGATCAGCTGATGACGCAGGTGCTGGGCTATGACCGCTACCTCGCGCAAGGCGGCGACTGGGGCGCGCTCGTCACCTCATATCTGGGCTTCGACCATGCCGCCCATGTGCGGGCGATCCATCTCAACATGCTCGGCCTTCGGCCCCCGGGCGGTCCCAAGTCCGACGCCGAGACCGCCTGGATGACACGCTCGGGCGCTGCAATGGATATGCTCGGCGCCTATTTCCGCCTGCAGGCGTCCAAGCCCCAGTCGCTGGCCTGGCTCGGGGCAGGCAATCCGGTCGGTCAGGCGGCGTGGATCGTCGAGCGCTTCTACGACTGGTGCGACCGGCGCGAGCAGCCGTTCGAGAAGGTGTTCACCCGCGATCAGCTGCTCACAAACGTCATGATCTATGTGATGACCGGCAGCTTCACCACCGGCGCCTGGTACTATCGCGCGCTGCTGGAGGAGGGGCGCGTGACGCTGCAGGACGGCGAGCGGTGCGAGGTTGCAACCGCCTTCGCCAACTTCCCCGGCGAGGCCCTCTACTCGGCGCCTCCGAGGTCCTACGCCGAGCGGGCCTACAACATCACCCGCTGGACCGAAATGCCGCGCGGCGGGCACTTCGCAGCGATGGAGCAGCCCGACCTCTTCGTGCAGGACGTGCGCATCTGGGCCCGCGAGGTCGACTGAGCTTGGCTCTAGCCGCTTGCGCGACCGGCGCCATTCGGGTCTAGGGCGGTCTTCCCACGCCGCGAGGACCCATGGCGCGCTACGACTTCGCCTCCGACAATGTGGCCGGAGCCATGCCCGAGGCGCTGGAAGCGCTCTCCAGGTTCAACGGCGGCTTCGAGGCCGGTTACGGCTCGGACGGGGTCAGCCGTCGCGCGGCGGACCTGATCCGTGGGATGCTCGACGCCGACGCCGAGATCTGGTTCAGCGCCAGCGGCACGGCGGCCAACGCCCTGGCTCTGGGGGCCCTGGCCGCGCCGCACGAGGCGGTGGTCGCTCACGAAGCGGCGCACGTGGCGACCGACGAGACCGGCGCCCCAGGTTTCTTCGGCTCGGGCCTGGGCATTGTCACCATGCCGGGCGCTTCGGGCCGGATCGATCTCCAGCCTCTGCAGGACGTCCTGGGCCGCCCGGACGAGCCGCACTGGCAGCACCCGGTCGCGCTCTCCCTGACCCAGGCCACCGAATTCGGCGCGGTCTACTCGAGCGCGCAGCTCGAGGCCCTGTCTGGCGCCGCCCGCATCATGGGCGTGAGGATCCACCTGGACGGAGCGCGTCTGGCCAATGCCGCGGCCGCTGGCTTCGACCTCAAGTCGATCGCCGCCCTGGGCGTCGGCATCCTCGTCATCGGCGGGACCAAGGCGGGGTCGACGCCGACCGAGGCTCTCGTCCTGCTCGACAAGTCACTCGGCCGGCGTTTTGGCGCGCGGCTGAAACACGGCGGCCAACTCGTCTCCAAGGCCAGGTTCCTGGCTGCGCCCTGGATCGGCATGCTCGAGAGTGGCGCGTGGGCGGCCCGCGCCGCGCACGCCAACGCCATGGCTCAGCGGCTCGCCGCCACCATGCCTTTCGAGGTGCGCCACCCGGTGGAGGCCAACGGCGTCTTCGTCAAGATGGACGAGGCGACTTTGGTCCGGCTTCGCGAGGCGGGCTGGTTCGTCTACCGCTTCATCGACGGGTCGGTCCGATTCATGTGCTCCTGGGCGACCACGCCTGAGGCCGTGGACGAACTCGCGCTGACCCTCCGCGGCCTTGGCTGACGGCCGCGAGGGCTCCAAACCTCAAGAAATTATCAACAATTGCAAATAGAAGAAACTTGACCGTCCAGGGGCCTCGGTAATATTTCGTACAACGTCGCCAGGGGTCCTCCTCACCTGGGGAGGGATTGGTCAGATCATGAATTCCTCAGCAATCGGCGGTCTCGCCGTCTTCACGGCCGTCGCCTGCGCCATGATCGGCTACGTGCCGCGCGCCAACGCCGCTCCGGCTCCGGTCGCCTCGACCCAGTCGGCCAGGCCCGCGCCCACTGCGGCCGTCGTCCTCGTTAGGGCTCGTTGAACCAGCGCCTTGCTGTCTACGGCGAGGCCGGCCTCGCCGTCACGACCCACGTCGCGGCCCGCAACGCAACCTGTCCACGCACCTCATGATCAGCGAGCGCGGCGCGTAGCCGGGGCTCTGCGCCAGCGCGGAGATCGGGGTTCTCCCGGAGGATCCTTCCAAGCGGCCCCACCCTGAGCAGGACCGTAACCATGGCCTCCAGGCTTCCGCTTGATACGCGCTCGTCGTTGGCCCGAATGTTCACGTCTTCGAATCCGGCCGCCTCAAGGGTGGCGTGCAGGACACCAGCATCGGCGAAGCTGAATGGGGTCGGATCAGCCACCGACTCGAGGCCGGCGGCCCGGAGCGGCAGAAGATCCAGCTCGTTCTCTTCCAGGGCGCGCCAACAGACGAAGGCCAGCCTCCCCGTCGGCTTCAGGATTCGCCGGAAGTTGGAAAACGCGGCGATCGGATCCGCGAACGCCATCACGCCGAACCGAGAGAAAACGCCGTCCGCGTATTGATCCGGTAGTTCGACGCTCTGCGCATCAGCCTCGAGGAAGCTCACCTGTTGGAGCCCAAGAGCGCGGCGCTTCGCGAGGTCGAGGACCCGCCGCACGATGTCGACGCCGATAACGCGTCCCTCAGCCCCAACGCGTTTCGCCAGTTGCAAAACAGACTGGCCGGCGCCGCAACCGACGTCGACGACTGTGTCGCCCACCGCCGGAGCCAGCGCCTCGATCGCGTGCATTCCCAACGGAGAGAGTTGGAGGTCCAAAAGCTCGTAGACGTCGACCCAGGCCTGCGCCGCAAGATCCGCTCTCGAACGCGCGTCCAGCGCCAGCTTTGCCATACGCACTTGGTACCCAGTTTGTAGGCCAAGTGACAGTTGCCGGGCGCGACGACCGGAGTCGGGCCTCCTCATACGGTCCGCCGCGCGGCCATCCGAGTACGGACGGATCGGACTGTGCTCGTATGAGGCCCCAACTTCCTCGAGCATCCCCAGTGAACGGCTGGTGTGGAGGAGTTTGTTGATATGTGGTTGGCAGGTCTCAGGCCGCCTTGGAGCCGGAGCCCATCGTGCGCTTCGATCAAAGCGCGCAGGACGCGTCAGCGGCGTCGCCGTGGCCGGACATGCCCCACAGGCCATCGCCGCCGAGGGCACAGATTTCGCCCAAGCACGAGGCCGACGGCCCTTCGAACTAGGCTCCGACCGCGGCCCGCCGTTAGGCGCCGCGGCCCTGGAACCGGCGCAGGAAGGCGCGGCTGCGCTCCAGGCGAATCTGGTGATCCATGTCCGTCGGAGCGAGCGAGATCTCGCCGTGGATGCTGCGCGTCAAACAGACTTCGTCGCCTGGCCGCAGACCCAGATCATTCCGGGCCTCGGACGTGATCCGGATGACGAGTTCCTCGCCGATCTGCTCGACCCTCAGTGTCGACATGGCATCTACCTCAAGGCGACGCCCCTCCCGGAACCAACCGGAAACCGGGCTGTCCGGACTGTCAAGCGATTGGGTGAGCGACTTTCCCAGTCACTCTGCGCTCTGGAGCCACGGAGGACGCGAAGATTGCGTGTCCTCCGCGGCGTCCCGGTCCTATCCGCCGGTCACGGCGAGGACGGCCTCCTTGATCTTCGCCTGGGCGACCTTGCCGAGCTGGGCGAGGTCGATGTGCGGCAGGTTGGGGACCTCGTCAGGCACGACGACCGCGTCGACGATCGCCGGGCCATCGCAGGCGAGGGCCTCGGCGATCGCGGGCCGCAGTTTGCCGGGCTCGCCCACCTTGAAGCCGCGTCCGCCGCACGCCTGCGCCAGGGCCGCGAAGTCCGGGTTGGGGAATTGGATGCCCTTCTCGAACGCCGGAATGCCGATCGACTCCGCTTCCAGATGGATCAGTCCGAAGGCGGAGTTGTTGTAGATCACGACCTTCACCGGCAGCTTGTGATGCACCGCGGTCAGGAACTCGCACATCAGCATGTTGAAGCCCCCGTCGCCGCAGAGCGCGATGACCTGACGCGTCCGGTCGGCGGCCTGGATGCCATTGGCCTGGCCCATCGCCGTCCCGACGGCCGCGTTGTTGAACGAGCCGATGATCCGTTGTGAGTCGCTCTGGCGGATCCAGTTGCCGGACCACAGGGTGTTGAGCCCGGTGTCGAAGACGAACACGGCGTCGGGTGAGGCGAGGTCTCCGACCATCCGCGCCACCGCCTGGGGATGGATCTTGTCGCGGCTGCGCGCCGGGTCGGCCTGCCGGTCCAGCATCTCGTCCCACTTGGCGCGCGCACGGGCCGTGCGGTCGAAGAAGGTGGAGTCGTCCTTGGCGGCGACACGGCCCAGCAGCCGCATCAGGGACGGGCGAACCGAGCCGACGGCGGCGAAGTCCGTCGGCGTCCGCCGCCCCAGGGCCTCGGCGCGTTCGTCGATCTGGACGACGACATGTTTGCGCGGAAGGAAATTTGAGTACGGATAGTCGGTCCCAAGCATCAGCAGCAGGTCGCAGCTGGTGATCGCGTCATACGACGCCTTCGTGCCGATCATGCCGATGCCGCCCATCCACCGAGGGTCGCCATAGCGCATGATGTCCTTGCCCTTCACGGAATGGATCAGCGGCGCCTTGAGGCGGTCGGAAAGCGCGCGCAGTTCGTCGGCCGCGCCGTGACAGCCGGCTCCACACATGATCACGACGCTGCCGGCCGCATCGATCCGGCTGGCGATCTCGGCGATATCGCTCTCGTTGGCGGCGATCTCCGAGCGCGGCCTCAGGGTCGCGACGCTGGAGACCTCGCCGCGGGCGTCGGCGCCGATCACGTCCTGCGGCAGCGTCAGATGGGCGACGCCGCGCCCGCCATACGCGGCCGCGATCGCCTGATGGATCGCCGCCGGCGCCTGGGCCGGCGAGGCGATGGTCTCGGTATAGAGTGCGACATCCCGGAACAGCAGGTCGGGCTTGGTCGTCTGGATGTAGTCGGTTCCCTGGAACTGGCGCGCCATGTCGCCCGATAACGCGAGCACCGGCGCGTGATCGCGGCTGGCTTCGTAGAGGCCCGCGACCAGGTGGGTGCTGCCCGGGCCGGTTGTGCCCGCACAGACCGCCAGGCGTCCGGTGAGCTTGGCTTGCCCAGCCGCGGCGAGCGCAGCGCCTTCCTCATGGCGCACGCCGATCCATTCGATCGAACTGTGCCGCACCGCATCGGCGAGCGGATTGAGGGAATCACCGATCAGGGCGAAGATCTGCTCGACGCCAATCTGCTCGAGCGTGCCGACAAGCATGCCGGCTACCGTCTTGGCCATCTCACTCTCCAGGCTCGGCAGCCCGGCCACGATGATCGGGCTCTCGGAGAGCGGCACCCTATCGCTCGGGCGGCGGCATTTCCCCCACGATCTTGCGGTCACGGGTACAACTTACGGCGATCTCTGACCGCGACGCCTTCAGAAAACCTGCCGCAGGCGCAGGCGCGAAGATCAAACGTGGGCTGAGGATGCGGGCCTTGCGGGAGGGCTCCACTCACCGACAGACGCGCTCCAAAAAGCGGATGATGCGGTCGTCATCGCTCAGCGCAGCGTTGAAGCGAAGGTAGCTGTTGGCCGTCTGGGTGACGCTGAAGACGTCCCCCGGCGCAAAGATGATGTTCTCCGCGACGCCCTGGCGCGTGACGTCCGCCGCGTCCAAACCGTTCGGCAGGCGACACCAGGCGAACAGACCCGCTGAGGGTTCGAGCCACGGCTCCAGTCCTACCGAGCGCAGGCGCGTCAGAAGGCTCGCCATGGACCGGGAAAGGCGGGCGCGCACCTGATCCATGTGCCGCCGGTAACTGCCGTCCGACAGCACGGTAAGGAGCAGCTCCGCCGACAGGGCGTTGCCCGACAGGCCGGTGGATATGCGCAGGTCCGTCATCCCCGCGATCCAGTCCGGCCGCGCGGCGATGTGGCCGCAGCGGACCGCCATCGACAGCGACTTGGAGAAGCTTCCCACCCGCACCACGCGCTCGAGCCCGTCGAACGCCGCAAGACGGGCGCTAGGCTCGTGCTCGAAGTCGCCGAAGATGTCGTCCTCTATGACCACCATGTCGTGGGCGTCGACGAGCTTCATGATGCGATGCGCCGTCGAGGCCGACAGGGTTCCGCCGGTCGGGTTGTGCAGCGCCGAGTTGGTGACATAGACGCGCGGCGCGTGGTCCCGCACGGCCAGTTCGAAGGCCTGCATGTCCGGCCCGGTCGGCGTGCGCGGGACGCCGACGATCCTGACGCGATGCGCGCGCAGCAAGGCCAGGGTGTTGAAATAGTACGGATCATCGACGAGCACGGCGTCGCCCGGCTGGACCAGGAAGCGCAGCGCCATATCGATGGCGTGGGTGCCCGAGTCGGTCAGCAGGATCTGGTCGGGGCTGGCCTCGACATTCTGTTCGGCCAGTCGCCGCGCGATCAGCCGGCGCAGGGGCTCGGACCCCGCGGCCGTTTCATAGCCCACGAGCGTTGCGGCGGTGGCGCCACGCGCCAGCTGGCGCAGCCCCTTCCGGATCGAGTCCACCCCCATCCATTCGTCTGGCAGCCATCCGGCGCCGGGCCTGAGCGCATCGGGCGCAGCGGTGAGGGAATGGCGCAACATCCACAGCGGATCGACCTCACGCGCCAGCGGCGGCCCCATGTGGGACAGTGAAAGCGGCGCCAGCGGCGCGGCGACGAAATATCCCGCGCCCGGCCGCGAGCGGATCACCCCTTCGGCGACGAGGCGATCATAGGCTTCCACGACCGTCGCCTTGGAGAAGCCGGTCGTGTCCGCCATCGCGCGGACCGAAGGAATGCGTGCGCCTGGAACGAGGGAGCGCCGCTCGATCCGCTGGCGGATCGTGTCCATGACGGCCTCGGTGCGCGTGCCGACCCGCTGCAGTGTCGTCTCCACCGTACTGGACTCCCGACCATGACAGTTCGGCGAAATTGTATTGTACCGTCTCTATGCCGGCAACCGGCTCGGGCTCATTGAGCCCGCGCAGGCGGGACGGTTCCGCCGGGAGTTACGACGATGAACAAGCTTACGAAGCTTGAGCTCATTCTGGCCGCATGCGCCTTTCTGTTGCCGCTGGCGTCGGCCGCCGCGAATCCCGCGCCGGACGACCGCCGATCGGTGATCCTGCGCAATGTTGACCTGCATCCACGCGATCGCGAGGGATCTCGCATCCTGCTGCAACGCGTCGACGACGCGGCGATGGAGGCGTGCGGCGCCTCCGAACATAGCCTTCGCGAGTTGCGGATCGCGGTGCGCGCCTCGCAATGCTGGAGGCAGGCCACGGCTGACACCGTGCGACGGATCGACGATCCGCTGGTGAGCGAAGCCTATCGGGAACAACGCTAGAGCGCTTTCCAGCGAAGTGGGAACCGGTTCGCCGTAAGAAAGCGCGTCAAAACAAGAATCTAGCATCGTCGAATCAGGCTCGAGAAGCGCCCTCATGACCCTTTCCATTGACCTGATCGACGTGTTCGGCGTCGAGCCCCTCTCGGGAAATCCGCTTGCGGTCGTCGCTGGCGGCGAGGCTCTCGACAGCGAAGAGATGCAGCGGCTGGCGCGCTGGCTCAACCTGTCCGAGACCACCTTCCTGCTGCCGCCGACCCGGCCGGATGCGAACTACCGCGTCCGGATCTTCACGCTCGCCCGCGAACTGCCCTTCGCTGGGCATCCGACGCTCGGCAGTTGCCACGCCTGGCTGGCGGCCGGCGGGGCGCCCAGGGAGGGGACGCGGATCGTGCAGGAATGCGGGGCCGGCTTGGTCGCGATCGTGCGTGACGATCGGCGGCTGTCCTTCGCCGCGCCGCCGCTGATCCGCTCCGGACCGCCGTCGGATGAGGAACTGGCGGACGCCTTGCGCCTGCTCGGGCTCGATCGCAGCGAGGTGGTCGACGCCGCGTGGGTCGACAACGGACCGGGCTGGCTGGGGATCAGGCTGGCGTCGGCGCAGAAGGTGCTGGCGCTGAGCCCGGCGCGCAGCTGGCCGAGCAAGATCGATGTCGGCGTGGTCGGCCCCCACGCCCCCGGGAGCGATGTGGCCTTCGAAGTGCGCGCCTTCTTCAGCGACCATCTGGGCGCGATCGCCGAGGATCCGGTCACCGGCAGCCTCAACGCCTCGCTGGCGCAATGGCTGTTCTCGACCGATCAGGCCACCGGGGCCTATGTCGCGGCGCAGGGAACCCGGCTCGACCGCAAGGGCCGCATCCACATCCGCCGCGACGAGACCGGTCAGGTCTGGGTCGGCGGCGACACCCGCACCCTCATGGAAGGACGATTGAAGGGACTGCGGGCAATCCCGTGATAGCCTCGTTGGCGAGAGGATAGGAGACCAAGGTGCAGATCGCCGTTTTGACGTTCGACGGGTACAACGAACTGGATTCGTTCATCGCAGCCGGAATCCTGAACCGGGTAAAGGGTCGCGACTGGGCCGCCTACATCACCTCTCCGACTCCCGAGGTGACGTCCAGGTTCGGAGTCACCGTCCGACGTCAGCGCCCGCTTGAATTCGCCGCCGAGGCGGACGCGGTGATCATCGGGAGCGGCGCGAACACCCTCGAGATGGCCGCTGACGCCGACCTGCTCTCGCGGATCGTTCTCGACCCGTCGCGCCAGCTCGTCGGCGCGCAGTGTTCCGGCACGCTGCTGCTGGCGAAGCTTGGTCTGCTGGGCGAGCTGCCTGCCTGCACCGATCTGATCACAAAGCCGTGGGTGATCGAGGCTGGCGTGGACGTGCTGGATGCGCCGTTCGTGGCCCACGGGAACGTCGCCACAGCTGGCGGCTGTCTGGCGTCGCACTACCTGGCGACCTGGATGATCGCGCGGCTTGGCAGCCTGTTCGACGCCGAGGAGACTATACGCCTTGTCGCCCCGGTCGGGGAGAAGGAGGCCTATGTCGCCAGGGCGCTGGCGGCCGTTACGCCATTCCTCCCTGCCTCGAACCGCGTGGCGGCCTAGATCAAATCCCGTTCAGGCCGAACCGTCTGAACAGGGTGATTTGCTCTAGATTCAAAAGTTTAGAGCCTCATTCACCGTCGCATCTGTTCTATGCAAACGGATCAGGATCTAGCTTCAGCGTAAAGGCTGACCGCGCCCCCCGGGCCCATTCGCGCTTGCTGTGCTGACATTTGGCGAAACTGTGCTTGTAATGGGGCTACCGTAACAGCGGGGTTTCCATGAACTCGCCGCAGGAACAGTCCGGACGCGCAGGGCTCGGGTTTTGGGCGCTCATCGCTGGGGTGGTCGCAATTGGCGCCGTGGCCTTCGTCTTCACCGCCGGCTGGCTTTCGCCCCATCGCCTGACGCCGGAAAAGCTGGTGGCGTCCCTTGCGCCGCCTGGAGGTCCAGCGCTGGGGCGGCGGCGCAATCACGTCAAGGGCGTCTGCTTTACTGGCGTGTTCGAGGCGAACGGCGCCGGGATGCCGCTCTCCACGGCTCCGATGTTCGTGCGCGGCCAATACCCGGTCGTCGGGCGTTTCAACGTCGCGACTCCGGACCCCAACGCGCCCGACGGTACGGCCCGCGTCCGCGGGATGGGGCTGCAGATCACCGCGCCAGGCGAGGAAGTCTGGCGCAGCGCGATGATCACCGCGCCCTTCTTCCCGGTGTCGACACCCCAAGCCTTCTACGAATTGCAGTTGGCGTCGCACTCCAAGGACCCCGGTGCGATGCAGACTTTCGCGGCGGCGCACCCGGAGTTTGCCGCTTTCGGCGCCTGGGCCAAGAGCGCGCCGTGGACGGGCAGTTTTGCGGAAGAGCGGTACAACAGCCTCAATAGCTTTGTCTTCACCCACGGGACTGGGCAGAGAAGCGTCGTACGGTGGTCCCTTCTGCCGACGGCGAGCCCCGTTGCGGTGGTTCCGGACGACCTCGCAAAGCGCGCGCCCGACTTCCTCGAGGAGGAAATCGCCCAGCGGATCCAGAGTGGGCCGCTTCGCTGGACGATGGTCGTGACCGTGGCTGGGCCTGGAGACGCCACGGCGGATCCGAGCAAGGCCTGGCCCTCGGTCCGGCGCGCCGTGGATGTCGGAACCCTCGTCGTGCAGCAGGTCCAGCCTGATCGGGACGGCCCGTGCCGGGATATCAACTACGATCCCACGGTGCTTCCCGCCGGCGTCACGACGTCGGACGATCCGTTCCCGGCCGCGCGGTCCGCCGCCTACCGCGTATCCTTCGACCGGCGCACGGCTGAAGAAAAAGACTGGCCACGCACCGCTCCGGAGGCAAAGTGATGGCCAACATTCAACAGTTCTCCCCCATCCAGCGCGTTCTGCATTGGCTGATGGCGGTTTGTATCCTGACGATGTTTTTCGTCGGCGTCGGGATGGTCTCCACGGTCACGCGAAAATATCTTGGTCTGATCGAATTTCATAAGACTCTGGGGATTCTTATTCTGATCCTCGTGGTGATCCGTATTGCGGCGCGCTTGCGCTATGGCGCCCCGGCGCTGCCGGCGAGCCTGCCCGCTCCATTGAAGCTTGTCGCGGTGCTATCGCACTATCTGCTGTACGCGCTGATGATCGTCATGCCGCTGCTGGGCTGGGCCATGCTGTCGGCAGGCGATTACCCGGTTGTCGTTTTCGGCAGCATGCCTCTTCCGCCAATCGCCCCGCAAAGCGAGCTCCTGCACACGGTCCTCTGGGACGCACACCACTATCTCGCCTTCGCGTTCTTCGCGCTGGTCCTGGCGCATCTTGCCGCCGCGCTGATGCACGCGCTCATCCGTCGCGACGGCGTCTTCGAAGCCATGGCTCCGTATCCGACGCGCGAGCGAACCTGAGCGTTCTTTCCCTCCCCTTCTGGGGAGGGTGGCTCGACGCGAAGCGGCGAGACGGGTGGGGAACCCTGGGGAAGGACCCCGGCCGTGCGGGATGGCCCACACTTCCCCACCCGTTTTCGCTGCGCTCAAACACCCTCCCCGGAAGGGGAGGGATAGGTCGTGCTGCGACTACCGCCCGCTGAACACCGGCTTGCGTTTCTCCAGGAAAGCCTTGCGCGCCTCCTTGCCGTCCTCGCTCCCGAAGGCGACGCGGATGTTGGAGACCTCATAGCGCAGCTGGCTCTCAAGGTCGGTGGTCTCCAGGGCCCGGACCATGCCGCGCTTGAGCAGGCGAAGGGTGATCGGCGACCATTCGCAGAGCTGCTGGCAATAGGCGGCGAGGCGCTCGGCCAGTTCGACATCGTCGACGAGCTCGCCGGCCATGCCCAAAGCCACCGCCTCCTCGCCGCCCACGGTGCGGTTCTCCATCATGAACCGCATGGCCTGCTCGTAGCCCATGGCCTGGGGCAGGGTGATGGTGAGGCCCGCATCCGGCGAGCCGCCGATGCGCGTGTAACCGGCCATCAGGCGCGCGCTGCGGGCGACGATGCGCACGTCCGTGGCCATGGCCAGGCCCAGGCCCGCACCGACGGCGACGCCATTGATCCCGCCCACCACGGGCTTGTCGCACCGCTTGCGGATGGCCAGAAGGAAATTGCCGACCCAGCCGATGTCGTCCAGTTGCGCGGTCTGGCGGGAGTGGGGCGTCACGGGCTCGCCCCCGCCGGTCAGATCCAGCCCGGCGCAGAAGGCGTCGCCGGTGCCGGTCAAGGCCACCACCCACACGTCGTCGACCTTGGCGGCGTCATCGATCGCGCCGATCACGCCCCAGGCCAGCTCAAGGCTGAGCGCGTTCTTCTTCTCGGGCCGGTTGAGGCGGATGGTGCGGACGTGGCCGTGGTCCTCGACCTTGACGAGGTTGGTCATGGTCTGGCGTCGCCTCCTTCTGATCTGCGATTTCGGCGGAGCTTAGCGCGGCTTTCCTCTGGGGCACACAAGGCTCTGGGGCGCACAAGCTCGTGGCGCGCCCCGCCCTCAGCTCTCCTCCTCGGGCGGTCGACCTTCGGGAAGGTGGCAGGTGAAGCGGGCGCCGCGTCCTGGCTCGCTCTCCACGCTGACCCAGCCGCCGTGCAGCTCCACCAGCGCCTTGACCAGGGCCAGGCCCAGGCCGGCGCCGGAGTCCTCGAGCCCGGAAAACCGCTCGAACAGCCGCGCCTGGACGTCGAACGGAATGCCGCGGCCGGTGTCGGCGACGCTCAGACTGACTTCGCCATGGGCCCGTTCCGCCCCGACGGAGACACGGCCGCCGCTGGGCGTTGGGGTCAGGGCGTTGTCGATCAGGTGGTCCAGAACGCTGGCCAGGGCCGAGGCGTCGGCTTCGATCATCACCGGTTCCGTCGAGGGCTCGATCTCGAGGTCAATCCCGCCCTCGGCGGCGCGCGCGGTCCACCGGGTCGCCGTCCGCGAGATGAGTTCGCCAAGATCGACCTGGGCCAACTGGAGGCGCCGCTCGCCGGCGTCGAACTCGGCGATGGCCAGGATGTCCTCGATGGACCGGGCCAGGGCGCTGGCGGCGACGCGCACAGAGCCGATCCAGCTCCGCTCGCGCTCGGGCAGCGGCGTCCCCGTGGTTTCCAGAAGCTCGGCGTAGCCGACCACGGTGGTGAGCGGGATCCGCAGTTCGCGCGAGACAGCGGCCACGAAGTCGCTCTTGAGCCGCTCGGCGGCATCCAAGGCCGCTTCGCGGTCGGCCAGGGCGTCCTGCAGCCGTCGCGCGTGGGTGACGTCGGTAAATCCGATCAGGGTCGCCCCGTCCGGCAGCGGCCGTGACTGCCACGCGGTCCACCCCCCATCGGCGGTACGGATCTCTCCAGCGGCCGCGGCGCGCAGGGACGGATCGGTGTCGGTGATGCGGGCCTTGAGCGAGCGCCAGAACTGCAGGTCATGGACGCGCGTGACGCCATACTCGGAAATATCGTCGAATTGGGCCCCTTCGCTCAGGACATCCGGGGGCAAACTCCAGAAGATCTGGAACGCCTCGTTGTGCAGTCGTAATCGCGCGTCCGCGCCGAAGACGGCGACGGCATCGGTAAGCTTGTCCAACGTCGCCTGCTGGACCTTCACCAGCTGATTGAACCGGCTCTTCAGGTCGAGCTCGCTCGTGACGTCGGTGGCGACCAGGATCAGACCGCCTTCCGGATGGGGCTGTCCCACGACCCTTACCGTGCGGCCGCCGGGCAGCCGCCACAGGGCCTCGCTGGCGTCGGCGGCGCGATAGCGGGCGAGTTCTCGGGCCTTGAAACCGGCGAAGCCGTCGTCGTCCTCCAGGCGGCGGAGCTGGCGCAGTCGGTCGAGCCAGTCGCCGTGGCGTGGCCGGGCGGACAGCCAGGCGGGCTCGATGCCCCACAGCCTGGCGAAGGCCTCATTGAAGCGCTCAAGCCGTTGGTCGGGCCCGAACACCGCCACGGCGTCCGAGAGGTGATCAAGAGTGAGGTCGTAAACCTGCTCCAGCCGCTCGCGCACCCGTGCGGCGCCCGACGACAGGGGCGCGGACCGCGGCGCCGCGGGCGCAGTCTCGAGCCGCAGCCAGGCGACGGCGCCGGTCGAGCGCCCCCTGACGCGAACAGCCTGGTCCCCAAGCTCCACTGTGATCTCGCAGTGTCGGCCCAACCGCTCCAAGGCCTCGATGGCCTCCAAGAGCGTCCCGCTGCGTCGACCAAGGGCGAGGATCACGGCGTCCGGCGAGGCCGTCGTCTCCAGGCGTGTGGCGAGCGCCTCGAGGACTCGGGCGCCGGCCGCGAGACGCCATTCGTCGTCCTCACGCGCCAGGAGGGCGAGGTCGAAGGCTTCCGCCTGGGTGTCCGCGTCGCAGGCGGGCGCCTTGTTAACGGTCCCTGTCGGCGGCGCCGCGGGCGAGGCTCGAAGCTGAAGGCGCATTCCCCCACACTAGCGGCGATTTCCCGACAGACGCCAGGATCCGCCAGCGCCTTCCCCCTGGGCGAAGTTTGTTGCACCCTCCTGTTCGCAGCCGGCGCGGACCGGCGAAGGGGGAAGGGCTCATGACCAGCTATATTGGCGTCGCGCTCGTCACGATCGGCGCGATGATCGTCTACTTCACCATGGCCGGCCGGGTCGGCCGCGCGCGGACCAAGTACGGGGTCGAGGCGCCCGCCACGACCGGCCACGCGGATTTCGAGCGGGTGTTCCGCGTTCAGGCGAACACGCTCGAGGGCCTTCCGCCCTTCCTCACCGGGCTATGGCTGTTCGGCCTCTACCTGAACGAGCCGATCGCCACCGCGCTTGGCGTCGCGCATTCTCTACATGACCGGCTATTCGCGCGCCGCCGGGGCGCGCAGCCTTGGATTCATTATCCAGCTGCTCGCCACGTGGGCGCTGCTGGGGGGGGCCCTGGTCAAGCTCGTGCTGCTGGCCTTCAGGTTCGGTGTCTGATCAATCGCAAAACAACCGCAACCAAACGGCGATAGGGAAATGTGCGCCTATCCTGCCAGGTGTGGGATATTGTTCCACGCCTGAAAGACACCGGACCGAGGAACATGAAACTCAAGACCGCGGCCGTCGTCACGGCCATCGCGCTCGCCACCGGTCTCGCCGCCTGCGAGACAGCGACGCCTTATCAGCCGCTGCAACCAGGTTCCAAAGTCTACGGAGGCTTCACCGATACAAGGCTCGATGCGGATCACTACCGGGTCACCTTCCAGGGCAATAGCCTGACGTCGCGCAGCACGGTTGAGAACTACCTGCTCTACCGGGCGGCCCAGGTGACGGTGCAAGGTGGGTTCGATTGGTTCGAGACGGTCCAGCACCACACCGACACCCAGACCCGGACCTATGTGGATTCCTTCGGGCCATGGGGTTACGGCGGCTTCGATCCCTATTGGAACGTCTGGGGCCCCGGCTATGGCTGGCGTGGATTCTATGGCGGGCCCTACTGGGATCCTTCGTTCGATATCCAGACCGTGCAGCGCTACAACGCCCTGGCCGACATCGTGATGGGCCACGGCCAGAAGCCAGACCCGCGCGCCTTCGATGCGCACGAGGTCCTCGCCAATCTCGCGCCGCACATCAAGCTTCCCGAACAGAAGCACTAGGGCAAACTCCGACCAGACGGGACCGTCTGGTCGGAGTTAATTTGCTCCAGAGGAAAGGGCCTTAGGCGAGCAGCAATAGCAGGGGAATCACGACGCCGGCGCCCGCGAGAGCGAGGATGACACGCGGCCTGCGGGAGAATTTGAGCGCCAGATAGAGGCCGATCAGGGTTGAAACGATCAGTCCTACTGACGCGGCGCAGAAGAACACCCGCAGGATGGTCGTCCGGACCGGCGTCGGAGGAGCGACTTTGATCGCCCCTCCGTCCACGGATTTCCGTTTCGCTGCCACCACCGGCAACTTCAGCGTCTGATGCTTATGGACGGCGGCGAGTTGCTCGATCCACGCCGCTGGCCGGTAGCCGTCCTGGCCGGCATCTTGCAGCCCGAACTCCTGGAGGGCCCCGCTGAATGCGAAGAACAGGAGGGCTGGGGCGAACAGGGCGCCGAGATAGAGATGCAGCCGCCGTAAACGGTAAGGCCATGTCGACGCTGCGCCAGACCGAGACATGGCCGTCAGTCCCCGTCGTTTATTGAGCGGTGATCTTGGCGGCGCGCAGCTCCGTCCGCGCGGCCTCCATCTTGGCCTGGAACTCCGGGTTCTTCAGCAGCGTCGTCACGACGACGGCGCTGATCACGGCGCTGGCCCGGGTGTCCGAGCCGTAGTGGGAGCCGCAGACCTCGCGGCTGTAGGCATAGTCGTCCGCACGCGCCATCAGAGCCTGCGCCTTCTCCGGAATGAGGGCGGCGTAGGTCATGGCGACGGTGTAGCCCATGGTCGCGTGACCACTGGGATAGGACCCCACCGGCTTGTCGTTCGGATCGCAGGTCTGGATGGCCGAATCCACCGCCCACGGCCGCTTGCGGGCGAAGAACTTCTTGGCGGCGCCGGCGGCCAGATCGCCGTCGAGCTTGGCGATGCGCAGGACCTCGGCTGTGGCAGGCAGAGCCCTGAGGTCGAAGTCCTTTCCAAGGGTGGCGTCGAAAGCCGAAGGATTCTCGTGTTCGTCATCCCACTTGGCCTGGGCCAAGCGTTCCGGCGTGGCGCCGGCGGCGATCCGGCGCGTTTCGGCGAGATCGGCCTGGGCGATCGGGGAGCCGTCAACGGGGGGCGCTGCCAGCAGACGGGCGGGATCGATGTCCGCCGCGGTCAGGTATTCGAGAGTCTTTTGTGGTTTGGCCGCGGGTGCGGTCTGGCCAAGAGCGGACGCGGTCATGAACAGGGATGTGGCGGCGCACGCGCATAGGATGAGGCGGCGAGTCATTTGAACCTCCGTAGACGGTGAATTGGTTGGCCAGAGCCTGGCCTAGAAGACGGCTTTGAGCGTGATCTGGAAACTTCGGCCCACCTGGTAGGTGAACACGTTCGCCGCCCCGCCCTCTGCAATGGTTGTGGCCGGACGGTCGGTGCCGGCGATCAGCGCCTTGCCCTTGAACGAGGTGATGTCCTGACTGTTCGTCAGGTTGAGCGCCTGCGCCTCCACGCTGTAGTTTCCGACCCTGTAGGTGGCTGTCAGATCGGCTTGGCCGAAGGCCGCGATCCAGGCCGTCGGCCCGGCGGATCCGGCGGCGGCGACCGTGTATTGGGGTCCGATCTCCTTGTAGTCCGTGGTGAGGATCAGGTCGTCGTCGCTGTGCAACACGCCATGGTGCTCGTATCTGAGACCGCCGGCGGCCGTGTAGAACGGCACCAGGGCGAGCTGGTGACCGTTGCCGCCCGGGTTGACGGGATCGTCCTTGCCGACCGCGCTATTGCTCGAGGCGTTCGCGAACACGCTGAACCCATGCGGCAGGAGATACGTCCCTTGACCTTCCACGCCGTAATAGTTTGCGCCACCCGAGTTGGTCTCGTAGCTTTCGTTGGTTGTCAGGTCGGTGAATGTCTGAATTTTGTGCTGGAAGTCAATGTAATAGACGTCGGCGTCCACTGTCCAATTACGCGCGTTGAACACGGTTCCGATTTGGTAGTTGGTTGATTGTTGGGGAACAACTTTATTTTGTGCTGGACTGGTAACGTAGAAGGCTCCGATATTCGGCACCAGGAAGCCCTGAGCATATTGAGCGTAGGCCGCCCACTCGGGGGAAATTCGATAGTTGATCGTCAGGAACGGCAGCGTCTTAGTGTATGTGCCGGACGAGTAGCTCGGTTGAAGAGATCCCGACACGGCTTCTACCGGCGCGGCGACATAGAGATCAAAGTGAACGTACTTCACGCCCGGCGTGATGGTCAGGTTTTGAGTGGGTTTCCACTCGAATTGAGCGAATGGTTGATATTGGTGCCAGCCGGAATATTCGTTGTAGGCGATGTCGAGCGGGACTTGGCAGGCGCCGTTCCATGTCTTGCCCGGCGCGACCTGGACGGGCAGATCGCCGCAACCTGAGGGCCCGGGAAAGAGCGCCGCCTTTTCGCGATAATCCGGCTGATCGTTGAGCAGGTCGATGTCGAAACGCGACCGTGGGGTCTTGGCCATCTCATACCAGATGCCGGTGGTCAGGCGGCCGAAGGGCAAATCCTCGAAGAGTTTCAGCACATCGCCGCGCACCCGGTATTCGTTGCGCTTCAGGTAGCCTGGGAGGCCGTGGACTTTGTCCGTGTATCCGGCTCCCCCCTTGGGATAGGCGGCCTGTGGGACAAGAACCACCTGGTCGGCGGCGGCGAGAGCCGACGCTCCGATCGACTGGTCGGCCGTTGTCGCGTTACCCGACAGGGTCTTATTCGAGTACCAATAGGTGTAGGACGTGTTTTCGAGTGAAAAGCCGTCACCGAGTTCAGCGTTTTCGCGGATATAAGCGAATTCGGTTTCCTTCTTGGTGAAATTGTATTTCCAGTAGTTTTGCTGTGTCGGGTCGTTGCTCAGCGCAAATCGTTTTCCGTACAACGTGGTTTGAGCGACGGTGCCTGGAGAGCTGCTGTCACTCAGATAGTAATCGTCGTAATTTCTTGTGTATAGACCGGTTATGGAGAAGTGATTGGTGATCGGGACGGTTATCTTGATGAACTGATTGAACCCCGTGCTGGGGCTGTTCGTGAGATAACCGTCGGTTTTGTATTCCATGAAGTTGAGCACGATATTGGTGTCGTGCAGGGCCGCGATCGGGCCGGTGGCCAGGGTGGTGACGCCCTGCCAGGTGCCGAAACTGCCCATGGTCACCGTCTGACGCCCGGTGAAGTGATCCTCGAACGGCAGGGAAAAGAGATTCAGCGAACCGCCAAAATTCGCCTGCCCAAGGTCCGGGGCCCCGCCGGGGCCGCGGTCGATGACGATTCCGCCAATGGTCGAATTCGGGAAGAACGAGTTCGAGTGGTGGCTGGGGCCATTGGTGTCGCCCCAGGGGATGCCGTCATAAGTGACGTTGAACTGGCCGTCCTGGAAGCCGCGCATGGCGATCTTGCCGCCGTCCGTCGAGCCGGGGCCGTTCGGATTGGGAATGGCGACCATCGACACCGCGAGGGCGGAAGAGGTGGTGAAGTCGCCAACCCGCGGCGCCCATTCCTCGATGAACTTGCGGGTAATCACCGCCTCGGGCTCGGTTGCGGCCAACGAGGACTTCACTGGCGCCACGTCGGCGGCCTTCCCCTGCACGGCCGTAACGAGCACCTCGCCGACTTCGGTGTCCGTAGTCTGTGGTTCGGCGGCCGCGGCCGCGGCCGCGCCGTCGGCGGCGAGCGCGGGAGAGGCCTGGGCAAACGCCAGGGCCGCGGTGATTGCGAGAACGGAACCGCCGGCCATGAATGGCCGTAAACGGACAATGTTGCGCGTCATAGAGTTGGAGGCCCCTCGTACGAGCGCAGGCTCAGGCGTCAGCCCGGTTTCGGGCGGCGCATAGCCAAGCACTCAGTTCGGGCGGCGGGATAGTCGAGCGTGGCGGCTCCGAAACAATGAACAATTGTTGTAGGAATTATGACACTTTTATTAGGCTCGCGCTAAGATGTTGAGCTCATGATGGATTTGATGGCTATGAGCGAATTCAAACGATTACGACGCCTAGATTGAGATATTTCAATCAGAAACATTATTGCATCCACCACTCTCGGATCTTATGCGGAGTGTTTCGAGCGCATCCACCGCGCCACTGCGTGCTTTGCTCTGATCGATGACCAGCCCCAGATCCGCCGATCCGGTCGCAGCGCCTCAGCGGGTCCTCGTCGTCGAGGACGATCCGTACACTTTGAGCTATATCGCCGACGGATTGGAACAGGCGGGCTGGACGGTCGACCTGGCCAGCGATGGGGCCGCCGCTCTCCATAAGGCGATGGCAACGTCGTTCGACGTGATCATCGTTGATCGCCTGCTGCCGGGGCTCGACGGCCTGTCCTTGGTCCGCCGCCTGCGCGAGCGCCGGGTCCAGACGCCCGCCATCTTCCTTACGGCCTTGGGCGCGGTCGCCGACCGTGTCGCGGGCCTTGATGGGGGCGGCGATGACTATCTGGTCAAGCCGTTCTCTATTGAGGAACTCAACGCCCGGGTTGGCGCCTTGGCGCGGCGCCCATCCTTGGGCGCGCCCGAGCGCACGGTGCTCGAGCTGGAAGATCTGACGCTGGACCGGCTTGCCCGGACCGTGCGCCGCGGAGGCCAGGTCATCGACCTGCTGCCGCTGGAGTACAAGCTTCTGGAGTTCATGATGCTCAACCAGGGCCAGGCGGTCACCCGCATGCTGCTCCTGGAGCGGGTGTGGGGTTTCAATTTCGACCCTCGCACCAACATCGTCGAAACCCACATCAGTCGCCTACGAGGAAAGATCAGCCCCCCGGGAACGTCCGCCCTGATCACGACCCAGCGGGGAGCCGGCTATGTGATGGGCGCAAAGGCGGCATGACGCTGGAGCGCCGTCCGCCCAAGTGGGAACTGGTTGGGCGATCAGGCGGCGCTCAAGGTTTTGAATCCAGAGCAAATTATCTCCGATCAGACGGTTCCGTCTGGTCGGAGTTTGCTTTGGCGCGACCCGACGCCGACCGCGTCTTCGCCCCGATCGCCGGAGATGCGGGCCGGGAGGCGGCGGTGCGCAGCGAGGGTCAACGCCGAGCCACCGTGCCTCGCGGCCTTGGTCGGCTTCTGGCCCGGACGGGAACCCGGCTGGCGCTACTTCAGGCGACGGCGGTCATGCTCGCCTTCGCGGTCGCTGGCTATTCGAGCCACGTTGAAATTGACCGGATCCACAGCGGCCACATGCGCAAGACCATCCTCGGCGAGATGGTCTCGCTGGAGGTGGAGTATCGCCAGTTCGGTTCCGACCATCTGCCGGCCACCGTCGCACGGCGGACGCGGCTGTGGCGTGGTTTCGACTATCGGTGGACAAGTGCGGATGGCGCGCGCGCCGTCGGGCTTCTGCCCCCGGCGGCCGATGGGTGGTCGATCGCTCACCGCGACGAGCCTGGCGTAGGAGGCAGGATTGGTGGTTTCCTGGTTTTCAGCGAGCGCCTGCCCGATGGCTCGAAACTGGAAGTCGGCCAAAACCTTGCTGACGGGCGGAGCGAGACTGTCGCGGTTACGCAGGCGCTGGTGACTTCGGGCGCTCTTGGCGTCGCGTTCTGCCTGGCCGCGTCCTACCTGTTCAGCCGCGGCGCCTGGCGCCGGATCGAGGATCTGGTCCGCTCCGCCAAGGCGGTGGCCGGAGGCCAGTTGGACGCCCGTGTCCGTCTCCGCTCCGGGGATAGTCCAGACGATCTCGACGAGTTGGCCCACGCATTCAATGTGATGCTTGATCGGATCGGGGAACTGCTCGCGCAGGTCCGCCAGGTCTCCAGCGACGTCGCCCACGATCTTCGAACGCCCCTGACCCGCGTGCGCCAGCGCCTGGACCGATTGGGACAAGGCCTCGAAGCTCCTGCCGCCGAGCGCCTGGAGTCCATCGGGCGGATCCAAGCCGATCTTGACGAGGTGCTGAGCACGTTTTCGGCGCTGCTGCGCCTGGCCGAGATCGAGAACGACGAACGCGCCGCCACTACGGCGCCGGTCGATCTGGCTGAGGTCGTTCAACGGATAGCCGAGACCTATCGGCCGGACATCACCTCAACGGGACGCACCCTGACGGTGGATGCGGAGCCCGCCGTGATCTGCGGCGACGCGCAGTTGATCACCCAGGCCATCGCCAATCTGATCGACAACATCCTTCATCACACGCCGCCGGGCACGCCGGTCATGATGAGCGCACGGGTCGAAAAGGGCGTGGCGACGCTCTCGATTACCGATCGCGGGCCAGGCGTGCCGGCGGAGTATCGAGATCTGGTGCTCCAACGCTGCCGGCGGCTCGATCCGAGCCGTCCCGGTTCTGGCGCCGGGCTTGGACTTGCCATCGTCGCCGCTATCGCGCGCCGACATGGCGCCAAGCTAGTCCTCGGGGACGCAAAGCCAGGGCTCGTGGTGACAATGACCTTTCCCCACGCGCCGACGTCGGCCGTGCGATAGCCTGGTCTCCCCTTGCGAAACGAAATATTTCCCTTCTCCCCTTGCGGGAGAAGGTGGCGCGCGCAGCGCGACGGATGAGGGGTCGACGGGCCTCTCCGATTTGGCGCCTGACACGCTGACGCTCAGTCTTGCCTTCGAATCATTGGCTGAGAGTCAACCGTCACTGTATTAAACTACGAACTTCACGAACTACACAAACTTCTCGTGAAAAAAACAGCGAAGATTGGAGTCGATCGCGCCGAGGGCGCGCTATTATTCTTCTTTTGTTCGTGTAGTTCGTGAGGTTCGTGGTCGATTTTCCTTCGAACAACCGAGATGGATTATCGCGTTACATGGACGCGGAGAGGCGCGTCGACCCCTCATCCGGCCCCGCTTCGCGGGGCCACCTTCTCCCGCAAGGGGAGAAGGGACTTTCAAACCGCAAATCGCGTGTCGTTCGGTTGAGACGTGAATCCGCCAGGGGCAAAGAGGGACGCGGCCATGGCCGCGCCCTTCGCGTCAGCGCGGCGCCATGCGGATCGCGCCGTCGAGGCGGACGTCCTCGCCGTTGAAGTAGCCGTTGGTGATCATGGTCAGGGCGAGCTGGGCGTACTCCTCGGCCTGGCCCAGGCGCTTGGGATAGGGAACGGAGGCCGCCAGGGCGTCCTTCACCTGCTGCGGCGCGCCCTGCATCAGGGGCGTGTCGAAAATGCCCGGCAGGATGGTGTTCACCCGGATGTTTTCCTGCGCGAGGTCGCGGGCGATCGGCAGGGTCATGCCGACCACGCCGCCCTTGGACGCCGAATAGGCCGCCTGGCCGATCTGGCCGTCCTCGGCCGCCACCGAGGCGGTGTTGACGATCGCGCCGCGGTCGCCGTCCGGCAGCGGCTCGAGGCTCAGCATCCCGGCCGCGCTCTTGGCGATGCAGCGGAAGGTGCCCACGAGGTTGATCTGGATGATCAGGTTGAAGGCCTGGAGCGGGAAGTGCTTGATCTCGCCAGTGTTGCGGTCGCGGCTGGCGGTGCGCGCGGCGTTGCCGGTTCCCGCGCAGTTGACCAGGATCCGCTCCTGGCCGTGAGCGGCCCGGGCCTTGGCGAAGGCGGCGTCCACCTCCTCTTCCGAGGTGACATTGCACTTGCAGAATACGCCGCCGAGGTCCTTGGCGACGGCCTCACCCTTGGCTTCGTTCATATCGAAGATGGCCACCTTCACTCCGTGCGCGGCGAGAGCCCGCGCAGTGGCCTCCCCGAGGCCGGATGCGCCGCCGGTGACCACCGCGGCGATTGAGGAGTCGAGCTTCATGAGTGTTTCCCTGGAAGAGAGCGCGGCCGCTTCCTCGCAGCCGTTGGAGCGCCTGCTTTAGCCGCTGAGGCGGACGTCCAAAAGCGTCACGCGGCGTCAAGGGCGCGCTGGGACCAGGCGTCCAGGTCCGGCTCAGCGCCGATGTAGGCGAGGCCCGCGGCGATCGAGACCAGTTCGCCGCCGCCCTCCACCCGCTCGGGTCCGAAACGCTCGGTGAACAGGCGGCGCACGGCCGGGACGAAGGAAGAGCCGCCCGTCAGGAACACCCGGTCGAGGTCTTTGGCCGTCAGGCCAGCGCGGGTCATGGCCTCGTCCACGGCCGCGGATATGGCTGTCAGCTCTGGGGCGATCCAGGCTTCGAACGTCTCGCGGGCGACCTCGCGCTCGATCCTTACGTCGCCCCCTTCGAACAGGAAGCGGGCGTGGGTCTGGATCGACAGCGCTTCCTTGAGCGCGGAGACCGACTGATAGAGCCGGTAACCCTGGTTGAGGTCGAGCACCTGGACCAGGGCCGCGATCTTGTCGGGCTCGAGGGCGGTCCGCACCAGGGCCCTGATGTCGCGCATGTCGCGCGACGCCCGCAGCAGGGCCAGCTGCTCCCATCTCGCGAAGGCCGCGTAGTAGCGGTTGGGGATCGGCAGGACGTGGTCGAATGCGCGGTAGCTGGAGCCCTTGCCCAGGGCCGGAGAGACGAGATTGTCGATAATCCGGTAGTCGAAGGCGTCGCCCGCTAGGCCGACCCCAGCGTTGGCCAGGGCCTTGGACCGCAGTCGACCCGCGTGACGCTCGAACCGGACGATGGAGAAATCGCTGGTGCCGCCGCCGAAGTCGCCCACCAGGACCGTGGCGTCGTGCGTCAGCTTGCGGGCGAAGAAGAACGCCGCCGCGACGGGCTCGAACACGTAGCGGACCTCGGAAAATCCCATCCGCGCAAGGGCGGCGCCATAGCGGCGCAGGGCGAGGTCAGCGTCGGCGCGGGCCCCCGCGAAGTTCACCGGCCGCCCGACAATGCAGCTGGCTCCCGCCGGGAGGGCGTCTTCGCCGTACGCCCGCAGGCGAAGCAGGTAGGCCGAGAGCAGATCCTCGAATTCGTAACGCCGCCCCAGAATGCGCGTCTCCTGGAACAGGGGACTGGCCGCATAGGTCTTGAAGGACTGGATGAACCTCGTCTCCAACGGCTCTTCCGCATAGGCCTCGATCGCCCAGGGGCCGGCCTCCACGATCCGGCGCGAAGGATCGCGCTCGTCGCCATGGAAGGACAGGGCGGAACGGAAGGCGGTCGCCTCGCCGCCGGGCGCCACGAAGCTGGCCAGACGCGCCTCGCCGTCAGCATCAAGGTCGGAGACGACGGTGTTCGTCGTGCCGAAGTCGAGGCCGACGATCCCTACCGGGGGACTCATCCCCCTTCTGGTCGGGCGTCCTCGTCGACCACCTCATAGGCCGCCATCTGGGCCATCATCAGTATGCGCGACACCGACGCCGACAGCGGGCAGATCTGCACCGGTTTGGAGAGACCGACGAGGACTGGTCCCACCACTGTCGCCGAGCCCAGGGCCTGCAGCAGCTTGGTGGAAATGGAGGCGGAGTGGATCGCCGGCATGATCAGAACGTTGGCCGGTCCTGACAGGCGCATGAACGGATAGGCCGCCCTCAACTCGGGAGCGAGCGCGAGATCCGGGGGCATCTCGCCCTCGTATTCGAAGTCGATGTCGCCACGCGCGTCCAAGGTGGCCACGGCCTCGCGCACCTTTTGCGAGCGCTCACCCATGGGCTCGCCGAACGACGAGTAGGACATGAACGCCACACGGGGCTCATAGCCCAGCTGGCGAACCGAGCGCGCCGCCTGGCAGGCGATCTCCACCAGGTCGTCCGCTTCCGGCATCTCGGTGACGTTGGTGTCGGCGATGAACAGGGTCTGCCCCTTGGCGAGGACAATGGACATGCCCATCACCCGGCCGTCGGAAGCCGGGTCGATCACCCGCAGCACCTCATCCAGCGCCTGGTCGAAGGAGCGTGTGACGCCCGTGACCATGGCGTCGGCGTAGCCCAGGGCCACCATGCTGGCGGCGAAGGTGTTGCGGTCCTGGTGGATCAGACGCTGCACGTCCCGCTTGAGGAAACCGGAGCGCTGCAGCCGGCCATACACGAACTCGACGAACTCGGGATTGTGTTGCGAAAGCCTGGCGTTGATCACCTCGAGCCTGGCTTCCTCCGGCCGCAGGCCAGCCAGCGCCATGTTCTCCTTCACTAGGTCCTCGCGTCCGACCAGGATCGACTTGCCCAATCCCTGGCTCTGGAAGGCGAAGGCGGCGCGGATGACCGACGGCTCCTCGCCCTCGGCGAACACGATGCGGCGCTGGGGCGCCGAATGGACCGCCCCGGAGATCTTCTGCAGGAAACCGGCGGTGGGATCGAGCCGCCGCGCGAGGCTGCCCCTGTAGGCGTCCATGTCCTTGATCGGGCTGCGCGCCACCCCGGTGTCCATCGCCGCCTGGGCGACGAACGGCGGCACATAGTGGATCAGCCGCGGATCGAACGGCGTGGGGATGATGTATTCGGGGCCGAACTTCAGATGCTGGCCGTGATAGGCCGCCGCCACCTCGTCCGGTACGTCCTCGCGCGCCAGGGCCGCCAGGGCCCGGGCGCAGGCGATCTTCATCTCCAGGTTCACGCGCCGGGCGCGCACATCCAGGGCGCCGCGGAAGATGTAGGGGAAGCCCAGGACGTTGTTGACCTGGTTGGGATAGTCCGAACGGCCGGTCGCGACGATGGCGTCGGGCCGGACTTCGAACACCTCTTCGGGCGTGATCTCCGGATCCGGATTGGCCATGGCGAAGATGATCGGGCGCTCGGCCATGGTCTTCACCATGTCCTGGGTCAGGACGTCTTTCGCCGACAGGCCCAGGAAGATGTCCGCGCCTTTCATCGCGTCGGCGAGGCTGCGGGCCTCGGTCTCGACCGCCAGGCCCGACTTCCATTGGTTCATGCCCGCCTCGCGGCCCCGGTAGATCACCCCGGTGTTGTCGACCGAGATGATGTTGTCCGGACGCACGCCCATCGCCTTGATCAGCTCCACGGTGGCGATGCCGGCGGCGCCCGCGCCGCAGAGCACCACCTTCACGTCCTCGAACCGCCGGCCGGTGATGTCGCAGGCGTTGAGCAAGCCGGCGGCCGAAATGATCGCCGTGCCATGCTGGTCATCGTGGAACACAGGGATGTCGAGCAGCTCCTGGAGCTCGGTTTCGACCCGGAAGCACTCGGGGCTCTTGATGTCCTCCAGATTGATGCCGCCGAAAGTCACGCCGATGTTCTTGACGACCGTGATGATCTCGTCGGGATCCTTGGCCAAGACCTCGATGTCGACGCTGTCCACATCGGCGAAGCGTTTGAACAGGACGCTCTTGCCCTCCATCACCGGCTTGGCCGCCAGGGCGCCGAGATTGCCGAGGCCAAGGATGGCCGTGCCGTTGGAAATGACGGCCACCAGGTTGCCCTTGGAGGTGTAGTCGTAGGCGAGATCCGCCTCACGGGCGATCGCCAGCACCGGGGCCGCGACGCCGGGCGAATAGGCAAGGGACAAGTCACGCTGCGTCGCCATCGGCTTGGTCGCGGCGATGGCGATCTTTCCCGGCTGCGGGAAGCGGTGGAAGGCGAGCGCTTCCTCGTCGGTGAACGTCTTGCGTTCGGCGTCGCTCATGGCTCCCCCGGGGGTCTTGGTAGTTCGGCGGCCGGACCGCCGGGCTCTACATTTTGATTCTAGAGCAAATCATCCGGCGCGGGCGGCTCCGCCCGAACGGGGTTTGCTCTTGTGAGCGGCCACGCATAGCGCAGGGCCACGCTGGGTGCGACCGTTTTGACCGTCGCCGCCTCCCGGCGGGCGTCAGACGCGTTCGCGGTCTTCCAGCTGTCGCGCCTCTTCCGGCAGCATGATCGGCACGCCATCACGGACCGGATAGGCGAGGCCCGCGCTCTTGCTGATCAGCTCACGCGCCTGGCGGTCCCAGGTCAGCCGGCCATGGGTGACCGGGCAGACGAGGATCTCCAGCAGCCGCGGGTCGAGTTCGGGCCCGTCGGCCTGGGTGTCGGACATCGCCTTGGCTCCTATTGGATCGAGGGGGCCGCGTCGTCGTCGACCTCGCCGGCCCCGTCGATTTCGAGGAGGGCCGTGAGGGCGTGCCTTCGCGCCTCGAGGTCCGGCGCCTCGAGCAGGGCCTGCTTTTCAACGGTGGAAAAGGGCAGGGCCATGGAAAGGCTGTTGATCAGGGCGGGGGCGGGCGCAGCGTTCACCACCTCCCACTCCACCCCCAGGCTCCGGTTGTCCAGGTACCGGCGCAGGAGAGCGAGGAACCTGGTCCGCTCGAACTCCACCGCCCCTTCGTCGGCAGCGAGATCCGCCTCGTAGCGGTGGAAGTCCGCACGCACCTGGCGGTACGGCGTGTTCGTGTTGAGCTCGCCGAGGATGGCGAAGCGGCACACGCCGGTCAGGGCGATCAGGTACTTCCCGTCGCCCGTCTCCGAATAGCTGGTGATGCGTCCGACGCATCCGACGTTCAGCAGAGACGGCGCCAGGCGTGTACCCCCCTCGCAGGTCTGAACCATGCCGATCAGCCGACCGCCGCTCATGGCGTCGTCGACCATGTTCAGATACCGCGGTTCGAAGATCTGCAAGGGCAGAACGCCGCCGGGCAATAGCAGCGCCCCGTCAAGCGGGAACACCGGAATCACGTCCGGCAGATCGTTCGACTTCCTGTAGCCGCCAGCCATGATCGTCCTTCTCTCGCGCCGCAGGCGCGCTGGCCGCGCCTCGTCAGGAAAACAGTATCGACGACATCTTCCGCCGCCCCTGCCGGGCCACGTCCGAGGCCGGGCCGGCCGCCTCGAAGATGGTCAGCAGTTCGGTCCGGGCCGCGCCGTCGTTCCAGTCGCGGTCCCGGCGGAGGATCTCGAGGAGATGGTCCGCCGCCGCCTGGAGCTGGCCGCGGCCGGCCAGAGCCTTGGCGAGCTCCAGCCTTGCCTGATGATCGTTTGGATCGGCGGCGAGCCGCCGTTCGGCATCCGAAGTTTCGGCCGGTGCGGAATCGGCCAGGGCCAGGGCCGCGCGCACGCTTTCGAGATCGGCGTTCTTCGCACCGGGCGGGGCCATATTGGCGACCTCCCGGGCGCGCTCCACATCGCCCCCGGTCAGATAGCAACGCGCCAGGCCACCAATCGCCGCCAGATTGTCGGGTTCGATCTGCAACAGCTCGCCATAGGCCTGTGCGGCGCCTGCGACGTCCCCCGCCTCGAGCGACTCCCGCGCGATGCCAAGCAACTCGTCGGCCTCGGAGACCTGGGGTCCTGCCAGCTTGTCGATGAAGGCCTTGATCTGGCTTTCGGGCACCGCGCCCATGAAGCCGTCCACGGGACGCCCCTGCGAGAAGGCGTAGACAGTCGGGATGGACTGCACGCGCAGCTGCCCGGCGAACACCGGGTTGCGGTCGATGTCGATCTTGACGAGTTTGACCGCGCCCTTGGCGGCCTTCACCGCCTTCTCGATCATCGGACCCAGCGTCTTGCAGGGGCCGCACCAGGTCGCCCAGAAGTCGACGATCACGGGCTGGACCTTCGACGCCTCGACGACGTCGGCCATGAATGTGGCGTCCGAGCCCTCCTTGATCAGGTCGGGCGGCAGTGTGGCGGTGGTTTCGCCGATCATGGACATGGGCGTTGCGACTTGGGCTGTTTTGATTTCGCCCAAGATGGTCGCGCCCCGTCGATGGCGCAATCCCGACAGTTCGACGGCGTTCGAGCCAAGACGCCTATCCTAGGTCCGGCCCGGGTCGGATCCGATGGCGACGCCGTTGAGCCGCTCCATCCGCGAGAAGTCGACGATCATTGGCGTCACGCCTAACGCCGCGAGGAAGGCGCCGAAGCCCTCGCGCGAGAGCGTGGTGGTGGCGGTGTTCTCCAAGGGATGGAAGTTCACCTGGTCGGCCTGCGCCAAAACTGCGTCGAGGACGAATCGGATCCTTCCATCCCGGTCGTTGGCCAGCCCCAGGGCTGTGACCGATCCGGGCGTGACCCCGAGGGTTTCTTGCATAAGGCCGGGCGAGCCAAACGAAAGCCGTCCCGATCCGATGACTGACGGCAGGCGCTTGAGATCAATGGCAGTGTGCTGCTCGGCCGAGACCAGCCAGAGCTGGTCCCGGTTGTCCTTGAGGAACAGATTCTTCGAGTGGGCGCCGGCGATCTCGGCCTTCATCTCCTCGCCCTCGCCCACACGGAACACGGCGGGGTGCTCGGTGGTGAAGTGGGCGATTGCGTGTTTCTCGAAGAAGGCGAACAGTTCAGCGCGGGTCATGCGACCCCCGTTAGCGGCGCATGACCGGGCAAGGAAAGTCCGACCCTCAGAATCCGAACTGGGAGCGCAGCGCGAAGGCGTTCCAGCGCTGTCCGATCTGCGCGCCCACCGGCGTCAGATAGATCGTCGCATTGGGCGAGAGCCGGTCGAGCTCGACGTGCTGAGCTTCGAAGGCCAGGCGCACATAGGGGTTGAGGTACCAGTTGATCCCGCCGGTCCAGAGGGTGATGTCGCCGCCGCGGATCGCTGAGGCGACCGGCGCCGTGCCAGCCTCGCCCGCGTCATAGTTCAGGTCCATCGTCGAATAGCGGAAGGTGAACTCGACCACGCCCATGCCGCCGTGTCCAACGGGGTGAGGCACGGGCGGGGCGTCGAAGGCGGCGGTGGACGTGTTGTAGTGGCGCGCTTCGCCCGACGGAATCCAGCTCGCCTCCACGTACCAGCCCTGGAAGTGCGGATTCGTGGTCCCGGGGTCGGTGCGATCGACCTGGAAGGCGTCGTATTCACTCTGCACCAGGAAGCCATGCCACTGGGCGGCGAACTCCGCCCCCTCGTTGAAAGCGTGGCTTGCGTCGATGCTGCCGGTGTTGATGACCTTGGTGGCGTCCACCCGCAGCTCCGGCGTGTCGGCGAAAGCCACCACAGTGTCCGAGAGGGGGTTGACGCCCGTGGCGCTCGGGCCGGTGACATCGGCGGGCTTGTCGATCATCTGGGCGTGGAAGCCCAGATGGACCAGCTTGCCGTCCTCTTCGAACGGTCGCCACACCTCGCGGGTCACGAAGTTGAGTGGATCCCCATAGGTTTGAGGGGTCGTGGTCCCGCTGGCGTTGATCGTGGCGACGGTGCGGGTGGTGATGGCGAAGGAGGCGAGCCAGCGTGGCTCGGCGGCGAAAGCCTGGACCGCGATCCGCGTTTCTCCGGCCGCGAAGTTCCGCGCGATATCCGCCGAGATCGGCCGGTCGAGCAGAGGTTGAGAGGCGTTGGAGTCCTGGTCGGCCAGGCCCTGCTGCGGTGCGAAGGCGCCGAAGCGGACGTAGAAGGGCCGCAGGCCGGAATACTGCGCCCAGGCCTCGTACAGATAGCCGGCGTTTTCCACGCCCGAGCCGCCGAAATCGAGGGTCACGCGGTAGTCGAAATTGCCGAAGGCGGCGCCGGCGATGCCAAGGCGCGCCCGGCGGAACTCCACCCCGTCCTTGAAGTCGCGGGCGTGGGTGTAATCGATGTTCGAGGCCGTCGCGCCCAGCGCCGGGCCTGTGCGGCGCAGGTCCGAAGTGATCGGACCGGGCGGCGCCTGGTCGTAGATGGCGCTGTCGAGCTGGAACAGAGCGTAGAGGTTGGCGGAGAACCGGCCGTCGGCGGTGGCGATCCCCGGCTCGCCGTTGGCATAGGTGGAGGCTACCGCCGGGGCGTTGCCGGCGGTAGGGGTGGTCGGGATGGTGCTGAGCCGCTCGCCTTGAGAGCGCCGGGGCGAAGGCGGCGCAGGCGGCGCCGCTTCGAGGGCGGTCACCTTGGCCTGTAGCTGGCCGACCTGATCCTTCAGCGCCGCGTTCTCGGAGGCCAGGCCGCTTTGCGCGCGCACCTGGGCCTGCAGGGCGGCGACAGCCGCCTCCAGGCGCGAGATCCGCGCCGCCTCGTCGTCCTGGGCGGCCGCGCTCGCGCCCCACGTCAGCGCCGCGGCGGCCGCGCCTGCGGCCAGCAAGCTTCGAGTTGAAATCATCCCCACACATCGCTCCCCGCGCGTCCCCGGCAGTCCGCCGATTAGGGCAAAACGTACGAAATGTTCCGAGGGGGGCAATTCTTCGCGGATTTCGAGGTGATCTAAGAATAGGCAACATCAATAGTGGTTTAGAATTTCTGGGGGCCAATGCATAAGGCCCGGCGGACGGACTTGCGGCCCCGGCGCGGGGTCGTCACCTTGTGCGCGTGAGCTCGTCCTACCCAATCTCCTCCGCGTCCGGCCCAGCGAGGCCCGTCGTGGCCGTTATTGGCGCGGGCTTCAGCGGCGTGTTGACCGCCGCCCACCTGTTGCGGGCGCCGGACGGCCCGAAGGTCCTGTTGATCGAACGCGGCCCGCGGTTCGGACGGGGCGCCGCTTATGCGACCGCCAGCCCGCATCACCAGCTGAACGTCCGCGGCAGCAACATGAGCGCCTTCCCCGAGGCGGCTTCGCACTTCCTCAACTGGCTTGGCGTCGATCAGGCCGAGGGCGATCGCGTCTTCGTCACGCGCGATCGTTATGGGCAATATCTGCAGTCGGTCCTGCGCGAGGCGGCGGCGCGGGACGCTTCGCGGCTGGTCTTCGAGCATGACGCTGCCGTGGCCATCGCGCGCGGGCCCCGGCGCTGGTCCATCACGATGGAGATGGGCCGCACCCTCGCCGCCGACGCGGTGGTGCTGGCTATCGGGAACCTGCCGCCGCCGGTCCCTGCGGAAGCGGACCCGGCCCTTCTCGCCTCGCACAGATGGGTGGGAGACCCCTGGGCCTGGATCGACTCGGGTCGATCGCTTGAAGGAGACGCCCTGCTGCTCGGCGCGGGTCTGACGTCCGTCGACGTGGCCTTGTCGATCGAAGAGCAGCGGCCGGGATCTCATGTCCTGGCGCTGTCGCGCCACGGCCTCGTTCCGCGCTCTCACGGTCCGGTCGCCGTCCGCGCCGCTTCCGCGCCCGCGCCCAGAGGATCGGCCGCCGAGGTCTTCGCCCAGGTCCGGTCGCAGGCCAGGGAGGACTGGCGGGCGACGATTGACGCTCTTCGCCCTCATGTCCAGGCGCTCTGGCGGGGCTGGAGCCTGGCCGAGCGCCAGCGCTTCATGCGCCATGTGCGGCCCTGGTGGGAGGTATCCCGCCACAGGCTGGCCCCCGAGGTCCACGCCCGCCTCGACCGTCTGCGCGCGGACGGGCTGTTCGAAGTGGCGGCCGGGCGTCTGCAGGAGCTTGCCCTGGTCCGAGGGGGTATCGAGGCGCGATGGCTTCCCCGCGGCGGCGGTCCCCTGCAAAGCCGGCGCTTCTCCGCCGTGATCAATTGCGTTGGTCCGCTCAGCGACCTCGGCCGATCGGACGACCCGCTGGTCTGCAGTCTTCTCCGGGCAGGTCTCGCCCGTCCCGACGCCTGCCGCCTGGGCCTCGACGTCGATGACGCTTCCCGTCCCCTCTCGGCGGGCGGGACGCCATCGCCCGGTCTGTTCGCGGTCGGGCCGCTCACGCGCGGCGAGGTCTATGAGATGACCTCGGTGCCGGACATCCGGATTCAGGCGGCCGACGTGGCTCAGACCCTGCTCTCCGATCTCGCCGGGCTGGCCGACGCCGAGGCCAAAGCCTGCGCCGCCGACAGGCTCGCTCACGACCTGCGCCGTTACCTCCAGGAGAGATCGGACGAACTCGACATCGAAATCGAGGCGAAGTCCGTCTCGCGACGCATGCGGGGCGCATGGGAACTGCGCGGGCGGCGCGCAGCCCTTGAGGATGTCGTCGGTTGGCTGGACGCACGCGAAGCCAAGGCGGGCCGTTGAGGCGCATCGGAACCGTCGCGAGGCGCCATTAACTGTAGGCGTACGGCCACAACCGATCAGGACTCCATGTCAACGCTCCTCTTCGCCGCCCTGTCGTCCGCTTCCGCCCTGCTAGGCCTCTGGAACACGCCGGTGGACAAGAGCCAGGTCAGGGTGGCTGCGTGCGGCGACGAGATCTGCGGCTATGTCATCGCCTCCACCCGCCTGACAGTCGAGCCCAACCAGCAGGACGTGCGAAATCCGGATCCCACGCTGAGGACGCGGCTCATCCGCAATCTCAAGATCATGCAGATCCATCCAGCCGATGAGGGCCACTTCCGCGGCTGGGTCTACGATCCGAAGAGCGGCCACACGTACAGGGTTGTGGTTCGAATGCGTCCGGACGATCATCTGGAATTGACCGGCTGCATCCTCGGACCGCTCTGCGGCAGCCAGGCCTGGGACCGCGCGCCCTGATGGCGGGCGTCTAAGGTGGGGAACCGCCCCGAGAGGGACGGGTTAGACCGGCCGACGCTAGCGACGGAGAAACGCCATGCCCGATCCCCGCCAAAACCCCAACGATGGTTCGCAGCCGGGCGTGCTCGGCGACGAGACCGAGGAGCAGAACCTGGGCCAACCGGGCAATCCGTCCGCCCGCATCACCAAGGACGAGGTCGAGGCGGCGTTCGGCAAGGATGGAAAGAAGAAGGCCGAGCACAAGGGCGAAGGCGCGAAGAAGCCCTGACACCGCCGGCTCCAACCAGATGGATCCATCTGGTTGGAGATAAATTGCTGTAGATTCAAGAGCTCGAGGGGAGTCTGCTCCTCTCGCCGGTTCGTGCCTGGGCGGACGACGCTCTAGCGAGCCCCGGTGTTCGTGCTGTAGCGCCCAAACCACGCGAGGATGGCGCTCACCTCCTCGGCCTCCTGCGAGGGGCGGTCGGCCAGCCCCTCGTGCGAAGCCCCCGGCACTCGCACCATGGCTGTCGGCACCTTGCGCAACTGCAAGGCGTCGAAGAACTGCTCCGCCTCGCTCGGCGGGGTGCGGTGATCCTCTTCGCCCACCATCAGCATGGTCGGCGTGGTGACGTTCCCCACCAGCGAGATGGGCGAGCGGCGCCAGTAGGTCTCGGGATCCTCCCAGGGCATCTTCCCAAACCAGTCGCGGGCCATAAACGCGTACATATCCACTGTCAGGACCTCACTGGCCCAGTCGATCACCGGCTTCTGGGCGACCGCGGCGCGGAAACGATGGGTCTTGCCAACGATCCACGAGGTCAGCAGTCCGCCGCCTGAGCCCCCGACCACGAAGAGGTTGTCTGGGTCGACCGATCCGCGGGCGATCGCGGCGTCGACCGTGCTCATCAGGTCGTCGTAGTCCTGGCTGGGATAGTTGTCGTTGATCAGATTGGCGAATTCGTCGCCGTACGAGGTCGAGCCGCGCGGATTGGCGTAGACCACCACATAGCCGGCCGCGGCGTAGAGCTGGAGTTGGCTGGCGAAGCTCGGGCCATAGGCGGCGAACGGCCCGCCGTGGATCTCCAGGATCATCGGATACTTGCGGGCCGGGTCGAAGTCTGGCGGCGTCATGATCCAGGCGTCGATCGGGCGCTTGTCATAGCTCGAAACGACCTTCAGCGGCTCGAGCTTCGCCAGCGTCCGGCCCGCGAAGAGATCGGCGTTGAGATCCGTCAGGCGGCGCGGGGCGGCGCCGGTCCGGGCCAGGCCCACGTCGTCCGGGATGGAAGGGCCGCCCCAGGTGAAGGCGACCTGCCCGTTGCGGGAAACCGAGTAGCTGCCGCCCGTGTAGGGACGATCGAGCTCCGCCCCGCCAAGCCCCGTGGCGACCACGCCGACATCACCGTTCAGCGAGACGCGCGCCACCTTGCTCACGCCCTGGTCGGCGAACTGTACGAAGATGCTGTGGCCGTCGCCGCTCCAGACCGGGCGCTCCACCGACCGGTCGAAGGCGTCGGTGAGGGAGCGGTCCTGCCCCGTGGCGAGGTCCATCACGTGCAGGCGAGCGTCCTCATATCCGCGATGGTGGTCGTCATAGTGGGTGTAGGCGAGGAACCGCCCGTCGGGAGACATCGCCGGCGACCGGTCCGGTCCATACTTGTGGGGCAGCGTTGTCACCGTCCCATCGGCCAGCACAAGGCGGAAGAGGGCCGAGTCCTGGGGTTCCAGCTCCCATCCGTCCTGACGCTCCGAAACGAAGACCAGCGAGAGGCCGTCGGGCGCGAAGGCGACCGGGCCGTGGTCGTCATAGGGGCCGGAGGTCAGCTGCCGCGGGGCGCCGCCGTCGGCCGAGACGATGAAGAGGTGGCTGTGGCCGTCCTTGAGGTAGCCCGCATCGTCCTGCCGGTAGTGGACGCGGGTGATCACCTTGATCGGCTCGGCCCATTTCGCGCCGTCAGGCTTCTTCGGCGCCTCGCCGAGGGTGGGCGCCGGAACGGGGACGCGGCCGGTGAAGACGATCTGACGGCTGTCGGGGGTCCAGGACACATCGCCTGGGCCAGTGGGAAGGTCGGCCACCAGGTTGCTCTGGCCGCTCGACAGCCATCGAACGTGCAACTCGGGCCGGCCCTCTGGTCCAGGCGCGACGAAAGCCAGCCGCCGCCCGTCAGGGGACCAGCGTGGCGAGCCTTCGCCGTCCCCGCCGTCCATCGGCTTCTGCGCGCCGCTGGCCACGTCCAGAATCCAGATCGTCCGGCGCGGACGGTCGGTCATGATATCGTAGGCCAGACGCACGTAGGCGATCTCCTGGCCGTCGGGGCTGATCTGGGGATCGGCGGCCGCCTGCAGGGCGAACAGATCCTCGGGCTGGAAGGTCTTTCTCGCCCCCGTATCGGCGGCGCTTGCTGCGCCGGAAACCAAGCAGGCGACAGCCGCCGTCGCCCAGATAA
>DASXGR010000036.1:0-9438 GCA_036488935.1 Caulobacteraceae bacterium | reverse complement strand
ACGAAGACCGGGGCGCGCATTATCGCCATCGAGCCGGTGGCGGGCATGCGCCGGGCGCTTCACGCCGCCTTGCCCCAGGTCGAGGCCCTGGAGGGGACGGCGACGTCGATCCCGCTGGGCGACGAGATCGCCGCCGCCGTGCTCAGCGCCCAGGCCTTCCACTGGTTCGCCAACGAGGACGCCCTGGCCGAGATCGCCCGCGTGCTGGAGCCGGGCGCGCGCCTGGGCCTGGTCTGGAACGTCCGCGACGACCGCGTCCCTTGGGTGGCGCGGATCGGAGCGATCCTCGACGCTCTCGAAGCCGACACGCCGCGTCACGCCACTGGGGAATGGCGGCGCCTCTTCCCCGGCCGTCACTTCGGCGCCCTCCACGAGACCGTGTTTCCTCACGGCCATACGGGAGATCCGGAGGACGTCATCATCGCGCGCGTGAAGTCGATAAGCTTCATCGCGGCGCTGCCGGCCGACAAACTGGCCCGGGTGGAAGCCGAAATCCGGGCGATAATCGAAAGCGATCCGGACCTTCGCGGCGCGCGCGAGGTCACTTTCCCCTATGTCACGCGCGCCTACTGGGCGGAGCGCGCATAGGCGCAGTGCCGGAGCGGCCTATTGGAGAGCGGGCCGAGTGAACAGCGAGTCTGTTCTTCTATGACTGAATCAGTGAATAGTGCTCCTGTCCCCGTACTCAGTTCCCGTCGTAGTTCCTCGTAGTTCCTGAACCGAACGCGGTGTCGGACCGCGTCGAGTTGGAGACGATGCTGATGGCGAGGAATTTTGCATCGCCCCTCGACTACGGCGCGCGGCGGAGGCCACGACAAGTCGCGCGGATGGTCCTGCCGATCGTCGTGATCGGCTTGGCGGCCGCAGCGCTCGTCGGCCTCTGGGCGATGACTCGCGCAGCCCGAATGGATCACGCGCGCGTCTGGACGGCCTCCGGTCCGCCATGCGCGACGGCGAAGGCGCCCACCCTTGCCGCCGCCGGAGAGACGCCGACGCAGGCCCAGACCTATGGCGGCGTTCTCTTCCTGCGCACCCATGGCGCCATTCGCTGCACTGAGATCGGGTATGACGGCGGCCGCAGCGACAACGAGTTCCCGGTCTGCCAGTTCGACCACCCTGGCGGTCTGGCCGTGACCACGTCCCGCGGGACCTGGTTGTTCGCCCCTTCCCCATTGCACGCCGCGACCGTCCAGGTCCGCCATGACATACCTGAGTGCGTGGTCAGCGGCGTCGTCTGGCACTTTGACATTCCGAATGGCCAGGCAGGCTGGAGCGCCGCTCCCACCGTCGTCGGCGGCGGGAACGCTCCATGAGCGGAGCGTCACCGATCGTCAGGGCGCGATGTCGCCTAAGCCAGTGAGGTGCAGCACGCCCTTGCCCGGCAGCTCCACTCGCAGCTCCAACACGCCGCCGGCGGCTTCGACGAACCGACGCAGAGTGGACAGGTAGAGGTCCGCCTGGCGCTCCATCTTGAGCACCGAAGGCTGTTTGACGCCCAGAGCCTGAGCGATCTGTTCCTGACTGCGACCGGCGATCTCGCGCAGGGCTTTGAGGCCCTCCACCTCGCCGGCCAGAACAACGGCGCGGGCGTCGACGCGCGCCCGGCGGTCCTTTGCAAGCCCGGCCATGATCTCTTCGCGTGTGCGGCCCATGGTCAAGTCTCCTTCAACGTCTTCAGGTGCGCCGTGAAGCGATCGTCCGCCTTTGCGATGAGGCCTTTGTAGAAGCGCTTCTGGGCGACGCCGGCCTTATCGCTGGCGACCAGCACGACCGCCTGGCGTTCCGGGTCGAACGCGAACGCCACCCGCCAGACCCGTCCGCCGCCTTGAAGCGCAACTCCTTCATGTTGGCATGCCTGGAGCCGGCCAGGGTGTCGGCATGCGGTCTGCCAAGGGTTGGTCCGTAGATCTCCAAGAGCGCCGTCATCGCCAGAAGCTCATCCTGGACCTCGATGGGAAGCGCGTCGAACTCCAGATCGAAGTCGTCATGGTTGCGAACGGTCCATGGCACGATGGTATATAGCCTCCAGGCTATCTTATGTCCATAGCCTCGAGGCTATCAGTTCCCATCCTTGGGCCCCCTTTGGCAGGGCAGGTTATGAGCGCCCCTCCTGCGTTGCGCAAAGCCTATGCCGGCTCCCCCGCGCGCGCGCGCCGGCGCTGCCTGGCTCTTGTGGGCTCGACAAACGCCAAACCGTCACCGAAACCCCGCACATTGCCAAAACCTGTGCAGGAGGCGCCTATTCCGACCCCGGCTGACTCGGCGCGCGCGGCGGCCCTGGCCGCCTGCCTTTGTCTGTGGTCCTCCCCTTCCGTCGGCGCCGTGCGCATCGTTCACGGGCCCACCCCGATGCCTGGCGGCCAGGCCAGGTCGGCAGGCGACCTCACCGTGATCAATGACAGGCTCGCGTTTGGCCTCGCCGTCGAGTCCACCGCACCGTACGGCGTGCCGAGAGGCGCGCTTGTCGACCTTGCGCCGGTCGTGGACGGACACGTCGGACGCAACCGCGTGGTGTTCGCCGACTTCATTCCGAACAACTGGTCGGCCTGGCCCAACACCTACCAGCACGTCACGGTCATCAAGGACACGCCGGACGAGGTGGTGATCCAGACCGATCGCGACTGGGGCGCCGCCAGGGTGGTCACCCGTTACAGCCTCGCCTCCGGGTCGGACCAGATCCACATCGTGGTCACCATGACCAATGGCGGGGCCACGCCGCTGACGAACCTCAGGTCCGGCGTCACCCTGTGGCCGAACTCCGGGTTCCTGTTCGCCGTCCCGGGCCTGGCCGAGGTCGCCGACGGTCCGGCCGCCGGCGCACTCTCCGACCGGGTGGTCGCCTATGACGCCGACTGGACCGTGGCCTTGCATGCGCCGTACGTCGACCATGTCGGCTACGGCTCGAAGGACATGTACCAGTCCCATAGCCTGCCTCCGGGCGAAAGCCGCACCTTCGAGGCCTGGCTGCAGGTCGGCGCCAGCGGCGATCTCGCACCCGTGGTCGCCGAGGAGATCGAGCGCAGGCGGCTGCCGTCCGGCGTGGTGTCAGGCGCCGTGGCCGACGCCACGGGGCGCGGCGTCGACCAGCCGGTCGTCGTCATCCTGAAGAGCGGGCAGCCCTATGCCTGGACGCTCGGACACAACGGCCGCTACAGCATCGCCCTGCCCGCGGGCGACTATACGGCCTACGCCACCGCGAAAGGCTACACCCAGACCGAGCCCCATGAGCTTCGTGTCGGGCCCGGCGGCGCTGTCGTCCAAGACTTCGCGGGCCTGCAGCCTCCGGGCTCGGTCACCTTCCACATTACGCGCAAGGACACCGGCGCCCCGCTCGACGCCCGCATCACCATCGAGGCCGGGGAAAAGCCGCTGGTGGAGTTTCTCGGCCGCCGGACCTTCTTCACCGAGCTCGACCGCAAGGGGACCGTCGAAGCGGCCCTGGCGCCTGGCGACTACCTGTTCAAGGCGAGCTACGCCGCCGATGTCCTGGCGGCGCCGGCCCAGATCAAGACTGCCGTCGTCTCCGGGCGCGCCCAGTCGGCAGACGCCGCGATCGAGGTTCTGTTCGACCCGCGCGCCCGGGGCTGGGCCTCGGCCGACCTGCACCATCACGCCGACCAGGCCGAGGCGGTCACGCCGCCGGAGTACCTTGCGCGATCCCAGCTCGCCGCCGGGTTGGACATGCTGTTCCTCAGCGATCACGACTCCACGGTCAATCACCAGGCGCTGCAGGCCATCGCCGAGCGTCGCGGCGTCCCCTTCATGCCGTCGGTCGAGATCTCGACCTCCTGGGCCCATTTCAACGCCTATCCCCTGCGCCTGGGCGAACCCCTGAAGATCGACACCAGCCGGACCGACATCAACGCGGTGTTCGCCGAGGCGCGCCGGCTGGGCGCCCAGGTGGTGCAGATCAACCACCCCTTCATCCCCTACGGCTATTTCGCCAGCCTGGATGCGGGCGTCGCCCCGGGCGGCTGGAACCCCGGTTTCGACCTGGTCGAGGTCAACGCCGCCGACATGGGCGACGATGGCAAGGCGCTGGCCAAGCTGGCCGCCTTCTGGAACCAGGGCGACCGCTACTATCTCACCGCGGGCACGGATACGCACGACGTCTGGAACACCCTGTCGGGCGGCGTGCGGGTGTTTGCACACCTGGACGGGCCCCTGACCCCGGCCGCCTTCGCGGCGGCCCTCAAGGCCGGCCACGCCTATGTCACCTACGGGCCACTGATCTTCCCCGACCAGATGTTCGGCGACGACCTGAAGGTCAGACCCGGGACGCCGTTCAGTCTCGGCTTCGACCTGAAGGCGGTGGACGGTCTGAAGTCGGTGAGCCTGGTCGGCAAGGACGGCGTCGTCGCTGCCAACGACCTGACCACCGCCGGCCGCGAGACCCACGTGGCGTTCTCAGTCTCGACCCAGGCTTCCACCTGGTACGCGCTGAGGGTCGAGGACCAGGCCGGGCGGCACGCCTATAGCAATCCGATCTGGGTCGACGTCGCGACCTGGCCTCCAGCGGCGCCGTGAGGCGGTGAGAAAGGCGATTGCCTGTCGCAGTAGCGGCACAGTCTGGTCCAACCGATTATAGAAAATCGTACAAACGAACGTCTGATGTCGACGAACGTCGTGTGGGGTGGGGGTTGTAGTTCGGCCCCACGCGCGAGGGCGGCCCGTTCGCCGCTAAACAAGACCCTGCCGATGGCCGAATACGCCGTGCGCGAGATGGGCGCGAACACGGATTTCTCCAGCACCCCCTGGAGTCGCTGACCGGCGACGGCATGTTTCGCCACTTCCGGAAGATTTTCCGCGAGACCCTGATCGCCAACGTTGGCATGGACACTGAGCACGCCGACCGGCTGCGAGGGATTCGCCGATCTGGCAGCCTTCGGCCGACCGTTCATCGCCAATCGGGACCTGGTCAAGCGCCTGGCCAGCGGCGCGCGCGCTGGCCGAGGTCGACTGCACCACCGTCTACGCCTCGGGCGCCCACGGCTAGTCCAACCATCCGGCCTGTCCGCCGCAGACGCGTAAGTCCAAGCGAACTCAAGGAGATCGCGATGTCCAAGACCACACCGGAACACAACTAGGCGCTGGTGCTCCGCAAGTGGCCTGCCGATGTTCGACGAGCGCTTCCCACCTGTGTTCGCCACCCCCAAACCCCACGGTCCTGAAGGAAATTCGATCATGAAACTCACCGGTAACACCATCCTGGTCACCGGCGGCGGCTCGGGCATCGGCCGCGGCCTCGCCGAAGCCCTGCACGCCCTTGGCAACGCCGTGATCATCGCGGGCCGCCGCAAGGCCGCCCTGGCCGAGGTCACGGCCGCCAATCCCGGCATGTCGGCGATCGAGCTCGACATCACCGACCCGGCAAGCATCGAGCACGTCGCCGCGCAGCTGATCTCCCAGCATCCGGATCTGAACGTGCTGATCAACAACGCCGGGATCATGGAGCCTGACAACGCCGGCGGGGTGCTGGACGACGCACGTCTGGAGGCGACCATCGACACCAACCTGGTCGGCCCGATCCGACTGACCTCGGCCCTGATCGAGCACCTGAAGACCCGGCCCGACGCGGTGGTGGCCTACACCAGCTCGGTGCTCGCCTTCACACCCCTGGCCCTGGCCGCGGTCTATTCGGCAACCAAGGCGGCGCTGCACTCCTACGCCCTGTCGCAGCGGCTTCTGCTGAAGGACGCCGGCGTACGGGTGCTGGAGATCGCGCCGCCTTGGGTGCGCACCGACCTGCTGAACAGCCGCGAGGCCGAGGCGGCCATGCCGCTGGACCAGTTCATCGCCGAGACCATCGAGGCGCTGAAGTCGGGCGCCAATGAGATCCTCGTTGCGGCCGCCCGGCCGCTGCGCGACAACGCCGGCCCGGCTGAGCAGGCCCTGATGGACGCCTTCAACGCCCAGATGGTCCAGACCCTGGGCGCCGCCCCGCCGGCGGCCGCGGCCTGATCGCGCCAGCGAGACACCTGCTAGGCCTCTGCCGGATCTTCCAGGTGCTCCCGGAGCCCGCTCGGCGACGGTGACAGGCGCCCCTCTGTCCCGAGCTGGCGCCTCTCCCCGCCTCACACCCCCAATTCAGGGCTATCCGACCGGATAGACCCAGCCGTAAGGATCCGCAGCCCGGCCGCGCTGGATGTCGGAGAGGTGGGCGCGCAGCTCCATCGTCAGGGCGCCCGCGCCGCCGTTGGCGATGGCGAAGTCGCCTCCCGCGGTTTTGACCGTTCCGATCGGGGTGAGGACCGCCGCGGTTCCGCAGGCGAAGGTCTCGCGCAGCGCGCCGCTCCGGGCGTCCGCGCGCCACTGGTCGATGGAGTAGGGCTCCTCGCGGACGATTGCGCCCCGGTCCCGCGCCAGGGTCAGGATGGAATCGCGCGTGATCCCCGGCAGGATGGTTCCGCTGAGCGGAGGGGTGGTCACCGACCCGTCTGCGAACACGAAGAAGATGTTCATGCCGCCCAGCTCGTCGATCCAGCGCCGTTCGACGGCGTCCAGGTACACGACCTGGTCGCAGCCGTTCTGCGCAGCTTCCGCCTGGGGGAGGAGGCTGGCGGCATAGTTGCCACCGCACTTGGCTGCGCCGGTCCCGCCGGGCGCCGCCCGGGTGTAGTTTTCCGAGACCCACACGGAAATGCCGTCGGCGTGGCCGCTGAAATAGGCGCCCACCGGGGAAGCGATGACCAGGAACAGGTATTCGTTGGCGGGTCTCACGCCAAGGAAGGGTTCGGTCGCAAACATGAAGGGGCGCAGATAGAGGCTGCCGTCACCGTCGGGAATCCACGCCCGCTCCTTGCGAACGAGCTCGCCGAGCGACTCGAGGAACAGCTCCTCGGGCAGGACCGGCATCGCCAGTCTTTCCGCCGACTGCTGGAAGCGGCGGGCGTTCTCCTGCGGCCGGAACAGGGTCGCGCCGCCCTCGGGCGTGCGATAGGCCTTCAGCCCCTCGAAGATCTCCTGGGCGTAGTGCAGCACCGCTGAAGCCGGATCGAGCGGGATCGGCGCGCGCGGCTCGATCCGGGCGTCATGCCACCCACGGTCGGCGGAATAGCGGATCGTCGCCATGTAGTCGGTGAAGATCTTCCCGAAACCGGGGTTCTCGAGAAGCGCCGCCCGCTGGTCGTCCGTCTTGGGCTGAGGATGCAGTGCGTGGGCGAAGAGCTTGGCGGTTTGGACGGACATTCAGGACCTCGATAGGGAAGGCGACAGGCTTGACGGCGGTTGGGCTCGGATGGGGCTTATTTGTTACCCGATACTCCGGGAAAAAACGGCGCCGCTCGACGGCAGACCTAAGCTCCAAGGGCCGACAGCGCCAGTTCCACGCACTGTTCCAGCGTCTTGTGCGAGGTGTCGATCGTGAGGTGGTCCCGGTCCCAGGCGTGATAGTCGCGGCTAACGACCGCTTCCCAATCGGGCAAGACCAGCCCGGCTATGTCGCTCGCTCGGGCCTCGACTCTGCGTCGATGCTCGGCAGCGTCACTGCAGACGATTTCCAGCCACAGCACTTCGGCCCCGGCGCGCGCGCCGCTCTGCGCCCATCCGTTGCGCGCCTCCTTCCAGTCGTTTACGCAATCGGCGATCACGTCTCGGCCGACGCTCAGGTTGTCAGCGGCGACAGCCTGCGCCGCGCGATAGGTCCAGTCCTGAAGATCGCCCGGCGCCGTGCCGGACGCCCAGATGGCCTGGTCCATGGAATCGATCCGGAGCCAGACAGACCCAGTCCGGCGCGCCAACTCCCGCGCGATGCTCGACTTTCCGGTGGCCGGCAGACCGGCCAAGACGATGAGCCTCGCCAACACCCCCTCCGTTTGTTCCTGCGCCAGGGTCAAACGCTGGCGAGCACCCCTCGCAGGTGGTCCAGAAGCACGCCCAGCACCACATCGCGCGCCCTGTCGGCCGGTTTGCCAATCAGCTCACTTAGCGTCGGACCGAATAGGCCAACGCCAAGGGCCATGGTGGCGCAGGCCAACATCAGATCCTCGCGCAGGTCGTCGGGAATGCTGGCGAACTCGCCGACCCTGGCCTCCACCACCTCTCTAACTGCCGTCTGGACGAAGGTTATGCGGCGCGCCTCGCCCGTCAGCTCGAGCCAGGCCGCCAGACGGGCGGCGCCTCTGGATTCGAACGCGTCGAACAGCGCGGCAATTTCTCCTGTCGCGCTGTGCGCGGCCGCGCCGTCCCGCCGGGCGATGGTGAGGATCTCTAACACCAACTGGCGCACCATGCGCTCCATGAGCGCTGTCTGCGCCTCGGCGATCGACCCGAAATGATGCAGCACGGTCGCGTTCGACACGCCGGCCGCCCGGGCGACGTCGGCGAGCTTCAGGGATTGCGGACCCGCCGCGATCAGCAGGGCCTCGGCGGCGGCCAGGATGTTGTCGCGCGCCGCTTCTGGTTGCCGACGGCGGCGCAATTCCGACTTCGTGTCGCTATTGATATTTTTATCAACAAGCCCCATCTAGGCTCTGCGACCCCGGTGCATGCTCATGATGACGTCCCGTCAGTGACTCAGCGCGATCTGCATTTCGCCCACGAAGGCGTAAAGTCAAACGTGTCGCAGTGCGCTAAGCTGTCGGCTCCGCCGCGCAGGGTTTGACGTGACCGTGAGCCTTCCCATCGCGTGTTTCGTCGCAGCCGTCGGCATCGGCCTGTTCGTCGAAGCGATCGCGCGCGCGTTCAAGCTCTGGACCTACAGGTCTCCGCTCTTCCTGATGATCAATGTGCTCGTGGTGTTCGGCCTGCTGCAGGGCTACGGCGTGGGCTGGGTCATCGGCGGACGCGAAGCCCTGCGCGGGGTGTTCCCGGTCCTGTTCATGGTCGGGGCGGTGCTTGGCATCCTGATCGAGGGGCTGAACCAGTACTGGCTGCATGCCTGGTCATGGTCGGAGCGGCCGCTCTTTGGCATAAGCCGAGCCATCGACAAGTCAGCCTTCAGCGGCGTGGCCTGGGGCTTGACCCCGCTGTTCACCGTCGTGTTCGCGCGACTGATCGTAAGAGCCTCGATGGGAGCTTGATGGACGTGCCGCGTCTTTCGAGAATGGACCGTTTCCACGCCGCCGTACTGGCCATTGGCGGATCAGTGATGGTCTGCGCCTATTGGATCGCCTTTTTTCATAGCGATCTGACACTGCCCAAGTTCGTGCACGACATGACCAACCCCAATGTTGTTCGCCTCGCCACGGTCTACATGGGCTTCGAGTCGGCCTTTCCGCTCGCCGATCTGCTTGTCGCCGTCACTTCGGCGCTCGCGGCCTTCTACCTGATCGGCCGCGATGCGAAGGCGGTGCTGTTTGGTCTCATCGCCAGCGGCGCGCTCGGCTTCCTGGCCTTCATCGACATCTCCTTCAATCTGCTGCACGGCCTCTACGCCCCCGCCAATCTCTTCAGCGACAGCGGTCTGCAGATCGAGGCGGTGATCAACGTCAGCTGCGT
>DASXGR010000030.1:0-11536 GCA_036488935.1 Caulobacteraceae bacterium | reverse complement strand
AGTGCTGCTTCTCCAAGCTCAAGCAGTTTCGACGCGTCGCCACCCGCTTCGAGAAGACGGCCAGGAACTACCTCGCCATCGTCACTCTGGCGGCCATCGTGCTGTGGCTGCGATAACTGTCCACACGACCTAGAGCCTGATGCGTTCGCACGGGACAGATGCGAGCGCTGAATCAGGCTCTAAACCTTTGAATCTAGAGCGCAGCTTCGATGCAATCGGAGCGGACGCGCTCTGAAAAGAAAGGCGGCGCCGCTTTCGCAACGCCGCCTGAAGGCCTCCCGCTGGGCGGGAGGCGGGAGGAACTTCAGATCAGAACTTGTAGTGGAACTCCGCGCCGAAGGTGCGCGGCGGCGTCAGGTCGTAGGACGAGACCTGGGTGATCCCCGCCCCGGTGTTGCCCACCGGGTTCTCGGCGATGTAGCCCGCCGTGGCGGCGTCATAGCCCAGGGTGTTGAACAGGTTCCGGACGAACAGGATCACTTCGTAGTGGTCATGGTTGCCGCTCCAGGTTGCCCGCAGATCGACCTGATCCCACGACGGCGCCTCATAGTAGCTCCGGGTAAAGACGGTCGCGTAAGACTTGTCACGCCACGTATAGGTGCCGGAGAACGTCAAGTTGCCCGGCTCGAATTCGAAGGTGTAGGTCGCGTTCAACGCGATCTTGTTCTCCGGCGCCTGGGGAAGTTCGTCGCCCTTGACCGACTGCGCGGCGTAAGCCCCTGCAGGCCCCACCGGACGCGCGCCGGGCGCCGTGGCGTACGGATCGAGCGCGTCGACGTAGCAGGCGCCGACGGCCACGCCGTTCACGTTGCTGCATCCGCTGAGGATCGCGGTGTGGTCGAAGCCGTAGGTCAGGCTGAGGGTCAACGGCCGGATCGGACGCCACATGGCGGTCAGGTCTCCGCCGTCTGACACCGCGCGGGGGATGTTGATGAATTCGGTCAGCTCGATCCCGTTGGCGGGGACGCCGATCGGGATCTGGGCGTTGCGGTAGTCATAGTAGAAGAGCGAAGCGTCCAGGGTGAGATTGTGCCCGAAGGTCCGCTTGTAGCCGAGTTCGTAGTCGTTGACGTATTCCGGGGCCGACTCCGGATTGGCGTACACATAGCCCGCGTTGAAGGCGAACGCCTTGTAGCCCCGGTTGTAACGCGCATAAACGAGAGTGTCGTCGTCGGGCGTCCATTCCACGCCCGCCGTACCGGTCACGGCGCTGGAGTGGTCGCTCAGGCAGCGGGCATAGTCGCCGGCGAACTGACCCGTGGTCTGGAGAGTGGGCAGGCTGCAGATGCCCTTCCCCGCGGCAAACGAGATCTGGCTCTGGGTGATGTCGAACGCCGGCAGCGCGGATCCGAAGTTCTGCGGCGTGAAAATCCCGGCATTCGGCGTCCCGGCATAGACGTCGGAACCGAAGTAGACATAACGCGCCTCTTCGGTCGCCTGCTTCCAGTCCATCGTATAGCGCACGCCGCCGGTGAGCTTGATGTGCGACGTGAGCTTGTAGTCGACCTGGGCGTAGGCCGCGGCGCTCTGGATGCGATCCTGATAGTTGAGGGAGAAGGCGTCCTGGCTCGGATTGGGCAGGGCCGCCTGCGTCGGGTTCAGCACATTGAGCGGTGAGGCCAGCTGAGTCTGGTTGGGTAGCTGGTTGTACTGAGAGTTGTCGTCCCACTCGTTGTAATAATACAGACCCGCGATCCACTGCAGCGGCTTGTTGGTCGTCGACGAGACGGTGATCTCGTGGCTGAACCAATCGGTCTGAGTCTCGAAGGTGTAGGTGTTCAGCGGGTTGACCGTCAGCGGGTTGCAGGTGACGGCGCTCGGAATGCCAAAGCCAGCCGCCGTCGCCGCGCAGCCGACCGGATTGGTTGGCACCTGGTACTGCGTGATCGGGGAGTTGTCGTTGCTGAAGTACGGGTCGTGCAGCTCGTAGTGGTACTGGCTATACCCGCCGACATACTTCACGTCGAAGCCGTCGAAGTGGTGCGTCCAGTGTAGGTTGAAGGTGTAAGCCTTGTTCAGGGTCACCGTCGTGTCGTAGTTCTGCGCGATGGTGCGCAGATTGTTGATCGCCGGATTATTCGTTCCGATCTGGCCGACCACCGAACCGGGAACGGCGCCGCCGCCGTAGGGGAAGTTCGGGTTGAAGGTCAGCTGGTCCCAGGTCGTCAGGGCCGTACCATACGAGCCTGAGGTCGGGGTCCCGAGCAGGGCCCCGGGGCCGCCGCGATCGTTGTTGAAGCCCACGACATAGGCGTCGAACCAGATGTCGTCGTTGTTGTTCTTATACTCGAGCTGGACGTCGCCATAGGGATCGTGGCGGATGCCGCCCTCGCTGGCGTGTCCCGGGGCGATGTTCTGGATCCAGCCCTGCGTCTGGTTCTCGTCGTACATGCTCAGACGGAGGTCGAGGTGGGGGGCGATCTGCCCGGTCACCGTGCCTTCGAACTTCGTGTAGCCGTAGTTACCGACGATCGCGCGCACCTCGCCGCCGAAGTCATCCTGCGGGTGCTTGGAGATCGTGTTGATCAGGCCGCCGATCGAGTTGCGACCGTACAGGGTGCCTTGCGGTCCCTCGAGCACTTCGACCTGATCGACGAGCATGTCGTCGCGGCCGACAAGGAAAGTCGAGTTGGAATAGAAGTCGTCATAGTAGACGGCGACCGCGGAGTCTGCCGTATAGAGGTTGGTGTCGCGAGAAAGACCGCGCATCGCCGGACGGTCGAGTGCGCTGGAGTAGACCAGGCCCGGCGTAAAGTTGGTCATATCCTGGACCGTCTCGATGCCCTTGATGTTACGGTCCTTCGAGGTGAAGGCCGTCACGGCTTCCGGGACGCTTTGGAGATTGGCTTCGCGTTTCTCGGCGGTAACGACGATCTCGCCCACCGTGGCGGTGGCCTCGTCGGAGCTGGCGGCCGGAGCAGCAGGCGCGGCCGCGGCGGCCGGCGCGCTAGAGGTCTGAGCGAAGGCCGCTCCACCTATCATCGTCAGTACGCTGAGCGCCCCAGACATCAACCAGACTTGCCGCTTCATTCGTCTCCTCCTCGCGCGGCTCGTTTGGCCGCGCCCGTCCACACTTCGGCGCCCGGGGTGCGGACGCATTGGGGGCGGCGGTTTGACGTTACCGTAAACGGCAATCAAGCCGGTCATTGTGCAACAGCGAGGATACGTTCAGCAGTGTGGCCTTGGCGCCGCAGTGCAGCGTGCGAAGTCGCACGGCATGTCGGCTATAAACCGCCATGCGCCGGCCGTGGTCCGGTCAGCGGAAAGCTTTATGCGCGGATCAAGACAGTCCGGCGTCGAACCAAACAAGTCCAGCCAAGTCTAATTGAAAGGAAACGGCGAAACCGTTTTGACATACTCGTCCACGGTCAGCCCGTGGTTCATGGGCTCTGCCGCCCGTTGGGGGCAGCCGGATCTTTCGCAGATGCGACAAGCCGGCCCAATCTGTGTCACCGCCGGATGCTCCAGGTCCAGGCCTTTCGCATAGGCCAGACGGCCAGCGAATTTGAGCTCGCACCCCACGCCGATCGCCAGTTCGGCGTCCTCCTCGCCATGGGGCGGGGCGACCCGGCGGACGGTCCTGACGAACGTGAAATAGCGCGCGCCATCGACGGTCTCGACGATCTGGGTCAGGACCCGGCCTGGCGCCCGGAACGCGGCGTGGATCTTCCATCGCGGGCAGGCGCCCCCGAACCGGGAGAACGGAAACGCCCCGCCGGCGAAGCGCTTGGATGGGTTGCCCGCCGCATCGACCCTCATCATGAAGAATGGGATCCCGCGCGCGGTCGGGCGCGAAAGCGTGGTCAGGCGGTGGCACACCTGCTCGAAGCCGGCGCCGAAGCGCGTGCGCACCAGCTCCACGTCATAACCGGTCCGCTCGCAGAGGTCGCGGAAGGGCTCGTAGGGCATCATCTGCGCGGCTGCCAGATAGTTGGCCAGGGACACCTTCAGCAGGGCGGCCGTCGCCCGATCCGGCGGCGCCGCCCGCTCGACGAGCGCCGACAGCGTCTCCCCGTGCTCCAGCAAGCCGAGCTGATAGGCGATGGCGAAGGTGCGGCCTGCGCCGTCGAGCCGCTCGGAGAGGATCAGGCGGCGGCTGTGGCGGTCGAACCGCCGCACCACGTCGGGAAGGAATTCGCTGGGCGCCACGCGCACGGCCACGGAGAATCGTTCCAACAGCCGCTCGCGGGCCGCATTTGCGAAGCTGTGGGGATCCGAGCCCAGGTCCGCGGCAAGCGCCTCGCCCTGCTCTTCCAACTCCGGGAAGAAGTTTCTCTGCGCCTGGAAGTGGGCGGTGACCCACTCCGAAGGCGTGATCAGGCTGTCGCTGCGCCCGTCGAGCAGTGCCCCGGCGCCCGCCTCGCCGGCGCGGCGACGCTCGCCGTGCGCGCGATAGAGGCGCACGAGGGCCTCGCCGATTCCGGGGGCGTTCTCCGCGACCTCCGTGACTTCATGCCGGGGTATGGCGAGGTCCCGGAACATGGGATCGGCGAGCACCTCGCCCAGATCCTGGACGCCAGCCGCGTCCACCTCTCCCGAGAGGCTGCGCACATCGACGTCGTAGGTTTGGGCCAGGCGCAGCAGGATCTGGGCCGTGAGCGGCCGCTGGTTGCGCTCGAGATGGTTCAGATAGCTCGGAGAGACGCCGAGGTCCTCCGCCATGCGGGTCTGGGTGAGGCCGAGATCGCGGCGGATCCGGCGCAGACGTGCGCCCAGAAACAGTTTCCGATCAGGCGACGGCGCAGGCACGGACGATGTTTTGTCACAAATTGCCTAAGTTGCACAAGTCGCGTTTTGACAACGTCTCCTTTGTTCCCAATGGGGCGCTTGTGACTGGCTTGGACGGCCGTTTATCGGAGTGCCTCTCGCGGAGCACCCGCGGTAAGGAGTTTGACGACGATGACGAGCTTCCAGGAACTGGTCCCGGGCGCGCCGGCCGGTCGCTTCGACAGTGTCGAACGCCCCTACTCCCCCGCGGACGTCGAGAAGCTCCGCGGCTCGGTGCCGATCGCCTACACCCTCTCCGAACGCGGCGCGAACCGGCTCTGGAAGTCGCTCCACAGCGAGCCGTTCATCAACGCCCTGGGCGCAGTCACCGGCAACCAGGCGATGCAGATGGCGCGCGCCGGCCTGCAGGCCATCTATCTGTCCGGCTGGCAGGTGGCGGCGGACAACAACACCGCCGGCGCCATGTATCCCGACCAGAGCCTCTATCCGGCCAATTCGGCCCCCGAGCTGGCGCGGAAGATCAACCGCACGCTGCAGCGGGCCGACCAGGTCGAGCACGCCGAAGGCGGCGCCAAGCGCGACTGGTTCCTGCCGATCGTCGGCGACGCCGAGGCCGGCTTCGGCGGCCCGCTCAACAGCTTCGAGATCATGAAGGCGTTCATCGAGGCGGGCGCCGCCGGCGTCCACTTCGAAGACCAGCTCGCCAGCGAGAAGAAGTGCGGGCACATGGGCGGCAAAGTGCTCATCCCCACAGCGGCGCACGAGCGCAACCTGGTCGCCGCGCGCCTTGCGGCCGACGTCTGCGGCGTGCCGACCCTCACCTTCGCCCGCACCGACGCCGAGTCGGCCAAGCTGATCACCTTCGATATCGACGAGCGTGACCGGCCGTTCATCGAGGAAGGCGAGCGCACCGCGGAGGGCTTCTATCGCCTGAAGGATGGCACGGGCCTGCAGCACTGCATCGCCCGCGGCCTCGCCTATGCGAGGTACGCCGACGCCCTGTGGTGGGAGACCTCGCACCCCAACCTCGAAGAAGCCCGCGAGTTCGCCGAGGCGGTGCACAAGGTCTATCCGGGCAAGCTGCTGGCCTACAACTGCTCGCCCTCGTTCAACTGGGAAGCCAACATCGACAAGGCGACGATCGCCAAGTTCCAGCGCGAGCTGGGCGCCATGGGCTACAAGTTCCAGTTCGTCACCCTGGCCGGCTTCCACAGCCTGAACATGGGCATGTTCGAGCTGGCCCTGGGCTACAAGGACCGCGGCATGGCGGCCTATTCGGAGTTGCAGCAGAAGGAATTCGCTGCGGAGGCCCAAGGCTATTCGGCGACGCGCCACCAGCGCGAAGTGGGCACTGGCTACTTCGACGAAGTGGCGATGGTCATCTCCGGCGGCCGGTCCTCCACCACCGCCCTGGCAGATTCGACCGAGGCGGCGCAGTTCAAGACAGAGACCGTCAAGGCCGCCGCGTACTAGGATGTGCAAGAGGGGCCGGCGAGAGCCGGTCCCTCCTCCATCCGCTGGCGGGCTGCGGGAACGCGCTCGCCCCACATCAGTGAAAATATTGGGAGCGCGTGGCGCCATGGCCGATTCGGCGAGCCTTTCCTCCGTCGAGATCCTGGGACCCGTGGAAGGCCGCGCGGCCGAGGTCCTTTCGCCCCAGGCGCTGGATTTCCTTGCCGGACTTCACCGGCGCTTCGACGCGCGCCGCCGCGAACTCCTGGCCACCCGCATGACACGGCAGGCCCGGTTCGATGCAGGCGAAAAACCGGACTTCCTGGCGGAGACCGCGCCTGTCCGCGCCGGCGACTGGCGCGTGGCGCCCATACCGGCCGACCTGCAGGATCGGCGGGTGGAGATCACCGGCCCGGTCGACCGCAAGATGATCATCAACGCTCTCAATTCCGGGGCGAAGGTGTTCATGGCCGACTTCGAGGACGCGACCTCCCCGACCTGGGACAACCTCGTCGAAGGCCAGATCAACCTGAAGGATCGCTGGGCCGGAAAGCTCGACTTCACCGATCCGACCACGGGCAGGGCCTACGCCCTGAAGGAGAGGCCCGCGGTTCTCATCGTGCGCCCCCGCGGCTGGCACCTGCCGGAACGCCATGTCCAGGTGGACGGCGAGACCATGAGCGGGTCGCTGTTCGACTTCGGACTTTATTTCTTCCACAACGCCAAGGCGCTGCGGGCGGCCGGGACCGGCCCCTACTTCTACCTGCCGAAGATGGAATCGCACCTCGAGGCGCGGCTGTGGAACGACGTCTTCGTCCACGCCCAGGACGCGCTGGATGTCCCGCAGGGAACCATCAAGGCCACCGTGCTGATCGAGACCCTGCCGGCGGCGTTCGAGATGGACGAGATCATCTACGAACTGCGCGAGCACATGGCCGGCCTGAACTGCGGCCGCTGGGATTACATCTTCTCCTACATCAAGCGCCTGGGCCGCCAGGCCGACGCCCTGACGCCCGACCGCTCGGCGATGATGATGGGCAAGGCGTTCCTGGGCGCCTATTCGCTCGCCCTGATCAAGACCTGCCACCGCCGCGGCGCCTTCGCCATGGGTGGCATGGCCGCTCAGATCCCCGTGCGCGGCGATGCGGCTGTCAACGAAGCGGCCTTCGCCAAGGTGCGCGCGGACAAGGAGCGCGAGGCTGGCGACGGACACGACGGCACCTGGGTCGCCCACCCGGACCTGGTTCCCGTGGCCCTGGAGGTGTTCGACCGCCTCATGCCGGGCCCCAACCAGCTCGGGAAGCTTCGCGAGGACGTGGCGATCAAACGTGAGGCCATGCTGAAGGTCCACGACGGGGTGCGCACCCTGGCGGGCCTTCGCGACAACATCCGCGTGGGCGTCCAGTACATCGAAGCCTGGCTGCGGGGCCGCGGCGCCGTTCCGCTGTACAACCTGATGGAGGACGCGGCGACCGCCGAGATCAGCCGCGCCCAGATCTGGCAATGGCTCCAGCGCAGCGCCAAGCTCGACGACGGCCAGACCGTCACACCCGACCTCTTCAAGCGCGCGCTGGACGAGGAGATGGCCGCGCTGAAGGCCACCCTCCCCGCCTTCGAGACCGGCCGCTTCGCCGAAGCCATCGAGCTCTTCTCCCGCATGAGCCTCGCACCCGAATTCGAAGAGTTCCTCACCCTCCCGGCCTACGAAATCCTGGAGTCCTGAACCTGGTGCAGAAATGCGCCGAAGGCGCGCCCAAACGCGCCCGCCGCGCCTCATCCGGAAGAAATAAGCCGCGAGCCTGAAGCTTCGCTTCGTGCGCTTTGTGTCCTTTGTGCGCTTCGTGTTGAATTACGGCAGATGGGCCGTGACGTTGCGATCGCTTTGAATCACAAAGCGCACGAAGGATACGAAGCGCACGAAGATTAACGGCGACGCACACGAAGTGCGGGCGCATCCCGTGAAGCCGAGAGAAAGATTCATTGCGCCTTTGGCGCGGATTTCTCTGCGCCTCTGCGTCTCTGCGGTTTTCTTACCCAACAACCTTGCCGTGCGGACTGACGCCAGGGAGCGATTGATTGGGCGCGGGGGGGCGGCTAACGATCGGCGCAATTCAGCAAAGGGAAGCGCCCATGACCGCCATCAACGAAGTGACCGACTATTCGCGTGATGGCGATGTGGGCGTGATCACGCTCAATTCGCCGCCGGTGAACGCCCTGTCCGCCAACGTCCGTGACGGCCTCGCCGGCGGGATGAAGGCGGCTGCGGAGGACGCGGGCGCCAAGGCGGTCGTGCTGATCTGTGAGGGCCGCACCTTCATCGCCGGCGCCGACATCACCGAGTTTGGCGGCGCCCAGAAAGGCGCGAGCCTGTTCGAGGTGCAGGACGCGATCGAGAACTCCCCCAAGCCGGTGATCGCCGCCATCCACGGCACCGCGCTCGGCGGCGGCCTCGAGGTCGCCCTGACCTGCCACTACCGCGTGGCCGTCCCCTCCGCCCGCTGCGGCCTGCCCGAAGTGAACCTCGGCCTGCTGCCCGGCGCCGGCGGCACCCAGCGACTGCCGCGGATCGTCGGCCCGCAGAAGGCTATGGAGATGGTCACCAGCGGCCAGCACGTGCCGGCGAAGGATTGCCTGGCGATGGGCCTGGTCGACGAAATCGTCGAGGAGGGCAAGCTGCGCGACGGCGCACTCGCCTTCGCACGCAAGGTCGTCGCCGAGCACCGGCCGCTGAAGAAGGTCCGCGAGTCCAACGAGAAGGTGGAGGCCGCCCGCGGCCATCCGGAGATCTTCGCCGATTTCCGCAAGGCCAACGCCCGTCGGTTCCGCGGCTTCCTCGCGCCCGAGTACAACATCCGCTGCATCGAGGCGGCGGTAAACCAGCCCTTCGAGGAGGGCCTGAAGACCGAGCGCAAGCTGTTCGGCGAGCTGATCAGCGGCTCGCAGAGCGCCGCCCAGCGCTACAGCTTCTTCGCCGAGCGCCAGGCCGCCAAGATCCCCGACGTGCCGGACGACACGCCGGTCATCCCGGTGAACAAGGTCGGGATCATCGGCGGCGGCACCATGGGCGGCGGCATCGCCATGAACTTCATGAACATCGGTATCCCGGTGACCATCGTGGAGGTGAAGCAGGACGCGCTCGACCGGGGGCTGCAGACCGTCAGGCGCAACTACGAACGTTCGCGGACCGCGAAACCCGAGGAGACCGAGGCCCGGATGAGCCGCCTCTCCGGCTCACTGGACATGAACGCCCTTGCCGACTGCGACCTCGTGATCGAGGCGGTGTTCGAGCGAATGGACGTCAAGAAGGACATCTTCACGCGCCTCGACGCCATCTGCAAACCTGGCGCGATCCTCGCCACAAACACCTCGGGCCTCAACATCGACGAGATCGCCTCGGTGACAAAGCGGCCCGAGTCTGTGATCGGGCTGCACTTCTTCTCGCCGGCCAACGTCATGAAACTGCTGGAGGTTGTCCGCGCAGACCACACCTCTAAGGAGGTGATCAACACCTCGATGAAGCTGTCGCGCAAGATCGGCAAGATCGCTGCTCTCGTAGGGGTCTGCCCCGGTTTCGTGGGCAACCGGATCCTCGGCGCGCGCCAGCGCGAGGCGCAGAAGCTGATGTTCGAGGGCGCCATGCCCTGGGACATCGACCGCGTCCTCTACGACTTCGGCTTCCCCATGGGCCCGTTCGCCATGAGCGATCTGGCCGGCCTCGACATTGGCTGGGTGAAGGAGAAGTCGAAAGGCGAGACCATCCGCGACGTGCTGTGCGAGATGGACCGTCGCGGCCAGAAGACCAACGCCGGTTACTACGACTATGACGAGAACCGCGTGGCGAGACCCTCCCCAGTCACCGAGAAGGTGATCAAGGACTTCGTCGCCAAGTCGGGCGTGAACGCGCGCGAGATCACCGACGAGGAGATCCTCGAGCGCTGCCTCTATCCGATGGTCAACGAGGGGGCGAAGATCCTCGAGGAGGGCAAGGCGATCCGCGCCTCCGACATCGATGTGGTCTGGCAGAACGGCTACGGCTGGCCGGTCTACCGTGGCGGCCCGATGTGGTGGGGCGAGCACGTCGCCGGCCTGCCCAAGGTCCTGGAGCGGATGAAGGAATGGGAAGGCCGGATGGGCGACACCTACAAGCCTGCCGCCCTGCTCGAGCGCCTCGTAGCGGAGAAGAAGGGCTTCGGCGGCTAAAACCAGCCGCCTCGGCCGACAGACCTCAGGACCGGTCTCGTCCGGTTCTGAGGTAGGTCAGGCGAGGCTCCTGCGCCGGCGCAGGGCGAAGCCCGCAGCGCCAACACCCAGGAGCAGAAGGCTCCACGTCGCGGGTTCCGGAACGCCGGGCGGGTCGCCGCTGCCGCCGGTCTGAGCGGTGGTGTCGAGCACGGAGATCGAGGTGGGCGTGAGCGTGAGGCTGGCTGTGTCCAGCACCATCGGATTGGTCGAGTCGTTGTAGCTCTCGGTAAGCCCGCCGGTTGCAACGTCGCCTGACGTCACCGTGTGGGTCATGGCCGTGCGGTAGTCCGCGTTGGTCACGAACGGATCGGTCGCGCTCGAGATTTCGCTCCAGACTTTGAGATCGCCCGGACCCCAGTTGGCGTCCTCCGCCTGATAGTAGACCTCGGATTGACCGGACGCGGGCGCCTGCCGCAGGGCTTCGCCGTTGGTCCAGAGCCCGCCGTCGTCGTAGGTGATCCCGCCGATCGTGATGCTTGCCATCACCGGCGAGGTCCCGTTGTCGTACCCACCGGAGACGCTGGATCCATAAGGCGGGTTGAAGGTCTGATTGAACGGCGTGTATTCCGGGTTTGTATCGAACACCTGGTATTCTATGTAAAACGATTTCCCGACGAGATTTTCTCCAGGAGACGAAAATAAAAAGTCGGCGCCATTCTGTGCGGTGACTTGCCCACGTACGATGACTGTTTCGTCAGCGTGGGCGAAACCTGCTGTCGCGCCCAGCACGGCGACGATCGAAACGGCAATTCCACGAACGCTCATCATGATTCTCCCCCGACAGGTGGCGGCGTCGGCCAGCCGATAATGTGCGACGATTTGACCTGTTCGGTCGGGGCAGGTCTATGTCTGGTTTCCTACATAACTCGGCGATTTTGGCCGGCCGCCGTTGGCATGTGGCGGCGACGCCACGGGTTCGTCCGGTCAATGGAAGTCGCGGCTGCGGATCAGGCGCGGGGCGGTCGAACCTTGGTCCTTGGACACGCCGCGATGCTTCAGCTCGGCCAGCCGTCCCGTGAGATCGGTGAAGCGTTCGGCGACGACGTGGATGACTTCGCCCGCCCGCTGCAGCCGGCCGTGGACGACCAGGAAGCTGGCGCTCATCACCGTGCGG
>DASXGR010000241.1:0-9944 GCA_036488935.1 Caulobacteraceae bacterium | reverse complement strand
AAGCGAGTTTCCACGTTCGCCGCCACCGCTTGATCTGTTTTTCGCGAGCGATGGCCGAGACGATGTCTGCGCACTCATCGTACCAGACGAGGCGCTTGACGCCGTACCGGCTGGTGAACCCCGGCGTCACGCCCTCCCGATGCTCCCAGACCCGCCGAATAAGATCGGTCGTGACGCCGGTGTAGAGCGTACCGTTTCTATGACTCGCGAGGATGTAGACGTAGGGGATCCGCTCTTCCACGCCTAAGCTTATCTTTTCGTTTTGCAAAAGTACAGGTCATCCGCACGCAGCGGGAGCCGCGGCTTGCTTCGTGAACCGCAGCGCCGTCGACGTGGCCCCCCGGATCAAGTCCGGGGCAGGCTCTGGGTCCCGGATCCTCGCTACACCCGGCCAAGGCCGGGTTCGCTACGGCCCGGGATGACTGAATAAAAGGGGGAGGAGAAGTCCTTAGAGCGGCCGATAAATGGAAGGCCGCGGACACCTTCCGGCGTCCGCGGCCCTTTTCAGATCAGTGGAGTGTTTCAGCCCGCGACTGTCGCCAGGCGGGAGCGGCGGCGGAGGGCGCCGCCGATGGCGGTGACGCCGAGGAGCATCATCGCCCAGGAGGCCGGCTCGGGGACCGAGTTGAGGGTGACGTTGTCGAGGATGTTGCCCTGCTGGTCGGAGGGGCCGAGTTCTTCGAACGTCAGGTTCCCGCCGCTGGTGCTGGCCGTGTAGCTGTAGGCGGTGAGCGGGCTGCCCGAGTCCAGGGTCAGGGAGGCGACCAGGGTCGAACCCAGGTACACGTCCGTGGTCTGAGCGGTGGCGCCGCGCGCGTTGCCGCCCAGGTCGAACGAGACGGTGTAGGTCCCGGCGCCGAACGCGGCGTTGGACTGCAGGATGCCGGCGAAAGGCATGTTGCCCCAGCCGGTCGAGCCGTCCAGGTCGACGTAGTTTCCATTGCCCGGATAGAAGTCAAAGAACCCCGTGCCGATCAGGTCGGTCGAGGCGACGCCCGGACCTTGGCCCACCGGACCCGGAAGCGAGGTGAAGCTCGAGTCGCCCGTCCAGTTGAGCGTCTGAGCGTCGCTGTTGAAATTGTCCGAGAGGACCGTCTTGGCCTGCACGGCCTGGGCCGCCAGAACCGCAGCCGCGAGGCCCGCGGCGAAAGCAATCGACTTCATGAATGTACCCCAGTGGCGATGTGCCGTTGGCGGCGACATCGCCGGATTGAAACAAATCGGTCAAGCTTTGAGTCTATTTTTCGCCACAAATTGACGAAGTTTGACAGGCATCGCAACATTTCCGGGCGCGTCGAGTGCGGATTGGTACTTTCGGTTTTTGCTGGGGAATCGGGCGCCGCGGCTTGGGGGCTCCGCCTCAGGCGCTTGATCGATGCCGATTGTCCGCCACTATTTGGACGAAATCGTGCAATGCGCTGATTGTGATTGGTCCCTCCATTTCCCCCGTCATCCCGGGCCGTAGCGAGCGGAGCGAAGCGAGGACCCGGGACCCATATGTGGACGGCCCCTCGTTGCAAGGTCTGGCGAGGGTGCGGATGGCGATCGGTTGCAGTCCATATGTCCGGTTTCGGCGCCCTGGAGCGCCGCCAAGCTGGTTTGCGCGATGCGGACCCGAACAGGGGAGCGATCCTATGACGGCCATTGGGTCCCGCGGCATGTCCCGCATCGTGGATCGATCGATCGGCACCATCTCCCAGTTGCAACGTCGCGGCTCACCGGCGGTGGGGTCCCCCGGCGAGCGGGTGTGCGCCTTGATCGCTTGAGAGCTGATCGCGGCGGAGGGTCGGCTGGGTCAAGGCTGGCGCGTGAGCGCCACCGCGCAGCGGCGCGAAGCGGCCTTGAGGCGGCCGGTCGTGCGTCGCACGCTTGATCATGCGGCCAAGGCCCGTTGGGGATCGTAGGCCTCGCCGGTGACCATCATCGCCCAGGCGATGCGGGCGATCCGGTTGGCGAGGGCGACGGCGACGAGCTTGGGCTCCTTGCGCTTGCGCAGCGCGACGAGCCAGGGCGTGACGCCCTTGCCGCCGCCGCGTTTGGCGAGTTTGACGATCGATGTCGCCCCGGCCACCAGCACCCATCGCAGCGCCTCGTCGCCGGCGCGAGTGATCACCCCCAGGCGGGTCTTGCCGGCGGTGGAATGGTCCGTTGGCGTCAGCCCCAGCCACGCTGCGAACTGACGCCCCGATCTGAAGGCGGCCGGATCGGGGGTCTTCATCACCAACAGGCAGGCGCCGATCGGCCCCACCCCGGGGAGCTCCGCCAGGGCGCGGCTGAGGGCGTTGCCGCGATGCCATTTCACCAGCTTGGCGTCGACCGCCTTCAGCCTGGCCTGCAGCTGCGCGAGGTCGCGCGCGAGGCCGGCGAACAGCTCGCGCGCCAGCTCCGGCACGGCCTGATCGGCGGCGATGCGGGCCAGCAGCGGCTCGACCTTCTCCAGCCCCTTGGCGGCGGTCAGACCGAACTCGGCCGCATAACCCCGGATCCGATTGGTCAGGCGAGTCCGATCCCGCACCAGACCATCCCTCACCCCCACCAGCATCAGGGCCCCCTGCTGCTCGGCGGTCTTGACCGGCACGAAGCGCATGGTCGGCCGGCTCATCGCCTCGCAGCCGGCTTCGGCGTCGAGGGCGTCGTTCTTGCCGCGCTTGCGATAGGCCTTCACGTACTGCGGCGCGACCAGCCTCACCTCGTGGCCAAGCTCTCGGAGCGCGCGAGCCCAGTAGTGCGAAGCTCCGCAGGCCTCCAGCCCCACCACCGTCGGTGGCAGCTTGGAGAAGTACTCCAGCATCTGCCCTCGCCGGAGCTGGCGACGGACAACAACCATCTCCGCCGCATTCACCCCGTGCAGCTGAAAAACACTCTTCGACGTGTCGATGAAAAGGCGTGTAATCTGGTCCACGGACGGCTCCCTTCAGTTGAGTCCTAGACGACCTCAACTTGGCACATTGATGCCGTTCGGGGGCCGTCCACCCCAACAGGGGACTGTAGCGGGCGCCTGGGTTCGCGAACCGCAGCTTCGGGGATGTGGCCCCTGGGTCCCGGGTCCTCGCTTCACCCGGCCAAGGCCGGGTTCGCTACGGCCCGGGATGACGGAAAAAAGGGGGGCGTTTTGTGAGGCGAATGGCTCACTCCCCCACTGCCCTGAAGGGACTGTCCGCGCGGAAAGTCGGCCGCTCTGGGGCGTCGGCGACGCGGGTCGTCATGGAGGTCACGAGGTCGACGAGGTCGGCGGCGGCCTGGCGGTCGACGGGTTGGGCGAGGTCGTCCTGGGGGCTGTGGTAGCGCTGGGAGAGCCAGTCGCGGATCATCTTTTCCTGCGGCGTGCCCGTGGGCGCGCCGAAGCGGAAGGCGACGGCGGGGACGCCGACCTGGACGAAGCTGTAGAGGTCGGTGCGGGTGAAGGCGTTGCGGTTGGGATAGGGATCGGCGACGACCTCGATCCCCTGCGGCGCGGCGACGGCGCGGGCGTCGTCGGCAAGGGTGCTCTCGGAAAGGCCGTAGAGGACAAGCGTCTTCAGCGGGAAGAGCGGCAGGGGCATGTCGAAGTTGAGGTCGGCCACGATCGCGTCCCTGGGCACGGTCGGGTGGTGGGCGAAGTCGCGGGAGCCGAGCAGGCCCTGCTCCTCGGCGGTGACGATGACGAAGAGGATCGAGCGGCGCGGCTTTTGCGGCGCGGCGGCAAGTTGGCGGGCGACTTCGAGCACCGAGGCGACGCCCGAGGCGTCGTCCATGGCGCCGCGATACATGCTCTGGCCGTTGATCGGCTCGCCGATACCCAGGTGATCGAGGTGGGCGGAGACGACGACGTACTGATCGCGCAGGGACGGGTCCGAGCCCGGCAGCTTGGCGATGAGGTTGGGCGAGGAGATGTGGTCGACCTTGGTCGCCACGTGCGCCTTGATCCGGGTGGCGAGGTCGAAGCCCTTGAGGCGATGGCCGGCGTTCGCCTCGGCGATGATCTCGGAAAGGGTGTGGCCCGAGCCGGCGAAGAGAACCTCGGCGTGGGCGGGATTGAAGCTGGCGGAGAAGATCGGCGCCGGCGACTCGCGCAGCCAGGCGTCGGCGAGGGACATGGCCGGGCGGCCCTGGAACTTCATCACCCGCGACCAGGCGAAGTCCATGGCGCTGGGCAGCGGGATCGAGATCACCCCCACCGCGCCGGCGCGGGCGAGCGCGCGATAGAAGATATCGTTGTGGGCGTGGGCCTTGAGGTTGCCCGAGAGGTCGGAGGGGCCGCCGCCGATGATCACGGCCACCTTGCCCTTGAGGTCGAGGCCGGCGAACTCGTCATAGCCGGCCTGAGGAAGGTGGAGGCCGTAGCCGAGGAAGACGAGCGGGGCGTCGACGTCGGCGAGCTGGGGCTGGCGGCCAAAGATCAGTTGTTCGCCGACCTGTAGGGGCTGGGCGCCGGCGGGGCCGGTCAGGGTGGCGCTCGACTGCTCGGGAAGGACGGTCTGGACGTCGAAGGCGACGGGCTGGCGGTAGCCCTCGACGCCGGCGGGTTGCAGGCCCATGCGGTGGAATTCGCTCTCCACATAGCGCGCGGCGGTTTCGTAGCCGGGCGTGCCGGGGAAGCGGCCGGCGGTGTCGTCCGCGGCGAGGGTTTCGATGTGGGCCCACCAGCGGGCGCCGGCGTCGGGGGTGGCGGCGTGGGCCAGGGGGGTGAGGAGGAGGGTGAGGGCTGTGGTGACGGTGGCGAGGCGGTTCATGGTGGGGCCCTCAAAACTCTTATTGCTATCCAATAACCACCGTCATCCCGGGCCGTAGCGAGCGTAGCGAAGCGAGGACCCGGGACCCAGGTGACTGGGCGAGTTGCTGGGGTTCGCGAACCGCGGCGCTCGCGATGCGGCCCCTGGGTCCCGGGTCCTCGCTACACCCGGCTTTCAGCCGGGTTCGCTACGGCCCGGGATGACGGATTAAAAGAAGTACTAAAGGAAGTACTTAAGGAAGTACTTAAGGGGGAGGCTCCCGCGTGTACCGCACCACCGCCTTCTGGCCGACCTGGGCGGAGTAGACGTTGCCCTTGGGGTCGGCGGTGACGCCTTCGCCGCCGGAGGTGGCGACTTTGTCGGGGGTGGGGAAGTCGTCGGGGATGAAGGCGACGACCTTGCCGGTCTTCGCGCTGCCGATGCGGACGCCGCGTTTCCAGCCGGGGTGGTGGCCGTAGCCGACGGGCTCGCGGGACTCCGAGTCGCTGACGTAGAGGACGTCGTTCCTGTCGATGTAGAGGCCGCTGGGCCGGCCGAACTGCTTCCAGGTCTCGAGCAGGTTGCCCTTCTGGTCGAAGATGTCGACGCGGTTGTTCCAGCGGTCGCCGACGAACACCCTGCCCTTCGAATCGAGCGCGATCGCGTGCGGCACGTCCATCTCGCCCGGACCGGAGCCGTGGTCGCCCCACTGGCGGAGGAAGTGGCCGTCAGGCGCGAGGACGACGATGCGCGCGGCGCCCTTGCCGGGCTCATGGCCGTCGGCGATGAAGATCGTCCCGTCGCGCGCGATCGCCACCGCGTTGGGCGTCTCGAAGGTGTCAGGCCCGATCGCCGCCACGCCCGGCTTGCCCAGGGTGCGCAGCAGCTTGCCCGACGGGTCGAAGACCAGGATGTCGGCGCCCTTGCTGCCCTGCGCGCGGTTGTCGGTGACCCAGAGGTTGTCGTGGGCGTCGATGTAGAGGTTGTGCGGGAAGTTCACCGTTCCGCGGCCGAAGGCCTTGATGAAGGTCCCCTTGGCGTCGAACTCCATGATCGGATCGAGGTCGCTGGTCGCGCAGTCGTTCTTGCCGCAGCGGTCGACGACCCAGATGTGGCCGCGGCTGTCGACAGCCACCGCGCTGGACGAGCCCATGGTGCGGCCCGGCGGCAGTTTGAAGAAGTCGCGGTCCGCCTTGTAGGGATCCGGCAGGTCGTTGACGCCCGCCTCCGCCTTCGGCTCCGGCGCGGCAGGGGGCGCCTGCTGCGGCTCGGTGCTGATGAAGATCGGTTCGGGCGGAAGGGCGGCGGAGGCGGGCCGCCAGGCGTCGATGCGGATCGACGTGAGCATCTCGGCGCGCGGCGCGAGCTCCTGCTGCCCGGCGGGGAACCCGTTGAACTTCAGGAGATAGGCGAGGATGTCGGCGTAGGCCTCGCGGGTCAAAGAGCGCGGGGCGTTCTGCGGCATGGTGGTACGCACGCGCTCGAAGAGGTCGGCCACCGACTGCCCGTTCCAGGCGCCCAGGAACTCGGGACCGGCGAGGGGCTTGGCTTCGCCCACGCCGGTGAGTTGGACGCCGTGGCACGCCTGGCAGTTCTGGGCGTAGCCGGCCTGGCCCCGTTGCGCCTGGGCGTCGGTGTAGACGCCGGTCCACACCGAGCGCGTGGCCTCCTGCGCAAACAGCGCGCCCCCGACGGCGGTAAACGCGAGGGCCGCGAAGAGCACGGCGCGCGGACGTCCTCGTCCGCTCTTTCTCTTCGGCGAACTGCTCCTCGGGCGGACGAGGACGTCCGCGTTCCGGGGACGGACGTCCGCGTTCCGGGGCTCCCGCCTCATTGGCCGGAGTCCGGCAGGGCGTAGGCGATGTATTCGCCGGAGTAGGAACCGCCGCTGACGGCCACGACGATGTATTGCTTGCCGTGCAGGCTGTAGGTCATCGGCGAGCCGCTCTGCTGGGCAGGCATCCACACCGCCCCGACTTCCTTGCCGGTGGCCTTGTCATAGGCCCGCAGCATGGCCCCGCGCGGATGATCGGGCGTGGTGGTGACCATGCCATCGCCGGCGATCACCAGCGACTTGGTCACCAGAGTGCCGATGTTGTAGCCGGTCTGGCCGGTGCGCGGGATGGTCATCCCTTTGAGCGCCGGGTTGTTGCGGATGATGTCAGGCGTCTCCCCGGCGGGGATCTTCCAGAGGGTGTCGCCGGTGTCGAGGTTGATGGCGGTGATCGTCGAATAGGGCGGCTTCACGATGGGCATACCGTCGACGTTGAGGCTGCGATAGCCGCCGTTCCCCGGGGTCTTCGGCGGCGGCGGGGCGTCGGCGCCCACGTTCTCACCCGGCCCGCGGATCATCTGCGGCTGCTCGCCCGCGACGCCGACGACGTAGTGGAGGTCGCTCATGCCCGCCGCGGGCGGAACCAGCCCGATCGACTCGATGCAGGAGTTACACGCGTAGACATAGACCGTGTGGGTCTCCGGATCGAACGAGCCGCCCGGCCAGTTGGTCCCGCCCGAAGCGGACATGTTGATCACGCCCAGTGGCCCGGGCGACTTGCTGAGCACCGGCGGCGTGTAGACCGGGCCCATCTTGTAGTTCTTCATTATCTCCACCGCCTTGGCGTGCAGCTCGGGCGTGAAGTCGATCAGGTCGGACTCGGAGATGCCGTTGCGCGCGTACTGCGCCGGCTTGGTCGGGATCGGCTGGGTGGGCGAGTACCACTCGCCGGGCACATCGCCCTTGGGGACGGGCCGCTCGGGCATCGGCCAGACCGGTTTGCCGGTCTCGCGGTCATAGACGTAGAGGAAGCCCTGCTTGGACGGCAGGGCGACCGCCTTGATCGGCTTTCCACCGACGGTGATGTCGATCAGCAGCGGGGCGGAGGAGTTGTCGTAGTCCCAGATCTCGTGGTGGATCTGCTGGAAGTGCCACTTGCGCTGACCGGTGGTGAGATCGACCGCGACCAGGGTGTTGCCGAACAGGCCCGGACCCGGACGCTGGCCGCCGTAGAAGTCGCTGGTGGGAGACTCGATCGGCAGGAAGGCGAGGTTGAGGTCCGGATCGACGGTCATCTGGGTCCAGACGCCGGTGTTGCCGGTGGTCTCGGCCGAGCCGTTCATCCAGGTGTCGTAGCCGAACTCGCCCTTCTTCGGGATATTGTGGAAGGTCCACAGGCGCTTGCCGGTGCGCACATCGAAGGCGCGCACATAGCCCTTGTTGTTGTTCATGCGCGCGGGGGTGAAGCCCTCGCGGAAGGCGGCGCCGATCAGCACGGTGTTTCCCGCCACCACGGGGGCGGCGTGCAGGCCGGCCTCGCCCGTCGTCAGGTCCGGCCAGACGGTCTGGTCCCAGTCCTGCTTGAGGTCGACCGAGCCGTGGTCGCCGAAGCTGTCGATGCGCTGGCCGGTCCTGGCGTCGAGGGCGATCAGGAAATAGCCGGGGGTGACATAGAGGATCCGCTGTTCCTTGCCGTCGGACCAGTAGGCGAGGCCGCGGCCGGAGAGCTGGCGGGGCGCGGCCGCGCCGCGGGCGCCTTCGTGCTCGCCATGCACCCAGAGGAGCTCGCCGGTGGCGGCGTCGAGGGCGACCACGGCGCGGCGGGTGCCCGCCGTGGCGTAGAGGATGCCGCCCACTTCCAGGGGCGTGCCTTCGAGCTTGTACTCTGGGCGGTTGCCCAGGGCGTCGGTCTTGAACCGCCAGGCGACCTCGAGGTTGGAGAAGTTGGAGGCGTTAATCTGGTCGAGCGGCTTATAGCGGCTGCCCGACAGATCCCCGGCGTAGGTCGGCCAGTCGACGTCCGACGGCGCGGCCAAGGCGGCGGATGAGGCGAGTAGAAGCGCGAGGCCCGCTGCCGCGCTGAGGTGTCGTTTGGTAATCATGCAGCCCTCCCCTTTTTACTTTTGCAAAACCCGCCGCTCTCTTTTCTCCCGTCATCCCGGGCCGTAGCGACCCCGGATTTAATCCGGGGGAAGCGAGGACCCGGGACCCAGGGGCCACGCCAGCGGCGCTGCGGTTCGCGAACCGAGGCGCCCGTTACAGTCCCCCCGGATCCAGTCCGGGGCAGGCTCTGGGTCCCGGGTCCTCGCTCCACCCGGCCTTTGGCCGGGTTCGCTACGGCCCGGGATGACGGAGCTAATTTGGAAGTTCCAGGAAAATCCCCCTCCCTCACGCCATGTCCTTGATCTTGGCCAGGGCGTCGCGGATGGCCACTTTCTGGGTGGCGGTGACGTCGATGTTGGGGGGGCGCTGGTAGGTTTGGGGGCGGTCCATCTGGAGGCTGAGGGCGTATTTCATCGGGCCGTAACCCCAGATTCCGCCGGCCTTCATGACGGCGATGGCGTCGTGCATCTTCTGCGCCGCGGCGTGGTAGTCGCCGCCTGAGCGATAGGCCTTGAACACCGCCGCGCACTGGCGGGTGAAGACGTTGCCCTCCGCCAGGATTGCGCCCATGCCGTGATCGAGGGCGTAGGCCAGGTTGTTGCCGGTGCCCGAGCGCATGTTGAGCTCGGGGAAATGCTCGACGAAGGAGGCGTAGCCTTCGGCGTTGCCGGTGGAGTCCTTGATCCCCGCAAGGTTGTCGTAGTGCATCAGGGCGCGCAGCAACTCGTGCGAGATCGGGACCTGGCTGGTGCCGGGGATGTGGTAGAGGTTGATCGGGATCCGCACCTGGTCGAACAGCATCGAGTAGTAGCGGATCAGGCCCTCGGTCGGCGGGTTGTCGTAATAGAAGGGCGGGATCACCAGCAGGCCATCGGCGCCGTGGGCGGCGGCGTGACGCGACAGCTCCAGCGTCTCGGGGAAGTTGGACGTGCCGGGGTTGACGATGACGTTGAGGCCCAGCTTGTCCTGCAGGACCGTCTCGGCCACCAGCTTGCGCTCGGCCACGGAGAAGGACGGGAACTCGCCCGTCGTGCCCAGCACGACCACGCCGTCGGCGCCGTTGTGCTTGAGATAGGCGAGGGTGTCTCGCATCGCGCCGGGATCGAATCGCAGGTTCTTGTCGCAGGGCGTGACCACTGCGGCCCAGAACAGGGTCTTCTTGGCGCTGCCCAGGTCGCGCGCCCGCGCGCCTCCGGCCATGGCCATGCCTGCCGCCGCCCCAGCCAGGGCCAGCGCCTCGCGTCGGCTCGCTTCCATCGCATCCTCTCCCATACCGGCCGCCTGTCTTGGCCCCCGCCCCTGGGCGGCCCGCGGTTCTCGGTCGTACAGGGATTACGGCGCAGAAACGGCGACTTGGCAATGGTGCAATGAAGCCG
>DASXGR010000199.1:0-4064 GCA_036488935.1 Caulobacteraceae bacterium | reverse complement strand
GGCAAGGGAGTGGGCGGTCATCCGCGCGATTGCGCCATCGCCCGTCCCGGCGCCCGAGGCGATCGCCTTCTGCGACGACGTCTCGGTGACGGGCTCCAAGTTCTACGTCATGGGATGGGTGGAAGGCCGGCCCCTGCATAGTGCAGCCGACACGCTGGCCTTTGTCCCCGAACGGGACCGGCGCAGTCTCGGCTTTTCGTTCGTGGACGTCCTGGCCGATCTGCACGCGATCGATCCCGACGCGGTGGGGCTGGGCTCGCTGGGCAAACGCGACAGCTATGTGGGTCGCCAGCTCTCCACCTGGCACAAGTCATGGACGGCGTCGGCCGGGCCGGCCGAGCTGGATGACCCGCGGGTTCATCGGCTGCAACAGCGACTTGCCGACCACCTGCCGATCCAGGAGCCGGCGCGGATCGTCCATGGCGACTACGGTCTCCACAACTGCCTGTCGCGCGAAGGCGCGGTGGCGGCAGTCCTGGATTGGGAGATTTCGACCCTGGGCGACCCGCTGGCGGATCTGGCCTACGCGCTGAACCGGTTTCCCGATCCGGCGGACGGCGCCCTCCCAGACCCCGCCTCGGCGACCGCGCCGCCGGGCTTCCCGACCCGCACGGAGCTCGCCGATCGCTATGCCGAGCGGTCGGGCCGCGACCTCGCCAACCTCGCCTACTACCGCGCCTTCAACCACTGGAAGTCGGCCTGCATCCTGCAAGGCGTCTACGCGCGCTATCGCGAGGGCAAGAAGAGCGCCGACGGCGTCGACCTCGCCCACATGGCGAGCCAGATCTCGACGCTGATTTCTGCTGCGGAGGCGGCCGCATCGCACGCTGGAGTGTGAGGCCTTCGAACGCCGCCGGCCGCCTGCCCGGCTGGCCAGACAGGAAGGAGACGGGACATGCCTGACAAGCGACGGATGACGATCGGCGATTTCCTGCTTCGCCGACTCCGGGAAGCTGGCGTTGGACACCTGTTCGGTGTCCCCGGCGACTACAACCTCCCGCTGCTGCAGCAGCTCGAGGACTCCGGCATGCTCGAATGGATCGGCACGACCGGCGAGCTCAACGGGTCCTACGCCGCCGATGGCTATGCGCGGCTCAACGGCCTGGGCGCCTTCCTGGTGACCAACGGCGTCGGAGCACTCAGCGCCATCAACGGCGTCGGCGGTTCGTACAGCGAGCATGTGCCAGTCATCGCCATCTGCGGATCGATCCCGCTGAGGTCCATCGACCGCGGCCTGGGAATGCACCACACCATGGCCGACGGGACCTGGAATCACTTCCTCGACGCGTATGGGCATGTCACCGCCGCGCAGGCCCGGCTGACGCCTCGCAACGCAGCCACAGAGATCGACCGGCTGATCCTCACCGCCTGGCGGGAAAAGCTCCCCGTGTACATGGAGCTGCCGTCCGACATCTCTTACCTCGAGATCGAGGTTCCGGCGGATCCCCTCATCCTCGCCCACGCGCCCAGCGACCCGGAACGGCTGCGCTCGTGCATCGATGTGATCGCGGGGCGACTGTCTCGCGCCAGGTTGCCGGCGATCCTGGTGGATGCCGACGCGGACCGGTTCAAGGTAGCGCCCCTACTCATGGAGCTGTCCGGAAAGCTCGAAGCTCCGGTCGCGGTGATCAACGCCGCCAAGGCCGTGATCGACGAGACCTTCCCGCACTACCTTGGCATCTACGCCGGCAGGGCGAGCGAAGCGGGGGTGCGCGAGGTCATCGAGGCCAGCGACTGCCTGCTCGCGATTGGCTACCGGCCGATCGAGGTCACCACGGGCGACTTCAGCGCCGCCCTGCCCGCGGACGCCATCCACCTGCGCGGACACTCGGCGGATGTCGGCGACGAGAACTTCCAGGCGGTCACGCTCGGGGAAGTCCTTCGCGGACTTGTCGATACGGTCCCGCAAGCCAAGGCGAGCGCTCCGCGCCGGGCCGTGGCGGCAGCGCCGGCCTCGCATGCCGACGGCTCAAGCAAACTCACCCAGGCTGCCTATTGGCAGGCCATCCAGGGTTATCTCCGCCCCGGCGACGTCCTCTACATCGACAATGGCACGGCGTACTCCATTCTTGGCCTCAAGCTCCCGACAGGCTGCAGCTTCATCGGCTCCATCAACTGGGGGTCCATCGGCTACTCCGTCGGCGCGCTGCTTGGGGCCCTCACCGCAGCGCCGCAGCGCCGTCATCTGCTGTTCGTCGGCGACGGATCCTTCCAGGTCACCGCGCAGGAACTGTCGACGATCCTGCGGCACGACTTCAAGCCGGTGATTTTCCTGATCAACAACGGCGGCTATACCATCGAGCGCGGCTATATCGGCAAGAACGAGCCCTACAACGACATCGCCAACTGGGCCTATGCCGGTCTGCCGAAAGTGCTGCGTCCCGACACCTCCGCGCGATCGTACGTCGCTAAATCCCTGGAGGACCTGCGAGAGGCGCTCAGGGCGCCAAACGACACGATGATCTTCGTGGAGTCGATCATGGACCGCCACGATGCTCCCGCGCCGGTCACCATGAGCAGCAACAAGGGCGCTGAGCTCGATTACGGACCGCGGGGCCCGCAACATCGGGACAACCTGCAACTCCGACCGGTCACAGGATAACGCTGCCCACGCGCCGTTGGCGCCGTGGACTTCGAGCCCAATGATTGCCGCTGGGCGCGAATTGAAGGCGCTCTGAGGGAATCCCCCAATTGGTCGTCTCGCACGGGTGGACTAGGCCATGCACGGGACTCCCACTGCAGAAGGTGTGCGCCATGGATCGCCGCATGTTCCTCGGCGTGGGCGTTACGAGCCTCGCCGCCCTGGCGCCGCTCGCTACGGCCCGCGCTGAACTCCCAAAGTCCTGGGACGGCCTTGTCCTCATCAAGTCGAAGAAATTGGAGGCGGTCTACCTGGCCCCAGGCGCCGACTTCGCCCCCTACACCAAGGTTCGGCTTGGCCCCACCTCAGTCGCCTTCCAGAAAGACTGGAGGGAAAACTACAACACCCAGGCCGATTTCGACCACCAGCTGTCGGAAGATCAGGCCCAGCGGATCATGACCGAGGTGCGCAAGGGTTTCGAATCGATCTTCGCCAAGACGTTCACCAAGGCCGGCTACGCCGTCGTGGATACGCCGGCGAAGGACGTCCTCCAGTTGAACTCCGCTGTCGTCAACCTGGCGCTCACCGCGCCGGACGTCCAGGCCCCCGAAATGTCGGCCAACTTCTCCGGCACGGCGGGTCAGGCGACGATGATCCTGGAGGCGCGTGACTCCCTGACCGGCGCGCTGCTTGGCCGTGCGCTCGACGCAGAGGTCGCCGGCAATTTCTGGGAGATGCGCAACAGTGTGACCAACACCGCCGCCTTCACCCAGGTGGGCGACCAATGGGCCGAGGCGAGCGTGAAGGGCCTGGAGAAGCTGCGCAACAACGCCTCGCTCGTCCCGCCGGCGCCGAAGGCCGCCGCCGCAGCCAGCGCCGCCAAGCCGGCCTCTGCAACGGCGGGACCGTAGGGTAGCGAAACTGCCAACAGGGGGTCGTGGCAGCTGAACCTGTCCCCCGTCGGCGATTGATCCTGTCTGGTCAGCCCCGAGTAGGGTTCTCGCTGACCACTTGCGGCGCGTAGCGGGCCTCCATTCGGTCGAAGGCCGGCTTGTCCACCAGCCTCTGCCGCTCCGCGAATGACGTGACGGCGCTCTCATCGAGGACGCCCTTCTCCTTGAGCGTCGAAAGAGCCGCCTGCATGCCATGCACGGCTCCCTGCAAGGCGGCGTTGGCGTAAAGCACCAGGCCGAACCCCATTTCGGCCGCTGCCTTCGCCTCGATGATGGGTGTCTTGCCGCCGAGCACCATGTTGACCAGCTGAGGCGCCTTCAGCCGATGGGGCAGCGCCTTGAGGTCTTCGAGGCTTTCTGGAGCCTCGACGAACGTGACGTCCGCGCCAGCCTCGATGTATCGACCCGCCCGTTCGATGGCCGCCTCGAAGCCTTCGACCGCACAGGCGTCGGTGCGGGCGATGACGACCAGGTCCTGCCGTCGCGTGTCGACCGCCGCCCGCACCTTGCCCACCATCTCCTCGAGCGAG
>DASXGR010000096.1:0-37181 GCA_036488935.1 Caulobacteraceae bacterium | reverse complement strand
ATCTCCATCGACACGATGAAGCCGGCGGTGGCGGAAGCGGCCATGGCGGCGGGCGCCTGGATGTGGAACGACATCACCGCGCTGGGCTTTGCGCCCGACAGCCTTGCGACAGCGGCCAAGCTGGGCTGTGAGGTCGTCCTGATGCACATGCAGGGCGAACCAGCCACGATGCAGGACGACCCCCGCTACGAGGACGTGGTCGAAGACGTCGCAGAATTCCTCTCCGAGCGCGCCGAGGTCGCAATCGCCGCCGGTGTCGCGCGCGAAAGGATCTGGCTCGATCCTGGGATCGGCTTTGGCAAGACCCTGGACCACAACCTCGCCTTGCTGGCGAACCTCGACCGGTTCGCCGCGCTTGGGTTTCCGTTGCTGGTAGGCGCGAGCCGCAAAGGGTTCATCCGCACACTGGATCAAAGCGCGGCCGATCCGCATGACCGCCTGGGCGGTTCCCTCGCCGTCACCCTCGCCGCCGCCCAGGCCGGCGCAGCCATGGTGCGCGTCCACGACGTGCGCGAGACCACACAGGCCCTGATCGTGGCCGAAGCGATCTGCGGGGCGCGGGCGGATGGCTGAACGCCTGGGTCGCGTCCTGGCCATCGCGGGCTCCGACAGCGGCGGCGGGGCCGGCATCCAGGCGGACATCAAGACCATCACGGTCCTGGGCGGCTACGCCGCCACCGCGATCACGGCGATCACCGTGCAGAACACCCTGGGCGTGAGCGAGGTCTTCCCCCTGCCTCCAGACCTCGTGCGGGCCCAGGCCGAAGCGGTGCTCGGCGATATCGGCGCCGACGCCATCAAGCTGGGGATGCTGGGCTCGGCGGAGATGACCGAGACGGTCGCCGGCATCCTGGACAGGGCAGCTGGCGTGCCGACGGTGATCGACCCCGTGATGCGCGCCAAGGGCGGCGCAGCCCTGCTGGAGCCCAAGGCGTTGGACGCCCTTCGCGCCCTGCTGGTTCCCCGCGCCACCCTGCTGACACCCAACGCGCCCGAGGCGGCGGCCCTCACGGGCCTGACGGTGGAGACGACGGACGATCTTCGCCGCGCGGGCGAGGCCCTTCTGCGCGACGGCGCGCGGGCAGTGCTGATGAAGGGCGGCCATCTTCCGGGCGAACGGGTGACGGACGTGCTGATGACGTCCGCAGGTGAGACGACCTTCGAGGGGCCGCGCGTCGAGACCCGTCACACCCACGGCACCGGCTGCACCCTTGCCTCGGCGTGCGCCGTGGGTCTGGCGCAAGGGCTGGTCCTCGACCGCGCCGTCGCCCGGGCCTTCGCCTATGTCGCCGAGGCCATCGCCCATGCGCCGGGTCTTGGCGCGGGCCATGGTCCACTGGACCACGCATGGTCGATGAGGGGACGATGAGCGATCTCGAGGCCAGGATGACGGCGATCCTGCGCGAGGCGCCGGGGCTGATGAGGGTCATGCGCACGGCGCGCGACCTCGCCCTCCCTGACTGGCTGGTATTCTCGGGCGCCGTCTACGGGCCGGTGTGGAACCATCTCACGGGCCGGCCCCTCGACCACGGCCTTTCGGACTACGACCTGGGCTACTTCGATCCGTCGGACATCTCCTACGAGGCGGAGGACGTCGTGATACGGCGCGTGGCCGCCGCCTTCGACTCCCCCCTGAGGGAGCTTGTGGAGGTGCGCAACCAGGCTCGCGTGCACCTGTGGTTCGAAGACCATTTCGGCGAGCCCTATTCGCCGCTCGCCTACAGCGCCCAGGCCCTTGAGCGCTTCGCCGCTCCTGCCTTCTCGGTCGGCGTACGCCTCGAGCCCGACGACCGCCTGACGATTTTCGCCCCGTTCGGCCTGGAGGACGTCTTCGCCCTTCGCATCCGGCCCAACCCGACCCGGCGCGCGAAGGGTTTGCCGAAGATCATCGCCAAGGCGAAGGCGCGCTGGCCGGAGCTGATCGCAACAGTCGACTGAAGGCGGGTAGAGCCCCGCTTCCGATCGACGGCTGGAAAAAGCAGTTCTGTGGATATACATCTCAACGGCGTATATCCGGAGATCGCGTCATGAAGGTCGCAAAGTGGGGGAATAGTCTGGCGGTACGGCTGCCGTCCGCGGTGGTCGATCTGCTCGAGTTGAAGGATGGCGACGAGATCGTCGTCGGTATTGCGGGAAGACGAGCGCTCGAAATCGCCAAATCTCCCGACCGGGCCGAACTCCTAAGGCGACTGGAGGCTTTCGAAGGTCGCTGGCCCGCAGACTTCAAGTTCGACCGAGACGAAGCGAATGAGCGGTAGCTTCATCGACAGCAACGTCTTGCTCTACCTCGGCGCCAACGATCCCTTTAAAGCGAGGCGAGCCCGATCGCTGTTGGAGCAGGGCGACGGCGTCATCAATGTCCAGGTGGTGAAGGAGTTCACCAACGTCTGCCTGCGCAAACTGCAGCGACCGTGGGATGAGATCGATGACCTGCTGGGTCTCGTCCGCTCGCTGGCGCGAGTGCTGCCGCTGACGGTTTCCGCCTGCGATGACGGCCTCCGCCTGGCGCGACGCCATCGACTCTCGATCTGGGATGCAATGATCGTGGCCTCTGCGCTGGAAGCCGAGGCCGATGTCCTCTGGTCAGAAGATATGCAAACTGGGCTCGTGATACGCGACAGGCTCCGTATCTCCAATCCGTTCGCCCATTGATCGGAACCCCGAAGAGGCCAGGCTATCCTCCCAGCGACGCCAGCTCTTCGGGCGTGAAGACGCGGCCGCGGGTGAGGAACCGCCGCTCGCGGCCGTTGTCGAGGGAGAACATGCCGCCGCGGCCGGGGACGACGTCGATGATCAGCTGGGTGTGCCGCCACAGCTCGAATTGGTCGGCGCCGATATAAACCGGCGCGCCGCCGATCTCGCCCAGCTTCACGTCCCGGTCGCCAACGATGAAATCGCCCTGCGGATAGCACATCGGCGATGAGCCGTCGCAGCAGCCGCCGGACTGGTGGAACAGCAACGGACCATGCTCGGCCGCCAGGACCTCGATGAAGTCCAGGGCGGCCGGCGTGGCGGTGACGCGGGGCGGGGCCGGGCGCGTCAGAAGAACCCCAGCTTGTTGGGCGAATAGCTGACCAGCATGTTCTTCGTCTGCTGGTAGTGGTCGAGCATCATCTTGTGGTTCTCGCGGCCCACGCCCGACTGCTTGTACCCGCCGAAGGCCGCATGGGCGGGATAGGCGTGGTAGCAGTTGACCCACACCCGGCCCGCCTGGATCGCGCGGCCGAAGTGGTAGCAGCGATTGGCGTCGCGGCTCCAGACGCCGGCGCCCAGGCCGTAGAGGGTGTCGTTGGCGATGGAGAGCGCCTCGGCGTCGTCCTTGAAGGTCGTGACGGACACGACAGGGCCGAAGATCTCCTCCTGGAACACCCGCATGCGGTTGTGGCCCCGGAGCACGGTGGGCTTGACGTAGAAACCGCCGGCCAGGTCGCCGGGCAGTTCGTTGCGCTCGCCGCCGGCGAGCACCTGCGCTCCCTCCTGACGGCCGATCTCGAAGTAGCTCAGGATCTTGTCGAGCTGCTCCGAGGATGCCTGAGCGCCGATCATCGTGGCCGGATCGAGCGGATCACCCTGCACGATCGCCTGAACGCGCTGCAGGGCCCGCTCCATGAACCGGTCGTAGACCTTCTCGTGGATGAGGGCCCGGCTTGGGCAGGTGCACACCTCGCCCTGGTTGAGCGCGAACATGACGAAGCCCTCGATCGCCTTGTCGAAGTAGGCGTCGTCCTCGCGCGCCACGTCCTCGAAGAAGATGTTCGGCGACTTGCCCCCGAGCTCCAGGGTGACGGGGATCAGGTTCTGGCTAGCGTACTGCATGATCAGCCGGCCGGTCGTCGTCTCGCCGGTAAAGGCGATCTTGGCGATGCGCGGGCTGGAGGCCAGCGGCTTGCCGGCCTCGAGGCCGAAGCCGTTGACGATATTGAGCACGCCGGGCGGCAGGACCCCGTCGATCAGTTCGGCGAGGACCAGGATGGAGGCCGGAGTCTGCTCAGCGGGCTTGAGGACGACGCAGTTCCCCGCGGCCAGGGCCGGGGCGAGCTTCCAGCAGGCCATCAGCAGAGGGAAGTTCCACGGGATGATCTGGCCCACGACGCCCAGAGGCTCGTGGAAGTGATAGGCGATGGTCTCGGGGTCGATCTCGCTGATCCCGCCTTCCTGAGCGCGGATGCAACCGGCGAAATAGCGGAAGTGGTCCACCGCCAGGGGCAGGTCCGCGGCCATGGTCTCGCGGATGGGCTTGCCGTTGTCCCAGGTCTCGGCGGTGGCCAGCAGGGCGAGGTTGTCCTCGATGATCTGGGCGATGCGGTTGAGGAGATTGGCGCGTTCGGCGGCGGTGGTGCGGCCCCAGGCCTCCTTGGCGGCATGGGCGGCGTCGAGCGCCTTTTCCACGTCGGCGGAGTCGGAGCGGGCCACTTCGCACAAGGTGCGGCCATTGATGGGGCTGGTGTTCTCGAAATAGCGGCCGCTCGCCGGTTCGACCCACTTGCCGCCGATGTAGTTGCCGTACCGCGTCTTGAACGGCGGCTTGGCGGTCCGAGAAATTTCCATCTTTGTCATGCACGTCTCCTCACCCCTGCGGCCCGCGGTTTTCCGCTCGGACCCGGCGAGCCTAGACCCGCCAGCGGCGTGTGTCAGGGGTTGATGAGCGACGGATTCCCGCTCGGACGGCTGTCATTGACGCGTCGCGATTCATTCAGCTTGAGTTCAGGGGTAGAGCGTCAGCGTGGACACCGACCGGCGACAATATTGCCGGCATCCGAGAACGGAGAAACAGCGTGATGCGAAGACTGATATCCGCACTGATGGCGGCCGCCTGCGTGACCGGGGCGGCAGTGGGGGCTGAAGCGGCGCCGCCATTGGTGGTTGGCGTCGATCATCCGGGCGACGCGGTGCTGCAAGACGCCCAGTACTTCTACCTCGGCCGCAACTGGTGCTGGTACGACAACGCTTGGCGGGGACCAGGCTTCTACTGGTGCGGTTACGCCTACCGGCGAGGGTTTGGCTGGGGCGGCCCGGCCGGATGGCGCGGCTGGTATGGCGGTCCCCGCTACTGGCGGGGCGGCGCCTGGATCGGGCCGCGCAACTACAGGCATCCCGAGTGGCGTGGCGGCCCGGATCGCGGCGGCCACGGGCATGACCGCGACCATCACTGATCGAGCGGAGTTGGGCGGCGGACCTCCGGGTCCGTCGCTTCAACGACGCTGGAGTGTGCGAACGGGACCTCCACAGAGGCGCGGCGGAAGAAGACGCCGTCCATGCGCACGTCGTGGCGGACATGGTCGGGAGGCGGATGAGGGGCGGCGTCCGACTCCATAGCCTTACGCCTTGGCCGGCGCCGGGCGCGCGGCGTATTTGGCCGAGAGGCCGCCCCCCGCGGCGACGCGGCCGATGCCGCGCACGGCGATCCCCGCGTCCAGGCTCAGCACGCCGCCAGTGGCGGGACGGCTGTCACGGCGGGACGCCAGGAAGACATAGCCGCCGGCGTAGTCCGCGGTCGCCGGGACCTTGCCGAGCGGGACCGCCGGCCCCGCGACGGCCGAGAGCTGAATGCTGCCGATGGACTTCTCAGCAAGGCCCAGGGCGGCCGGGCCGCGCAGGTCCGTCTCATGGGACCAGGCGCGACGCCGTTCACGCGCACGGCCGGCGCGAGCTCATAGGCGAGCTGCCGGATCAGGCCGACCACGGCGTGCTTCGAAGCTGTGTAGAGCGGGCCGCCGCCGGCCGGATCGAAGCCGGCGTTGGACACCGTAAAGACGAGCGCCCCCGACGAGCGCACGAGCTCGGGGAGAGCGGCCTTGGCCAGCAGGAGGTAGCCCTTCACATTGACGTGGAAGAGCTCGTCGAACGCCGCGTCGAGGCGATCCTCGGGAAGGCCGTCGAGCGTCACGGAATAGTCCCAGATCCCGGCGTTGCCGATGGCGCAGTCGAGTCGGCCGAACCGACGCACGCAGGACTCGACGGCGCGGCGGTTGTCCGCCAGCGATCTGACGTCGCCGCCGATCACCTCGAGGCGATCCCCGGCCGCCGCCAGCGGCTCGAGCCGCTGCGGCGCGCGGTCGAGCACGGCCACGCGCGCCCCCTCCTCCAGGAAACGCTCGACGATCGCGCGACCGAGGCCCGAGGCCCCTCCGGTTATCAGCACCACCTCTTCGTCCAGCGCGCCCATGCCCACGCCCTAGAACAGTGTGCTCATGTTGCTGGCAGGGATCACGGTCTGATCGAGGAAGATGTGACGTCTCGCCAGCCGGAACCCGTCGCCCTCGCGGCGCAGCACGTCTTCGCGCCGGCCGAACCACTCCGAGCGTTCGGAGTTCAGGCGTGTCCGAAGGACATGGAAGCAGACTTCAACCGTGACCTCGTCCCGCGCCACGTCCAGGATGCGCACGTTCGATACGTAGTGGCGCGACCGCGAAGGAGGATCTTCCGACCACGCCGAGCCCGCCTCCAGCTTCCGGACGCGCATCTCCAGGACCTCACGATCGTCGTCGAAGTAGGCCATGTCGCCCGGCCTGGTGAACTCCATGTCCAGATTGCTGCTGGTGACCGTGCGTCGGATCGGCATCCAGTAGCGGATGTCATCGGCGAGCAGTCCCAGCCACTCGCGATAATTGCGCGCGTCGAGTAACGCGGCCTCGGCATAGAGAAACTGCTCCACCTGATATTGAAGCGCGAGCCGCTCGAGCATCGCCGCATCGTTCGAGGTCTCTGTGGCGGGGCGCGCCTGCTCCAGCGTCGTCATATCAGACCACTCCGGTTGGCGCGGGGGCATGATGAGCCTCGAGCTCGGCCCAATCACGCGCCGCCATCCATTCGGTCCAGGCGCGGTAGAGCCATCGCTGGCCGTGCTCGCTCACGAGGCCTTCGACATAGCGCTCGCCCCGCGGGCCTTGCGCCACCTCGCCGTGGCCAAGCCCCATGCCGATCGATGCGCCCACGGCGCCGCTCGCCAGGCCGCGGGCGGCGCGCGTGCTCTGGCTCCAGTTCTCGCTGTCGTCCTGCTCGAGAAGGCCCGCCGGGCCGAAGACGTGGTTCGCCTGCCAGATCATCTTGCGGCGAAGATCGGGGTGGGCGTCCTTGGGGACGAAGGTGAACCACCACAGCTCGGTGCGGGAGGGACCGCGCGGCAGGCGCAGGCACATCTGCAGGCCGCTCATGGTGATCCAGAGATTTGGGAAGATGTTGGGATGCCCGTGGCTGCGCACGCCCACCGGGCCCATGAGGTCCAGCGCCGCCGCGGGTCTGACGCGGGGCGAATTGCGTTCCTGGGCGCGGGACATCGCCTCGCGCTCCGCGTCGGACAGGGCGTTGATCTGCTCTTGGACTTCCTGCGGGACCGCCGGACCGCCTATCGCGTGACCGTATTCGCCCAGCATCACCATCTGGTTCTTCGGGTGAAGGATCTTGGAGATGTCGAACAAGCCGGCAGTATCGGCCGAAGCGTGGCTGTAGGCCACGTGATACCAGTCGAAGAGATTGTCGACGGCGATCTTCCAGTTGCAGTCGATGATGTTCTTCTGGACGCCGTCGACGCACTCGACCTCGCCATAGGCGCACATCATGCCAAGTCCGATGCGGCCCACTTCACCCAGGTAGTCGTGCAGGGATGGCGCGTCCGGCGACAACGTGGCGAAGTAGAAGCCGAGATAGGCCTCGACCCTGGCTTTCACGAGACCAAGCCGCGAGCGGTCGAGGTCGCCGTGATAGTAGGTCTTCAGTCCCGGCGCGCCGATCAGACGCCCGTCGAGGCCGTAGTTCCAGCCGTGATAGCTGCAGACGAAGGACTTTGCCCGGCCCTGCTCGGCGCGACACAGCGCATTGCCGCGATGGCGGCAGGTGTTGAGGAGCACATTGACCACGCCCTCTTCGTCACGGACGACGATCACCTGGTCCTCGCCGATGTAGGTGACGAAGTAGTCGCCCGGCTCGCGGATTTGCGAGCCGTGACACATGAAGTTCCAGCCGCGAACGAAGATGCGCTCAAGCTCCAGCCGATACAGCCCCTCGTCCGAATGCACGCGGCGGTCCAGGATTCCACTTGCCGGATCGAACAGGGACAGGATCTCCTGGCGATCCCACGCCTGAAGAACCTCGGTTCCGTCAGCCATAGACTCCTCCTGCCGGACCTCTGGGGGGCTCCTGACAAGGAAACTCTATCTCAGCCGCAAAGCCCCCATGAGCCCCGATCGTCCATCAAAATTGATAATTCGTCCGGCGCGCGCGGAAATGCGCTCAATCCGGACCCTTCAGGCGTCGCCGCAAACCGGCCGACGTGGACGGGCGCACGCCAGTCCATTCAGCGCCTGTGGGCGTACGGGATTGGAGCGTTGGGGCGACGTGCAGGAGCGTGCTAAGTAGCGCAGGGGATTGGTCGTTCGGCGCGCAGACGCCGTCGACTGCAGCTCCCATTGCCCAGGACCCGCTCTCCGCACCGGCGAGCCAGACGTGAGATCGTGCCGGAGATGCCAGAGTGCGGTCGTCGTTCTTCCCCGCATGGGGACCCGGGGGCAAGTCTCGACCCAGTTCGCCCGAGCGTGGCGCTGAAGCACCTCCCAGGGGTTCCGTGAGAGCACTCGCCTCAAAGGCCCTCATGCTCTTCCTGCCGCCCCTCGTCCTCGCCGCATGCAGCGGGTCGGCGAATAAGGCTCCTGCCCCGGTGAGGGTGGAGGTTGGCACGGTGGAGTTGAAGAGCGGCCCCGTCACCCACATTGCAGAGCTGCCCGGACGGGTGACCCCGTACCAGACCTCGGACGTACGCCCGCAGGTTGGTGGCGTGATCATCGCACGCCTGTTCGACGAGGGCGCGAACGTCACCGCCGGCCAGGTGCTCTACGAGATCGAGCCGGCGCCCTATCGCGCCGCCCTGGCTCAGGCCCAGGCGCAGCTGGCCAGCGCCAAGGCCATGGTCGTGACCGCCAAGGCGAAGGCGGACCGCTACGCCGGTCTGGTGAAGGTCAACGGGGTCGCCAAGCAGGATTACGACGACGCGCTGGCCGCCTATGGCCAGGCCGAGGCTGCGGTGGGGCAGCAGACGGCGGCGGTCGAGTCCGCGCGCATCAACCTGGCCTGGACTTCGATCCGGGCGCCGATCTCAGGGCGGATCGGCGCATCGAACCTCACCGTCGGCGCGCTGGTCACGCCGGGTCAGACGACGCCGCTGACGACGATCCAGAGGCTGGATCCGATCTATGTCGACGTCAGTCAGCCCGCAGTAGAGCTGCTGAAGCTCAAGAAGGCGATCCAGTCGGGCGAGATCGCCGGCTCCAGCGCCTCCACCGTCCCGGTGCGGCTGAAGCTCGAAGACGGCTCGCTCTACAGCCTCGAAGGCGAGCTGCAGTTCACCGACGTCACCGTCGACCAGGCCACCGACGGGGTGACCCTGAAGGCGATCTTCCGCAACCCCAGGGGCATCCTCCTGCCCGGCCTGTTCGTCATGGCCGAGGTGCCACAGGGGACGCGGGCGAGCGGTCTCCTCGCTCCGGAACAAGGTGTGTCGCGCGACGAAAAAGGCCTGCCGACCGCCCTCGTCGTTGGCCGGGGCGGCCGGGTGGAGTTCCGCGCGCTGGAAACGGGCGGCGAGATCGGCAACCAATGGTTGATCCTTAAGGGCCTGGCGCCGGGCGATCATCTGATCGTCGAGGGGCTGCAGCGCGTGAAGCCGGGGGACGTGGTCATCGATCATCCGGTCACCCTCGCCCTGGTCCGGTGAGCGCCTGATGTCGCGCTTTTTCATTGAGCGCCCGATCCTGGCGGTGGTGATCGCCCTGGTGGTGATGCTGGCGGGGAGCCTGTCCCTGCTCGCCCTCCCCGTCGCCCAATATCCGACGATCGCGCCGCCGCGCGTGTTCATCGGTGCGAACTACCCAGGGGCTGATGCGAAGACGACGGAGGAGTCCGTCACCCAAGTGATTGAGCAGCAGCTGCGCGGCATCGACCACCTGAACTACTTCTCCTCAACCAGCGGCTCGGACGGGTCGAGCAACATCACCGTGACCTTCGCGCCGGGGACCAACCCCGACACCGCCCAGGTCCAGGTGCAGAACAAGCTGGCACAGGCCACGCCCCTGCTGCCGACGGAGGTCCAGCAACAGGGGATATTCGTCGGCAAGTCGGGCGCCAGCTTCCTGATGGTGATGGCGCTCTACGACACCAGCGGCCGGTACAACGACGTCGACATCTCCGACTATCTCTACGCCCGCCTGCTCGACCCGATCTCGCGCGTCAATGGCGTGGGCAACGTCAATGTGTTTGGCGGCGAATACGCCATGCGGATCTGGCTGGATCCCGAAAAACTCAACGCGTTCAAGCTGATGCCGTCTGACGTGCGCGCGGCCATCCTGGCCCTTAACGTCGCGGTTCCGGCGGGTCAGGTCGGCGCCCAGCCCGCCGCGCCGGCCCAGGCGATGAACGTGATCATCACCGCCAGGTCGCGCATGCGCACCGCCGAGGAGTTCCGCCAGATCGTGCTGAAGTCACAGCCCGACGGCTCATTGGTGCGACTGAAGGACGTGGCTCGGGTGGAGATTGGCGCGCAGGTCTACGGCTTCGTCAGCCGCCTCAACGGCCGGCCCGCCAGCGGCGTCGGGATCACCCTCACTCCAGGCGCGAACGCCCTGGTCACGTCCCAGGCGGTGAAGCGGCGGGCCGCCGAGCTGGCCGCCAGCTTCCCCGCCGGCCTGCACCTCGCCTTCCCCGTCGACACCACGACCTTCATCAAGCTGTCGATCGAACACGTGGTGATCACCCTGCTCGAGGCGGTCGCCCTGGTGGTGGCGGTGATGTACCTGTTCCTGCAGAACTGGCGTGTCACCCTGATCCCCGCCCTCGCGGTTCCGGTGGTGCTGATGGGCACGTTCGGGGTGCTGGCCGTCTTCGGCTATTCAATCAACACCCTGACGCTGTTCGCCATGGTCCTGGCCATCGGCTTGCTGGTCGACGACGCCATCGTGGTGGTGGAGAACGTCGAGCGGATCATGACCGAGGAGGGGCTTGCGCCCAAGGCCGCCACCATCAAGTCGATGGGCGAGATCACCAGCGCGCTTGTCGGCATCGCTCTCGTGCTGTCCGCCGTGTTCCTGCCGATGGCCTTCTTCCCCGGCTCGACCGGGGTCATTTATCGCCAGTTCTCCGTGACCATCGTCTCGGCAATGACCCTGTCGGTCCTGGTCGCCCTGATCCTGACGCCCGCCCTATGCGCCACCCTGCTGCGGCCGGTCGAATCCGCCCAACGAAGAATCGCCCCCTTCCGACTGTTCAACCGCGGTTTCGAGAGCCTGGTCCGGCGCTACGACGCCGCCGTGGTCCGCTTCCTGGCGCGTCCGCGCCTCGCCCTCGCCGGCTACGGCCTCCTGCTCGCTCTGATGGTCACCTTGTTCGTGGCGCTGCCGTCCGCCTTTCTGCCGGCGGAGGACCAGGGCACGATCTTCACCACCTTCAGCTTGCCCAGCGGCGCAGTTCAGGATCGGACCGTCGCGGTCGCCAAGCAGATCGAGCGGTATTACGCCACCACCGAGGGCGCGAACATCGACACCGTGTTCATCGTGACCGGCCAGAGTTTCGGCGGCTCCGGTCAGAACCAGGGTACGGCTTTCGTGCACCTTCGCGACTGGAGCAAGCGCCCAGGCGCGGAGAATCGCGCCCAGGCCATCGCCGACCGCGCCTCGGCGGCCTTCTCGAAAATCAGGGACGGCCTGGTGTTCGTGGTGGTTCCGCCCGCGGTGCAATCTCTCGGCAACGCTTCCGGTTTCGATATGGAACTCCAGGACCGGGCCGGATTGGGACACTCGGCGCTCACGGCCGCCAAGGCGCAATTCATCGAACTTGCGAACAAGGACCCCCGGCTCGCAAGCGTGCGCGCCAACGGCCTGGAGGACACGCCCCAGCTGCACGTCGACATCGACCAGGCCCGCGCCGCCGCGCTCGGCCTCGACGAGAACGACATCAACGACGCCATCAGCTCGTCCTGGGGCGGCTCTTTCGTCAACAACTTCATCGACCGCGGACGGGTGAAGCAGGTCTACATGCAGGCCGACGCGCCGTTCCGGGCCCGGATCGACGACCTTGGCCGCTGGTACGTGCGTGGCGCGACGGGCGTCATGGCCCCGTTCTCCGCCTTCGCGACCTGGCGATGGACGGGCGGGCCCGCCCAATTGGAGCGCTACAACGGGATCGCCTCGATGGAGATCCAGGGGGCCCCGGCCAAGGGCGTCAGCACCGGGACAGCCATGTCGGAGGTCACCAGGCTGGTGGGCGAACTGCCCCGAGGCGTCGGCTTCGACTGGACCGGGATTTCACTGCAGGAACGGGAGTCCGGCGCCCAGGCCCCGGCCCTTTACGCCCTCTCCATCCTGGTGATCTTCCTCTGCCTCGCCGGCCTCTACGAGAGCTGGTCTGTGCCGCTTTCGGTCATGCTGGTGATTCCGCTTGGGGTCGTCGGCGCCCTGGTCGCGGCGAAGCTGCGCGGCTTCTACGACGACATCTACTTTCAGGTGGGCATGCTGACGACGATCGGCCTGTCGGCGAAAAACGCCATCCTGATCGTCCAGTTCGCCCAGGAGGCGGAGGCGCGCGGCGCCGGTCGCTGGGAGGCGGTTGTGCAGGCGGCGCGCCTGCGGCTCCGACCGATCCTGATGACCTCGCTGGCGTTCGTCGCGGGGGTCCTGCCGCTGGCCATATCCACCGGGCCAGGCGCGGGCTCGCAGAACGACATCGGGACCGGCGTGATCGGCGGCATGATCTCCGCCACCGTGCTGGCGATCTTCTTCGTGCCGCTGTTCTACCTGCTCATCCGCCGCGGGTTTCGCGCGTCGAAGGACGCAGGCGAACCATGAAACCCGGCGGAGCGACGGATCGGGCCTCGGGCATCCGGCGGCGCAGCTTCCTCGGCTCCGTCGCGAGCACCATCTGGATTGTAGGCTGCATCGACCTTGCGCCCAGGTACAAGCGAGCATCGCCGCCCGTCCCATCGAACTTTCCCGCCGGCGGCGTCTACCCGGCCGCTCCCGCCCGTGAGCAGGCCGCGCCGGCGTGGCGAGACTTCTTCTCCGATCCCAAGCTGTTGCGCGTGATTGACATCGCCCTGCGGGAGAACCGGGACCTGCGGGCGGCCGCCGCCCAGATCACCCAGGCGCGCGCCCGCTACCAGGTGCAGCGCGCCGCGCTGTTTCCGAACGTCACGGCTCAGGCAGGAGCGAGCTTCCTCTCGGAGCCCAACAGCGTTGCGGCAGGCACGAGCACGCTCGCCGGGAGTTTCAACGAGCGACTCTACAGCCTCACCGGCGGAGTGGCCTCTTACGAGCTGGACCTGTTCAGCAAGGTGCGCGACCTCACCCGCGCGGCGCGCGACCAGTACCTTGCCTCGAAAGCCGGCCGCGACGCCCTGCAGATCACCCTGGTGGCGTCGATCGCCAACCAGTATCTCACCCTGTCCGCCGACCAGGCGCTGATCGTTGTAGCCCAGGAGACCCTCGCCAGCGGCGAAGACAGCGTCGCGGTGACCCGGCAGCGGTTCAACTCCGGCGTCGACGACGGACTGGCGGTGAGCCAGGCCGAGACGATCGTCCAGCAGGCCCGCTATCAAATCGAGCGATTGAGAACTCAGTTCGCCCAGGACCGCGACGCCCTTGACCTGCTGGTCGGAACCCCGGTGAGCGATGACCTGATCCCTAGCGCCGACCTCCATGACGTCGCCGTGCTCGACCAACTCCCGCAGGCGGTGCGTTCGACGGTCCTGCTCACGCGACCGGACGTGGTGCAGGCGGAAGACCAGCTGAGGGCGACCAACGCCGACATCGGCGCGGCGCGGGCGGCCTTTTTCCCGTCGATCGTTCTCACCGGCTCTGGCGGCGTGGAGAGCCTGGCGCTGGCGAACTTGTTCCGGGGCTCGTCGGGGACCTGGAGCTTCGACCCGAGCGTCTCGCAGACCATCTTCGACGCCGGCGCCCTTCGGGGAAACCTCCTGCTCGCCAAGGCGCAGAGGGACCAGGCGCGGGCGCAATATGAGAAGGCGGTGCAGGCGGCCTTCCGCGACGTCGCCGACGCCCTGGCCGTGCGCGGTACGATCGACCGGCAGCTGGACGCCCAGCTACGCCTGGTCGCGGCCAACCAGACCGCCGAGCGTATCGCCCGCGCCCGCTACGAGAGCGGCAGCGACACCTATCTCAACTGGCTGATCAACCAGCGCTCGCTGTTCCTCGCCCAGCAAACCCTGGTCAGCGTCGAGCTCCTGCGTTCCCAGAACCTCGTCTCCCTCTACGCCGCCCTGGGCGGCGGCCTGGATACGGCCGCCTGAAGGCGCGGGAATCGGCGCGACTTGCCATCGCACTTCGACGCGCCTACGTATCTCAAACGAGATACGAGTAAGCGACCCATGGCGACCAACAGTTCGATGCTTCACGTCCGGCTCGACGACCGACTCAAGGAAGAGGCGACGGCGGCCCTGGCTGCAATGGGTTTGTCCGCATCTGACGCCGTGCGGATCCTGTTCAATCGCATCGTGGCCGACCAGGCTTTCCCTCTCGAGCTTAAGGTCCCAAACGCCCAGACCCGCGCCGCCATGGCCGAGGCGGACACCATCCTGGCGGCCCGACGGGCGCGCTTCGCTGACGCCGATGCGCTGATCGCCGACTTTGACAGCCAAGGCCGCTAGGCGGGCGGCGCATCCGCGCGCCTGCGACTACGCGAAGGTCTTTTCGAAGGACTGGGAGAGGTTGTCCCGAGCGGGCCGGCACGATCTTGGCCGCCTCAAGGAAGTCATGCTTCTGCTGATCGCGAACGACGGCCCGCTCGGTCCAGAATCGAAGGATCATCCACTCAAAGGCGAGTGGGCGGGCTATCGGGAATGCCATATCGGCGGCGACTTCCTGCTGATCTACAAGGTCGATGACTCCGCCGCAAAGGGTGGCGCGATTGTCTTCATCCGCGCCGGAACACACAGCGAGCTTTTCAACGAATAAGCTTCGTGGCTCACCTACGACGCGGAAGCGCAATCTACGCGGTGACGAGGGCCCAGAACGCCGTCTTGCGGCCATGGGCGCGGCGCAGAGCGGCGACGTAGTCGTCATGCCGCTGGAGGCGAAAACGAGTCCAGTCGACCCGGTCGGCGAGCGCCGCGGACGCGGCAAGGTGCGAGGCGGCGTGCGAGTAGGCCCTGGAAGCGCCGCGTTCGAGCACGTCGTCGATCATCCGCCGATATAGAACGACGGCGGCATGAGGCTGGCGGTCGGCCAGGGCCTCGGCGGCGGGAACGAGGATGTAGTAGAGGCCGCCATCCAGTTGACCGGCCCGCTTCATCACCAGGTCGGCGGCGAGCGTCAGTTCCGGCCAGGCGATCAGGAAGGCCAGGGTCGTGGCGATGCTGGGGTGCGCCAGCGCCACCGCGAACGCGCGACGCAAAACCTCATCGTCCTCGAAGTCAGGCAGCGGCCGCAGGTAGTCGCGCAGCAGGCGCGGATCCAGGTCCTGCTCGAACAGGCTCCACCTTGCCGCCTGGGCCTCCTTTGGCCGGCCGAGCGCCTCCAGCGCGCGAATGCGAAGATCCTCCCTATCCCAGTCGAGCCGGACACGCCGCTCGCCGGGGCGACGATCCACGAGGTCGGCATAAGTCATGACCCGCAGGCGCTGCGGCTTGGCCGGGCGATCCAGCCAGGCCAGCGCCTCTTCCGCCCGTCCCGCATCCAGCAGGCGCTCGGCGATAGCCAATACGTCCACATAGCCACCCCCTTCCGTCTCGAGGGCGATGAAGGCGTCGACGTCGCCGCTGACGTCTGCGATCTCGCCGAGCACGCGGCGGAGCCGTTGCGCCCGCCAACTCGCGGCGGCGCCGCGCGAATCCGCTGAGGCGTCGCCCATGGCCGTCCGCAAGCCGGTTCCCAGGGCCGCGAGACCGATCTCGCCCAGGGCGGGGGCGGCGGCGGCGGCCAGACCGCTGCAGATCTCATCTTCGTCGGCGACAAGCAGGTCGAGCGCCTCGGCGGCCAGGGCGGCGGGATTCCGATGAGGGAGGCGCGACCAGACGGCCCCCAGATCGGCAACCGCGGCTCGGAAGATGTCGGCGAAGCGTTCGGGCGAGCCTTCCACCCGGCCCATCACCTTGGAGGCAAGGCGGATGAACGCGGCGAGGCGCGGGGCAGCCTCGGCCGGCTCTGTCGCCGCCAGGGCGCCGGAGATAGAATCCCGCAGTCCGTCGAGCTCGCCAGCGTAGGCGCGCGTCTTCTCCCAGGTGACGAAACCGCGGGCGCCGGCGATGGCGGCGAGGCGCCGGTCGATCGCCTTGATGAGGGCCTTTGGCCCTCCACCCTCGGCAACGGCCAGCACGAGCCGCTTGCGCAGGGACGGATCATCCGCGGCGGCGTCGATCAGAAGCACCGCCAGCCGCTCGACGCCGAGGGCGACGAGGTTCTCCAGACTCACGGCACCCTTCCTGGCCATTGTCCCTATCCTGTCCTCGACGACTCGGGGACTGCCACAACGACAACGACCGCGACCAATCAAGTCGCGGATGGATCAGGGTCGCTGGGAAAACGTCTCAAGCGTTAGTCCTTCAGCTCGCGATCGAAGAACTGGAGAAAGGTTCGCCAGAGCTGGAGCTGGCGGGCTTCGCCGGTGACGCCGTGGCGCTGGCCTGGGTAGAGCATCAGGTCGAAGGGCGTGGACAGGGCCTGGAGCCGGTTCATCACCTCGATGGAGTTGTCGATCTGCACGTTGTCGTCGGCCATGCCCTGCAGAAGCAGCAACCGGCCGTGCAGATCGTTCAGCCGCGGGATTACCGCTGAGGCGTCATAGGCCGCCTCGTGTTGTTGCGGCATGCCCATGTAGCGCTCGGTGTAGTGGGTGTCGTACTGGCGCCAGTCGGTGGGCGGGGCGCCCCCGGCGCCGGCCTTCAAATTGGTGCGCGGGTCGGTGAGCATCCGCAGTGTCATGTAGCCGCCATAGGACCAGCCGCTGACGCCGATCCGGTCGGGCTCTACGAAGGACTGTGCTCGCAGCCAGTTGATGCCGACGAGTTGATCGTCCACCTCCACCGAGCCCAGCCGGCCAGAGATAGCGGCCTGGAACGCCTCCGAGCGGTTCGTTGAGCCGCGGTTGTCGAGCTGGAAGAGAATGAAGCCGTCCTCCAGGTAGAGCTTTTCGCTCGCCGGCCGCCAGGTCCGCTGCACGGTCTGGACGCCGGGGCCGCCGTAGACCTCTACGATCACCGGGTACTTCTTCGACGGATCGAATCCGACAGGCTTTTGCAGGATGTAATGGAGATCTTCCCCGTCCGCGGCCTTGAGCACGCCGTACTCCGGCTCGGGATAGCGCCCGACGTAGGGGTTGAAGGGATGGGTCGCGTCGAGCGGGTTCTGCTCGATCCAGCGGATCCGCTGGCCGTTGAGGTCGTAGAGCGCCGCCTGCGGGGGCGTGTCGGGATCGGAATAGTAGCCGACGAACACGTTCGCAGCCTTGGGCATGACCGCCGTCCACCAGCCGTGGCCGCGCGTGAGGGCCTGAGGTTCGCCGGAGTGGCGGTAGGAGACGACATAGAGCTGGCGCTCGATCGGCGTGTCGCCTGACGCCATCAGGTAGACCAGCCCCTTGGTCTCATCGACGCCCACCAGGCCTGGGGCATGGACGCCAGCGCCCCCGCCGCCACCGCCGCTTGGAAAATCGCCATGGGTGATCTGACGGATCAGGCGGCCGTCACGGTCGTAGAGATAGAGCTGGTGATAGCCACTGCGGCCGGAGCCCCAGATGAAGCCGCCGTCCTTGAGCGGGTGGAAGTCGTCGGTGAGCTCGATCCACGGCGTCTGACGCTCCTCGAGGATCACCTTCGAGGCGCCGCTGGCTGGGTCGACCGCCAGCAGATCGAGCTGCGTCTGGTCACGGCTCTGGCGCTCGACGTAGAGCGTTTGGCCGTCCTTGGACCAGTCGACGCGGGCGACGTAGATGTTCGGGTCCGGCCCGAGATCGACTTTCACCGGCGACGCGCCCGGCGTCAGGCTCCGCACGAACAGGCCGACGAGGGCGTTGGGCGTGCCGGCCCGCGGATAGCGCTGGGGCGTAATGCTCACGCCGCCTGCACCGATCTCCACGCGCTGGGCGATCTCCACCGGCGTCTCATCGACGCGCGCGTAGGCGATCGCCCTCTCGTCGGGCGACCACCAGTAGCCGGTATAGCGGCCCATCTCCTCCTGCGCGACGAACTCGGCCACGCCATAGCTGACGGGGCCGGCGCCGGCGGTGGTGATCGCCCGCTCTTCGCCGGACTCGAGGTCAATCACATAGAGGTTCTGATTACTGACAAAGCTGGCGTACCGGCTCTTGGGCGACAGGCGTCCGTCCGTCGCGCCGGTCCCGGCCTTGTCCAGCCGCGTCACCGCGCCGGTGGAGGCGTCGGCCAGATAGAGGCCGCTCCCGGCCGGGATCAGCAGGCGCCGTCCGTCCTCTGACCAGTCGTAGTCGACCACCCCCGATACGGCGGCGAGGCGCTGGCGCTCGCGCCGGGCCTTCTCTTCGGGGCTGAGGGCCTTGCCCGTCGGTTCGACGGACTCGCCGGAGACCAGCAACTTCGGCTCGCCGCCGGCGGCTGGCATGGCCCAGAGGTCGAGCTTGAACTGGTTGGCCGCCTCGGGCTTCAGCCAGGTTACCCAGGCGCCGTCCGGCGAGACCTGCACGCCGCGCGCCGCCGGTCCGGTGAGCGAGGGGCTGGCGAAGACGCGCTCAGGCGTCAGTGGCCGGCTGCCGGGTGGCGGGGCGGCGGCTTGGGCGGAAAGAGCGGTCATGGCGAGGCCGATCGCAGCGAGGATCCTCATGAGCGGCCGCTAAAGCACAGCCGGCCGGGCGCCGTCCAATGCGCGGCGCCGGACGTGATCGGGTCAGCGCGACGCAGAGGGCGAAGCTGGGCGCAGGCGGGCAAACTCGGAACTCGCGTTCCAGGCGGGCCACGCGTCGGAATCGGCGAGTTCGCGACCGACGTCGTAGAAGAGATCCACGTCCTGGGCGCCTCCCCGCAGATCCCACGCCGGGCTCCAGGCGTCGCAGGTCTTGTGGTAGCAGCGGGCCGTGTAGTCATCGACCCAGCTCTCGCCGGCCGCGCGGCCGCCCTGAAGCAGGTCCGGGCCACCCGCCATGCCCATCAACAACAGGGTCGGCACGCCGCGCTTGGCGAACGAGAAGTGGTCGGCGCGGTAGAAAAGACCCTTTTCCGGATGCGGATCGGATGTGACTGTGCGTCCCTGAGCGGCGGCGGCGCGATCAAAGTCGCGCTCCAGGCTGTCCTGGCCAGCGCCCACCAGCACCACGTCGCGCGATGGACCGGCGGTCTGCAGCACGTCCATGGTCAGGTTCGCCACGGTCTTGGCCAGGGGGTAGATCGGGTGGCTTGCGTAGGTCTCCGAGCCCAGGAGGCCGCGCTCCTCGGCTGTCCAGACCGCGAAGACCACGGTGCGCTGCGGCCGCGGGCCGGCGGTGAAGGCGCGGGCGATCTCCAGCTCGCCGGCCACGCCCAGGCCATCGTCGTTGCCGCCGCGGCGGATCGTCTGGCCCGTGGCGTCCGGAGCGCCGACCCCATAGGCGTCCCAGTGGGCGCCATAGAACACCGTCTCTTCGGGGCGCTGGGCGCCCGTGATCTTCGCCAGCACGTTTCGGCTCTGGACCACCGTATGGGTCACGGGGATGTCCACGGTCAGTCGCCCGCCGCCGAGCGCCACTGGGTGGAAGTCCGATCGGCGCGCCGCCCGCTTCTCCGCCTCGAAGTCCAGGCCGGCGCGATGGAACAGCTCGACCGCCTTGTCACGCTGGATCCATCCCTGCAGCAGAACGGGTTGGGTCGTATCCGCCCCACGCAGGATGTCGTAGGTCTCGCCCTGGGGCGCGGTGACAGTCGACCATCCGTAGCCGGCGCCGGGCGTCTCGTGAACGATCAGCGCGCCGATCGCGCCGCGCCGGGCCGCTTCCTCGTACTTGTAGGTCCAGCGGCCGTAATAAGTCATGGCCTTGCCGCCGAACTTGCCTGCGACCGGCTCGTCCGGGCCAGCCTCGAAGTCTGGGTCGTTGATCAGGAAGACGGCGATCTTCCCTTTCAGATCGACGCCCTTGTAGTCGTCCCAGCCCCGCTCCGGCGCGTGGACTCCATAGCCCACGAACACCAGGGGCGCGTTCTGGATCGCCACACGATCCACCGGCCGGACGGTCCCCAGCGAGACGTCAGTCCCATCGACCAGCTCGACCGGCGCGCCGAGGCCGGTAATCCGCAGCGCCTGCGGCTTGCCGATCTGCGTCCGCACCAGCGGAACGGGCTGGGTCCAGCCGCCGTCGACGCCGCCCGGCTGCAGGCCCAGGGCCTTGAAGCGGGCGATCAGGTAGTCGACCGTCACCGTCTCGCCGGGCGTCCCGGGCGCGCGACCCTGAAAGGGATCCGACTCCAGCGCCTTCACGGTCTCGACCATCCGCGCCGGCTCGATCGGACCAGGCGATTGGGCGAGGGCCGCGCCGGCAATCAGGAGGGCGGCCGTCGCGGAGACAAAGACCTGGGGGCGAGAAGGCATCAGGGGTTCCGTGAAAGCGCATAGACGACGTGTCTGCGCAGGGGATGGTCCAGGGCCAGGTTTGGATGGTCGAAGTCCCGCCAGGGCTGACGCTCAAACCCCAACCGTTCCATCACCGCGCGCGAGCGATGATTGGAGACGGCGGTGAATGCGACGATAGTCTCGAGCCCAAGCTCGCCGAAGCCGTAGCGCGCCACCTCCCCGGCCGCCTCGGTGGCGTATCCAACCCCCCATGCGGCGCGCGCCAACCGCCATTCGATCTCCACCTCGCCGGCGAGGGGAAGGCTCACGTGAACAAGCATGAGGCCGGAAGCGCCGAGGAAAACGCCGTCGCTACGTCGCTCGACCGCGACCATGCTTGGGCCGCCATCCGCAAGCTGCGCTACGGCCCTGTCGATCTGCGCATTGACCTGGGCGGCCGTAAGCGTCCCGCCCAGCCAGTAGCCGACTTCAGGATCGGCCATCATCTGCGCATAGGGCGCGCGATCCTCGTCGCGCCACGGCCGCAGGATCAGGCGCTCGGTCTCGAGTCTCATACGGGGCGGGGGGCGACCAGGGAGCCATAGAGATCCGTTCGGCGGTCGCGGAAGAAACCCCAGGCCGCGCGATGGCCGGTCAGGAAGTCCAGGTCGAAAGCGGCGACTGCAACGCCCTCCTCGTCACGCTCGAGGGCGGCGACAAGATCCCCGCGGTGATCGCTGACGAAGCTCGAGCCATAGAAGGTCTGGCCGCCGTTGGGATAGCTCTCCCACGGCTCGAAACCCGTGCGGTTGGCGCCCACAACTGGAATGACGTTGGAGACCGCATGCCCCTGCATGGCGCGCCGCCACGGCAGAGCCGTGTCGAGGGACGGGTCGTGCGGCTCGCTGCCGATCGCCGTGGGATAGAAAAGCGCCTCGGCGCCCATCAGGGCCATCGCGCGAGCGGTCTCGGGGTACCACTGGTCCCAGCAGATCCCCACGCCGATGCGCCCAAAGCGCGTGTCCCACACACGGAAGCCCGTGTCGCCGGGACGGAAATAGTACTTCTCCTGGTATCCCGGCCCGTCCGGGATATGGCTCTTGCGGTAGACGCCAAGGGCCGAGCCGTCGGCGTCGAGCATGACGAGGCTGTTGAAGTAGTGCGGCCCCTCCTTCTCGAAGATCGAGACGGGAATGGCCACGCCCAGCTCGGCCGCCAGGGGCGACATGGCCAGAACGCAGGGGTGTTCGCGCCAGGGGTGGGCATGGGCGAACCAGCGCTCTTCCTGGGTCACGCAGAAATAGGGTCCCTGAAACAGCTCCGAGGGCAGGATCACCTGAGCGCCAGCCGCCGCCGCCTCGCGCACGAGCTCAGCCGTGCGGGCGATATTGGCGTGCAGATCAGGGCCGTAGGCCGCCTGCAGGGCGGCCACGGAGAGCGTGCGGCTCATCAGGCCGGCTCCTGCTGGCTGATGCAATGGAACGAACCGCCCCCCGTCAGGAGGGCGCGCGACGGAAGGCCGATCACTTGGCGATCCGGAAAGGCGGATTCCAGGGCTCGTGCGGCGAGAGCGCCGGGCGCCTCGTTATAGATCGGCACGATCACCGCGCCGTCGGCGATCAGGAAATTCATGTGCGAGGCCGGAATGACCTCGCCCTCGACGTCCTCCACCCGTCCTGGCGAGGGCACGCGCACCACGCGCAGGGGACGGCCTTCGGCGTCCGTCGCACGCGCCAGGGCGGCGGCGGCCGCGTCATAGAGCTCGCCGTTGGGGTCATCCTCGCCCCACGCCATCGGACAGGCGACGACGCTGGGGGCGATGAAGCGGGCGAGGTTGTCCACGTGGCCGTCGGTATGGTCGTTGACCAGCCCTTCGCCCAGCCAGATCACCTTCCGGACGCCCAGGGCCTGGGCCAACGCGGCCTCTGCGTCCGCGGGGCGCCAGCCGGGGTTGCGGTTATCATTGAGCAGGCATTGGCGCGTGGTGAGCACCGTCCCCGCTCCGTCATGATCCACGGCGCCGCCCTCGAGGACGAAATCGTTGTGGTCTAGCGTCACCCCGGCATGAGCGGCGATGCCGGCGGCCACCGTGTCATCGCCGGCAAGGCGGTACTTGCCGCCCCAGCCGTTGAACCGGAACGCCGCCGCCCTGTCGGCCGAACGGAAGATCGGGCCGGTGTCGCGCAACCAGATGTCGCCGAACACGCCGGAGACGATCTCCACTCCCGTCTCGCCATCCAGCAATTCGCGCGCGGTCGCCAGGGCGTCCTTGCCGCTGACCATCACCTTCACCCGCTCGCGACCCGCGCCGGCCAGGGCGCAGGCGAGGGCGGCGACCTCCACCTGGGCGGGGCTGAGGTTGTCCTCCCAGAGCTCTGCGTGGCTCGGGAAGCCGACCCACATCGCGCGGTGAGGGGCCCACTCGGCAGGGACGGTAAGGTTCATGGCCGGCTTAAACCCCGGGCCGCTGGCAGGCGCAACGGCGTTGCAATGAGCAGGGAGCGAGGACGTCCGCGCTCCGAACTCAGCGACCGAGGTGTTCGTCGAACCAGACGAGTTCGCGCTGGCGCAGGTCCGAGAGGTCCGCCGGATCGCGGATGGCGTGCCCCTGCCCCTTGTAGACAATCAAGGAGGTGGGCGCGCCCACGGCCTGCAGGGCGTGCCAGAACTCGAAGCTCTGCGGCGCGGGGCACTCCACGTCCCGCTCTCCCACATAGATCAGGGTGGGCGTGCGGACGTTCTTGATACTGAAAATCGGCGAGAGCTTCTCGTAGATCGCCGGATCGTCATAGGCCGAGGCGCCGAAGAACGGGATCATCCACTTATCGATGCCGTTCTCGCCATAGTAGCTGATCCAGTCGGCGATCCCGGCGCCGGAGATGGCCGCCGCGAATCGGTGCGAATGGGTCACCGTCCACATGGTCATGTAGCCGCCGTAGCTGTGACCGAAGACGCCCAGCCGCGCATCGTCCACCGGAGCGGTCGCCTCGACCTTGTCGATCCCGGCTATGATGTCGCGAAGGTCGCCCCCGCCGAAGTCGCGCACATTGGCCTTGGCGAACGCCTCGCCCTGGCCATAGCTGCCGCGCGGATTGGGGTAGAAGACGAAGTAACCCTTGCGCAGCCAGGTCGCGACGGGGAAGTTCGCCTCGTCATACGACGGGATGTAGCGCGGCGTGACCGCAGCGCTCGGACCGCCGTGGATTTCCACCACCATCGGATGCTTGCCGGGCGTCACGCTCAAGGGCGCGAGCAGCCAGCCCTGGACGTCGAAGCCGTCGTTCTTCCAGGTGATGCTGTGGACCGCAGCCTGCGGCGCCAGGGCGGCGTTGGCGTGAGTGAGTTGCGCGAAGCTGGAACCCGGCGCGCCGGCCCAGATCTCCGGAGCGTGGGTGAAGTCCTGCAGTTCGGCCGCCGCCGCGCGGCCATCGGCGCTGAAGCTGGCCTGGGCGTCGGAAGCTCGGGTGCTCACCGGGGCGCTCCAGAGCGTGTCCACCGCTCCGGTCTGGAGATCGACGGCGACCATCTCGTTGCGATCGCCGCGTAGCAGGGTCCCCACCAGCCGTCCGCCACGCCAGCCTGCGAGGGAGGTGAAGGTCGCCTTGGTCCCAGGCGTCACGTCGGTGGGCGTCCCGCCCTCGAGCGGGACGGTGTAGACGTCGCCGCCGACCGAGCCGAAGTCGCTCATCAGGCCGCCGATGAAGGCGACCGTCCGGCCATCTGGCGAGACTCGCGGAGCATTCAACTGCACCGATGGCGCCGCGATTACGCGCGTCGCCCCGTCGAGGTCGACGGCGATCAGCTTGGCGATCCACCAGTTGTCATCGCCATTGCCCTTGGCTGCGGTCGCCACGAAGCCGCGGCCGTCGGGGCGCCAGTCGTACTCGTAGACGAAGGTGTCAGCCGGGGAGGCGTAGCGGATCTGCCCGCCCGCCACCGGCACGACGCCGATGCGCTTCTCGTCAGCGACTGTCAGAGCGTCGATGTCGCCCACCTGCTCGGCGCCCGCCTCCACGGCGCCCGTCTCCTTGTGCGCCCCCGGCGTCGCCATCAGGGCGATCAGCTTGCCGTCAGGAGAGAAGCGCGGCGTCTGGGCGACCCCTTCCACCGTGGCGAGCACTCGCACCTGACCATTTCGCAGCAAGTCGAGAGAGGCCTGACCCTTGTCCGGATCGAAAGCGATGAAGGCCAGGGCGTCACCGCCGGGCGACCAGGAGAGGCCCGAATAGCGGCACGCGCCGCAGGGATCGTAGCTGGCTGCCGCCTGGCCGGTGCGCGCGTCCCGCACAACGAGGGGCCCCCGCACCCGGGTCGGGCTTGGACCGAGAGGCTCGTCGATCTCCACCGCGGCGATCCGGTCGCCGGCTGGCGAAATCGCCACGTCGGCGAAGGTGCGCATGGCGGTCGGGGCCTGCGCCTGGGCGGCGCCCGCCACTGCGAGCGCCGCGGTGGCGGCAAGGACGAAAGTGCTTCTCAAGAGGATTCCCCCCGTTCGTTTTTTGGTCTTGGCCCATCCCTCCCCTTCTGGGGAGGGTGGCCGAGCGCAGCGAGGTCGGGTGGGGAGTATTGGGTCGTCTCCAGCGCGCGGGACTTCCCCGCACTCCCCTACCCGTCGCGCCTGCGGCGCGACACCCTCCCCAGAAGGGGAGGGACAGACCGACGAACCTGCGCCTACGCCGCCACGGCCGTCTCGAGCGCCACCTTGAACGGCGCGCCGGTCTTGGCCTTGATCTCCTCCACGGTGACGCCGGGAGCCACTTCCCGAAGCGTCACGCCGCCGCCCTTGCGGTCGATGTCGAAGACGCCGAGGTCGGTGATGAGCAGGTCGACCACGCCCTTGCCCGTGAGCGGCAGGTTGCACTCCTTCAAGAGCTTGGGTGCGCCGGACCTTTCCACGTGCTCCATGGCGACGACCACCCGGCGGACCCCCGCGACGAGGTCCATCGCCCCGCCCATTCCCTTCACCATCTTGCCCGGGACCATCCAGTTGGCGAGGTCGCCATTGGCGGAGACCTGCATGCCGCCGAGGATCGACAGATCGATGTGGCCGCCGCGGATCATGGCGAAGCTGTCGGCGCTGGAGAAATAGGACGAAGAATCCAGTTCGGTGATCGTCTGCTTGCCGGCGTTGATCAGGTCGGCGTCCGCCTCGCCCTCAAAGGGGAACGGGCCCATGCCGAGCATTCCGTTCTCACTCTGCAGGGTGACGGTGACGCCAGGCGGGATGTGGTTGGCCACCAGTGTCGGGATGCCGATCCCGAGGTTGACGTAGAATCCGTCCTGCAGTTCGCGGGCGGCGCGCGCCGCCATCTGATCGCGGGTCCAGGCCATGTGCTGGTCTCCTTCTCGATAAGCCTACTGAGCCGCCGCCGTCTGGCGCGGCCGGGTCGTCAATTGTTCGATGCGCTTTTCGAAGTGCGCGCCCACGAACAGGCGGTCGACATAGACGCCAGGCGTGTGGATCGTGTCCTTGTCCAGCGTGCCCGTCGACGCGAGGACCTCGATCTCAGCCACGGTGACCTTGCCGGCGGTAGCCATCATCGGATTGAAGTTCCGGGCCGTCTTTCGATAGATCAGGTTGCCCGCGGCGTCGCCCTTCCAGGCCTTGACGATCGAGAGGTCGGCCGTGAGGCCGCGCTCCATCACATACTCCTCGCCATCGAAGGTCCGCACTTCCTTGCCTTCGGCCACCAGGGTGCCAACGCCGGTCTTGGTGTAGAAGGCCGGAATGCCTGCGCCGCCGGCGCGGATGCGCTCCGCCAGGGTGCCCTGCGGGTTGAACTCGAGTTCGAGCTGGCCGGACAGGTAGAGCTGCTCGAACAGCTTGTTCTCCCCGACGTACGAGCTGATCATCTTCTTGATCTGGCCGCCGGCAAGCAGGACGCCCAGGCCGAAGCCGTCGATCCCGCAATTGTTGGAGATCACGGTCAGGCCGCGAACGCCGGAGTCCCGGATCGCGGCGATCAGGTTCTCCGGGATGCCGCAAAGGCCGAAGCCTCCGGCCATGATCGTCATGCCATCGAACAGCAGGCCGTCGAGCGCGCTCTTCGAGTCCTGCGCAACCTTGGAAACCACCTTGCTCGCAACTCCTCTGTCGATGGCCCAGCCTCAGCGTGGGGGCCTTTTACGCCCGCGGAAGCTGGCGGGTACAGACCAGGCGTTGATTTCCGTTGCCGGACATGGTCGTCGGCGGTGATGGCCGTCAACGCCCTCGATCCGATCTCCTTCTCACTTTGGCGCGAGGCGCCCGACGCCTTCGTCGCGGCCCTGGGCGCCAGCTTCGAGCAGCATGGCTTTGCCGTGATCCGCGACCACGGATTGGACGAGGCGCGGATCGCTGCGGCCCTCGACGCCGCCAAGAGCTTCTTCGCCCTCCCAGCCTTGGCGAAGGCCCGTTACGCCGTTCCCGGAGGCGCCGGCCAGCGCGGCTACACGCCCTACGGCGTGGAGACGGCAAAGGGCGCGGAGACGAGCGACCTGAAGGAGTTCTGGCACGTGGGCCGCGAACTTCCGCCCGGTCACCCCCTGTCCGACGCCATGCCGGCGAACCTGTGGCCCGTGGAGGTCCCGGCCTTTCGCGAAACAGTTCTGTGGCTCTACCAAACTCTCGACAATCTTGGCGGCGAACTGCTGGCCGCCATCGCCCTGCGGCTCGAACTGCCGCGCGACGCCTTCGTCCGCCCGACGGCGGATGGCAACAGCGTATTGCGCCTGCTGCGCTATCCGCCGCTGGAGGGAGAGGCCAGCGGGATTCGCGCCGGCGCCCACGAGGACATCAACGCCATCACCCTGCTTCTGGGCGCCGAGGAGGCCGGCCTGGAGATTCTCGACCGGCAGACCGGCTGGCGGCCGGTGAATCCCCCGCCAGGGGCCCTGGTGGTCAACATCGGCGACATGCTCGCCCGGCTGACGAACGATGTCCTGCCATCCACCACTCACCGTGTGGTCAATCCGCGGGCGGAGCGGGCGAACGCTGCGCGCTACTCGACGCCGTTCTTCCTGCACTTCCGGCCCGACTTTCTGATCCGCACCCTTACTTCGTGCGTCTCGCCCGAGCGGCCGGACCGCTACCGTGAGCCGATCACCGCCGACGCCTTCCTCCGCCGTCGGCTGGAGGACATCAAGCTCGCCTAGACCTCAGTCCCCGAGGACGCAGGCCGCCAGCCCGTTCCGCTCCACGGTTCCGGTGCGGGCTTCGATGCGCCCTGTGCGGCGGCGGACATAGGGACCAGGCTGCGCCGCCTTCCACTTCAGCGGGTCTGGCAGAATGGCGGCGAGTCGTCCGGCTTCGGCGGGCGTGAGATGGCTGGCCGGAACGTGGAAGTAGCGTTCGGACGCGGCCTGGGCGCCATAGAGTCCCGGGCCCATTTCCACGGTGTTGAGGTAGACCTCCATGATCCGGCGCTTTCCCCACAGGGCTTCGATCAGCACCGTGAACCAGGCCTCCGCGCCCTTGCGGACCCACGACCGCTGAGGCCAGAGGAAGACGTTCTTGGCCGTCTGCTGGCTGATCGTGGAGCCGCCGCGGATGCGTCCGGGCCGCTCGGCGTTGTGGCGCAGGGCTGCGTCGATGGCGTGCATGTCGAAGCCGCGATGAGAGCAGAAGCGCGCGTCTTCCGAGGCGATCACCGAGCGGACGAGGTCGGGGGAGATCCGATCCAGCGGGACCCAGCGGCGGTCGAGGCCGTGGCCTTCGAACGCCCGCTCGATCATCAGAATCGTGATCGGCGGCGGGACCACGCGATAGATCGCCACCCCGACCGGGGGGACCACGATCAGCAGCAGCAGGACGATCACCAGGAGGCGGCGCAGTGCGCGGCCGAGGCCGCCCTTCGTCTTCCGCCCTCTCCTCGCCGCCATCGGACCTCCGCCCCGCGCTTGCCTTCCCCCGCGGACCCCGTCCAAGACGTCTGGGGCCACGGGAGCGCCGTGGTCAAGCCGATCGTGCGACGGGAGGAGAGCGAGCATGAATGTAACCGAGGCCGTGCTTGCCCGGACGTCCGTGCGCGCGTTTCGATCCGATCCCGTGCCCGGCGAAACCCTCAAGGAAATCCTTCAGATCGCGCACCGAGCGCCCTCCGGAGGCAATCTTCAGCCCTGGCGGGTGTACGCTCTGACGGGCGAGCCGCTGGCCGAACTGAAGGCCGAGATTGCGGCGACGCCGATGGAGGAGCCGGAGTACGACGTCTATCCGCCCAATCTTTGGGATCCATTCCGCACACGACGCTACCAGTGCGGCGAAGATCTTTACGCCTCCATCGGAATTCCCCGTGAGGACCGGCCGAGCCGGCTGCGGCAGCTTGCGCGGAATACCGAATTCTTCGGCGCGCCCGTCGGGCTTTTCTTCTGCCTCGAGCGCCAGCTGGGACCTCCACAGTGGTCGGACGTCGGCATGTACATGCAGACGGTGATGTTGCTGGCGGTGGAACGGGGCCTCGCCACCTGCGCCCAGGAATTCTGGGCGCGCTATCCGCGCGCAGTCGGCCGGTTCCTCGGTCTGACCGACGAACTGCAGCTCTTCAGTGGGATGGCGCTCGGCTATGCGGACGAAGCGGCGTCTATCAATCAGTGGCGTACGCGCCGCGATCCGTTCGAAGCCTGGGGCGAGATGCGGGGTTTCTAGGGCGCCGTCCGCCCAAGTGGGAACTGGTGGGCGATCAGACAGCGATCAGGCTACGGCTTCGCTCAAGGCCGCGGCGGGCTTTGCTTTCTTGGCGCCCTTCTTGCGCTTCTTCTTCGTGCGGTCCGCCTTGGCGGCCTTGTCGGCTTTCGCCACCTTGGGAGCCTTGGCTTCCCTCGGCGTAGGCGGCGCGTCGGCGGCGGCTGCGAGACTGGCCAAAGTCTTCATGAAGCCGTCGCGCTTCTTGGGCGACAGCAGGGCCAGGAGGCGCTCGTCAGCCGTCGCCGCGGCGTCGGCGCCTTCGGCGAGCGCCGCGTGCCCCGCGTCGGAAAGCCGCACCGTGTTCGCGCGCCCGTCCGTGGTCGAACGCTCGCGCAGGAGCAGGCCTTTGGCCAAAAGACGCGCCACGAGATCCGCCAGGGTGGAGCGGTCGATCCCGGTCGCTCGCACGAGATCGTTCTGTGTCAGCCCCTCGGCGTGGCTGGCCGCGGCAAGCACAGTGAACTGTCGCTGAGTGAGGGCGGAAGGTCCGGCCGCGTCAGTGTGGAAATCGAGAGCCAGCTGCAGTGCACGATGCAGGAGGTGTGTCGGCGAGGCGTTTAATCCCTCGCGCGCGGGCTTGATCTTGCCCTTGGACATGGCGGTCCCCTCGAGCCGGACCCTACGGTCAGGCTCATCCATAGACGATCTTTGCGTCGCTTTCACGACATACCTTCCGTGGACGGTCGTCCGCGGGCGTCAGAACCCCGGATCGGGCGGTTCTGGTGGGCTCGTCTCATGGCGCCCATGTTTCATCAGGAAGGGTGTCTGGGCCAGAGCGAAGAGAACCGCCGCAACGATCGCCGCGATCCGGAACGCCCCCCAGACCTCGGCGGTCTGGGTATGACGCACCCATTCGTTCGCCGCCGCGCTCACCCACCAGAACAGGGCATAACGGACGGTCAGCTTTCGCCAGGCGCTGTCGGGGAGGGAGAACGCGCCGCCGAGCACCGCTTTCAGCGGATTGCGGCCCATGGCCAGGCCGACGAGAAGGGCGGCGCCCAGCAGGCCGTCGACGATGGTCATCTTCATCTGCAGAAGATCGGCGCGATGGAAGTAGAGGCTGGCGCCGCCGAAAACGAGCGCAAGACCGCCGCTGGCGGCCGGCAGCGGCGCCAGGCGCCGCTCGATCACGAGGTTTAGCGCCAGAGCCACGCCGGACGCGATCACCAGAGCCCAGGTGGCGGTGCGGAAGTTGCGGGTGGCGAGCAGCACGCCAAGGAAGGCTACGGCGGGCGCGCCGTCGACGACGGTCCGCAGCCACCCGGTTTTTCTGGGCGCTTCAGCCATAGTGCGGCTCGGTCAGACCCACGAGGGAGCGGGAAAAGGCGCGTGCGTCGAACGGCTGCAGGTCGTCGATCCCCTCGCCAACCCCGATCAGCTTGATCGGCGAATCGGAGGCCTGGGCGACGGGTACGAGCACGCCCCCGCGCGCCGTGCCATCCAGCTTGGTCATGACAATGCCGGTGACTCCGATCGCGTTGCCGAACACGTTCTCCTGCGCCAGGGCGTTGCGTCCGACTGTGGCGTCGAGCACCAGCAGGACCTCGTGCGGCGCCTCCGGATCCACCTTGCGAACCACCCGGATCATCTTGGTCAACTCGTCCATCAGTCCTTGCTTGTTCTGCAATCGGCCGGCGGTGTCGATCAGCAGGACGTCATAATCCTCGGCCTTCGCCTTCTGCGCCGCATCGAACGCGAGCCCGGCTGCGTCTGCGCCGTGAGGCCGCGAGATGAAGTCCGCCCCCGCACGATCGGCCCAGACCTTCAACTGCTCGATCGCCGCAGCGCGGAAGGTGTCGCCGGCGGCGATCAGCACCTTGGCCCCGCGCGAAGTGAGGTCAGCAGCGATCTTGCCCAGGGTCGTGGTCTTGCCCGAGCCGTTCACGCCGATGAAGAGCACGATGTAGGGTCGCGGTCCCGAGAGCGGGTCGAACACGCCCTGGCGGGGGATCAGCTCATCGGCGACGGCGCTGGCCAGGGACTCCTTGATCTCCTCGGCCGTGGACGAGCGCCCGAAGCGCTGGGCCGCGAAGGTCTCGGTGATCTTGGCCGCCGCCTTCGGACCAAGATCCGCCTCGATCAGCATTTCCTCGAGCGAGTCGAGCTGATCCTGGTCGAGGGGCCTGGCGGTGAAGGCGGACGTGACCTGCTCGGTCATCTGGCGAGAGGTGCGCGACAGCCCCTCGCCCAGCCGCTGCAGCCAGCCGCGTTTGGGTTCCAACATGATCGGTCCGTTTAGCGGAGGCCAGCCTCCGCGGGTAGGGGAACGCGCCGTACGGCCGCAGGCGCCAGCAAACCTGGCGGGCCAGAGAGCCGGACCGCGCTCTAAGGTTCAATTCGAAAGCCAGGCGCGACGCCCATCGTGGCGGGTGAGCACGCCCTCCACCACCGAGCCTGTCGGCGCCTCGCCGACGAGGGCGATCTCGGCATAGTCCTCGCCGCGTCCGCGCCCGGGTCCCTCGACCAGCGCCCGGGCCCGCGTCCCCATCCGGCTCTCCAGGCGTCGCGTCAGGGCCGTGGTCCCGACCTCCCTCAATCGGCCCGCACGCTCGCGCGCCAGGGCAGGCGGGACCTGGGGCATCCTCGCCGCAGGCGTTCCGGGGCGGGGGCTGAACGGAAAGACGTGCAGATAGGCCAGGCCGGCGGCCTCTACGAACGCAACAGTCCGTTCGAACGCCGCCTCGCTCTCGGTGGGAAACCCGGCGATGAAGTCCGCCCCAAAGGCCGTCTCCGGCCGCGCGTGGCGCACCGCCGCGATCAGATCCAGAGCTTGCGCGGCGCTGTGCCGGCGCTTCATCCGCTTCAGAATGAGGTCGTCGCCCGACTGCAGCGACAGATGCAGATGCGGCATCAGGCGCGACTCGCCCACGAAGGCGGCGAGCAGCTCCGCATCGATCTCCGCCGCGTCGATCGATGAGAGGCGCAGGCGCTGCAGCTGCGGGACCTCATCCAGGATCCGCTGCACGAGCGCGCCCAGCGGCGGACGCCCGTCGAGGTCGCCGCCCCAGCTGGTCAGGTCGACGCCGGTGAGGACCACTTCGGCGATCCCGGCGTCGGCAAGCTCGCGCACGCGCGCAACCGCCTCGCTCGCGGGTGTCGAGCGGGCGTTTCCGCGCCCAAAAGGAATGATGCAGAAGGTGCAACGGTGATCGCAGCCGTTCTGGATCTCAACATAGGCCCTCGCTCGGCCCTCGAACGCGCCGGCCGCGGCCGACCGATGGCGGACAGTGAAGACATCGGCCACGCGGTCGCGCGGTCCCTCCGCCGAAAGAGCGCCCGGAGCGGCCTTTTCGCCATTGCCCAGCACCAGGTCGATCTCAGGCATGGCGAGGAAGGCCGACGGATCGACCTGGGCGGCGCAGCCGGTCACGACAACGCGCGCCTGTGGCCTGTCCCGTCGCGCCCGCCGAACCGCCTGCCGCGCCTGGCGCACAGCCTCCGCCGTGACGGCGCAGGTGTTCACGACCACGACATCCGTCACCCCGTCAGCCCGAGCCTGGCGAGTGATGGCCTCGGACTCGCAGGCGTTCAGGCGACAGCCGAAGGTGATCACTTCGACGCCTGCGGGAGGAAGGCTGCCGTCGGCCATGGGCGCGGCGGTCTTCAGGTTCGGTGGGAGAGGAAGTCCGCGAAGGCGTCCTTCCAGTCCGGGTGCCAGCGCGAAAGAGGCGGCCGGTTCTGAACGATGTCCTGGGCGGCCCACTCCATGCGCGCGTTGTCCATCTCCCGCGTCACCTCGTTGTCGGGGCAGATCACGTAGAAGTCGCCCGCCGACATCCGCTCCAGGGCGAAGTCGATCACCTGGGCCGCGCTCCAGGCGCCGGCCGGCTTCTCGCCTACGCCGGGGCGCGTGAGACCGGTGAAGGTGAACCCCGGAACGAGCAGGTGCGCGCTGACCTGGCAGCCAGGGGTGTTCCTGAGAGTGTGCGCCAGGCCTTCGGTGAGAACCTTCACCCCCGCCTTGCTGACATTGTAGGCCGTGTCGCCAGGCGGAGTGGTAATCCCCTGTTTCGAGCCGGTGTTGATGATCGTCGCCGGGCGACCCTGGGCGACCATCTCGGGTCCGAATGCCTGGACGCCGTTGAGCACGCCGATCAGGTTGACCGACAAAATCCGCATCCAGCCTTCGTGGTTCTCGAGCGCGCTTCCCCCACGACCCACGCCGGCGTTGTTCATCAGCACGGCCACGTCGCCGAAGCGCTGAAACGCCTCGGTCTTGAGCGCGGTGACCTGATGGAAGTCCGAGACATCCATGGTCACCGAAATTGCCGAAGCGCCCTCACGGGTGGCCGCCTTCACGGCCTCCTCCGCGGCTTCGAGCGCCTGGGCGTTGCGATCGGCCAGGACGACGTTGAGGCCCATTGCCGCGAACTTGAGGCCGGCGGCGCGGCCAATGCCGTCGGCGCCGCCGGTGATGACCGCCGTGCGGCCGGGGGCAAGATAGGGCAGGTCAGTCACGCCAGGGTCTCCACGCAATCCAGCACGCCGGTAAATTCGATGCTTACCGGGCCGGTCATTCGCACATGGTCGTCGACCTCGCTCCAGTCGATTTCCAGTTCCCCCCCATCCAGCTCCACCATGGCGGCGCGATCGACCAATCCGCGACGATGCGCTGCCACGAGGGCGGCGCAGGCGCCCGTGCCGCAGGCGCGCGTCACGCCCACGCCCCGCTCCCACACCTTGAGCCGGATGCGATCGTGCCCCCGAATCTCGGCGAACCCGACATTCGTCCGCTGCGGAAAGAGCGGGTGGTGCTCGATCATCGGGCCAACCTCTTCGATCTGAACCCTGTCGAGGTCCATGACGAAGAAGACGACGTGGGGATTGCCCATCGAGACGGCGCCTGGATTCCGAAGGTCGAGGTTGACCTCGATCGCCAGCTCGCGCGTGTCGGCGCGGCGGGAAAGGGGGATCTGGGACCACTCCAGGCGCGGCGGACCCATGTCCACCGTCACCAACTGTTCGCCGACCCGCCAGGCTTCGAGCAGGCCCATCTCCGTCTCCAGCCGAACGCGGTCGAGGCCCATCGACTCCATGGCCAGCCAGGCGACACATCGCGAGGCGTTGCCGCAGGCCCCGACCTCGCCGCCGTCCGCATTCCAAATCTTCATCTGTACGGCGGCCCGATCGGAACGAGTGACGGCGATCAGCTGATCGCAGCCCACGCCGTTTCCACGATTGGCGATCGCACGCACCTCGTCAGGCGAGGGCTCGAACGTACGACCCTCCGCGATAACGATCACGAAGTCGTTGCCGAGCCCATTCATCTTCACGAACGGCAGTGTCATGAAGGTCCTATAGCTGTTTCCGAGACCGCCCGCAGCCGTGGACGGCGGTTCACCTTCCGGCCTTGGCCCCATGGCGCGCCGCCATGGCGAACACCTCGGCCAGGAGGCGGCCCTCCTCGCCGCGCGTGGAGCCGGCCCGCCACGCCACGACGATCTCGCGGTTTGCGGGACCGAGCTCCAGGGGACGCACGGTGACCGGGGCGGTGGCCGCCAACCCCGCGTCGACTGCCATCGCCGGCAGCAGAGAGACCCCCAGACCCGAGCCCACCATCTGCACCAGGGTGGCCAGTGAAGTTGCGGCGAAGCCTTCTTCCGGGGCCGACTTCGGCCGGCCCAGACTGCAGGCCAGCAGGGCGTGATCTCGCAGGCAGTGTCCATCCTCGAGCAGGATCAGGTCGTCGCGATCGAACCGCTCCGCCGGGACCGACGCCGCCTCGGTGAGCGGGTGGCCCGAGGGCAGTGCGGCAAGCAGCTCGTCATCGGAGACGTGGGCGTACTCGAGGCCGGTGGTGTCGTACGGCAGGGCGATCAAGGTGGCGTCGAGGCTGCCGGCCTTGAGGTCGGCGATCAGCTTGTGCGTGAGATCCTCGCGCAGGAACAGGCGCAGGCGTGGGAACCGGGACTTGAGCGTCGGCAGGGCGCTCGGCAGCAGGAAGGGCGCCACGGTGGGGATCACGCCCAGACGCAGGCGTCCCTCCAGCGGCTGTGCGGCGCCCTGGCAGGCCTGAACGAGATCCTCCGCCTGGGTGAGGATCACGCGCGCGCGGGCAACTGCCTCCGCGCCGGCGGCGGTGAGGATGACCCCCGACCTATTACGATCGACCATCGGCGCGCCGAGTATCCGTTCGAGCTCCTGCACGCCTGCCGAGAGCGTCGGCTGGGTGACGTGGGCCGCCTCCGCCGCCCGGCTGAACGAGCCATGCTTGGCCAGGAGGCTGAGGTACTGGAGCTGTCGGAGGGTCGGGAGCATCGCCGCTCAAATAGAGACCATCTATTTGAACTCAAGAAAAGATTGGCGATTCCCCTTAAGCGCTCTCGAAGATGAGCGGTTCGCCCCAGAATCTCTCCACGAGTCCATTCTGCTTGCCCGGCCGTCCGGTGGTGAGGAAGCGCCTCAGGCCTGAGGCGCCCGGATCATATTCGGGATGGCGAGCGAGATAGCGCTCGACCGCCTCGGCTGTGGCGGCGGGCTGATGGATCAGCGGGGTGCCTGGCGGGAGGGCCCCGCGGAACATGTTGGCGGTGATCTCGTAGTGGGTGCAGCCGAGGATCGCGCGATCGGGCGGCCGCCCGACACGGCGCGAAAGCTGGTCGACGTGTGCTGCCACATCGGCGGCGAGCCGGGCCTCGTCCGCTCCCGCTTCGATGTCCCGGGCGAGGTCTGGGCACGCCTCGCAGAACACCGCGACGTCCTGAGCGCGCTTGTCGATCTCAATCTCGTAGACCCGGCTCCTGGCCGTCGCGGGGGTGCAGAAGATTCCCAGGACGTCCAGCTTCTCGGCCTTCTCGCTCAATGGCTCCGCCTCGTGTTCCCACGGCACGCCTGTGGCCGCCTCTATGGTGGGGACGATCAGGCCAAGGACGTTCACCGTCCGCCCCGTCTCGCGGCGATACGTAGGGAGCCAGGTCTGTTGCAGGCGGCGCAGGGCGACGGCGGCGGCTGTGTTGCAGGCCAGGATCACCAGGTCGCAGCCCGCCGCGAAGAGCTGCTCGCATCCGGCCCGCGTGAGATCGACAATCTCTTCGCCCGAGCGTCCACCATAGGGTGTCATGGCCTGGTCGGCCAGATAGACCATGTCTGCACTCGGCAGGCGGCGCACCAGCGCGTGATGCACGGTCAGTCCGCCGACGCCGGAATCGAACACGCCTATGGCCATGGGCGGGGTTTAACCGCCGGCCGGTTAAGGGTCCATGGACGCCGGCGCCACGGTCTCCTAACCTCTCCCTGGGGGAGGCTCTGAGATGCGGGTGGCGATCATCGGTTCCTCGGGCTCGGGCAAGTCCACCATGGCCCGGAGCCTGGGCGAAGCGCTTGGCGCGCCGGTCATCGAGCTCGACGCCATCAACTGGCAGGCCGGCTGGCGCGACCTGATGACCCACGATCCCGACGCCTTCCGCGCCCGCATCGCTGCCGCCGTCGAACCGGATCGTTGGGTTACCGACGGCAACTACGGCCGGTTCGCCTGGCCACTGATCCTGCCTCGCGCGACCGATCTCGTCTGGCTGGACTACGACCGTGCGGTGATCATGAAGCGCGTGATCACGCGATCCTTCGTGCGCGCCGCCTCGGGCGCGGAACTTTGGCCTGGGACGGGAAACCGCGAACAGTTCAGCCGCTGGATCGACAAAGAGCATCCGATCCGATGGGCCTGGGATACCTTCGACGAACGCCGCAAGAACTTCTCCGCGCTGTTCGAGCGCCTGCAGGACAAGCCGATCCGGCTGCACCGGCTTCGGCTCCCGCGAGAGGCACCGGGGCTCGTCGACCGGTTCGTCGCAGAAGCGGCTCCATCCACCTCCTAGAAACGAAAACCTCCCCCCGCGCGCGGCGCGAGGGGAGGAGTTCGAGACCTCTGCGGGGGCCGAAGCCCCCACGGGTGAGTTATTCGGCGGCCTGCTTGGGCGTGTAGCCGAGGATGGCCTTGACCTCGAGGTACTCGTGGAAGCCGAAGTCGCCCCACTCGCGCCCGTTGCCGCTCATCTTGTAGCCGCCGAAGGGGGCGGTCATGTCGCCGCCGCCGCCGTTGA
>DASXGR010000049.1:0-5548 GCA_036488935.1 Caulobacteraceae bacterium | reverse complement strand
TCCGACTTTGTCCTGAGCCTTCCCCAACTTGTTCTGAACAGTTCCCGCCGCCTTCTCCGCGGCGCCCTTAGCCTGCAGATTGGCGTCCCCCGTGACCTTTCCTGCCGCTTCCTTGATGGCTCCGCTTGCTTTATGCGCGGCGCCTTCAATGCGATTTTTGCTCATAGTTGAACTCCGCTACTGCCTGTTGTGCTAGCAAACGACGCCGACCTGGGGCGGTTCCGCACGCCCAGTCACATTTGAAGACGGAGGAAACCTTGACTGAAGAGCCCATTCTTCTTGTCGACGAGCCTGCGCCGACGATCCGACGCCTGACCCTGAACCGCCCGGCCAAGCGCAACGCCCTTTCCAACGCCTTGCGGGGAGAGATCTTCAAGGCGCTCGAGGAGGCGGATCGTGATCCCGACGTACGTGTGGTGATCCTGCGCGGCGCGGGCGTGTGCTTTTCGTCCGGCTACGACCTCGCTGGGCTGGGCGAGCTTCCCTTCCATACCGCCGGCGGCCAGGGCCAATGGGCAAGGCACGTGGTGGAAGGCTGTTTCCGCATCTGGGATCTCGCCAAGCCGGTGATCGCCCAGGTGCACGGATGGTGCCTTGCCGGGGGATCCGAACTCGCCTTCGCCTGCGACCTCGTCTACTGCGCCGAGGACGCCCAGATCGGCTATCCGGCGGTGCGGACGATGTCGCCGCCCGACAACCAGTTCCACGCCTGGATCCTTGGGATGCGCGCGGCCATGGAGCTGATGCTCACCGGCGATGCGATCAGCGGGATCGAAGCGGTGCGGCTCGGCTTCGCCAATCGCGCCTTCCCGCTGGAGAAGCTGGATTCGGAGACCCTGGCCATGGCCGAGCGCATCGCCAAGGTCGATCCCGAACTCGCCCAACTCAACAAACGCCTCGTTCACCGGCAGATGGAAGCGATGGGGCTGCGGGCCGGCCTGCGCGCGGGAACGGACCTGCACGCCCTGGGTTGGCACACGGGCGCCTCCCGAGCCTACATGACGCAGATGCGGGAGGGCGTGAAGGCGGCCCTGGACGCCCGCGACAGCACATTCGGCGACTACCGGACCAAGGAAGGCTGAGTCCAAGTGCAAATAGTAAAATAAACCACGGACTTCACGGACCACACGGACAAGGAAAGAACAATTGATGCGCCTTCGGCGCGATCGACTTATTCCCTCAGATTTGAATGTAACGATACGTCCGTGTAGTCCGTGAGGTCCGTGGTTTAATACATTCTTCTAAATCTCGAACCGTACGCCCTGGGCCAGCGGAAGGGTGCGGCCGTAGTTCACCGTGTTGGTGGCGCGGCGCATATAGGCCTTCCAGGAGTCGGAGCCGGCCTCGCGACCGCCGCCGGTCTCCTTCTCGCCCCCGAAGGCCCCGCCGATCTCCGCGCCCGAGGGACCGATGTTGACGTTGGCGATGCCGCAGTCCGAGCCGACCGCCGAGCAGAACCGCTCGGCCTCGCGCACGTCGTTGGTGAAGATCGACGACGAAAGGCCCTGGGCGACGTCGTTATTGAGCGTGATCGCCTGTTCCAGATCGGAGGATGCCAGAACGTAGAGGATCGGCGCGAAAGTCTCGCGGCGGACGACCTCGCTCTGGGCCGGCATGCGCACGAGCGCGGGGCGGACATAGATCCCCTCCCCTGGCCCGGCGACGCGCTCGCCCCCGGTCACCTGGCCGCCCTGGGCGCGCGCGTCGTCGAGAGCGCGGCTCATGGACTTCCAGGCCGCCTCGTCGATGAGGGGACCGACCAGGGTCGCGGTGTCGCGGGGATCGCCGATCGGGACCGAGGCGTAGGCCCGCTCCAGGCGCGACATCAGCGGTTCGATCATCTCCTCGTGCACGATCAGGCGGCGCAGCGTCGTGCAGCGCTGACCGGCAGTGCCCATGGCGGCGAAGGCGATGGCGCGCACCACAAGGTCGAGATCGGCCGTCGGCCGGACGATGGCTGCGTTGTTGCCGCCCAGCTCGAGCAGGACTCGGGCGAACCTCGCTGCGGCGACGGGGCCGACGGCGCGGCCCATGGCGGTCGAGCCGGTCGCGGAGACCAGGCGCACGCGTTCGTCGGCCACGAGGGCCTCGCCGACATCCCGGCCGCCGACCAGTACCGACGACAGTCCCGCGGGGGCGTCGCCGAAGCGCGCGGCGGCGCGATCGAACAGGGCCTGGACGGCCAAGGCGGTGAGCGGGGTCTTCTCCGAGGGCTTCCAGACCACTGGATCGCCGCAGACGAGCGCCAGGGCGGCGTTCCACGACCACACGGCCACAGGGAAATTGAAGGCGCTGATGACGCCGACCACGCCAAGCGGGTGCCAGGTCTCCGCCATCCGGTGCTCCGGGCGCTCGGTGGCTATGGCCAGGCCGAAGAGCTGACGCGACAGGCCCACGGCGTAGTCGCAGATGTCGATCATCTCCTGGACCTCGCCCAGGCCTTCGGAGACGGTCTTGCCGGCCTCGAGAGTGACCAGCCGGCCGAGCTCCGCCTTGGCGGCCCGCAGCTCCTCGCCGAGCAGTCGCACCAGTTCGCCGCGCCGCGGCGCGGGTACTCCGCGCCAGGCCACGAACGCCTCATGCGCCGCGGCGATCACGCGCCGGCATTCTTCGGACGTCTCGTCGGAGACGCGGGCGATCACCTCTCCGGTGATCGGACTGCGCACGGCGCGCGCGCCGCCGGTCCATAGACGCTGATCGACGCCCAGCTTCGAGAGGAGCGCTTCGGTCTCGGCCGACGGACCTTGCCAGGGAGCGTTCACGCGATGGTCTCCAGCACGGCGCCGGCAGAGTCTTCATCCGCAATGAAGGGCCCGTCCACGCCGAGGCCGGCATAGACTCCGCCGAACCGGTTGGCGAGGAAGTCGCGCAGGGCGATGTCCTCCTGCCGGACGAGTCCCGACTGCGGCAGGGCGCCCTCGGCGAGCAGGTCGAGCACGGCGCAGGCCGCCGAGGCGGTGGTGATCTGGATCGCGCTGACCGGCTCGCCGTCGATGTCCGTGGCGTAGATCCGCTTGGCGTAGGTCTCCTGCATCAGGCGCCCGCATTTGATCCCGCTGACGGTGACGAAGACGATGACCACGTCCTGCATCGTGACCGGAAGCGCGCTTTCCAGGATGTCCTTGAGCACCTCGCGGCGGTCACGCAGGCGAAGATCGTTGAGCAGCGTCTTCATGATCGCGGCATGGCCCGGATAGCGGATCGTGCGGTAGTTCACGTTGCGCGCCTTGCCCTCGAGCGTTTCGCACAGCGTGCCCAGGCCCCCCGATGTGTTGAAAGCCTCATAGGTCACGCCATCGAGGGCGAAGCTCTCGCACTCCTCCAGCGCGCGGGTGTGGCGGAGCTGGCCCTCGACGATCGCTTCGCACGGCTCGCAGTATTCGTTGATCACGCCCTCGGTGGACCAGGTCAGGTTGTAGTTGAGGGCGTTGGACGGATACATCGGCAGCGCGCCGACGCGCAGCCGCACGTCGTGCAGTTCATCGAAGCCGCGGGCGAGATCGGCCGCGACGACGGAGATGAAGCCCGGCGCAAGGCCGCACTGAGGGATCAGGGCCGATGGCGCGTCGACGGCCAGCGCCTTGACCTTGCGCGTCGAGGCGACGTCCTCGGTGAGGTCGAGATAGTGGATGCCCAGCGAGCGGGCCGCCTCGGCGATCGACCCGGTCAGGTGGAACGGCGCGGCGCTGATCACCGCGAAGGCGCCGCGCAGGGTCTCACGCAGGGCGGTGGCGTCGGCCACATCGAGCGCGACCGTCTCGACGCCGCGCCGCCGATCGAGCTGGGCCAGGCGTTCGGCGTCGCGATCGGTCAGCGTGACCGAATAGTCCCCCGTCCGCGCCAGCAGGGCGGAGATGGTCGAACCGATGTTCCCGGCCCCGACAACGACAACAGGCTTCATGTTCCGACATCTCCCGTCCGCGACTCTCAACGACGTAAGTGCGATGCAGCGCAGTTGATTGCGAGGGACAGAACGACGTATCGACGGGACGATTTCGGCGAAACGCCGTACGGAAGCTGCAAATGGACGAGCTTGATCGCCGCCTCCTCGATCTCCTCCGCGCCGACGCCCGCGCGCCGGTGGCCCGCCTCGGCCGGGAGCTCGGACTCTCGCGCACGACCGTGCAGAGCCGGCTGGAGCGCCTGGAGCGCGAGGGCGTGGTCGCCGGCTACACCGTGCGCCTGTCCGAGGCCCACGAACGCGGGCAGATCCACGCCTATGTGCTGATCACCATCAGCCACAAGCGCTCGGCCGCGGTGATCAGCGCCATCCGCAAGCTGGCCGCCGTGCGCCGCCTGCATTCGGTCAGCGGTCCCTTCGACATGATCGCGGAACTGGTGGCGCCCTCGGTCAAGGAAATGGACGACCAGATCGACGCCCTGGGCGCGATCGAGGGCGTGGAGCGGACGACGTCGACGATCGTGCTGTCGACGAAGATTGATCGGTGACGATTGGTCACCTTGTCGAAACGAGGCTTTGAAACAAAGGGTTGAGGGCGGGACGAGCCGGACGTCCCGTCCGCCTCGGGGGACGGTGATGACAAGCCGAAGGAACTTAGCCGCCATCGCCGCGGTGTGGGCCTCCCTCGTCCCGGGCCTCGTTCATGCGCAGTCGGCCAGCGTGGCTGCGCCTACCCTGACCGTCGGCGATGAGTGGGTGTTCGACCGCACGCGCGAGACGGGGCCTACGCATTTCGCCCGAAGCCGGATCGATCTTCGCGTGAACAGGATCGATGACGACGCGATGCTGGTGGGGTTCAAGCCGGACGGCTCGCGGGTGGACTATCTAGACCATCGCATCGCGCTCGACTGGGTCCAGACCCGCGTCATCGACGGCCAGGAGACCGTCACCGGCCGCCCGTTCAACTTCCCGATGCAGCCAGGCAAGTCCTGGACGATGGAATTTCGTGAGGCCGAGCTACACGATGGCCAGTCGAACACGCACTGGAATGTGACCTACCGGGTGGTCGGCTGGACCGACGTGACCACACCGGCCGGAACGTTTCATGCCCTGGAGATCAAGGAAACCGGGTCGACGGAAGCCGAGAGGATCATTCCGCAGGTGGCGCGCACGGCCGCCGTGGCCACGACGATCAGAACCACCACGGCCGGTCGGACCCAGCGCGCGCTACGTCAGGTCATTCACAACACGGTCTACGGAGAGTTCTACTACGTTCCGTCGATCAAATATTACGTGAAATATTTCGAGGAGCAGTACAACGCCGACAAGGTCCTTACCTTGCGCGTCGAGGACATGCTGGCGTCGTACAAGCCCGGCGCGTCCGCCCCGCCGCATAGTTCGGACGCGCCGGCTGAGTGAAGGCCATCGGCCCGCCTCGCCGCCGCGCGGACAGCCCCCTCAACCAGTCCCGAACCGCCGGGTGAAGAAGGCGATCACCTCGTCGAGGGCGGCGCGTGTGGGCTGCCCGGGTTCGTCGATGAGGTCGCCGGTGAAGACCGAGTGCGGGGGCCGGCCGGCGCGAGCCAGTGGGCTGGCCGGATTTCCGGCTGAGTCTGGAAGGGTCACGCCCACGAAGGCGTCGCCCAG
>DASXGR010000214.1:0-5994 GCA_036488935.1 Caulobacteraceae bacterium | reverse complement strand
ACACAGTCTTGGCCAGGTCGATCCCAAATCTGATAGCTTGCATGGCGGACGGCCTCCTCTGCTGGGTCCACACACGGCCAGCATGGCACATCGATGCCGTTCGGGGGCCGTCCACCCCATCATCCCGGGCCGTAGCGAGCGGAGCGAAGCGAGGACCCGGGACCCAGGTGACTGTAACGGCGCATGGGTACGCGAACCGCAGCGCCATGGGCGTGGCCCCTGGGTCCCGGGTCCTCGCTCCACCCGGCCTGCAGCCGGGTTCGCTACGGCCCGGGATGACAGGGAGAAAGGGGGTGGCTTTCGCGACAGTCCCGCAAGGCGAGAAGGTTGATAAAGAGGGCCACGCTCAAATAGCTACAACACACTCTACCAACCTACCCCGATACTCGCATGACCATGATGAGGCAGGGGTTTTCGGGGCCCCAGATGGCGGTGAGTTCTTCCAGGGGCTCGAAGCCAACGGCCTCGTAGAACGCCCGTGTGCGATCGTAAGGCTCGTAAGGCAGCGAGGGGCCGCGCGTCTTCACGGTCACATAGAGCTTTCCCAGATCCCGGGCGACGGCGCAGGCGCGTTCGATCAGCGCCCGGCCCACGCCTTGTCGGTGGAGATTTGGGCGAACGGCGAGGAGATGGACGTCGATCGCCGAAAAGCCCCGGTCCATCAGGACCATAAGTCCAAGAGCCTGGCCCGATTCCTCGGCCACCCAGGCCTGCTCGCGTTCGGCGGCCTCGGCGTATTCGGCGTTGGACTCTGGTATTCCGAACCACTCGGGAAGTTGGGCGAGTATCGACACGCAGTCAGCGCCGGCGGCCCGGCGCACAATCTTCAGAGTCATGGATTGTCTCGACAGTTAGCAGTGGCCGCACGCGGCCGTACGCGCTCGAGGCGCGGCGGAGGTGGGGGGATGAGAATGCTTTCCTGTCGAAGTCAGGCATACCGGCCAGGACAGGGACTGGCAACCAGGCGCTTGGGACGTCAGTCCCGAATGGAGAATTGACCGGCGTGGCGGGGTCCCAACTGCAACAGGGGAAGGTCGATCTCTTCGGCCTGGTCGCCCGCATCAAGGACGAATTCCCCGATCTCAGATTCGACCGCGCCGTTCTGAACGACGATGGCGAAGATCACGCGGTGGTCTTCCTGGACGAGTCCTGGGTCTTCCGGTTTCCCCGGTCGCCGGCGGCTGCGCGCTACGCCGCCGGCGAGCGACGCCTGCTGGAGCGGCTGAACGCCGTCTCGCCCCTGGCGACACCGCTCTACGAAATGACTGCCGCCCACGGGGTGTTCGCCGGCTATCGACTGATCCGCGGCCAGTCCTTGAGCGAACGGCTGTTCGCCTCTCTGGCGCGCCCGATCCAGGAGCGGCTGGTCGACGAGCTCGGCGGCTTCCTGGGCTGCCTCCACGCTCTGCCGATCGATCTGATCGCGCCGACTGACGGCGGTCCGGCGCCGGCGCATACGGGCTCCGCGTTTGCCGCTGACTATTGGCGGCGACGCGAGGTGATCGCAGCCGGACTTGCGCCTGAACTGCGGGCTCGCGTGGACCGGTTCTACGAGGTGTTCCCCGCGGTCGTCGACCAGCCGGCCAAGGTCCTCATCCACGGCGACTTGAGCGAAGATCACATCCTTCTCGCTCCAGACGGCGAGCAGTTGGCCGGCGTGATCGATTTCACCGACGCCGGCCCAGGCGACGCCGCCTTCGATTTCTGTTTCCTCTGGGCCTACGGCGAGTGGGCGCCCGCGCGCGCAGGTGCGAGCTACGGCGCGGGGGAGGAGGCCCGGAAGGTGGTGGAGCGGTCGCGGTGGTGGTGGACGCGCTACAGCGTCGATCGCCTGTGGTGGGACCTCACCGGCGCGCGCGCCTACGATACCCAGATGCTGCTCGGACACATCTCCCGAAGCCTGACGTCCCTGGGCTTTTGACGCCCTGCCGGGCTTCTGAGCGCCTGGCGATCAGGCAGGCACGGGGACTGGCGCGTCCTGGGGTTTGGATTGCCAGAGCGAGGGTCCATGCTCCCGGATCAGGTCCGCCAGGCACGCGACGGCTCCCTGGAGTTTGTGCTGCCTGCCAACGATCACGAACTCGACTTCCCCGAGCGGCGGGAGACTCGCGCTCTCGGGCGCGGTCGCGAGGTCGCCGCCTTGCAGAAGCAGGCGCGACTGAGCCATCACCCCGAGCCCCGCCTGAACGCCAGCGCGCAACCCGGCAAGAGACTCGCTGGCGCAGGCGACGAACCAGGCGCGACCCGCCAGATTCAGCGCTTCCAGGGCAAGCCGGCTGGTGATGCTGGAGGAGGGGTAAAGCACCACCGGAACCGGCGCCTCGGGCGCGAGGTGGAACTCGGCGTGCGACAGCCACACCAGGCGCTCGCGCTGGATCACATAGCCGCGATCATCGCCCGACTGCCTCTTGCAGAACAGCAGGTCCAGGCGCCCGGAATCCAGTTTCTGATAGAGCGTGCTGGTTAGCCCCACCGTCAACTCGATGCTGATCAGTGGATTGATCGCGAGCATGTCGCGCAGGATCCACGGCAGCCGGGTCAGCGCCAGGTCGTCCGAGACGCCGAGCCTGACGCGGCCGCGAGGGGCGCAGCGGGCGAAATAGCCGTCGGCCTGCAGGCTGATCCCGACGATCTCGCGAGCGAAGGCCGCCATGATCGCCCCATCGGCCGTGAGCGTCACCGCATGGGTGTCGCGCTCGAGCAGCTGACGACCACAGGCCTCTTCCAGCCGGCGGATATGCTGGCTGACCGTCGACTGGCTCAGCCCGATCGACGCCCCGCCCGCCGTGAACTGGCCCGCGTCGATGACCGCAACGAAAGTGCGGAGAAGGTTTACGTCGAACATTTCGCCATTCAGATTCCGAATGGGTGAAATCGATACCAAAGATTGGCGAGTTGAGGCACGATGAATTTCGTCATTCGTCCCACCTGTGGAATGAATTGATCGTAATGTAGCACTGATTGCCAAGTTACATCAGTTTCTTCATGTGCCGTTGGTACGATAAAAGCAGAGGTTATACCTATGAGCATTCTATCTAGGCGCTCGATTTTGGCTGCGACTGCGCTCGGTGGCGTGGCCGCGGCGGGCGCGGCGGCCGCTCAGACCACCGGCGTGTTCGGCAATCCTGACAGTCCGCCCGAAGGCAGGATCAACACGACCCCGGGCGCCTTCAGCGATCCGGGGCCGAAGAACCCAGGGATCACCAGCCAGTTCCCAGCGTTCCAGGATCCGCCGGCGACGGACATCAACGGCATGGATCTGTTCTGGGCGTCCTTCAACAACGCCCACAAGCGGGTTCAGAGCGGCGGCTGGGCCCGTGAGGTGACGCAGGCCGACTTCGCGATTTCCGACAGCGTGTCGGGCGTCAACATGCGTCTGGGGCCTGGCGGCATCCGCGAACTCCACTGGCACCAGCAAGCCGAGTGGGCGGTGATGACGGACGGCAAGTGCCGGATCACGGTGATCGACTGGGAGGGCCGTCCGGCGGTCCGCGACGTCGGTCCGGGTGATCTATGGTATTTCCCCGCCGGGCTGCCTCACTCGCTGCAGGGTCTCGGGCCGAGCGGTTGCGAATTCACCATAGTCTTCGACAACGGCATGGCGTCGGAGTTCAACACCCTGCTGTTGACGGACTGGGTCGCGCATACCCCGCCTGAAGTCCTGGCGGAAAACTTCAACCTGCCGGTCAGCGCGTTCAAGAACATCCCGGTCGACAACAAGTGGATCTTCCAGGGGCAGGAGCCGCCGCCCCTGGCCGAGGCTCAGGCCGCGGTGAGGTCTCCGCTCGGCGAGCCGGAGTACGAATTCACGTTCTCGATCGACGACCTGAAACCTTCGAAGGTCACGAAGGGCGGGGTCGTGAAGATCATCGACTCGAAGAACTTCCCCATCTCCAAGACGATCGCTGCGACCCAGTTGGTGATCAAGCCCGGCGCGCTGCGGGAGCTGCATTGGCACCCGAACGCTGACGAATGGCAGTATTGGATCCAGGGCAAGGGCCGCATGACGGTGTTCAACACGGGACCGAAAGCTGCGACGGCGGACTTCAACGCCGGAGACATCGGATACGTGAAGAAGGGCTTTGGCCACTACATTCAAAATACCGGTGACGTGGATCTCGTAGTGATGGAGATCTTCAGGTCGGACCGGTTCCAGGAGGTCTCGTTGGAGCAGTGGCTGGCGTGCACGCCTCCGGAAATGGTCGCGGCGACGCTCAACATGGACCCCACGCTGATCCGGCAGTTCTCCAAGGACCGGCGGGAAATCGTGCCGGTCTGACCGGCTCTGGCCGCGCAAGACTGGGTCGGCGGAATGGGCCTCGCCCATTCCGCCCGACCCGCGTCAGCTTCGAGAGTGGATTGCATGGGCGCCGACCTCAGGGGGCGAGATCGGCGTCTATGTTCCCGGATTGGCGCCGGCCGCGTCGAGGCCGGCCGGCTGTGAACTGGACCGCGTAACAGAGCGGGTGCGCTGCCGGTTTACGTCGAGCATTTCCCCATTCAGATCTTGAATGGGTGAAATTGGTACCAAGCTCTTGCCGACTGCTGCAGGATGAATTTCATCAACTGCACCACATGCGGACTGAATTGACGGGAAGATAGCGCTGATCGCCAAGATGCAGCGGATTCGTCATGTTTGGTTGGTCCAGGAAAGGCAAAGTTAAACTAATGGATACGCTCTCTCGGCGCTCGATTTTGGCTGCGACTGCGCTCGGCGGTGTAGCCGCGGCGGGTGCGGCGGCCGCCCAGACCACCGGTGTCTTCGGAAATCCCGATCGTCCGCCGGAAGGCAAGATCAACACGACGCCGGGCGCCTTCAGCGACCCGGGGCCGAAGAATCCGGGGCTCACAAGCCAGTTCCCGTCGTTCCAGGATCCGCCAGCGACGGACATCAACGGCATGGACCTGTTCTGGGCGTCCTTCAACAACGCCCACAAGCGGATCCAACCCGGTGGCTGGGCCCGCGAAGTGACCCAGGCCGACTTCGCGATCTCGGACACCGTGTCCGGGGTCAACATGCGTCTGGGACCCGGCGGCATCCGCGAACTTCACTGGCACCAGCAGGCGGAATGGGCGGTGATGACTGACGGCAAGTGCCGGATCACTGTGCTCGACTGGGAGGGCCGTCCGGCGGTCCGGGACGTCGGGGCGGGCGACCTGTGGTACTTCCCCGCCGGGCTGCCTCACTCCCTGCAGGGCCTGGGGCCGAGCGGAGCCGAGTTCACCCTCGTCTTCGACAACGGCATGGCCTCTGAATTCAACACCCTGCTGCTGACGGACTGGGTCGCGCACACCCCCCCTGAAGTGCTCGCCGAAAACTTCAACCTGCCGGCTAGCGCATTCAAGAACATCCCAGTCGATAATCTCTGGATTTTCCAGGGAAAGGAACCGCCGCCGCTTGCCGAGGCGCAGGCTGCCGTGAGGTCTCCGCTCGGCGAGCCGGAGTACGAATTCACGTTCTCGGTCAACAACATGAAGCCGACGAGGGTCACGCGCGGCGGCGTGGTGAAGACGATCGACTCGCGCAACTTCCCGGTCTCCAAGACGATCGCCGCGACCCAGTTGGTGATCAAGCCGGGCGGACTGCGGGAGCTGCATTGGCACCCGAACGCAGACGAGTGGCAGTATTACATCCAGGGCAAGGGCCGCATGACCGTGTTCAACACGGGCCCCAAAGCTCAGACCGCCGACTTCCGCGCCGGGGACATCGGATACGTGAAGAAGGGCTTTGGCCACTATGTCCAGAACGTCGGTGACGAGGATCTCGTGGTCATGGAGGTCTTCAAGGCGGATCGGTTCCAGGAGGTGTCGTTGGCGCAGTGGCTGGCGTGCACGCCTCCGGAGCTCGTCGCAGCCCACCTCAACATGGACCCGTCGCTGATCCGGCAGTTCTCCAAGGCCCGACCGGACATCGTGCCGGCCTGAGACCACGAACCGGCGGAATGGGTCTCCATTCCGCCGATAGTGCGGAAGTTTCGAGAGTGGATTCCATGC
>DASXGR010000025.1:0-9686 GCA_036488935.1 Caulobacteraceae bacterium | reverse complement strand
GCGAACCGCCGCTCGAGCATGTGCAGGAGCGCCAGGATCGACTGGGCTTCCGCCCCGGCGGGCCAGCCGGGCCGCGAGCGGGGGTTCCAGGCGAAGATGTCCAGGTGGACCCAGGGACCGACGGGCGCAAATCGCTTGAGGAACAGGGCCGCAGTGACCGATCCGGCCTGCGCCCAGCCGTCCGGGTCGTTCTTGATGTCGGCGACTTCGCTGTCGAGAGAGGCGACATAGCCCTCCCACAACGGCATGCGCCAGAGCGGATCATTCACCGCGCTTGAGCCCTCGGCGATCTCGCGCGCGAGGTCGTTGTCGTCTGTGTAGAAGGGGATGACCTGGGGCCCCAGCGCCACGCGCGCGGCGCCGGTGAGCGTCGCCATGTCGATGGTCAGGCTCGGCGCCAGTTCGGCCGCCCGGGCCAGGGCGTCGGCGAGGATCAGACGACCCTCGGCGTCGGTGTTTCCCACTTCAATAGAAAGGCCGCGGCGCGAGGCGAGCACGTCGCCCGGCCGCATGGCGTCGCCGGAGATGGCGTTCTCCACGACCGGGACCAGTACGGCCAGGCGGACGGGCAGGCCAAGACCCATGATCATCCGGCCAAGGGCCAGGGCGTGGGCGGCGCCGCCCATGTCCTTCTTCATCAGGCGCATGCCCGATGACGGCTTGATATCCAGCCCGCCGGTATCGAACACCACACCCTTGCCGACCACCGCCACAAGAGGCGCGCTCGCGTCTCCCCATGTGATCTCGATCATCCGCGGCTCGCGATGCGGAACGGCCGCCCGGCCCACCGCATGCACGGCGGGATACCCCGCCTCGAGCAGCGCATCGCCCGCCACCACCTCGATGTGCGCGCCGTGCTGGTGGGCGATCTCGCGCGCAATCGTCTCGATCTGCAGCGGGCCCATGTCGTTGGCCGGCGTGTTGACCATATCGCGCGCCAGGGCGCAGGCGTGGGCAAGCACGCGTACACGCGCGAGGTCCGCCCCTCGCGGGGTGACCAGGCGCGGCGCCGGATCGCCGCGATCGCGCTTGTACCTGTCGAAGCGGTAGGCGCCCTGCGCCCAGGCCAGGGCAAGATCGGCGCCGTCGCCGCGCGCCTCGCCGGCGAGATGGTAGTCGCCGGGGGGCAGTCGTGCTGCCAGGCCCCGGAAGGCCGGAGCCGCGGGACCGTCGCCAAGCCCGAACAGGACCTCCTCGACCTCTCCGTCATCGCGCCGCACGACCGCCAGGTCACCCGACTTGCCCGCGAATCTGGCCTGGATCGCGGCCGCGCGCGCCCCCGCACTCAGACCTGCCTCGCCCAGTCGCCAGTCCGCCGGGCTGAGCAGACGGATGGGGATCGAGGGCGCGTGATCGGCTGGGAGGTTGACCTCTGACATGGCTCGGCTGGGCTCGGCGTCGGGGGCGGATTTCTTACGTCCGCGCCGGGGCGGCCGCAACGATCCCGATCGTCCGCAGGCGACCGGGAAGCCCAGCTTGCCGTGCTCTGGTTAAGGTTTCATCAACCAAAAAAACCGGTGTCCAAGGCCCGGCGCCGGTTGACGCTTTTCGGGGCTTGTGTCCCCATATGTGGGGCGGGCGGACATCAACGCCCACAACATTTAGTCGTAATTTAGCGGTGAGGCGTAGAAGCGCCTATCTGCAGAAAGTTCGGTCGGGGCTAGGAATGAACACGTCGCACGCGATTCAGGATCAGATCTCCCAGCCGCGCCAGGTGCGGCCAAAACCTGTCGATCGTCCGAGCCTCACGCTCGTCCGCAAGGTCGAGATCGACCGGTCGCGCGACGCCCTGCTGACCGACTTCGGGCGCACAACGCTCGAGGACCGCTACCTCCTGCCTGGCGAGTCGTACCAGGACATGTTCGCCCGCGTGGCCACCGCCTTCGCCGACGATGCGGACCACGCCCAGCGGATCTACGACTACATCTCGAAGCTGTGGTTCATGCCCTCTACGCCGGTGCTCTCCAACGGCGGCGCCAACCGCGGTCTGCCGATCTCCTGCTTCCTCAATTCCGTCGGTGACTCGCTCGAGAGCATCGTCAGCACCTGGAACCAGAACGTCTGGCTCGCGGCCAACGGCGGGGGCATCGGCACCTACTGGGGCGGCGTGCGCTCGATCGGCGAGAAGGTGAAGGGCTCGGGCCAGACCAGCGGCATCATCCCCTTCATCCGGGTGATGGACAGCCTGACGCTCGCCATCAGCCAGGGCTCCCTGCGCCGGGGCTCGGCGGCGGTCTATGTCGACATCCACCACCCGGAGATCGAGGAATTCCTCGAGATCCGCAAACCCTCGGGCGACTTCAATCGCAAGTCGCTGAACCTGCACCACGGCGTGTCGGTCACCGACGAGTTCATGGAAGCCGTGCGGGACGGCGCTCCCTTCGCCCTGCGCTCGCCCAAGAGCGGCGAGGCCGTGCGCACGGTCGATGCGCGGGCCCTGTGGCAGAAGCTGCTCGAACTGCGCCTGCAGACCGGCGAGCCCTATGTGATCTTCGCCGATGCGGTGAACCGCGCCATGCCGAAGCACCAGCAGGAGCTGGGGCTCAAGGTTCGGCAGTCGAACCTCTGCTCGGAGATCATGCTGCACTCGGGCCCGGACCACCGCGGCGTCGAGCGCACGGCGGTCTGCTGCCTCTCGTCGGTCAACGCCGAGATGTTCCTCGAGTGGCGCGATCACCCGACCTTCATCGAGGACACCATGCGCTTCCTCGATAACGTCCTGCAGGACTTCATCGACCGGGCGCCGGCCGAGATGGCGCCGGCGGCCTATGCGGCCGCGCGGGAGCGGTCGGTTGGCCTGGGGCTGATGGGCTTCCACAGCTTCCTGCAGGGCCAGAACGTGCCCTTCGAGAGCGCCCTGGCGAAGAGCTGGAACATGCGCATCTTCAAGCACCTGCGCCGCGCCTGCGACGCCGCGAGCAAGACCCTGGCCGAGGAGCGGGGCGCCTGCCCCGACGCCGCCGAGCGGGACGTGATGGAGCGCTTCTCGCACAAGCTGGCGATCGCCCCGACCGCGTCGATCTCGATCATCTGCGGCGGCACGAGCGCGGGCATCGAGCCGATCCCGGCCAATGTCTACACCCACAAGACGCTCTCCGGCTCCTTCGCCGTGCGCAATCCGTACCTGGAGCGTGTTCTGCAGGAGAAGGGCCGCGATACGCCCGAGGTGTGGGCCTCGATCCTGGAGAACGAGGGCTCGGTGCAGCACCTCGACTTCCTGAGCGATCAGGAGAAGGACGTGTTCAAGACGGCCTTCGAGATCGACCAGCGTTGGGTGATCGATCTCGCCGCCGACCGCACGCCCGATGTGTGCCAGTCCCAGTCGGTCAACATCTTCCTGCCGGGCGATGTCGATAAGTGGGACCTGCACATGCTGCACTGGCAGGCGTGGGAGCGGGGGATGAAGAGCCTCTACTACCTGCGCTCCAAGTCGGTTCAGCGGGCGGCCTTCGCCGGCGGCGCGGGCGCGGCGGCCAAGGCCGCCGCCGAGGCGCGCACCGATTATGAGGAATGCCTCGCCTGCCAATAGGTGCGGGGAACTCAATCGACCGTCGGGCCCGAAGGGGCAAGTCCGTTCGATTTCGCGATAACTATCCTGAAGATTTTCTCGAAGTACGAGTAAAACTCACCCGGACTTCTGGAGTAGTTTGTTATTTCGTGTCACAATCACGTTAACGGACAAGTACCGTACAGTCTTTGGTCGCAGTCAGGACACATAGCCCAGCTACAAGTAGCCATGGTCGACTCGCGGCGACGTGAGGCGGCCTATGCTCAGTGGTGTAGTCGAGGAGGCGAGCACCGAGTGAGAGGAACGCCGCGCCGGTCGGTGATCGCTAGACGGTCCCGCGCCAATGGCGAGGCTTCGTTCCGCTTCGCGGGACTGGGTGGGGGACGCGTTGGCGAGGTGAGCCCGCTCCGACCCCTCGCACCCCACCCACTTTCCCGCAATTTAGACGTCGAACAGTGACCGAAGCGCTGCGGCGTTCGCCGGCGCGCGTCCACGCTCCGTTACAATCCCGGTGATCAGCCGGGCCGGGGTGACGTCGAAGGCGTAGTTGGCGGCCGGGCTTCCCGGCGCGGACACCTGGACCCAACCCAAAGAGCCGTCCTCCAGGGCGCCCCAGAGGTGAGTGACCTCCCGCGATCCGCGCTGCTCGATGGGAATCTGAGCGACACCGTCGGTCAGATCCCAGTCGATCGTCGAGAAAGGCGCGGCGACAAAGAAGGGAACGCTGTTGTCCCTTGCGCCCAGCGCCTTGAGGTAAGTGCCGATCTTGTTGGCGGCGTCGCCCGTGGAGGTGACGCGATCGGCGCCGACGACGCACAAGTCCACCAGACCATGCTGCATCAGGTGGCCGCCCGCATTGTCGACAACGATCGTGTGCGCGATCCCCTGCTGGCCAAGTTCGAAGGCGGTGAGCGCGGCGCCCTGGTTCCGCGGGCGCGTCTCGTCGACCCAGACATGGACGTCGATCCCGCGTTCCTGGGCGACATAGATTGGCGCGAGCGCGGTCCCCCAGTCTACCGTCGCCAGCCAGCCGGCGTTGCAATGGGTAAGGACATTGACGGGGCCGCCGCCCTTCCGTGCGGCCGCATCGGCGATCAGTTCTGCGCCGTGCTCGCCGATCTGGCGGCAGGCCGCTACATCCTCCTCGGCCATGGCCGTAGCCTCGGCCCAGGCGGCCGCTTCGCGGTGGGCCGGCGGCAGATCTGCCAGGACAGCCGACATCCGCTTCAGAGCCCACGCGAGATTGACCGCCGTCGGCCGGCTGGCGGCGAGCTTCGCGCGGGCGGCGGACATCGACGCGTCCGCCGGATCGACACTCACGGCGAGCGCCATGCCATAGGCGGCCGTGACGCCGATCAGAGGCGCCCCGCGCACCTGCATGTCGGCGATCGCCCGCACCGCCTCGTCGAGGCTGGTGAGGCGCACGATCTCCACGCTGTGCGGAAGGCGCGTCTGATCGAGGATCTCCACAGCGCCATCGGGCGTGGGCCAGATGGTGCGCATGGACTGGCCGTCGATCAGCATCGCGCCGTCCTCCGTACTGTCATGACGCGTCGGTCAGGGCGAGCGTCTGGCGCAGCTCGCGCTTGAGGAACTTTCCGCTGGCGTTGCGCGGCAGGGGGTCGGACAGAAGCCAGAGGTAGCGCGGGATCTTGTGCCTGGCCATGATCCCCGCGCAGTGGGTCCTCAGGATTTCCGCGTCGACCACGTGTCCGTCCCGAACCACCACCGCGGCGGCGACCTCTTCGCCGAGGCGCTCGTCAGCCACGCCGAACACGCAGACCTCGGCGACAGACTCGTGACGGTAGAAGGCCGCCTCCACCTCTGCGCAATAGACGTTCTCGCCGCCGCGCAGGACCATATCCTTCTTGCGATCGACGATGAAGATGAAGCCGTCCTCGTCGACGCGGGCGATGTCGCCGGTGTGCAGCCAGCCGTCGGTGATCGTCTCGGCCGTTGCTTCGGGACGGTTGAGGTAGCCCTTGATCACCTGAGCGCCGCGCACCCACAGCTCGCCAAGCTGGCCGGCCGGCACGGGCTTGCCATCGTCGTCCGTGCAGATGGTCTCGAAGTCCGGCATGGCCGGGCCGGCGCTGGCGGGCTTGTCGACGAAGAAGTCGGCGGCGACTGCGGTGATGATCCCGCAGGTCTCGGTCATGCCATAGCCGGTGTTGGGCCGGGCTGTGGCGACGGACTCATCGATCTTGTGCACGAGGTCCGGCGGGAGTTGAGCCCCGCCGCCGCCGAGCGTCATCAGGCTGGAAAGGTCGTGCTTGGCGAAGTCGGGGTGGGTGATGAGCTCGCGCGACATCACCGGCACGCCGCTCATGGCGGTCACCCGCTCCTTCTCGATCAGCTCGAGGGCGACCTTGGGGTCCCAGCGATACATCAGCACCAGCTTGCCGCCCGCGGCAGTGCAGGCGTAGGCGCCGCAGTTGTTGGCCGTGACGTGGAACAGCGGCGTCGTCAGCAGGGCCACGGGGATCGGCGGCGGCGCGTTCGGATCGATCGCCACGCCGGTGGCGCGCGAGGTCGCCAGGGCTTGCGCCTGACCGGAGAACATCATGCTCATCAGGTTGCAGATGCAGCCTCGGTGGGTGAGCTGGGCGCCCTTCGGGAAGCCGGTGGTGCCAGAGGTGTAGAAGATGCAGGCGTCGTCGTCGGGGTCGACCTCAACGTCGGGCAGGGTCCCCGGCGTGACGATCACCTCCGACCACGGGACGACTCCGGCAGGCAGCTGATCGACCCGCGTGGCGACGATCTTCGCCTTGATCGAGCCGGCGGGCCGCTCGACCAGCCGCGCGAGCCGCTCCCCGTCGCAGAAGATGACCTTCGGGTCGGAGTCCTTCAGGGCGTAGTCGATTTCTTCGCCCACCCACCAGGCGTTCATGCCGACGACGGCCACGCCCATGGAGACGCAGGCCCAGTAGACCAGCAGCCACTCGGGATAGTTGCGCATGGCGATGGCCACGCGCTCGCGCGGCTTCACGCCTTGCGCCACGAGCCAGGCGGCGATCGCGTCGACCTGGGCGTGCGCCTGGCCATACGTCAGCCGCTCGTCGCCGTAGATCAGGTATTCGCGCTCGGCGAAGGCCTTGGTGGACAGCCAAAGGGCGCGCACCGTCGGCGGCGCATTCTTGTAGGTGAGAGTGTCGATCCCGCGGATCGGCGTGCGCACGATCTCGAATGGCGCGCCCGGCGCGATCAGCTCGGCCCAGGCGGTCTTCAGCTCCTTGTAGTGCATGAGTCCTTCCGTCAGATGTCGAGGCGATACACGCGCCGGGCGGTGTCGCTGAAGAGGGCGGTCTTCTCCTCGGCCGAAGCGCCGGCGGAGAGGCGTTTGAAGGCGTTCCAGAGGACGTCGTAAGTGCAGCTGCCCAGGTCCACTGGGAAGTTGCTCTCGAACATGCAGCGTGTTGGCCCGAACGTCTCGATGCAGGTCTCCACGTAGGGTCGCCACTCTTCGGCCAGCTGCTCCGAACTGGCTGCCGGCTGGCTCATGAAGGAGTCGAAGCCGGCGAAGGGCATGGCGAGGCCGCCGACCTTCACGCTGACGTTGGGCAATTCCGCGAGCGCCTTGATCTCTCCGCGCCACATGTCGAACCGCTCGCCGCGCCGGCGCGCGTAGGCGCCGATTCCCAGGGGCGTGCCCACGTGATCGAGGATGATCGTGGTTTCGGGGAAGGTCCGCGCCAGATCCACCAGTTCGGGCAGCTGGGGCTCCAGCAGCCAGGCGTCGAACGAGAGGCCGAGAGGCCCGAGCTGGCCGAAGCCTTTGCGGAAGGTCTCGTCTCGGTAGAGGCCTGGCGCGCGGCGGGCGAGGGGGCCCAGGACATCCGGATCCGCATCGGCGGAGGCGCTGTGGCGGATGCCGCGAAAGCGGCCCCCGCCATGGGCGACATGAGCCTCCAGCACCTCACGGGCGCGCTCGCCGATGGTGAGATCGACATGGCCGATGATGCCTGCGCAGGGGCTGACCGGTCCGTACTGGCCGGAGCCGCCGACAGCGGCGATGCTGGTGACCATCTCCGTCTCGCCCACCGGGCGCAATTCGGGGGCTCCGTCCTGCCGATAGAACGACCCGCATTCCATGTAGACGGTGGCGAACACCTTGTGGCCGCGCTTCATGTCCGCGAGGAGCTCATCGAGCATGTAGCGGGGCGAGAGGCGCAGCAGGGCCTCGAAGCCGTGGCGAGGCGGCCCTTCCGCGGGCGGCGCGCCCCTACGATCCCACAGGTGATGGTGGGGATCGATGATCGGAAGTTCGGGCTCGAGTATCGCCTCGCGGGCCGCGGTGTCCTGCGCCATCCGGTCTCCTCCGCGGGCGAGAGCCGCCCGTCTTCCCCGCAATCTCCATGCCTCGCATTGGCGAGGACGCGCAAGCTGGCTGAGGCGGCCAGATGACATGGCTTGCGCCCGGCGCGGCGATCGGCGAAGCAGCGCCGCCGTGCGCCTCGTCCTCACCCTCGTTTGCCGCGACTTCGAGACCCTGCAGCCCGCGCTGGCGGAAGGCCTGGAGGCTGTCGCCGGCGCCGGCCGGCCCGTGCTGGAGATGCGTCAGCTCGGCGAGGGCGCGATCGATCTCTTCACCGAGGGGGAAAACCCGGAGGCTCTGGCACGCGCGGCGGGTCGCGCCCTGGAGCGTCAGCCGGCGGACTTCTGCGCTCAGCCTGCTGAAGGACGCCGCAAGCGCCTGCTCGTCTCAGACATGGATTCCACCATCATTGGCTGCGAATGCCTCGATGAGCTGGCCGACGTCGCCGGCCTGAAGGCCGAGATCGCCGCCATCACGGCCCGGGCCATGGCGGGTGAGATCCCCTTCGAGGGTGCGCTGATCGAGAGGGTGTCCCGACTCGCCGGGCTCGGTCTCGAAGCGCTCGAACAGGTCTACGCCGAACGGGTGCGGCTGGAGCCCGGAGCGGCGGTGCTGGCGCGAACCATGACCCGGCACGGGGCGCGCTGCGTCCTCGTCTCGGGAGGGTTCGACTTCTTCACATCGCGTGTGGCCGCCGCGGCGGGCTTCGCCGCCCATCGCGGCAATCGGCTGATCGACGATGGAATGCGGCTGTCGGGCGAGGTGGCGCTGCCGATCCTCGGTCGAGAGGCGAAACTGGCGACTCTGGTCGAGGAAGCGGACGCGCTCGGGATCGAGCTCTCCGAGACGGCGGCGATCGGCGATGGGGCCAACGACCTGGCGATGATCGAGGCGGCGGGCCTGGGAGTCGCCTATCACGCCAAACCGATCGTCGCCGAGCGCGCGCACGCGCGCATCGAGCATACGGACCTCACGGCCATGCTGTTCTTCCAGGGCTACGAGGTGGGCGAATTCGTGCGGGTCGACGCGTGAGCCTCCCGCCTCTCCCCAGGCGCGTCGAAGGCGTCGTCTTCGACATGGACGGCCTGCTCACCGATTCCGAGCGGATCTTCCGGGACTCCATGTTCGCCGTCACCCACAGCTTCGGGCTGGACATCACGATGGAGGTGTTCCTCCGCATGGTCGGCGCCCCGCGCGAGCAGAACCAGCTCGTGGTGCTCGAACACTTTGGTTCGGACTTCGACTACGACGCCTGGATCAAGGCCGTGAACGCGCACGCGCACGCGCAGATGGCCGTGGATCTTCAGCTCAAGGCCGGCGTAATCGAGCTGCTCGACGACCTCGACGCCCTGGGCCTGCCCCGGGCGATCGCGACCTCATCCTCCCACGCCGCCGTCGAGCGCCAGCTCGGCGAACTGACTGGCCGGTTCCAGGCCGTCGTTGCGCACGGCGACTACGCCAGGGGCAAGCCCAATCCAGACCCTTTCCTGACGGCGGCCGAACGGCTCGGCCTGACGCCTGCAGCGTGCCTTGGTCTGGAGGACTCCCACAACGGCGTTCGCGCCGCGCATGCTGCGGGCATGATGACAATCATGGTGCCGGACCTGCTCGAGGCCACGGAGGAGATGCGCGGGCTGTGCGTCGCCGTCGCCGACACGCTCCACGACGTCAGGGACCTCATCGCGGCGCAGCGCTGCCGCTGAGCTACCGTCCTCCCCTTCCGGGCAGGGCTATCGCATATGGCCGAGGAGGGAGAGGAGGAAGGCGTCGTCCCATCCTGCGCGTTTGATCTTGCCCTTGATGGATCCCTTGTCGGGATGCTGTCGGAGGATGTTGAGGGCGAGCTTTCGAAGCAGGGCGAGG
>DASXGR010000196.1:0-4245 GCA_036488935.1 Caulobacteraceae bacterium | reverse complement strand
GGCTTCCTGTATGCGCCCCGCTCCGGTGTGGGGAAGCCTGCGCCGACCTGTCCAAGAACTGCGGGCCGCGAGGCTTAATAATCCCACCGCGGGGAGACGGGACGCCTGGAGTGGATCCGCAGCGAAGCTGCGTGGCGCTGGGCATTCCTTCGGACAGAGTTGTGGAATTCATCGGCGCCCCGGACTGTGGTCCGTTGCGCTCGCAAACGTGTTGGAGATCGTCATGGACCGCGCGCAGAAGTCGGAATCGATCGAGGCGATCAAGGGCGTTTTCGCCGAGTCCGGCGCGGTGATCGTCACCCACTACATGGGCCTGACGGTCGCCCAGCTCACCGATCTGCGCGGCCGTTTGCGCGGCGAGGGCGCGAAGTTCCAGGTGGTCAAGAACACCCTGGCGCAGAAGGCGCTCAACGGGGCCGGGAAGGGCGCCCACGATCTGTTCAAGGGCCCTGTGGGCATCGCCTACGCCAAGGACCCCGTTTCGGCGGCGAAGATCTCGATCCAGTACGCCAAGGAAAACGACAAGTTCATCGTCATCGGCGCGCTGATGGGCGAACAGGTGCTGGACGCCGCGGGCGTCGACGCCCTGGCCAAGCTGCCCTCGCTCGACGAACTGCGCGCCAAGCTCATCGGCATGATCAAGACCCCGGCCACGCGCATCGCCGGCGTGCTTCAGGCGCCGGGCGGCCAGCTCGCCCGCGTGCTCAACGCCTACGCCACCAAGGACGCGGCCTGACGGCCGCCCGCCTGAACCTAAGACCCGCCAACCCTTCTCAAGGATCCAACCCATGTCCAAGCTCGAACAACTCGTCGAAGACCTGTCCTCCCTGACCGTCCTGGAAGCCGCTGAGCTCTCCAAGCTGCTCGAAGAGAAGTGGGGCGTCTCCGCCGCGGCGCCGGTCGCCATGGCCGCAGCCCCGGCCGCCGGCGGCGCCGCTGCTCCGGCCGAGGCGGTTGAAGAGCAGACCGAGTTCACCGTCGTGCTGACGGGCGCCGGCGACAAGAAGATCAACGTGATCAAGGAAGTCCGCGGCGTTCGTCCGGACCTCGGCCTGAAGGAAGCCAAGGACCTCGTCGAAGGCGCTCCGCAGAACGTGAAGGAGAACGTCTCCAAGCAGGAAGCGGCGGACATCAAGGCGAAGCTGGAAGCCGCCGGCGCGACCGTCACCGTCAAGTAAGACGCGCGCCCTCAGGCGCACGTGACCTTTGAGAAGGTCCGGTCGACGCGATGCGTCGGCCGGCCTTCGTCTTTTTGGGGCGTAGTCACGCGAGACTCGGGCAACCGATGGTTTGGCTCGCGCGTTGCAATCCGTTTTCCATGGCGCCCCTTGCGTAAGGCGGTGTCTGGGGCTAAATGGACGGCCCACTCAGACAGAATCGATGCGCGCGCACGTCCGCAATGGACGGGCGCGTTTCTATTCCAGGCCCCGAGGCGTGGTCCGTCGCCCTCCGACCACGCGAAGGGGCTCCCGTAACGCCTCCCTCAGGGGCGTCCGACGGGAACCATCCAGCGTCCGGCGGTCGGCGTCCGCGCCAGCCGTTCCGAGGGCGGACGCATGGAATCAATTACGCGCCCGCGCGCCTCTGGCTGCGCGTGGCGCCTGGCAGGGAGCCGTCATGGCGCAGACCTTCACCGGCAAAAAGCGTATCCGCATGTCCTTCGGGCGAATTCCCGAAGCGGTGCAAATGCCGAACCTGATCGAGGTTCAAAGGTCCTCTTACGAACAATTCCTACAACGCGAAGTCCGTCCCGGCCAACGCCGGGATGAGGGAATCGAAGCGGTATTCAAGTCCGTCTTCCCGATCAAGGACTTCAATGAGCGCGCGATGCTCGAATACGTCTCCTACGAATTCGAGGAGCCGAAGTACGACGTCGAAGAATGCATTCAGCGCGACATGACTTTCGCGGCGCCGCTGAAGGTCAAGCTGCGCCTCATCGTGTGGGAAACCGATGAGGAGACCGGCGCACGGTCGGTCAAGGACATCAAGGAACAGGATGTCTACATGGGCGACATCCCGCTCATGACCGACAAGGGCACGTTCATCGTCAACGGCACAGAGCGGGTGATCGTCTCCCAGATGCACCGCTCGCCCGGCGTGTTCTTTGACCACGATAAGGGCAAGACCCATTCCTCGGGCAAGCTGCTGTTCGCCGCCCGTATCATTCCCTACCGCGGCTCCTGGCTCGACTTCGAGTTCGACGCCAAGGACGTGGTCTTTGTGCGCATCGACCGCCGCCGGAAGCTGCCGGCGACGACCTTCCTCTATGCGCTTGGCATGGATGGCGAGGAGATCCTCACGACCTTCTATGACGTCGTGCCCTACGTGAAGCGCGCCGAAGGCTGGGCCACGCCGTACAAGCCCGAGCGCTGGCGCGGGGTTAAGCCGGAATTCCCGCTGATCAACGCCGAGACCGGCGAGGAAGTCGCCCCGGCGGGGACCAAGATCAGCGCCCGCCAGGCCAAGCGCCTGGCCGACAACGGCCTGACGACCCTTCTGCTTTCGCCCGAGGCCCTCGTGGGCCGCTATCTCGCCCGCGACGAGGTGAACCCCGAGACCGGCGAAATCTATGCCGAGGCGGGCGATGAGCTGGACTCCGCTTCAATCGCGATGCTCGAAGAGCACGGCTTCACCACCATCGACGTGCTCGACATCGACCACGTCACCGTGGGCCCGTACATCCGCAACACCCTGCGCGTGGACAAGAACGCCATGCGCGAGGACGCTCTGTTCGACATCTATCGCGTCATGCGTCCGGGTGAGCCGCCGACGGTCGAGGCGGCGGAAGCTATGTTCAAGAGCCTGTTCTTCGATCCTGAGCGCTACGACCTCTCCTCGGTCGGCCGGGTGAAGATGAACATGCGCCTGGAGCTCGACTGCCCCGACGATATGCGCGTGATCCGCAAGGAAGACGTGCTCGAGGTCCTCAAGACCCTGGTGGGCCTGCGTGACGGCCGTGGCGAAATCGACGACATCGACAACCTCGGCAACCGTCGGGTCCGCTCGGTGGGCGAACTGCTGGAGAACCAGTATCGCGTCGGTCTTCTGCGCATGGAGCGGGCGATCAAGGAGCGCATGTCCAGCGTCGATATCGACACGGTCATGCCGCACGACCTGATCAACGCCAAACCGGCTGCCGCGGCGGTGCGGGAGTTCTTCGGATCCTCCCAGCTCAGCCAGTTCATGGACCAGACCAATCCGCTGTCGGAGATCACCCACAAGCGGCGCCTCTCGGCCCTCGGCCCGGGCGGTCTGACCCGTGAGCGCGCCGGCTTCGAGGTGCGCGACGTGCACCCGACGCACTACGGCCGGATCTGCCCGATCGAGACGCCGGAAGGTCCGAACATCGGCCTGATCAACTCGCTGGCCACGCACGCCGTGGTCAACAAGTACGGCTTCATCGAGAGCCCGTACCGGCGCGTGCGCGACGGCCGGATGACCGAAGAGGTCGTCTACATGTCGGCCATGGAAGAGGCCAAGCACGTGATCGCCCAGGCGAACATCGCGCTGAAGGACGGAGCGATCGTCGAGGACCTGGTCCCGGGCCGGATCAACGGGGAGCCGACTTTGCTCCCCCGCGAGCAGGTCGACCTGATGGACGTCAGTCCCAAGCAGGTCGTTTCCGTCGCTGCGGCCCTGATCCCGTTCCTCGAGAACGACGACGCCAACCGGGCCTTGATGGGCTCGAACATGCAACGCCAGGCGGTGCCGCTGATCCAGACCGACGCGCCCCTGGTGGGCACGGGGATGGAGGACGTGGTCGCCCGTGACTCCGGCGCCGTCGTGGTGGCGCGCCGGCCCGGCGTGGTCGAGCAGATCGACGGCACGCGTATCGTCATCCGCGCCACTGAAGAGACCGACGCCACCAAGCCCGGCGTTGACATCTATCGCCTGTCGAAGTTCCAGCGCTCGAACCAGAACACCTGCATCAACCAGCGTCCTCTGGTGCGGGTGGGCGACCGGATCGCCGCCGGCGACATCATCGCCGACGGTCCGTCCACGGACCTGGGCGAACTGGCGCTGGGCCGCAACGCCCTCGTCGCCTTCATGCCGTGGAACGGCTACAACTTCGAGGACTCCATCCTCATCAGCGAGCGGATCGTTCGCGACGACGTCTTCACCTCGATCCACATCGAGGAGTTCGAGGTCATGGCGCGCGACACCAAGCTGGGGCCGGAGGAGATCACCCGCGACATCCCCAACGTCGGCGAGGAAGCCCTGCGCAACCTCGACGAAGCGGGCATC
>DASXGR010000179.1:0-23125 GCA_036488935.1 Caulobacteraceae bacterium | reverse complement strand
CGTGCACGCCGACATCCAGAAGCGGAACCTTTCCAACGCCTGGACCAGCGACATCAAGGTCGAGGTGCCGGAGACGGGAATCTCGGTCGGCGACATCGACCGGATGCTCAAGGCGCGCTTCGGCCACGACCTGCGTGTGGGCGGCGACCTCGTCCAGACGGCGTCGGGCGGCCTGGCGCTCACCGTTCGGGGCGATGGCGTCCTGCCCAAGGTGTTCGTCGGCGGCCCCGACGACCTCGACAAGCTGACGACGCAGGCCGCCGAATACGTCTTCGGCCAGTCCCAGCCCTCGCTCTACGCCGGCTACCTGATGAGCTCCGCCCGCAACGTCGAGGCCGTCGCTTTCAGCACGGCCGCCTATGCGACGGACCAGACAGAGGATCGCCCATATCTCCTGAACGTCTGGGCCGACGCGCTGCAAAACTCTGGGGGTACGCCGCAGGCGGCCCTGGCGCTCTATCGGCAGGCCCTGAAGATCAAGCCGGACTACTGGGTCGCCTACAACAACCTGATGAACGCCACATGGGGTCTGGGCGACGAGGAAGGCGCCTGGCGGGTCGGCGAGGCGATGCGCAAGGCGGCGGGTGGCCGGCCCGGCCGCGCGCCCGAACTCTACTACCAGAACTGGGACACCTTCACCTGGAACCTCCTGGCCTGGCGCGCCCCTGAAGTCGCGGACGAACTCTCCCACGAGGGCGTTGGGAGCGGGACCACTTCCGCTGGCCTCGCGATCGCCGACGTCGATACGCGCCTGCACGATGGACCCGACGCCGAGTTCCAGATCCAGACGGTCCAGCGAAACGCCGCCGATCCAAGTATCATGGCGATGACCCACTTCGTGCACGGCCGGCTCGCCGCCGAGGCCGGCGATGGGCCACGCGCGGCCGCCGAAATGGAGGCGTTCGCCGCGGCCTACAAAGACCCGATCGTCTCCAGCAACTACCCCGGCTACACCTGCTGGGTCGCGCCGGCCGAGGAGCTGGCCGGCCATCCCGACAGGGCCGACGCGGCGTTGAAGGCCGGCGGCCGCTTCGTCGACTGCTATCGCTTCCGCGGGGACATCCTCGACCACCGCGGCGACTGGGCCGGCGCCCAGGGCGCCTACGCCCAGTCCGTCGCCATCGCCCCGGACCTGCCGGCCGGCGACTACTCCTGGGGCCTGGCGCTCGCCCGCCACGGCGACCTCGCCGGCGCGATCACAAAGCTGCAGGCCGCCAACCAGCGCGGCCCGCACTGGGCCGACCCGCTCAAGGCCTTGGGCGACGTCCTCATGCGCCAGGGAAAGCAGCGCGAGGCGCTGGCCAAGTACGACGAAGCCCTGAAATACGCCCCCGCCTGGGCCGACCTGCATCGCGCGCGGGATGCGGCGGCCTTGAGGAGATAACTGCCCCTCCCGTTCTGGGGAGGGACAGCGACTAATGCTCCGATTTCGGCGCGGGGACCCACTCGGCCTTCACGTCGGCCTCGGTGACGGGCGCGGCGTAGTGGTTGCCGAAGTGGGTGCGGATGTAGGTCACCACCTCGGCGACCTGGGCGGGCGTCAGGCTGTCGGTGAAATAGGGCATGGCGCCCCGGCCGTGGATGACCATGTCGATCGGGTACAGGGCGGCCATCAGGCGTTGGTTGTTGGCCAGCGCCGGGATCGTCGCCGCGCCCGTCCCGCCCATGCCATTGGCCATGTGACAGGCTTGGCAGACCTGCCGATACACCTGCTCTCCCGTCTGAGGCGGATGCGGCTTGGTATAGCCCCCAGCCTCGTCCGCCAGAGCGGGTGTGGCCATCACCGACAGCGCCGCCAAGGCGACTCTGGCGCGAGTGACGGAGAGACCCTCTTTGACACGGAGGACACAAAGGACACGAAGAACACGAAGGATCAGGGAACCACGAGCGGCCGGAGACAACCCCGAAGCGCGCAGCCGATTGCGCGCTTGCGCGCGCGAAGACCTTATCAACGACCTTCGCTCTCCGTACTTCCCCTTCGTGTTCTTCGTGTCCTTTGTGTTCTCCGTGTCAAAAGCCCGACCTTCAGCTTCCAGCCGCGCCCAAGCTCGTCCTGCCCAAGCCATCTTCACAACCTTCCCCATCCTCAGGCCTCCAGCGAGCGTTTGTGCAGGCGGGTGACGGCGTCGAGGGATGAGAGGAGCGCGCCCTCCATCCAGCAGCCGACGTAGGAGGCGTGCTCGCCGGCAAGGACGATGCGGTCCTCCACCGCCACCAGGGTCTGGTAGTGCTGCTTGCGCGTCTCCTCGTTCCACCTCGCGCAGCAGCCCAGCGTCCAGGGCATCCGGCTCCAGGCCACCGAGGCGCCGTTCATGAACTCCTTGCGGTAGCTGGCGGGGTGAAACACCTCGCCCATGGAGAGCGCCGCCTCGATCCGCTCCTCCGGCGTCATCCCCGCCAGGCGGTACGCGCCCATGCCGCTGGCGAAGGCGCCCAGCAGAACCGCCGGCCCGTCGCCAAACAGGTTGTTGTTGGGATAGCTGATCAGGCCGATGTCGCGGCTGGTGAAGCTGTGGCCGCCATAGATGTAGTCGTCCTCCTCCCAGAAGCGCCGGCGCATCTCCAGGCCGATCTTCACCGAATTGGAGTAGGGCACCGCCGCGATCGCCTGTTGCTTGGCGGCCGAGAGGTTGTTTTCGATCTGGTTCAAGACCCCCAAGGGGATGGTGCAGACGCAGAAGTCCGCCCTGGCCGTCTGCACCTGGCCGGCCGCGGTGTCAGTGTACGTGACAGTCACACCGCTCTTGTCCTGATAGATCTTCGAGACCTTGGCGTTCTGGGTGATCAGCGGCTGCACCTGCCGCGCGAACGCCTTGCCGATCATGCCCATGCCGCCGACGGGCTGGAACATGGTCGTCTGAAACTCATGGTTCATGAAGAAGCTGACGGCGTGCCAGACCTGCGGGTCGAGCACATCGTGGAAGTCCAGCAGTGCCGAGGGGATCGGCGCGCCGTCCACGCCACCGCCGGGCGGGCGCTCATAGCCCCGCTTGCTCGACGAGCGCAGGTTCTGGCGATAGCGCATGTCGCCATCGAGCATGCCCCAGCCGCGCAGGGCCTCGAGCAGGCGCTCCTTGTCCTCAGGCCGGAGCTCCGCATCGAGCGACTTCTGGTCGATCGCCTTGCCCAGCAGCTCGGCGATATTGCCCTCGAAGTCCGCCGCCGCCTCGCGAAACCTCACCGGCTTGCCGCCGAAGGCATCGTCGGACTGGATGTAGGCGGCGTGGTTGAACTGGATGAACGGCTCCAGCTTCACCCCGAACAGCTTGCAGTAGTGCAGCAGGGTGCGGTGGTGGTGCGGGATGCGCCACGGGCCGGGGTTGAGATAGTTGCCGCTCTGGAAGGCGACCTTCTGCGTCGCCCCGCCAAGCTCGGTATAGGTGTCGCCGCCATAGAGCGACCAGTTCCGCCCGCCCGCGCGCGCCTGGTACTCCAGGATCCGCACGTTGTAGCCGGCCTTGGACATTTCATAGGCCGCGACCATGCCGGCGAGGCCTGCGCCCAGCACCAGGACCGTCGACCCCGGCCGCGCGCCCGAAAGGTCCGGCGGACCGTGGAACTGCGTCTCGGCCGCGTGTCCCATGGTCGTCATCGCCTGGTAGAGCGCCGCCGTGCCGCCCACCAAAGCGATTGCCGACAGCAGCTCCCGGCGCGTGGTCGCGCCCCGTGTCGCCCCCATTTTCCCTGACCCCCGTTCCAGCTTGTAGAACAAGGGCTAAGGCCGGCGGAGCGCGCTCACAAGCTTCCTGGCGCGGTAACGCGCGGCCGCCGGCCTGCGCGCGAAATCGCGGCGCCCGGCGCCCCAATGCGGGCGCCAGCGCTGTGCGGATGAAGACAAGAGCTTATGCAAACTGCGACCGATGGCCCGGTTCCGACTGCCTCCACGGAATGTTACATGATGTTTCGCCCTCAAACCTCCGAAGGTGAACAGCATTCCGGACTTCCGACTGTACTTTCTCAACCAACGCGACCACATCGTGGAGGCGCGTAACCTCGAGTGCGTGGACGACGAGGCGGCCGTCGAGGCGGTCGAATCCCATCGCGACGGCCGCGCCATGGAGCTCTGGCGCCGCGACCGCCGCATCCGCATCTTCCCCCAGAACGGCTGAGGCGTCGCCGGGACTGGCGACATCCTGCCGGCTCTTCTCAGTTCCTCACCGCCTCGAATGTCATCACGTGGTCCGTGGACCTCACTGGCCGCCCGCGCTCGTAGCCGCCGCTCACCTGGATGTCGGAAAACCCCGCCGCGGCGAGGGCCAGGGCGAATTCCTCCAGGCCCCAATAGCGCTGGGCCATGGGCTCCAGCTGGACGTCCACCAGACGGTTGTCGCGCCAGCGCTCGTAACGCTGCCGCGACTCGGTCCGTTGGGCCGCCCAGTCGGTGCGCGTGACCTCACCCTCGATCGTCAGCAGGTCGCCGTTCCCGGCGACCCATTGGCGGCGATCCACGTTGCGGCCGGCCAGGAACGACAGGGGCTGGATGTCCAGCACCACCATCCCGCCCGGCGCCAGGTGATCGAAGAACCGGCGCAGCGCCGCCATGGCCGGCTCAAACCGGTCGATCAAGGTGAAGGAACCGGCCGGCACCAGGATGGCGGCGAAACGGCGGTCGTAAGTGAAGTCCTCGAAGCGCTGGCGGCTGAGGTCCGGCGCAAAACCCCGCTCGGCGCAGCGGGTGCGACAGCTGGCCAGCATCTCATCGCTGGGATCGAAGCCGGCGACCTCGCACCCGGCTTCGAGCAGCGGAATGAGCGTGCGGCCCGAACCGCAGGCCGGCTCCAGGATCGGCCCGGCGAAGCCCTTGAACCGCTCCAGGTGGAAGCGGGTGTCCGGCAGCGCCCCAAAGGGCTTGTCGATGTCGTAGATCTCCGTGGCGATGGAGCCATAGCGGTTGATCGTCGTATTGCTGTCCATGAAGGCCTCGAATTGCCGCCCGCGCCTTGGCGCGATGGATGGCGGCGAAATGAACGAGAATGGCGCGGCCACGGCCGCGCCCTGGAGACAAAAACCCTGCGTTTCCGCGGCGCCTATGTCTGCCTAGGCCTTCATGCGACGCTTATAGCGTACAAACGGCTTCTTGCGCCCCTTAAAATACTGTCATGGCCGGCACGAAGGCCGGCCATGACGAAGAATTTTGGGGACTAGGCGCTCGGCTCCACACCCCCCACAATCGACGCGCGCTGTGACAGCTCGATCCAGTTGCCGTCCGGATCGCGGATCATCGAGATGCGGGCGGTGGTCCCCAGCGTGATCGGCGCCAGAGCCTCGCGGGCGCCGCGCTCCAGGGCGGCGGCGTGCTCCTTGTCGACCTCGAACACCTGGAAAGTAATGTAGCGCCAACCCCGCCCGCGCATCTCGGCGTCGGCCGGTGCGTCGGCCGCCTGCTCCAGCAGGATCAGGCTGTCGCCTGCCCGGAACACGCCCGGCTGGACCTCATCCAGCCCCAGGGCGTCCGAATAGAACCGCCGGTGGGCTTCCAGGTCCCGCACCGCCAGGCGCACGCCGATCTGGGTGACGCCGCCCTCGCCAGGCGGCACGAGGCGCACGCGGTTGCCCTCCGGATCGGCCAGAGCGCGCGGGACGGTCAGGCCCTCGCGGGCGATGATCAGCTCGCGATAGCCCGACGGCGGGGCGTCCGGCAGTGGCTCGGCGTGGGCGTTGAGCTTGAGCACGCTGCCGCCGATGTCGTGCCGATGCTGGTCCTGGCCCCGGCGGATCGGCAGCAGGTGGTCGAACCGCACGCCCGCCTCGCCCTGCCAGAAGGCAAGCAGCGGGGCGATGTCGTTGGTGGAAAGGCCGATGTCGACCTGCGGCTTGGCCAGGCGCATGCCGCCCTCCTCTGATATCCCGCCGCTCACTACGCGCCTTCACTGGCGTCGACCACCTCACCCGAGGCCGGGATCGACCTCGTCGCCCTGGAGCGGCGCGTCGGGCATGGCCCCGCCGCTCGCGGGCGCCGGCCATTCGTCATCCTCCCTGGCCGGCGTCTCGTCCGGATGGAATTCGCCGCGTTTTGTGTCGCTCATCTGGGTCTCCCCCGTCGCATGAGCGAGAGAGAACCCGCTGCGCCCCATGGGGTTCAGCGCCCGAGGTTCACAAAGACGCCAGGCCGACGACCATCAAACCCACCATCAGGATGCAGAAGCTGACGAGCGAGGCGAGGAACAGCACGGCCATGCGGGCAAGCGTGCCGGGGATGCCGGTCCCGTAGACGCCGCGCATGTGGATGAAGAGGTGCACGGGCGAGGCCAGAAGCACGATCCCGGCCCGGCCGCCCACCAGCAGGGGGAGCAGGGTCGCCGCCGTCAGCAGCAGCCCCTGGAAGGAGAGCGAGTGCATGCTGAAGATCAGGTGGTCGAAGAGGTAGAACCGGCGCTGGAAGACGAACAGCACGCTCAGGATCAGGGCCGCGATCGGCAGCATCAGGAAGGCGAAGCGCTCGCTCCAGCTCTCCATGATCAGCTTGAAGGCTTGCGGGTTGTCGATCACGCGATCCAGCCGGTCGCGGAACCACGCCGAGGTCCCCGGATCGGGCCGCGATCCGAAGCCGACCTGCATCTTGGAGATCTCCGCCTTCAGCTTCGCCCGGTCAGCGTCTGAGAAGCCCTGGCCGCCATGGTCCACGGTGACGACGCGGACGTTGGCCTTGGAGAGCTGTGCATTCAGCTTCTCGGGCTGGCCCGCGTGTCGCGGATGAGGATGGCCGGAGCCAAACAACCCGCCGCCCCCGTCACGGAGGGAGCTAGCGAAGAACACCAGCAGCAGGACCACGAGGAACAGCCGCAACGGCGGGATCTGGGGCGCGCGGTGGCCCTCCAGATAGGCCCGCGTCAGGCGACCCGGCCGCAGCGCAAGGTCTGGCAGGGTGCGCCAGAGACGCCCGTCCATGTGGAGGAGCCCCTCCAGCGACTCGCCGACCAGATGGATCCAGGAGCGATGGAAGTCCTCGCCGAGCTGGCCGCAGGCGTGGCACCACGGTCCCTGCAGCTCGACGCCGCAATTGGCGCAGGGCGTTCCGGGCGGCGCCGCGTGCGACGCCTTGCGACGAAACCGCAGGACGCTCGTCACCGCGTCCAGCTGGGCTGCTTCGATCTCGTGCGCCATCGGCGATCCCCGTATCGGCCAAGCGCTTTCCGGCGAAGTGGGGACTGAATCGCCGCAGGAAAGCGCGTCCAATCAAAAGACAAGAGTGCAGCGCCGCGCCGTCAAGTCTGGCCTGCCCTCCCCCCAGGCCGGGGTCGACCTCGTCGCCCTGAAGCGGAGCATCGGGCAGGGCGGCGCGAGGTGGCAAGACGTTGGACGGGCCTACTGCAGGCTCGCTATGCCAACCAGGACGAGAGCGACGATCAGCACGCAGAAGGCGACCAGGGAAGCGAGGAAAAGCAGCGTCATGCGCAGCAGGGTTCCGGCAACGCTCGTCCGATAGACCCCCCTCATGTGGAAGAACAGATGGACCGGCGCGGCGAACAGTAGGAACGACCCGTGGCCCAGTATCGACAGAAGCATGACCGTCGAGATCAGCAGACCCATAAACGAAAGCGAGTGCATGCTGAATATCAAGTGATCGAAGACATAAAATCGGCGCTGGAAGACGAACAGGACGCTCAGGATCACCGCAGATATCGGCAGCATCAGGAAGGCGAACCGTTCGCCCCACGCCTCCAGTTGCAGTTTGAACTCTTCCGGTCGGTCGATGACCCGTTGGACGTGCTCGCGAAGCCAGTCCACGGCCGATGCGGCGCTGGCGCCGCCTTGCTGCTCTCGCACTGCACGGCTGAGACGCAGTCGGTCGACCTGCGCCTTCGCGGCTTCCTTCTGAGCAGGCGTCATCTCAATGAAATGGGGCCTCGCGGCCCGCAGCTCTTGCTGCAGCGCCTGCCCCTCGGCGTCGGAGAGCTGGCCTGCCTTGGCCTTGGCGACGGCGCGCTCGACGTCCGCCCTCTGCGCCGGCGTCAGAACGGCCTGATTGACGCTCACGGGCCCGAAGCTGGCTGAGAGGGCTCCGCAGGCGAACAGAATCAGCAGGACCACCAGGAACAGCCGCAAGGGCGGGATCTGCGGGGCGCGATGGCCATCCAGGTAGCGCCGCGTAAGGCGTCCTGGACGCAGTACAAGGTCCGGCAGCGTGCGCCAGATCCGGCCGTCCATGTGGACGAGTCCCTCGACCGACTCCCCAATCAGACGGATCCAGGAGCGGTGGAAGTCCTCGCCCAGCTGGCCGCAGGCGTGGCACCACGGCCCGAACAGCTCCGCCCCGCAGTTGGCGCAGGGACTCCCCGGCGGCGCCGTGTGCGCAGCCTTGCGGCGAAAGCGCAGCAGGCCCGCCACTGCGTCCAACTGGGCTGCTTCGACCTCGTGCGCCATCGGCGACCCCCGTGAGGATCGGCGAGGCTAGTCCATCTGCGGCGCGGCGTCAGTGGGCGGGCGCCAATAGTCCTGCAGCCGGGAGATGTCGTGGCGAAGCTGGGCGTGCCGGTTCCAGGGCCGCCAGGAGTCGCGAGGCGTCACCGGATCGCCGAGATGAAAGGCGGCGATCAGTCCCGCCGCCAGGCCGAGGTCGGGCGACGGCAGAGGCCGCAGGCGAACGCGCCCCGCCATTCGCATGGCCTCGATCGCGCGGCCGAGACTCCCCCCCTCCGTCGCGACCGCCGCCTCGACCTCGGCCGGCGCGCAGCCGAGCCAGTGGGCGACCAGCCGCGTACGGAGCGCGGCGACAAAGGCCCGGTTTTCCCCCTCCGCCTGGAAGGCGAGGTCGCACTCCGTGTCGAAGCCGGTGGAGCGGTTGTTCATGTTGGCAGAGCCGATGCGCAGCAGCGTATCGTCGATGATCGCCACCTTGGCGTGGACGATGATGATGCGGCCGAGCGCCGTCGTGGGCGAATAGGCCCGGAAGCGGCCGTAAGCGTCGACCCCGCGCAGGCGCTGGATGAACTGCGACCGTGTCCGGTCCATCGTGAGCTGGTCGAAATAGCTCGGCGAATGCTGGGTCGAGACCAGCACCACTTCCGGTCCCTCGGGCTCGACTAGGCGCGCCGCCAGGGCCTCAGCCACCAGGGGCGAGGTGAAGTACTGGTTCTCCATATAGATGGTCCTGCGCGCCGCGCTGATGGAGGCGAGCGTGAGGCGCTCGATCTCGCGCACCCCCGGCTCGTGCCGCCAGGACGGCGCGGTGCGGGCTATGCCCACCTCGATCCCGCGCATCTGCGGGGCCACAGCGTCAGGCCAGGCTTTCGGCGACAGCGGCGGCTCGGGATGCGGCAGGGCCTCTCCGGTGCAGCGCTGCCAGCGCTGGCGGAATAGCGCGCCCAGGGCCCGCGCGGCCGGGCCATCCACCAGCGCCATGACCTCGTGCCGGGAGTCGAAGAAGCGACCCTCTCCGGGCGTCTTTATCCGCCGCGGGTCGTCGTCCAGGTGCAGGGGCGTGTCCCAACGGTCCGGCCCGATGTCCGCGCCGCCGCAGAAAGCCACCGCGTCGTCGATGACGATCGCCTTCTGATGATGGCAAGAGCCGAACGGGACCTTGCTGTCGAGGACGAACTTGACCTGTGTGCCATGGAAGGTGCGCCGGTCCTGGATCGGAAAGAAGTTCTGGGTCGCGGCGATCGGGAAGGCGGAGTCCCAGCACAGGATCCGCACGTCCACTTCGGGCTTCGCCGCGGCCAGGTCCTTGAGGAAGCCGCCGACGCGGCCGCTTTCCTCGCTGAACCCGCCCGGCTCTGGCGCGAACGGCGTATCGGCCTCGAAGGCCCAGTTGAGGAAATGGATTGAGCGGCGCGCCTTCTTCATCGCCTCGCGTGCGGCGAGGAGGTAGTCCGCCACGTCCACGAAGACCGCCGCGCGGGGGGCGGTCTCCCGTCGCCAGAAGGCGCCAGGCCAGTCAAAAGCCAAACCCGCCCTCCTCAAGGCACCGCTTCGAAATGCGCGCCGCCCCCACGCGTTCCGGAGCCGGGCGCGTTGGCCCAAATCGGCAGGCTGGGCCTCAAGGGGGCTTGGCGGCGAAGCAAGTTGAGGTTCTTTAAGAGCTTAAACAGAAAGCAGGAGGAACGCCCATGTCCGAGCCGCCTAGGATCAACCCCAATGGCCCCCTCAAGGGCCGCGTCGCCCTCGTGACCGGCGCCAGCCGTGGCATCGGCGAAGCCATCGCCGTGCGTCTGGCGATGGAAGGCGCCCGCGTCGCCGTCTCCGCCCGCACGGCCGAGGAAGGGGAAAGCCGCCTTCCCGGCACGCTCCACGACACTGTCGACCGGATCCGCAAGGGCGGCGGAGAGGCAATCCTGGTGAAGGCCGATCTCGCGCAGGCGCGCGAGCGCGAGGCTCTGGTGGAGCAGACCGTGGGCGCCCTCGGCGAAGTCGACATCCTGATCAACAACGCCGCGATCACCTACTTCATGCCGGTGACCGAATTCACCGAGAAGCGGTTCAAGCTGATGATGGAGGTGCAGGTCTATGCGCCGTTCCACCTCTCCCAGCTCGTCCTGCCGGGTATGAAAGCCCGGAAGCGCGGCTGGATCGTCAACATTTCATCGCCCGCCGGCATCGACCCCAAGCCGCCGTACCAGGCCCGCGCCGGGCGCGGCGGCACGGTCTATGGCATGTGCAAGGCGGCGCTGGAGCGGTTCAGCAGCGGTCTCGCCTCCGAGGTGTTCGAGGATGGGATCGCGGTCAACGCCGTCTCTCCCGGTCTCGTCGACACTCCCGGCGTGGCGGTGCACGGGCTGATCAACGAGGCGACCAAGGACCGCGTCCAACCGATCGAATACATCGCCGAGGCGACCTACAGGCTGGCCAGCGGCGACCCGGCCGTGCTGACCGGGCGGATCGCCTACGCCGAGCCGCTTCTCAAGGAACTTGGATTGGAGCCCAGCGCTCTCGTCTGAGGCGGTTTCGCCGCAACTCGCCTTCGACCTCGACGTTTGATCGCGCCGAGGGGTTTTACGTGCGCCGCCGGACGCTCGGGCATCCGGCGGTGGGAGGCGTCAAGGTGAAGACGATTGCAACCGCTATCGCCGCGCTCATCGTGAGCGCGGCGCCGAACGTCCTGGCCCAGCCCACGGGGTCGTACGACCAGCCGCAGGGCAATCCGCAGAACGGGCCAGGCCAAAGCTACCAGGGCTACCCCGGCTACGGCCCCAACCAGAGCCCAAACGGCCAGCAGAGCCAGCATCCCAGCCAGCAGGGTCAGTACCCCAACCCGCCGGCCCAGTACCCGAGCCAGGAAAGCCCGTACCCAAGTCCGCAAAGTCCGCAGAACCCTGACCAGAACTATTCCGGACAGTCCGGCCAGGGGCAGAACTATCCGGGCCAGAACTACCGAGGCCAGAATTACCCTGGTCAGAGCTACCAGGGACAAAGCCCTCAGACGCCGGGTTACTCGTCCCCGTCGCCTCCCTACGGGCAGGCTGCTCCGGGCGCTTCGCAGTCTTACGGTCAGGACCAGAATCAGCAGTCGGCCGAGCAGTACGACCGAGCGGAAGGCTCCTACGATCAACGCCTGCGCGAGTACGAGCAGGCGAAGAAGGAGTACGATCGCCAGCGCGCAGCCTACGACGCCCAGTTCGGCAGCGGCCAGGCCAACGCTTACGGTCCGCCCCCGCCGCCTCCGCCCCCTCCCCCGCCATCGCAGTCCTGGCGCGGCGGCGGGTCCTGGTACGACAGTGGACGAGGCTACCGCTACAGCGACACGATCCCGTTCCGCGACGGTCCGTGGAGCGAGGGCGCCCACGACGCAGGATGGTATCGCGAGCACGGCTGCCGCCTCGCTGTCCCCCGGCAGGATCCGGACGCGGATTCCGGCCGGTTGATTCCGGTGTGTCCCGACGACCAGGGGCGCTATCGCCCCGCCTAAGGCGTCAGCCGTAAACGAGGTCGCTGTGCTCCGGCCGGGTACGGAGCCAGCGAGCCGCGTAGCTGCACAGGGGGATGATGCTCAGGCCCTGCTCGCGGGCGTAGGCGGCGATGTCCTCCATCAACCGGCCCGCCGCGCCGGTTCCGCGAAGTGCGATCGGCGCTTCGACGTGATCGAGGATCAGGCGTCCCTCCGCGCAGCGATAGTCCGCAAAAACGACCTGCCCTGCCTCGTCTCGCTCGAACCGGCCGACAGCCTCGTTGATCCGCATTGCGATATCCTGCGCGTTCAAGGCCCTGCGGCCACGTTTCGACTTGCGGCCACATCGACCTTGCAACAAGTTTGTAATAGATCGAGTGTCCGGGTCTACAGGTGGAGCGGAGTGGGGGTTCAAGCGAATGGGGCCTAGGGCGACAGCTCTGATCCTGGCGGCGTCGGCCACGACGCTCGCGGGATGCAGCCAGCCCAAGGCGGCCGCCAGCGCCCTCACGCCGAGAATCTCGCTCTCCGGTCCCTCGCGACGCTCGGGTCTTTGGGAGCAGAAGGTCTTCCGCGACGGCGGGCGCGCGCACGCTGTGATGCGCGTTTGCCTGGGCGCCTCGTCAGTCAACCATCCGTGGCTGTTCGCACCGAACATGGGCGGCGATCACTGCCAGCGCTCAATCACCCGCGGCGCGGACGGCGCCTACAACTTCGCCTCCATCTGCCGGCTGGGCCCGCAGGCTGTGGTCACTTCGCGGGGAGTGGCGCGCGGCGACTTTACGACATCCTACGAGGTCCAGTCGGTTCTGACGGTCACGGGTGCGCCGCTTGCGGAATTCGACGGGCGGCACGCACTTCGCGTCGAGAGCCGGTACCGGGGGGCCTGCCCCCCCGGCCTCACACCCGGCGATGCGGACCTGGGCCAGGGCATCACCCTTAGTCCCAAGCGGTTGCCGCAATTGGCCAGCGTCTTTTCGGGCGCCTAGAGCAAACTCCGACCAGACGAAACGTCTGGTCGGAGATAATTTGCTCTAGATTCAAAAGCTGAGAGCCTGATTCAGCGCTTGCGTCTGTTCCGTGCAAACGCATCAGGCTCTGACGGCGTTCAGACCCGCTCGACGGCCATGGCGACGGCCTCGCCGCCGCCGATGCACAGCGAAGCCAGACCGCGCCGCTCGCCCCGGGCTTCCAGGGCCGCCAGCAGGGTCGCCATGATACGCGCGCCCGACGCGCCGATCGGGTGGCCCAGAGCGCAGGCGCCGCCGTTCACGTTCAGCGTCTCGTGCGGAATGCCCAGCTCCCGCATGGCGATCATCGCCACCACCGCGAAGGCTTCGTTGACCTCGAAAAGATCCACTTCGTCGACCTTCCAGCCGGCGCGCTCGAGAGCGCGGCGCATGGCAGGGACCGGGGCGGTGGTGAACTGGCTGGGGACGTGGGCGTGGGCGGCGTGGGCGACGATGCGCGCCACGGGCTTCAGGCCGAGGCGCTCGGCGGTGGAGGCGCGCATCATCACCAGGGCCGCCGCGCCGTCCGAGATCGAAGAGGCGTTCGCCGCCGTGATCGTTCCGTCCTTGGCGAACGCCGGACGCAGGGTCGGGATCTTCGCAGGGTCAGCCTTCAGCGGCTGCTCGTCTGTCTCGACGCGCTCCACGCCCTTGCGGCCGGGAACTTCGACGGCGACGATTTCACGGGCGAAGGCGCCGCCCTCGACGGCGCGCCGGGCGCGGCTCAGGCTCTCCGTCGCGTAGGCGTCCATGTCCTCGCGGGTGAACTGGTAGGCTCGGGCCGTCTCTTCGGCGAATGCGCCCATCAGCTTGCCAGGCTCGTAGGCGTCTTCCAGTCCGTCGAGGTACATCGAATCCATCACCCGGTCGTGGCCGATGCGCGCGCCGCCGCGATGCTTGGCGAGCAGGTACGGAGCGTTGGTCATGCTTTCCATGCCGCCGGCGACGATGATGTCGGCCGTCCCCGCCGCCAGGGCGTCATGGGCCATGATCGCGGCCTGGAGGCCCGATCCACACATCTTGTTGACGGTCGTAGCCTGGGCGCCCTCGGGCAGACCCGCGCCCAGCGCCGCCTGCCGCGCAGGCGCCTGGCCGAGGCCCGCGGGAAGGACGCAGCCCATGAAGATCTGCTCGACCTTGTCGGCGGGGGCGCGCGAGCGCTCCAGCGCCGCGCCCACGGCGGCGGCGCCCAGCTGGGTGGCGCTTAGCCCGGTCAGGGCGCCCTGGAAGCCGCCCATCGGGGTGCGGGCATAATCGACGATGACGACAGGATCGGCGGACACGGGCGACCTCGGCTTTGGCTAAGAACAGGGACCGGATTTGGCCCCCCGGGAAGACGACGGCAACCCCGCATTTCGCGACTGCGAAGAGATCAGCCCCAGGAGGCGGAGATGAAGCCACCGCCCAGGACGCGCGAAGGCGTCGCCGCGTCGTAGAGGACGCACGCCTGACCCGGAGCCACCGCTTCCTCCGGCGCGTCGAACACAATCTCGACACCTTCAACGCCAAGCTTCAGGCGGCCAGGCGCAGGCTCCCGCGTGGAGCGGACACGCGCCAGCACCAGCTTGGCTTCCTTCGCCGCCGCCTCGAGGCTCGGCTCATCGCCCAGCCAGTTGGTTTCTGTGAGACGCAGCCCCGCGGCCAGCAGGGCTTCCCGCGGACCGACGATCACCTGTCGGGCCGCGGTGTCGAGCCGGACGACAAACAGGGGATCGCCGACGGCGACGCCCAGACCTCGTCTCTGGCCCACAGTATAGCGGCTGACCCCCTGGTGACGCCCGAGCACGCGACCATCGATGTGCACGATCTCGCCGCCCGCCTCCGCTGCGGGCCGCAGACGGTCGATCACCGTGACGTAGCGCCCCTCGGGAACAAAGCAGATATCCTGGCTGTCCGGCTTGTCCGCCGCCTGCAGGCCAAGGCCCGCGGCGAGTCTGCGGACCTGCGTCTTCTCCAGGTCGCCAAGCGGAAAGCGCAGATAGGCGAGCTGTTCGCGTGTGGTGGCGAACAGGAAGTAGCTCTGGTCACGCGAAGGATCGCAGGCGCGGTGGAGTTCCGGTCCGTGCGGCCCCTCCACCCGGCGTACATAGTGACCAGTGGCAAGCGCCTCGGCGCCCAGCTCGCGCGCGACCTCGAGCAGGTCGCGGAACTTCACCGTCTGGTTGCAGCGCACGCAGGGGATCGGCGTCTCGCCGCGAGCGTAGGCGTCTACAAAAGGCTGGATCACCGAGTCCGCGAAGCGCTGTTCATAGTCCAGCACATAGTGCGGGACGCCCAGGGACTCGGCGGCCACGCGCGCGTCCAGGATATCCTGACCGGCGCAACACGCGCCCTTGCGCCCGGCGGCGGCGCCAGCGTCGTAGAGTTGAAGAGTGACGCCCACCGTGTCGTATCCTGCGCGGGCGAGGACTGCGGCGGTGACAGTGGAGTCGACCCCGCCGGACATTGCGGCCACGACCCGCGCGCCCGCGGGCAGGCCCACGGCGCGGCGCGCAACCGCTTCCGCGTCCTCCAGGCGGGACTCGTCCATCATCGTGGTCGTCATGGCAGCCCACATCTAGTTCGTGATTGGCGTCGTTGCGAGACCGGCGGGCGGCTGCGCCTGCGGAGATGTGATTGGACACTGACGCGCCGATGCGAGAGCCTTCACCTGACGCGGGGTGCAGTCGGGGGCGCCGGGTGGAGTCCATGCCGAGCTATCGGATATACGTGCTCGATAGCGACGACCGGATCGCGTCCGTCGTGGAGCGCGATTTGGAAGACGACGCCGCTGCAACGCTCGTCGCCGAGACGCTCAGGGGCGACTTCTCGGCCGCCGAAGTTTGGCGAGGCGCCGACCTCGTCGTGCGAACCGGCGCGCTCTTCGCGCCGTTCAATACGCCCCAGAGCGCAACTCGTTCCCCGATGGAGAGGGCCTGAGTTCGCAGGCGCGCCCATCGGCGCCATTGCGGCAGAGTCCCGGCGCTGCTAGCCGTCCACGCGGGCGGGGGTTCATTATCTCGAGGATGCCGGTCATGGAACCGATCAAGGGCGGGGCCACACCGTCTGCGCGCCGCGGCCGGATCTGGTCGCTGATGACCTTCGACCGGATGATCACCGGCCCTGTCATCCATCTCGTCTATTGGGCGGGCCTCGGCGTCCTGGTGATCGCCGCCTTCTCCGTCATGGGCGCCTCGATCGGCGTCGCTTGGCGCGAGGGAGGGTGGGCCATCCTTCTGGCGATCCCTGTTCTGGTCGCCGGCCTCCTGGTGGTGCTTTGCGGCGCGCTCCTTTGGCGGGCCTTTTGCGAATTCTATGTCGCCATCTTCCGCATTGGCGACGACCTTGCGGCCCTGCGCCGCGTCGCCGAACGCGATGCCAATCCCCCGCGATGAGGCTCACGAAAGAGTCATCATCCAAGACTCTTGGCCGAACGGACAAATCACCCTACGCCGTTAACACCTTTCGTTAACCATTACGCCCTCTAGATTCGGGGGTTCGCCACGGACCCGGAGCCAGTGCTTCGGGCCCGGCGCTGACGGATTCGCTGGCGGGGAGATTACGGGTGCGCATCCTCCTGATCGAAGACGATACCGCTGTCAGCCGCGGTATCGAGCTGATCCTCAAGCGCGAGGGCTTCAACGTCTATACGACCGAGCTCGGCGAAGAAGGCGCGGACCTCGGCAAGCTCTACGACTACGACCTGATCCTCCTGGACCTCAGCCTGCCGGACATGAACGGCCTGGAGGTCCTGCGGGCCCTGCGCAACGCGCGGGTGGAGACGCCGGTCATGATCCTCACCGGCAGCGCCGAGGTCGAGACCAAGGTGCGCAGCCTGGGCGGCGGCGCCGACGACTACGTCACCAAGCCGTTCCACCACGACGAACTGGTCGCGCGGATCCACGCCATCGTGCGCCGTTCCAAAGGGCACAGCCAGTCGACGATCCGCACCGGCGATATCGTCGTCAACCTGGACGGCAAGACGGTCGAGGTGAGAGGCGAGCGCGTGCACCTCACGGGCAAGGAATACCAGATGCTCGAGCTGCTCTCGCTGCGGAAAGGGACCACCCTCACCAAGGAGATGTTCCTCAACCACCTTTACGGCGGGATGGACGAGCCAGAGCTGAAGATCATCGACGTCTTCATCTGCAAGCTGCGCAAGAAGCTGAAGATGGCCGCCAGCGACCACTGCATCGAGACCGTCTGGGGCCGCGGCTACATGCTGCAGGACCCACGCGAGAAGGTCCCCGCCTAGGATGAACCGGCTGGCCGCTCTGGCGAGCGTGCTGGCCGCGGCCTTTCTTCTTTTCTACGCGGGCGCGCGCACGCCCGCGCCTCGCAGCGACGCCCCTGCGTCCCATAACTTCTGCGTTCGCTGCGCTCTGGCGGATATCGCGGTCATCGGCCGTCAGCCCCATCCCGTGGGCTCTCCCGCGAATGGGGCGATCCGCGACTACCTTCTTGCCCGCATGACTTCTCTGGGCCTCTCCCCCCGGGTGCAGCGGGCGGACAGCCGGGAGATGATCACGGTCGGAAGGAACGCCTGGCTCGGCATCGCCCCAGTGGAGAATCTGGTGGGCATTTTGCCTGGACGCGATCGCACCCTCCCCGCCCTCGCCCTGATGGCCCACTATGACAGCGTGCCGGGCTCCCCCGGCGCGGCCGACGACGCCGCCGGCGTGGCGAGCATCCTGGATATCGTGCGGGCGCTTCGGCTTCGCGGCGTCCCCGCCCGCGATGTGATGGTGGTGATCACTGACGGCGAGGAAGCTGGGCTGCTGGGCGCGAGGGCGTTCTTCGACCAGGATTCCGCCGCCGGCCACATCGGTTTCGTGATGAACTTCGAGACTCGCGGAGGGGGCGGCAGGGCGAGCATGTTCGAGACCGGCGCCGATGACGGCGCCGCGATCAAACTTTTCCAGCGGACGGCGACCGCGCCCAACAGCAACGCGATCTTTCCCTTCGTCTACCGCTACCTGCCCAACAACACCGATTTCACGATAGCCAAGGCGCGCGGGCTAGCGGGCTTCAACTTCGCCTTCATAGGGCGCCAGTTCGACTACCATTCACCGACCTCGAATCTCGGCGCGCTCGACAAGGGCGCTGTCCAGCACATGGGTGAGACGGCTCTTGGTCCGGCCGCCGCGCTCGCCTTCTCGCCCCGCCTGCCGGCTCGGACACCCGACATCGTCTACTCCGACGTGCTGGGACTGGGCGTGATCGCCTATCCAACCGCCTGGGGCTGGACCGTCATCCTCGCCATCGCCGTCCTGATCGTCGTCGCAGGCGCCCAGCTCCCGGGACGCGAGCGAGCGTCCTGGGCCGCCATCGGGCGAGGCGCCTTGTCTGGCCTGGCCATCCTCGTGCTCGCCGCCGCATTCCTCTATCTGGCGCGTCAGGCGACCGGCGTCGGCGCAGGCTGGATCCCCTACCGTCCCCTGCTCGCCCGCTTTCCCCTGTTCGAAGGCGCGATGGTCCTCGCCGCCCTGACGGGAACGATCCTGGCCGCCGCGCTCGTCGGCCGAGGTGAGCGCATGGGCGGCGGATGGATTGGCCTTCTCCTTACCGGCCTTGCCGCGAGCGTAATCCTCCAGGTTTTCGCCCCGCTCACGGCCTTCGCGATCGCCTGGCCCACCCTGGCCGGCGCGGCCTGCGCAGCCGTGACCGCAAGCGGATGGCGCGTCGCCCGGCTGCCCTGGCTGGCCTATGTCGTGGTCGCGATCGTCATGCTCGCCTGGATCGGCGGCTGGTTCCACGGATTGCTGCAGGGGCTCGATATAGCGCCGGCATGCGCCGTATTCGCATGGCTGGCGAGCCTCGTGCTCTGGCCTCTCATCTGCCCGGCGCCGCGTGGACGCTGGATGGCCGTAGCGCCCGCAATGATCTTCGCTCTGGCCGCCTGCGCGATCCTTCTGGGCATGCGCCTGACGCAGCCTTGGTCGGACCGCTACCCTCGCGCCGTCGAACCGCTCTATGTGACGGACGGACAACAGGCTTGGCGGGCGAGTCTCGCTTCGACCGATCCCTGGACCTCCGCCTTTCTGGGTTTCGGCGCAAGGCCGCTACCTGACCTGGCCGGCGCGCCTGGGCCCCTGATCGGCGTCCCCGCACCGGTCCAGCTGTCGCCGCCACCCCTGATCGTCACGCGCGGCAGCGGCGCCGGCGTTGCCGTCCACGGCGTCCCGCCCGACCGCCAGGAGGCTCTGGCGATCGATGTCACGGCGAGCCGGCCCGTGTCCCTGGTCGAGGTCGACGGCAAGCCGATTGCGGCCCTGTCTGCGTCCGGGTCTCGCCTCCATGTGGTCTGGCAGGCCGTGCGAAAACCCTTGTCCCTCGTCATCGAGGCGCCTGCGGGCGCGCAGATCGACCTTCGCTATGCCGCCTGGCTCACGGGTTGGCCGCCCGGCGTTCCAGCGCCGCCACCCCTGACGCGCCGCGTGATGGCCTGGGACCGCGCCGGGTCGAGCGTCATCACGGGTCACGTCCGAACCGGCCCCTGACAATCCCCTCAGCCTGACGCCGATGCCCCTTGCAAGTTTCCGCCGAAAGATCGATATATCGAAAAGTACGATATATCTCGTACTATCTTTGGAGAACCAAACAGTGCACGACCATCATCATCCCCACTGGCGCGGCGCCTGGCGCGCTTTCGCCCATCGCAGGCGCGATTTCGAACCACCGCACGACGACGATCGGCGCTACGGCCGACATCACAGGCGCGGCGGACGTGTGTTCGACCAGGGCGATCTGAAGTGGGTCATCCTGCAGTTGATCGCCGACAAGCCGAGCCACGGATACGAACTGATCAAGACAATCGAAGAGCGGCTCGGCGGAGCGTACAGCCCCAGTCCCGGGGTCATCTATCCCACCCTGACCCTGCTCGAGGACCTCGGCTACATCGCGCCGGCCGGAGATGAAGGTTCACGCCGGGCCTTCGCCATTACCGAGGACGGTCGCAGGGCGCTGGAAGAGAACAGCGCGGCCGTCAACTCCCTCAAGGAGCGGATGGAACAGATCGCCGAACGCGCCGCTGGCCGCGCCGCGCCGCAGATCGTTCGGGCGATGGAAAACCTTCGGCTCGCCCTGCGTCTGCGATTGGACCGTGGCCAGCTCACCGCAGAGCAGATCGCACGCCTCAGCGAGGTCCTCGATGGGGCCGCTCGAGAGATCGAACGGGACTGAAGCGGGAACGCTAGCGCTCTTCTTCCGTTTTCGCCTGTTCGAGGGACTTCGGCCCCTAAGGAAAAGGAAGAAGAATGCGGTTATTGACAAACAAAGTGCTGGGCACGGCCGTCATCGCCGCAAGCCTGGCCGCATCGGCGACTACTGCCAGCGCCTATGTCGTCTGCAATCGTGCGGGCGAATGCTGGCACGCCCACGACCGTTATGACTATCCAGCCGCCGCGGGCGTGGTGATCCACGACGATGGCTGGGTCTTCGACCGCCCGAGCTTCTACCACTGGGCGAAGGATCGTAGCGACCGCGGCTACTGGCAGCACGGCCACTGGCGACGGTTCTAAAATCGTTGGGGCTCCTCCCGTCCTGGGAGGAGCCCCTGATTTCGATCAGGCGTCGAATACGATCACCGACCGCGCGATCTGGCCGGTCTTCATTTCCGTAAAGGCGTCGTTGACCTGTTCCAGCTTGATCCGCTGGGAGATCATCTCATCCAGCTTCAGCTTGCCGGCGAGGTACATGTCCACCAGACGGGGCATGTCCACCGGGAAGTGATTTGAGCCCATCAGCGAGCCCTGGATCTTCTTCTCGCCGAGGAAGGCCCAGCCGGGGATTTCGATCGTCTGGCCGACGGGGATCATGCCGATGATGTTTGCGACCCCGCCGCGGCGGATCATGCCGAACGCCTGCTCCGCCGTCTTCTTCAGACCGATGGCCTCGAAGCTGTGCTGGACGCCGCCCTTAGTCATCTCCAACACTTCTTTCACCGGATCGGTGTTGGCGGAGCAGATGAAGTCGGTGGCCCCGAAGTGGCGGGCCATGTTGTCCTTCGACGGCGACAGGTCGATGGCGATGATCCGGCTGGCGCCGGCGATCGCAGCCCCATTGATCGCCGCAAGGCCAACGCCGCCGCAACCGATGACCGCCACGGTGTCGCCCGGGCGGACATTGGAGGTGTGGAAAACTGCGCCCACGCCCGTCATCACGCCGCAGCCGATGAGCGCCGCGCGATCCAGGGGCATGTCCTTCCGGATCGGAGTGCAGGCATGCTCGTGGATCAGCATCTGCTCGGCGAAGGAGGACAGGTTCAGGTACTGGTTCATCTGCCCGTCCTTCTTGGACAGGCGCGGCTCATCCGTCTGATCACGCTTTGTCTCGGGGTTCACGCACAGACTCATGTGGCCGGTGAGGCAGAATTCGCAGTGGCCGCAGAAGGCGGAGAGGCAAGTGATGACATGGTCGCCAGGCTTCACCGTGCGAACTTCCGAGCCGACTTGCTCGACAATCCCGGCGCTCTCGTGCCCGATGACTGCGGGCAGCGGATGCGGATAGAGACCTTCGATGAAGTGAAGGTCGGAATGGCAGACGCCCGCGGCGGCCGTGCGGATCAGGACTTCGTGCGGACCTGGCTTGTTGATCTGGACGTCCTCGATCTCCAGCGGCTTCCGGACCTCGCGCAGAACGGCGGCCTTCATGATCGATCTCCCTTTCCTTGATCTAGTGGCGGCTTATCGCTGTTCAGCCAGCCTTGGCCAAGGAGAAAAAGCGCCGGGCCGGACCGACCCTTGTTGGCCGTTGCCGACGGCGCGGGGAGGTTCTACACCCGCGCCATGAAGCGTGTCGTGATGGCGGCGACGGCCTCACTCGTCCTGGCCGCATGTCAAGAAACTCCCATGGGTCCCGAGGCGCCATCGATGGGGCCCCCGTCGAACTATGGGTCGCTCCCGCCTCCGACCGCCTTCAACCCCCAGGAGTTTGCCTGGTCGACGGAAAAGGGACCGAGTTCGATCGCCGGGACCTTCGGCTACCATCGGGGCTCGATCCGCTATGTCTGTCAGGGCGAGGACGTCCTGTTGATCCCCGACACGCCATGGAGCCGGCGGCGGATGATGATCCTGTATGGCTCGGCAAGCGCCGCGGCGATTCCGGTGTCCATCGTGCGCGCCCGCAGCCCCTCGGCGCCCAGCGGCGACTACGCCAGGTATGTGCGGCGTACGACCTGTGACGCCGACAACCGCTTCACTTTCGACGACCTCCCTGTCGGTCCCTGGTATGTCGCAACGGTGGGTCGCCCGGCTCAAGGTCCCGGCGAGCCGATCGCGGTGACGCGCCGCGTGGAGATCGGCGGCGGTCAGCACACCATCTCGCTTTATTAAAAAAGATTTCATCTACGGGCAGGTCTGATTTCATCCTTCGATCGCCCCGAGAGATCGCAAAGCTCGTCTCCAAACCCTATGTAAACGGCGTGTTCAGCCTGTGTTCAGGGCGCGTCCCTATCATGCCTGGCTGATAACCAGAGGACGAGCAAGACCCGCGAGAGTCGCGAGGCCACCTCGAATACTCGGGAGGTGCTTGTGAACAACAGAGGATTGAAGTTTGGCCTTGCCGCGGCGCTCGCTGGCGCCACGGTGGCCCTGGCCGCCACGTCGGCGGGCGCAGCGGGCTTCGGCGGCCACGGTGGCGGCGGCTTTGGCGGCGGCCACGGCGGTGGTTTCGGCGGCGGCCATGCGGCCTTCAGCGGCGGTCACTCCAGCTTCGGCGGCGCTCGCGGCGGCGGCTATGGCGGCCATGTCGGAGGCGGCTATGCCGGTCGTGGATACGGCGGCGGTTACGGCGGTCATGGATATGGCGGTGACCGCGGCGGATACGCCCGCGGATACGGCCACGGCTATGGCGGCGGTTACTACGGCGGCTACGGCTATGGATGGGGACTCGCCGGCGGCCTGGCCGGCCTGGCGATCGGGTCCGCCCTCGCCGACTCCTACTATGATGGCGGCGACTACGGTTACGACTGTGGGACCGTCTGGGATCCCGACTACGGCGAGTACGTGCCCTCCCCGGGCTGCTGACGCTTAGATCAAGTCCGGCACGATGGGCCCCGCGCTCGTAGAGCCTGATGCGGTCGCACGGAACAGATGCGAACGTTGAATCAGGCTCTACACTTTTGAATCTAGAGCAAATTATCCCCGTTCAGACGAACCGTCTGAACGGGGTTTGCTCTAGGTCGTGTGGACAGTTATCGCAGCCACAGCACGATGGCCGCCAGAGTGACGATGGCGAGGTAGTTCCTGGCCGTCTTCTCGAAGCGGGTGGCGACGCGTCGAAACTGCTTGAGCTTGGAGAAGCAGCACTCGAC
>DASXGR010000103.1:0-6365 GCA_036488935.1 Caulobacteraceae bacterium | reverse complement strand
CGCACAGCCCCCGCATGACCGCCGTGACGGCCATGCAAAGCCGCTCCAGGACCCTGGCGCCCTTTTTTGAAGGCGCAGGTCGTTGAAGTAACCAAGCCCAGCATTCACCGCCATCGACCTCTCCCGAATCACGACGGCAGGCAGAGAATCACAGACGATTCAGCGGCTTCAACCCTCAGAACCGCGGCGGGTCCACGCACGCCTTCGTCAACGGCGCAAGGAAAAGATGTGTGCGCACGCTAGCTCTACGGGGAAGGTGGATCGCGGCGCGCAGCGTCGCGAGACGGATGGCAGACCAACGTGGAAAAGGATCAACCCGCCGACGCCCGGAAGGTGGCTTTCCCCCTCCGTCCGGCCTTCGGCCGGCCACCTCCCCCACGGCGCGCTGCGCGCTTGGGGGGAGGAGAGCGCGACTTATGTGAGGTGACTCATCACACCCGCCTTGCGGTGATGATGGGGATCGTCGGGTCGAGCATCTGGCCTTTCATCACGCCTTCGCCTTCGGTGGGCGAATCCGGTGAGAGCAGGATCTTGCGCACCACGTCCATGCCGTCGGTGACCTGACCGAAGGCGGCGAAGCCGAGGTTATCGCCGGGCTGGGTTGGATCGGCGTCCAGTGACGGGACCGGTCCGACGCAGATGAAGAAGTCGCAGGTGGCGGTCCCAGGAGCCTCGCGCGCGAGAGAGATCGTCCCATCCATGTGGTGCAGGCCCGTCTGGGTGGTGCTCTCGTGCGCGACGGGTGGAAAGAGCTCGACGGCCATGCCGCCCACGCCGCCCTGGATCAGCCCATTCAGCGGATCCGGTGCGATCTTCATCGCGCGATAGAAGCGCGTCTTGTCCAGCCGCTTCGCATCGACATAGCGAAGGAAGTTGGCGCAGGTGAGCGGCGCTTTGTCGTTGGCCAGCTCCAGGGTGATGGGCCCGTCGCCGGTGGTCAGCACAACCCGCGAGCGCGCGGAGGAGGCAGGTTGCGCAAAAGCAGGCGCTGCGCCGGCGACAGCAAGTCCCAAGACAACATCGCGTTTGGTAATGCCGGACACCAGGGCGCTCCTACCAAAGTGGCCACTTTTCAACTATGCCAATGTATCCGAACATCAACACAGAATAAACAGCCGATCCAAATGTCCCAACGACGGCAACAGTAAACCCGGTAGAGACAAAATTTCTTGTCCTAGCTTTCAATTTTTCGAGCGAAGAAGGGCGTAAAATTCCGACCGCGAAAAACACGATAGAATAGAGTACCAGAAAGACGATAATGGACCCACAAACCGAAAACGACACGAATAAAATTTTCGCAAGAACGGGATGAGACTGGTAAGCGATCATACGAATAATTGTACTCTTACGGCTTGAGTTTGTAGCCTGTGGCGAAGATGCGCCAGATTACGAGCAGGCAGAGAATGACGAATCCGGCAGTCGCGGCCAGGCTGACGCCGACAGCGACATCAGCGACGCCATAGAAGCTCCAGCGAAAGCCGCTGACCAGATACACGACGGGGTTGAACAGCGTGACCTTGCGCCAGAACGGCGGAAGCATGGCGACGGAATAGAAGCTCCCGCCCAGGAAGGTGAGCGGCGTGATGATGAGGGTCGGCACGATCTGCAGCCGCTCCCACCCCTCGGCCCAGACGCCGATGATGAAGCCGAACAGGCTGAAGGCGAGGGCCGTGAGGATCAGGAAGGCGGCCATCATCGCCGGGTGGGCGATGTGGTAGGGCACGAAGATCCGCGCTGTGGCGAGGATGATCAGGCCCAGCAGCACCGACTTGGTGGCGGCGGCGCCGACATAGCCGGCCACCGCCTCCCACCAGGACACCGGCGCCGACAGCAATTCGTAGATCGTGCCCGACCACTTGGGCATGTGGATGCCGAACGAGGCGTTGGAGACGCTTTCGGTCAGGAGTGAGAGCATGGTCAGGCCAGGAACGATGAAGGCGGCGTAGGTCACTCCGTCGATCGCCGTCATCCGTGAGCCGATCGCTGAGCCGAACACGACGAAATAGAGCGAGGTGGAGATCACCGGCGCCGCCATGCTCTGGGTGAGCGTGCGGAACCAGCGGGAGAGTTCGAACCAGTAGATTGCGCGGACGCCGAGGAGGTTCATCGCTTGGTTCCCACCAGCCCGACGAAGATGTCCTCGAGGGAGCTTTGGCTGGTCTGGATGTCCTTGTAGTCGACCCCCGCCTCGCCCAGCCGGCGCATCAGGGTGGCGATCCCGGTGGCGTCTGAAGCGGCGTCGAATGTGTAGACGAGCTGATTGCCCTCGTCAGTCAGCTCGAGGGGATAGTCATCGAGACCGGCGGGCAGGCGCTCGAGCGGCGACTGCAGATGCAGGGTGAGCTGCCTGCGCCCCATCTTCACCATCAGAGCGGTCTTGTCCTCCACGAGGATCAGACGGCCCTTGCTGATCACCCCGACCCGATCGGCCATCTCCTCGGCCTCCTCGAGGTAGTGAGTCGTCAGGATGATGGTCACGCCCTGCTCGCGTAGCCCGCGAACAAGCGCCCACATGTCGCGACGAAGCTCGACATCGACGCCCGCGGTCGGTTCGTCGAGGAAGAGAATGCGGGGCTCGTGGGCCAGGGCCTTGGCGATCATCACCCGGCGCTTCATCCCGCCGGAGAGCGCCATGATCGGGCTGTCCTTCTTGTCCCACAGCGAGAGGTCCTCGAGCAGGCGCTGGAGGAAGGCGTGGTCCTTGCGCTTGCCGAATAACCCCCGGCTGAAGTTGACCGTCGCCCAGACGCTCTCGAAGGCGTCGGTCGTCAACTCCTGTGGCGCAAGACCGATCAGGCCGCGGGCGGCTCTATAGTCATGCACATTGTCATGGCCGGCGACCGACACAGTTCCGCTCGTGGCGCGCACGAGGCCGCACACGATGCTGATGAGCGTGGTCTTGCCTGCGCCGTTAGGGCCCAGAAGGGCGAAGATCTCTCCCCGCCGAATGTCGAGATCGACAGGCTCGAGCGCCCGAAAACCCGACTTGTAGGTCTTCGAGACGCCGCGGATCGACAGGATCGGTCCGTCGTCGATCGAACCGTCTCTCACGCCGCCTGATCTCCGTCTCTGGACTTTAGCCGAGGATGGCCACCTCGAAGCGGCGACTCAAGGCGAGTCGGCGCCCGCGGATAGGGGCAGGCGGCGCCCCGCGCAAGCGAGGCGCCTGAATCGTTCAACCGCGCTCGGCAAAGCGCAGCGCGGGCCTCCAAACTCAGGCGCTGGCCGGCGCGGGAGCAGGCGCGAGCGCGTCATCGATCTCGCGAGCGCGGACCGCGGCTGGACGCGCGTTCAGCCGCTCGAAATATTCGACGAAAGCCGGACGCTTTTCGAGCCAGCCGAACTGCATGCCCCAGCCGATCTGGGCGCCCACATAGACATCCGCCGCCGAGAAGCGGTCGCCGGCGATGAACTCACGGCCCTTCACCGCGCCTTCCAGCGCGTCGACCACGTGGGCCAGGTTGCCATAGCCCGCCATGCGCTCCTGCTCGGGCTTCACGACGACACCCAGCATCCCGTTTATCGAGGCCGCCTCCACGGGGCCGGCGGCGAAGAACAGCCAGCGATAGTAGGGGCCGCGGTCCTTCGAGCCATGGGGCGGCGCGAGGCCCGCCTCGGGAAAGGCATCGGCGAGATAGGCGCAGATTGCAGCGCCCTCGGTCACGACCAGGTCCCCATGCCGAATCGCCGGCACCTTCCCCATCGGATTCACAGCCAGATAGGCGGGAGCCTTCATGGACCCGCCATAGTCCAGGACTTCGGTCCGGTAGGGCTTACCCACCTCCTCGAGCATCCAGCGCGCAATGCGTCCCCGGGACATGGGGTGCGTGTAGAACACCAGTTCGTCGCCCATAACCGTCTCCTCCATGGCCGTTTGAATGGCCACTTTAGCCCAGCCCGAAACGAAAACAAAGCGTGAACACACGCCGACTAGCCAATCGGGTTCAGACGGTCCAGAATGCAGGTTAAACAGACGTTTGATACAAAGCGAATATCCCGATGTCCGATTCAAGGAGCGGGTCTGCCGAAGGATTCGCTCAAGCCGACCAAGTGGTCGACGTGAAGGCGATGCCGCGGGTCCTGCGGCGCATTGTCGGCAAGGCCTTCGAACAGGCGCCCTGGCGGGTGGCCCTGGCCTTCCTCACCTCACTCGGCGCAGCCCTGGCGGGACTGACGCTCCCCCGCCTGCTCGGTCACGCCGTGCAGATCGTCCAGCGCGATCTGGCAGGTTCGCGCGACGCCCTGATGATGACCGCCCTGCTGACGATCGCCGCGACGGCTGCTCGGGGGGCGTTCACCGCGATCACCAACTACAACGCCGAATGGGTGAGCCAGAAGGTGGCCTACGCCTACCGTCTGGAGTTCTTCCAGAAGCTGCAGCGGCTCTCGTTCGGCTTCCATGACAAGATCCATTCCGGCGACCTGATCACCCGCGGAATGCTGGACATGGAGGGCGCCCGTTCGTTCATCTCCGGCGGGATGATGACCTGCCTCACGCTGGTCATTCTGCTGGGGTCCGCGGCGGGACTGATGGTCTCCACCGACCCGACGATGGCGGTGATTGGCCTGGCCTTCACTCCAATCGCCGGCGTGGCCCTGGCCCGCATGGGATTCATGCTGCGCGTCACCTGGCTGCAGGTCCAGAAGCTGATGAGCGCCCTGACCCTGACCATGGAGGAGAACCTCCAGGGGATCCGCGTGGTGCGCTCGTTCGCGGCGAAGGCCTACGAGATGGGCAAGTTCGACAAGGCGGCCAACGCGGCCCTGGCCTTCTCGTACAGGCGCATCGTCCTGCGCTTCCGCGCCGTGAGCATCATGCAGGTGAGCTTCTACGCCTCGATGGGCGGCCTGCTCTGGTATGGCGGCCACAAGGTCGCCGCCGGCCAGATGACGGCGGGCCGGCTCACAGAGTTCCTCACCTACATGACGTTGCTGCAGAGCCCGATCCGGCAGATCGCGATGATCTTCGCTGCGGCGGCGCGCGCGACGACCTCGGGCGGGCGGCTGTTCGAGATCCTCGACCTGCCCGAGGCGGTGACCGATGCGCCCGGCGCGCACAACCTCGACATCACTCAGGGGGCGCTGCGCTTCGAACACGTGGACTTCGCCTACGAGGGCGGACCGCTGGTGCTGAAGGACATCAGCTTCGAAGTGAAGGCCGGCAGTACCCTCGGCATCGTCGGTCCCCCGGGTTCGGGGAAGTCGACTATCGCCAACCTCATCCCGCGTTTCTACGATGTCTGCGCCGGCCGCATCACCATAGATGGCCAGGACGTGCGCGAGGTCACCCTGGCTTCGCTGCGCACCTACGTCGGCCTGGTTCAACAGGAGGCTTTCCTGTTCGACTCCACGGTGACCAACAATGTCGCCTACGCCGATCCCTGGGCCGAAGAGCAGAGGATCCTCGGCGCCGCCCGCACCGCTCAGATCCACGACTACATCGCCGCCCTGCCCGGGGCTTATGAGACGCGGGTTGGCGAACGCGGCGTGGCGCTCAGCGGCGGCCAGCGCCAACGGATGTCGATCGCCCGCGGCGTCGTCCCGGGCCCCGGCGTCATGATCTTCGACGATTCCACGGCGGCCATCGACGCAGTAACGGAGAAGAAGGTGCGCGACGCGCTGGCCGAGGCGACCGCCGCGAAGGCGACGATCATCATCGCCCATCGCCTGTCGTCCCTCCTGCACGCCGACGAGATTATCGTCCTGGAGGAGGGCCGGATCGTCGAGCGCGGGACCCACGCCGAACTGCTGGCCCTGGGCGGCGAATATGCTGACCTCTTCGCCCTGCAAACCCGCGCCGAACAGGGCCTCTCGATCGCCGACGCGCGCATGCGGCGCAAGCTGGAAGAAGCCCAGGCATGAGCGACATCGCAGCCGACATCGGCGTCCCTCCGGCTCCGCCGCGCAAGCGCAACGCCAACCTCGGCTCGGCGGACGCCGAGGAGATCTTCGCTTCGTTCGATCCGCGGATCATCCGGCGCTTCTTCGCCTATCTGAAGCCGCACCGGCCCCTGCTGATCGGCGCGCAGGTCGCCGTGCTGATCTCGGCGCTCACCAGCGTCGGACTGCCCTGGATCATAGGCCGCGTCGTGAGCGCGGGCGTAGCTCACCGGCCGGACCGGCTCGAGAACCTTGTCATCATCTTTGGCGCCATCGTGACGGTGAACGCCTGCTCGAGCTTCTGCGACCAGTGGATGACCTCGCGCCTGGCGCAGAAGGTGATTTTCGATGTGCGCCGCTCGATGTTCCTGCACTTCCAGGACGTGGCCCTGACCTTCATGGACAAGACTCACGTCGGTCGGATCATGTCGCGGCTGCAGGGCGACGTGAACGCGCTCCAGGAATTCCTGGAGAGCTCAACCGGC
>DASXGR010000230.1:0-5577 GCA_036488935.1 Caulobacteraceae bacterium | reverse complement strand
CCAGGGACTTCCTCGATCCTCAGCCTGAGGCCGCGCGGATCGAAGAATTCGGCGTGCTTCAGCAGCGAGCGGTCGTCCTCGAGATGTCTCATCAGTGACTGGAGCCGCTGGCGAGCGACCGGATCGGCGACGAGGCCCGCGCGGTCAGCCTGGAAGAAGGCGGCGCCATCCCAGGCCGTCCTCGTCTCCGCGAACAGGCGCACCATGTCGGGCCACCGCGTCTCATCGCCGACGACATGCACATACGACGACGCGAGCGGCTGCACCGTGGTGGTCCCGATCTCCACCAGCACGATCAGCATGGTGAACCCGCCGGTGCGGGCGAAGGTCTCGACGAGCCAATCGTCGAAGTCCGTGGCGCAGCCCGCTGTGGGCGAGTCAGGCGTCATCAGGACCGGCTTCTGGCGGCGGAGGGCGGAAGAAGGAACGCGGCCTCGCCGCCCCCCTCGGATTTGAAGCCCGAACGCCGCACCGCAGACGGTTCTCCTGCACGCAAGCCCACGAAACCTACCGGAATCCAAACGAAGAGGTCCAGCCGGTGCGGTTCGATCCGGCGCAGATCGCCTTTTCACACGGTGACGCCGTGGCGATCTGCAGGCTGGCGGAGCAACGGCGACACGTAAACCTTTACGCCTGTGTGGCAGGGTGGGGCATGGCGCATTCCCTTCAGCCCATCGCAAGGGGTTGGCGACCCCGCCGGCGATCTGGCGAAGCAGGTCTTCACCACGGCCCTCGAGCATCTGGCGATCATCGGCGGCCTTCTGCTCGTCATCGTTGACGCCCTGCGCCTTGGCTGAACTCTATTCTTGCCGAAGCCTTCGGCGCCTCGCGCGACGAGCCGAGACGAATCCTGATCGCCGATGGCGATTATTGGCGGCCACTTTTCCGCCGTCGTTGACGCCTTCCGCATTGCCTGAACTCTATTCCGGTCGACAGACGGAGGGGGGCGATGAACAGCGGTAGCACGGCCTCCGCGCCAATCCCCATCGCCGGCGGGCGGGCGTCGATCACGCCGGCCAATCTGCAATGGCTGCTGGTGGGCCTGGGCCTGGCCTCGGCCATGCAGTTCTACACCTTCGACAGCGTCAATCTGGTGCTGCCGGACATGGCCGGCGCTTTCGGCGCCTCGCGCGACGAGGCCGGCTGGATCCTGATCACCTACAGCGCCGCCCTGCTGCTGGGGACGCCGCTGTCGAGCTATCTGGCGCGCCGGATCGGTCTTCGGCCCTATCTGATCGGCTCGGTGCTGGTGTTCCTGGCCGCCTCGCTCTGCGCCTCGCTATCCACGCGGCTCGAGCAGATGCTGGTGTTCCGCGCCGTGGAGGGCTTCGCCGGCGGGGCGTTGAACTTCTGGTGGCGGGGCAGCGTCTACACGTTCCTGACCGGCCCGGCGCGGTCGGCTTCGATGACGCGCGTTTCGGTGATGCTCAAGGTCGCCACCGCCATCGGCCTCCTGGCGAGCGGCTTGCTGACAGATAACCTGAGCTGGCGGTTCATCTGGGTGATCGACGCCGCCTTCGCCGCCGGCGCCCTCACCCTCCTGCTGCGCCACTATCCGCGCGAGGCGCTGGAGCCGGACCGGCAGAGCGTCCCGATCGATCCGTGGGGCGTGGCGCTGTTCGCGGTCATGCTGATCGCCGCGGAGGTGGTCCTCAGCCGCGGCGAGATCGACGACTGGTTCGGCTCGCCCATCCTGACCGTCCTGTCCTGGACCGCCCTGGTCGCCCTTGTCCTGTTCGTGTTCCGGGCGTGCGACCCGGACAACCCAAATCCGATCCTGCGGCTGGAGCTGATCCGCGACCGCAACGTGCTGGCGTCGATTGTCATCGGGATCCTCGTGGGAATGATCCTGTCGGGCTCGATCTACGCCCTGCCGGAGTTCCTCCGCGGCGTGGATCCGCAGCGGCGGTCGGCCACGCAGACCGGATTGATCCTGTGCGTCTATGCGATCACGGGCGCCTCCCTGCGGCCGATGGTGGCCGTCGCGGTGGGCCGGTTCGGCCAGAGGCGCGTGACGGTCTTCGCCCTTCTCTGCCTGATCGCCTCGATGCTGACGATGGCCTGGATCCTGACGTCCAACACCCCCAGCATCTACTTCGTCCTGCCGCTGATCCTCTATGGCGGCAGCGTGGCGCCGCTTCTGTCGGCAGTCGGCAGCGGCACGGCCGCGCGCGTGCCGGGCGCGGGCCAGATGGACGCCGTGACGATCTACATGACCTTCCGCCAGTTCGGCACGGCCCTGGGGGTCGCCCTGGTCAACATCGTGCTCGACCGGCGCCAGTCACTGCATTCGAGCCGGCTGTTCGAGAACCTGCGGACCGGGACCGCCGACCTGACCGAATGGCTGGGTTCGGCCTCGTTCGCCAGGATGACACACGCCGGCCAGACGGCGCCCGACGCCGGCCACTCGGCGCTGGCGGCCCTGCAACATGGCAGCGCACAGCAGGCCGAGGTTCTCGCCTTCGCCGACGCCTTCCGCGTGATGGCGCTCGTCGGCCTTGTCGCCCTGGCGTTCACGCCGCTCATGTCGCCGCCGGCCAAAAAAAAATGACCACCACCTCGCCGCCGCCACCGCCGAGCCCCGCGCCGGCCGCCCCGCCGCCGCCATCGCGAAGCGCGAGCCGGCTGCGCTGGCGAATCGCCCTGGCCGTGGCCGCAGGGGTGGTGATCGTGGCCATCGCGCTCACGATCCCCTCCATCTTCGAGGCGCGCACCGACGACGCCTACGTCGAGGGCGACATCGTCACCGTGGCGCCCAAGGTCCCCGGCTACGTCACCCGGCTCGACGTGGACGACAACTCCCGCTTCAAGGCCGGCCAGGAGCTGCTGCAGATCGACGTGCGCGACTATCGCAATGCGGTCGCGAGCGCCGAGGCGGACCTGCAGAACGCCGTGGCCGCGCGCGCCAACGTCGCTTCGCTGCTGGCGCAGCAGACCCACATCATCGCCTCGGCGCGCGCCGCCCTGCCGGGCGATCGGGCCCAGCTCCTTTTCGCCGGTCAGCAGGTGGGCCGCTACGGACCGCTCGCCCAGGGCGGCTACGGCTCGGTCGAGCATCTGCAAGCGGTGCAGGCCGACCGCGGCGCGCGGGCGTCGACCCTGGAGAAGGACGAGGCCGATCTCGCCACGGCGCAGAGCCAGACAGCGGTCCTGAAGACCCGCCTGGACGAGTCGGACGCGGAGGTCGGCCGCCGCAAGGCGCTGCTGGACCAGGCCCGCCTGAACCTCGCCTACACCCGCATCAGCGCCGATTTCGACGGCACGGTCGCCAACCGGATCGTGCGGGCCGGGAACTATGTGCAGCCGGGACAGAACCTGCTCTCGGAGGTTCCCGCCCGCGTCTATGTGATCGCCAACTACAAGGAGACCCAGCTCAAGCGCATGCGCGTGGGCCAGGCGGTCTCGATCCATGTCGACAGTGTGCCCGACATCCGCTTCCACGGCCACATCGACAGCTTCCAGCGCGGCACCGGCTCGCGCTTCGCCCTGCTGCCGCCGGAGAACGCGACCGGCAATTTCGTGAAGGTCGTGCAGCGCGTGCCGGTGAAGATCTTGTTCGACGAACCGACCGAGCGCTTGGTGAGGCTGGCGCCCGGCATGTCGGTGGAGACGACGGTCTCGTTCTCCTCCCACCCGGAACGGGGCGGATCGTGAGCGGCGCGCGATCTCCGGGCGCCTGCCTGACGGCAATCGCCGTGATCGCCGCCCTAGCGGGCTGTACGGTCGGGCCCAACTTCACCCGGCCGGAGCCGGCGGCGACGCATGGCTTTCCCGACCGGCCGCTGGGCCAGGCGGGTCCGCAGGACGTCCAGCAAGCCAGTTCGGCCACCGCGCAGGTGACCGCCGACTGGTGGACCCTGCTGGCTTCGCCCAAGCTGGATCAGCTGGAGCGCGAGGCGCTGGCGCGGAACTGGACCTTGGCCAGCCGTGAGGCGGCGATCCAGCGGGCGAGCAACGAACTCGCGGCGGTGAGGGGCGAGAACTATCCGCAGCTGGGCGCCAGCGCCCAGGTGGGCCAGACCCGGATCGGCGCGACGGTGTTCGGCGTGGACGCCTACACCTTTCCGATCTTCTCGACCTACGGGGCTTTTCTGTCTGCAGACTACGAGGCCGACGTATTCGGCGGTCGTCGTCGCCGCATCGAAGAGGCGGGCGCGGGCCTGCAGGCCCAGGCGCGCGAGCGTGATGCGACCGCCCTGACCCTGATCGCGAATGTCGCCCTGCAGGCGATCGACGTCGCCGCGGCGAGGCGGGACATCGAGATCACAGAAGACATCGTCGCCTCCGATCGGCAGACGCTGCAGCTGGTCGGTCAGGGCCATGCGCAGGGCGCGGCGCCCAATACCGATGTGCAGGACGCTACGGCGGAACTGGACCGCGATCTGGCGCGCCTGCCTGCATTGCGCCAGCGGCTGCAGGCCGCGCAGAACGCCCTGGCGACCCTCGCGGGCCGCTCGCCCGCCGACTGGACGGCCCCAGATCTCGCCCTGTCCGACTTCGCCCTGCCCGCGAACCTGCCCAATCTCGTGCCCTCCGTGGTCGCCAGACAGCGCCCCGACATCCTCGCGGCAGAGGCGCGCTTGCATGCGGCCAGCGCGGCGATCGGCGTGGCGACCGCCGATCTCTATCCCCGCGTGGACCTGAGCGCGGCGGTCTCGGGTCAGGGGCTGTTGAGCGGACCTTCCGAGCTCGCCTGGACGTTGCTGGGCGGGATCGCCGCGCCGATCTTCACCGGAGGGCGTCTGCAGGCGGTCAAGCACGCCGCCGAGGCCGACTACCGCTCCAGCTTCGCCGACTATCAGCAGGTGGTGGTCACCGCGCTTGGCCAGGTGGCGGACGCCCTCGACGCCCTCGCCAACGACGCCGACGCCCTGAGGTCGGAGGAGAACGCCCGGGCGTCGGCCGCGCGGTCGCTCGAGCTCGACCGCCAGGGCTACGCGGCCGGCAGCGCCGATCTCACGCGCGTCATCGTCGCCCAGCGCCTGCTCGACGAGGCGGAGCTGGGAGTCGAGGAGGCCCGGAGCGCAAGGCTCGCCGACACCGTCCGGCTGTTTGCCGCGCTTGGAATCCACCCGCCGTTTTCGGTCGATGTCAGGGGGTCGGTAAGCGAGCCAGCTAGTGAGCCGGCGGCAACGCGCCGGTCAGGATGAAGGCGTCGACCGGCGTCCAGATCGCGGGTGGCGTCACCTCGTAGATTGCGTCGTGTTTGAATCCCCGGATGACGACGGCGCCCTTCACTCCCGTCTTGGCGTCGAACACCGTGCGGCCTGAGGCGATCGGAATGGTCGTGTCGGCCTGGCTGTGGACCCACAGCATCGGCGCCTTCAGCGCGGCCGCCGCCTTGACGTTGTCCCAAGGATCGGAGGTGACCAGCGCCAGGAGTTTCGGCATGCCGCCGGCCACGGCCATCGCCTTGAGCGAGCCGAAGGGACTGGCGACGACCACGCAGTCGGGATGGGCGCTGGGACGGGTCGCGGCGAACAGCATGGGACCGCCGCCCATGGAGTGGCTCAGCAGGCAGCGCCGCTCGCTCGCGGGGAAGCTGGCCATGAACGTCGAATAGGCCGCGACGGCGTC
>DASXGR010000218.1:0-5209 GCA_036488935.1 Caulobacteraceae bacterium | reverse complement strand
TATAGAGTCCCGGCCTCCGTGTTCCGGTCATCCATGGGTCGAATGTGGTCGCCCTGAGCCTCATCGCACCTCTGGTGGGATCCGCCGTTCTCGCCGCGTCACCGGCAACGCCCGCGATCGCCATTCCCGATGGGGTATGGCTGATGGACAACAAGGTGGCGTTACAGGTCTTCGACTGCGCAGGTCTGATGTGTGGCCGCATAGTCTGGCTGGCGAAACCCAAGAACGCCGCCGGGACGCCGGACCAGGACAAGAACAATCCTGACCCCGCACTACGAGGGCGCCCGCTTTGTGGTCTCACGATGCTTTGGAATCTACACCCCGATGGGTCGAACCATTGGCGAGACGGCTGGATGTATAATCCCTACGATGGAAAACGCTATCGCGTAACCGCGCAACTCAAGTCGGATGACGTCATCGTCGCGCGCGTTTACGTCAACGCGCCGCTGTTCGGGAAAACCAAGACCCTGGCCCGGGTCCCTCACGGCGTTTCCGAGGGGTGGTGCTGAAGGGGTGACCGCCCCTGCGGTCCCCTCGCGCTCCCACTGGCCCACGCCGGCGGAGCTGGAGACGGTGGCCGGCGCCCCGGCCGCAGCCCTCACCCGAGAGCCATTGATCGAGGTACGAGCTCTCCATCCCGTTTATGGGATTGTTGCGATATTCACGATTTCAAGCACATCAAATGCCGTCATGGCCGGCCGTTAGTGCCGGCCACCCACGGTTCGACTGTACGAACACTTCGTGTGGCCGCGCGCACGCGCGGCCAATCCCAGAGAGTTGGGTGACCCTGCAATGGGTGGCCGGCCCCCCGGGCACAAGGCCGGGGGTGACGAAGGCCGGCCATGACGAAATTTATAATTGAGGTTCACTCCCGCTGATGCGCGCGGAGGTCTTCGTGGGGCCGCAGGGGCGTGCGGCTGGGGTGGGACCAGAGGGAGAAGCGGGGGCGGGAGAACGGCGGTTGGGGCGTCCAGCCCTCGCCTTCCCAGAGGCTCCAGTCGGGGGTGAGTTCGAGGTCGGCGCACAGGCGCTGCACGGCCTCGCGCACGGGCATCTGGTCCAGATCCCAGTACGCCTCGTCGTCATTGAGGCGCTCCTCGAGGGCCTCGAGGACGCTGTCCAGGGCCGCCTCGTCCTCGGCCTCCCGCTCGGCCGCCTCCCACACCAGGCGCTCGACCTCGTCGCGATGGTGGTCCCTGCGCGCCCTCGCCTCTTCAGCCGCACGACGGCCCGCCACGGCGCGACGGGCCTCCACTTCGGCCGCCACGCCGGCGCGCAGGGCGCGCAGTTGCTCGTCGGTGCGCGCTTCGAGCGCGAGGGTCAGGCGAACGGCGCGCGAGATGCGGGCAAGGGCGACCGAGGGATCGAAGGCGGGCGCGATGGGCGCCGGGGCGCAATCCGGCTCAGAAGACTGGGTCCGATCGGCCGCGGCGAGCGCCTGGCGTTCGAGGGCGCGCGCCAGATTCATGGCGATGTCGGTCAGCTCCTCGAGGATCCGCAAACGCCGCTCGGCCCGCTGGATGGCGGGATCGGGAGTTTCGGCGAGAGCGGCGTCGTCGATCATGAGGGAAGTATCGGACATTGCAAATTGTAAGTCAACGGTGTGGGAAGTCACCCATCGCGTCCGCCAGGCCACGGATGTCACCAACGCATAATGCAATAGTCGCCTTTGTGGGGAAGGTGGCTGACCGGCGGTGGGGAAAGGCCGCGCCCCGGGGGGCGGGGCTACGCCATTCACACATCGTAGGGCTTCTTGAAGCGTAGCCGTGTGCCTTCTCCCCTTGCGGGAGAAGGTGGCCCGCGAAGCGGGTCGGATGAGGAGTCGACACACCTTTCGGGCTTAGCGCGGCGCCGTTTTGCGGAGGCTTGGTCGCGACCCCTCATCCGGCCGCCGAAGCCTGTCCTCGGGCCGGCCGAAGGCCGGACCCGGGGGGCGTCCACCTTCTCCCGCAAGGGGAGAAGGGCGGTTTAGGCGCATTCAACTGAGATTTAGGGGCGTGACGGGTGGATCCATACCTCGACGACGAGATGTGCGAATGCGTAAGGCGGCCGGAAGGTGATCCCGCTCAATCCCAGAACGCCATCGTCCGGAACTCGATGCTCTCGCGCGGCGGCGCATCAGCCGGCGTGGTGGGATCGAGGAAAGCGGTGTGGGGGGTGAACTGGGCGACGCGGGGGTCGGAGTCCCAGCATTTGATCAGCACCGCCTCGTCCGGCGCCAGGTCGGGGACGTAGCGCCAACGCTGGTCGGGATCGTAGGCCAGGCCATAGATCTCGCCCCGGCGGTGGGGGAAGATCAGGTTCGACGGGAGCAGGTCGTCCGGCGCGATCGAGCGGGCGTCGGCGAAGGCCAGGGGCCAGTCACGCGCCGCATGATGGATCGGCCGCCAGACATTGATGATCGCGGCGCGGCCGGCCAGCAGGGCCTCGGCCTCCTCGCCCATGATCTCGCGCACGCGCTGCGGGCCGGAGGCGACCGTCTGGTCGACGTGGACGCGGGTGGCCGGCTGGCGCGCGGCGCCGGGGGTGCGATCGGCGACGCCGTCGGAGCGCCGGCGAATGGTGTGGTCGAACACCACCACCTGCCGCGCCCCGGTGACCGCGCGCACCAGCTCGGCCGTCTCGGGATGACCCAGCGCCATGGTCTGCGCTTCGTCCCAGAAGTCGCGCACGGCCGAGTGATGGCCGACGATGCGGAACCCCTCCACGTCGAGATCGAGGGCCCGCGCCGCGGCGCGGGCGTTGTGGATGCGCACGCGGTGGGCCGTGGTCTGGATATTGGTCTGCGGCCCGCCGTCGGACCGGGCGTAGGTGTAGGTGAACAGCTTATCCGCCGCCCGCTCGGTGAAATTGAGCTCCGCTTCCACGACCTTCGGGACGGTGGCGGTGGACTGACGGTCGAGGGTGTCGATCGGGTTGTACATGGACGACCTCACGCGCGGCGGAGATGTGCCGCAACGGACAGAAAGGTGGGGTCGGGGGCAGGGGCGGCGAAGGTCGCAACGGGCGTGGGAAGACGTGAATTGTTCTGGGGTGGGGTTTAGCGGAGGTGGGGGGGCGGGTCGATTTTGCCCGGATGATATTGCGAGGGAATTTAATCCGGATAAAAGAACTCTAGCCGGCGATTCCAGCGTCCGGTCTCAGGGGCGACAGCGAGGAAACAGCTCATGGCGGATGGGCGGGACCGCAAAGATCGCCTCGCGCAATTCATCCACGAGGTTTGGAATTGCGGGCTCGAGGACGCTGTCGAGCGTTACCTGGCGGCCAGCTACACCGTGCACCATGACCCCGGCGATCCGTGGGAAGGCCGGGTGCTCGACATCGAGGGCTACAAGGCGCGTCTGCGGGCGTCGCGAGCGCCATTTCCAAACCAGGCGTTCGCCATTCAGCGCCTCTGCGCCGATGCTGACGCCGTGGTCATGACCTGGCTGTGGGAAGGCACGCACCTTGGCGATCTTCCGGGCTTTCCGCCGACGGGAAAGGTCATCCGCATGTCCGGCGCGACAGCCTACCTGTTCGACGCGGCCGACAGGCTGACCGGCCACTGGCAGATCGTGGACCGCCTTGGCGTCTACCAGCAGCTTCAGCGAAATAGTGCGTCTACGCCGCCCCCTCCGCCTAACGCCGGAACAGCTCATCGAACAACGCCTCGGCGCGCTTTACGCCCTCGTCGGTGAGGCACACCGACTTGGCCTTATCGACCGGGTGCGCCTCAGAAGCGGCGCCGTGGGACTAGAGAGTTGCGCGCCTCTCCGGCTCCCTGGCCATGCATTCCATCATCAGAGGACTCCCATGTCCGATCCGATCGGCGCCGCTCTCGAGGCCGCTACTGCGGCCCATCCCACCCCCGGCTTCGTGGCCGGGGCCGTGCGCAACGGAAAGACCCTTTATCGCGGCGCCTTTGGCCCGAGCGATCTCAAGGGCGGGCCGCCGATGCGGACCGACGCGGTGTTCCGCATCGCCTCGATGACCAAGGCCGTCACCGCCGTCGCCGCGATGCAGCTGGTGGAAGCCGGACAGTTCGGCCTGGACGAGCCGCTGGGGACGCTCATTCACGCCCTGGCCGCGCCCAGGGTGCAGGAGGGGTTCGCGGACGATGGGACGCCGCGCCTGCGCCCGGCCAAGGAGCCGATCACCCTGCGGCGCCTCCTCGCGCACACCTCGGGCTTCGTTTACGAGATGTGGAACGCCGACCTGCAGCGCTTCATCACCCAGACCGATTTTCCGAGCATGGCCACCGGTCTCAGCGCCGCGCTCGAGGCGCCCCTGATGTTCGATCCGGGGACCGCGTGGGAGTACGGCATCGGCATCGATTGGGCCGGCAAGGTGGTCGAGGCGGTCTCCGGCCAGCGCCTGGACGCCTATTTCGCCGAGCACATCTTCACGCCGCTGGGCATGACCGACACCGCCTTCACGCCGACGCCCGCCATGGCGCCGCGCGTCGCCGGGCTGAATATGCGAGCCGCGGACGGCAGCCTCGCGCCGCTGGACTCCCCGTTCCCGCCCGAGCCGGAGTTCTTCAGCGGTGGGGCAGGGCTGCTCAGCACCCTCGATGATTACCTGGCGTTCCTGCAGATGATTTTGCACGAGGGGACGTGGAACGGGAGCCGGGTGCTCAAGCCGGAGACCCTGGCCCTGATGCGCGAGGATCAGCTTGGCGGAGTTCCGCTGCGCCGGCTGACGAGCGTGAATCCCTTTCTCAGCCGCGACCTGACACTGCAAGCCCAGGCGCCCGGAGAGTGGGGGATAAGCTGGGTGATGAACCGTGAGCCCGGCCCGAACGGGCGCGGCGCGGGGGCGATGGCCTGGGCGGGGTTGTTCAACAGCTACTTCTGGGTCGACCCGGCGGCGATGACCGCCGGCGTGTGGATGACGCAGCTGCTGCCGTTCGAGGATCCAGATGCGCTGGCGGTGTTCGGGGCGTTTGAGAGGGCGGTATATGGGGAGGGGTGAGGTGAGGCTGCTTAGTCAGTAAAAGAGGGAGCATGACGGCGCCTGCTTCGAGCGGCAAATTTGCAACCGCGAGACTGCCTGCGAGTCCAAGCGCAATCGCGCCGGACGGCGCCGATGTCCGCGTCTTGCTCGGCCTCGCCGGCGGCAGCTTTGCGCATTTCGAGTTGGCCCCAGGAAAAGTCTCCAATGCTGTCACGCATCGGACTGTCGAGGAGATCTGGTACTTTCTGGCAGGCCGGGGGGAGATGTGGCGTAA
>DASXGR010000212.1:0-4287 GCA_036488935.1 Caulobacteraceae bacterium | reverse complement strand
GCGCGTCAGCAATGCGCTCGAAGTCGAGGAAGATGGGGGGGCAGTCGCCCAGGCGCTTGGATTCGTAGCGGGTGGTGACGTGGTCGGCGGGGGGTGTGCGCCAGTCGTCGGCGCGCTGGGCGAGCCAGGCCAGGCGCGGCTCGGCGGTGAGGGCGCGCAGGGCGTGGTCGGCGTAGTCGGCCCAGTCAGTGGCGAAGCGGACGCGCGCTCCGAGGCGCATCACACGGGCCAGCTCGGCGACGAAGTCGGGGTTCACCAGGCGGCGCTTGTGGTGGCGCGCCTTGGGCCAGGGATCGGGGAAGAGGATGAAGACGCGGGCCAGGCTCGCCGCCGGCAGGGCCGCCAGCAGCTCGCGCGCGTCGCCGGCGTGGAGGCGCACGTTGTCCAGCCGCGCCTCCTCGATGTGACGCACCGCGCTGGCGACGCCGTTGAGGAAGGGCTCGGCGCCGAGCAGCAGGACGTCCGGATGCTTCGCCGCCTGGGCCGCGAGGTGCTCGCCGCCGCCAAAGCCGATCTCCAGCCAGACCTCGCGCGCGTCGGGCGCCAGGACGGCGGGATCCAGCGGTCCCGGCGGCAGGGCGAGCCGGGGCAGCAGGCTCTCCATCAGAGAGGCCTGGCGCGGCTTGATCGGCCGGCCGCGGATGCGGCCGAACGAGCGCAGCGGCCGCGTGGCGATGTCGTCCGGATCGCTCAGGCTTCGACCTTGCGAACGGGCCGCCAGCGCGCGCCGACGATGGAGAGGCCCACCAGCAGGAAGAAGAGGCCGTCGCCGACTTCGTCATAGACCGTGAGCGGCAGGGCCGGCGGCAGGCGCACGTCGAGGTCGCCCACCGCGTGCTCGCCGAGCTTCTCGCCGGGCCGGAAGCGGCCGAACGCGTCGATCATCCCCGAGATCCCGGTGGGCGTCGCGCGGGCGATCGGCAGGCCCTCCTCGATCGCGCGATAGGCGGCCATGTTGACGTGCTGGCGCGGACCGCTGGCGGTCCCGAACCAGGCGTCGTTGGAGATGTTGATGATCCAGGCCGGGCGATAGCCGGCCGCCGCGGCGCCGTCGCGGGTGAAGCCTGGGAACATGTCCTCATAGCAGATCAGGGGCTGGGCCGGCGGCAGGCCGGGCAGGCGCCGCGGCGTGGGCGGGGGACCGGGCGAGAAGCCATCGCCCACATGGACCATCTGCTTGATCCCCAGTCGGCTCATCAGACCGTCCATGGGCATGAACTCGCCGAACGGCACCAGGCGATACTTATCGTACAGCGCCTCCTCCTGCAGGCCATCGGGGCCTTCGCGGAAGGCGGCGAGGGTGTTGAAGGTCTCGGGCGCGCCAAGCGACGAGGTCGCGAACCGGTAGCCGCCCAGGATCAGGGTCTCTCCGGGCTGCAGGGCGCCCTCGATGGCGCCGCGCGGCCAGGCGCCGGGCGCGAGATAGTCCTCCATCGCCGCCGGGATCGCGCCTTCGGGCCAGATCACCGCCGCGATCGGCGCCGCCGAGGGCCGTGCGGTGAGGGCCACGTAGCGCTCGACGATGTTGGCGAACATTGCCGGGTCGTACTTGCTCTCCTGGCGCACGTCGGGCTGGACGATCCGCACCAGGGGCGCCGTGGGACTGGTGGCCGGCGCGTGGCGCAGGCGCCATTCGCCCCATCCCGCGATCGCCACCCAGGCAACGACCGCGGCCAGGCCGAGGCGCGCGCCGCGCCGGCCCTCGGCCGCCACGAAGAGGCACGCCGCCCCCGCCAGGGTGACGAAGGTGAGGCCGTAGGCGCCGCCCAGGGCGGCGGCCTGCGACACCGGGCCTCCGGCGCGCCAGGTCTCCCCCGGAAGGTCCCACGGAAAGCCGGTGAGGATGTGGCCGCGCAGCCATTCGGCCAGCGACAGGCAGCCGGCGAAGAACAGGGCCCGCAGGGCGCCGCGCGTGGCGAACCGCCGGTAGACCACCGAGGCCGCGCCCCAGAAGAGGGCCATGAACATCGAGACGATCGGATCGGCGAACGGGGCCATCCAGCCCTGCTCCTGGGCGTCCACCTTGAACGGCTCGGCGATCCACCACAGCGAGACGACGAAATAGGCCACGCCCGTGAGCCAGCCGCGGAAGAAGGCCGAGCGCAGCGGCGCCGGGCCCCGGGCGGCGTCGACGAGACGGAACATCAGGCCGTAGCCCATCAGGCCCGGCAGGACGCCCCACGGCGGCTGGGCGACTGCGGCGAGGAGGCCCGCGAGGATCGCGAGCACCGTCGGCGACCAGCGCCAGCGCCAGAGGCCCGTGGCCGCGCGCCGGGCCCGGCCCACGGGCGCGGCGGCGGAGGCGGTGTCGCGCGTGAGGGTGGCGGGATTCACCTATCCCTCCCCTTCTGGGGAGGGTCGCTTCGCGCAGCGAAGCGGGGTGGGGGAAGTGAGGGGAAAGGGCGAGGCGTCGGGCGGCCCCGCGTGCCCCCACCCGTCGCGCCTGCGACGCGACACCCTCCCCAGAAGGGGAGGGACGGGGAAAAGCGTGCTCACGCCGCACCCCCTCCGGTGCGGCGGACGCGGAGGCGTTTGACGCGGCGGGGGTCGGCGTCGGTGACTTCGAATTCGAAGCCGGCGGGGTGGACGATCGTTTCGCCGCGTTCGGGGACGCGCCCGGCGAGGGCGGTGACGAGGCCGGCGGCGGTCTCGATCTCTTCCTCCAGCTCCGGGGCCGCCAGCTGCGCCTCCAGGGCGCCCTCGAGGGCCTCCAGGTGCACGCGGCCGTCGACCTCGAGCACGCCGCCGGGACGGTTGACGATGTGGCTGGTGGCGGCCTCGTCGTGCTCGTCGTCGATATCGCCGACCACCGCTTCGATGACATCTTCGAGCGTCACCAAGCCGTCCACGCCGCCGAACTCATCGATCACCATGGCCATGTGGATGCGGCTGGTCTGCATGCGCAGGAGCAGGTCCGAAGCCAGCATCGACGGCGGGACATAGAGGGTCGGGCGTTTGACCCGCGCCAGCACGGGCTCCTCGGGTTCCTGCCGCTTGGCCGGATCGGCCAGCATGGCGAAGATGTCCTTGAGGTGGACCACGCCCACCGGATCGTCGAGCGTCTCGCGATAGACCGGGATGCGGGTGTGCTCGCTCTCGGCGAACGAGGCGACGACCGCGCGGAACGGGGACGAGAGCTCCATCGCCGTGATGTCGGCCCGGGGCGTCATGACATCGCCCACCGTGATGGTCTGGAACAGTTCGGCCTGGCTGCGCAGGCTCGCGCCGGCGTCGCCGATGTCTTCGCCGTCCTCGCGCTCGCGGCGGCCCAGGCCCAGGCCCCGCAGCAGGGCCGAGAACCGGGAACCGCCGGCGCTGGAGGAATCGTCGGAGGGGTCAGCGGACATGGACGGGTCGGTCTTCGCCGGCATCGTAGGGGTCCGGGACGCCCAGGCGGGCGAGCACGGCGCGCTCGAGACACTCCATGGCCTCCGCCTCGTCCTCGGCCTGATGATCATATCCCAGCAGGTGCAGGAGGCCATGCACCAGAAGGTGGCGAACGTGATCGGCCAGGGGCTTGCCCTGTTCGTGGGCTTCCCGCTCGCAGACGCCGAGCGCCAGGGCGACATCGCCCAGCTGGTTGAACGGATTGGCCGGGGCGGGGAAGCTGAGGACGTTGGTCGGCTTGTCCTTGCCGAGGAACCGGGCGTTGAGCTTGCGCACGGCCTCGTCGGTGGTGAGCAGGATGTCGGCCGCACCTTCGGCGCCGACCGCCGCGGCGGCTTCGCCGAGCAGGCGCTCGATGTCGGGCAGCCGCTCGAACCAGGCCGCCTCTTCCACCTGAAGCTCGATGCCGATCATACGCCCAGCCCAGCCGCGTCCCGGTCGTAGGCGGCGACGATGCGGCCCACCAGCGGGTGGCGCACCACGTCGACGGTCGTGAACCTGGCCACCGCCACGCCTTCGACCCCCTCGAGGATCGAGACCGCGTGCGCGAGGCCCGAGTCCGCACGATTGAGCAGATCGACCTGGGTGGGGTCGCCGGTGACGGCCATGCGCGAGCCCTCGCCCAGGCGGGTGAGGACCATCTTCATCTGCAGCCGGCTCGCGTTCTGCGCCTCGTCGACGATGACGAAGGCGTTGGAGAGGGTGCGCCCGCGCATGAAGGCGATCGGCGCCACCTCGACCTCGCCGCGATCGCGGCGACGGCGCAGGGCCTCGGCGCCCAGGATGCTTCCCATCGCCTCCCACACCGGCGCCATGTAGGGGTCGACCTTCTCGTTGAGGTCGCCCGGCAGGAAGCCCAGGCGCTCGCCGGCCTCCACCGCAGGACGGGTGACCACCAGC
>DASXGR010000165.1:0-5443 GCA_036488935.1 Caulobacteraceae bacterium | reverse complement strand
TCACCGCCATCGACCTCTCCCGAATCACGACGGCAGGCAGAGAATCACAGACGATTCAGCGGCTTCAACCCTCAGAACCGCGGCGGGTCCACGCACGCCTTCGTCAACGGCGCAAGGAAAAGATGTGTGCGCACGCTAGCCCTTGCGGGAGAAGGTGGCCGCCGAAGGCGGACGGATGAGGGGTCGCGACCAACTCTCCGCAGAACGACGCCGCGCTCTGCCCGATAGGTGCGTCGACCCCTCATCCGACCTCGCTTCGCGAGGCCACCTTCTCCCGCAAGGGGAGAAGGGCGACGATAACCGCCATACTTGCGCGGCTGCGCGGACGGGTGCGGTATAGATTTAAGCAACATAAGCGGGAGCGGCGGTTTGGGCGAATTTGCGACGCTTTCCCATCGTCGGCGGCTGCGGTTCTGGGGTTGGGGCTACGAGGATGAGGACCTCTCGTCCGACGAGGCCGGTCGGATCCGCGTCGGCGCCGCTCGGGCTATCGGGCACACGCCGCAACAGATTCCGCCGCCGACCGAAGCGGACTTCGACCTGCCCTCGCCCAGGGCAGCGGCGCCGGCAAGCCTGGCGGCGATGGTCTCGGCGACGCCGTACGACCGGCTCACCCACGCGCTGGGCAAGTCGTTCGGCGATGTTGTCCGCATGCGGATGAGGCGGATCGACTATTGGCCCGACCTCGTCGCTTTCCCGAAGACGGCGCAAGACGTCGCCGACCTGCTCGACTGGGCCTCGAGCGCCAACCTCGCCGTCACGCCTTTCGGCGGCGGGTCGAGCGTGGCCGGCGGCGTCGAGTCCGATGTCGGGGATTCCTACGCCGGCGCCCTCGTCATCGACACCCAGCACATGAACAAGGTGCTCGAGATCGACCGCCTCAGCCGCGCTGCGCGCATCCAGGCCGGCGCGCTGGGGCCGGAGATCGAAGAGCAGCTCCGGCCGCACGGGCTGACGCTGCGCCACTTCCCGCAGAGCTTCCAGATCTCCACCCTGGGCGGCTGGATCGCGACCCGCAGCGGCGGACACTTCGCCTCGCTCTACACGCACATCGACGATTTCGTGGAGTCCATGACCACGGTGACGCCAGCGGGGGTGATGGAGACCCGTCGCCTGCCTGGCTCCGGCGCGGGGCCGTCGCCCGACCGGATGATGATCGGCTCCGAGGGGGTGCTCGGCGTCATCGTCGAAGCCTGGATGCGGCTGCAGGACCGCCCGACGCATCAGGCCTCCGCCAGCGTGACCTTCCGCTCGATGGGGGAGGCGACGGCGGCGGTGCGTGCGCTCACGCAGGCCGGGCTCTATCCCTCGAACTGCCGCCTGCTCGACCCGCTCGAGGCGCAGGGCAATGGCGTCGGCGACGGGACCTCGCCGATCCTGGTGCTGGGTTTCGAGAGCGCCGACCATCCGCTGGACGCCTGGATGCAGCGGGCGCTGGAGCTGGTGAGCGACTATGGAGGGAACTATGACAAGGACGCCGTCGCGGCCCAGCTTCTGCCCGCGGCAGGCGCCGCCCAACGCCGTGAGGGCGCGACCGGCCAGTGGCGCAACGCCTTCATCCGCATGCCCTATGGCCGCAACCTGTCGGTGGGCCTGGGCATGATCGGCGACACCTTCGAGACGTCGATCACCTGGGACCGGTTCGACGACTTCTATGAAGGCGTGCGCGAGAAAGCGGCGCGGGCGATCAGCGAGATCTGCGGCGACGAGGCGAGCGTCTCCTGCCGCTTCACCCACGTCTATCCTGACGGGCCCGCGCCCTACTTTTCTTTTTCGGCGGTCGGCACGAAGGACGGGAAACTGGAGGACTCGCTCGCCCGCTGGCGCGAGATCAAGGCGGCCACCAACGAGATCACCGTCGCGCTCGGCGGCACGATCACCCACCATCATGCCGTCGGCCGCGACCATCGCCCCGGCTACGAAAAGCAGATCCCCCCTCTCTTCCGCGCCGCCCTGACCGCAGCGAAGACGGCCCTCGACCCGGCCGGCGTCATGAACCCCGGCGTCCTCATCGACCCCGCCAACCGCAACGTCGGCCAGCGCGGCGTGCTGGGGGGTGATTGAGGGGGGGCACAAAACTCATCGCTTCCTTTTCTCCCGTCATCCCGGGCCGTAGTGAACCCGGACGCAGTCCGGGTGGAGCGAGGACCCGGGACCCAGGGCCACAACCCGGAAGCTGCGGTTCGCGAACCCAGGCGTCCGCTACAGCCACCTGGGTCCCGGGTCCTCGCTTCGCTACGCTCGCTACGGCCCGGGATGACGGATGAAATTGGGAACCCCCGCAAACCCCCGCCCTCGAAGGAAACGAAACACACGACTGAGATAGGCGAGGGCGTTCGTGAGGCGGCGATCTGCAGGCGGCTCGGGTCTTGACCTGATCCCCAGAAACCCCAGCCCAGACTTAGCTTTCCTGAGCGTCAGAATGTGAGGCCACGCTCATGACGGCCGCCGGCGCCGGGGTGGATGCAGTTCGCTCAGGGTGGCGCCTGACCTACGATGGGTTCGAGCCTTCTGCTGAGGGTAAGCGCGAAGCCCTGTGCGCTCTTGGCAACGGGTACTTCGCCACGCGTGGCGCCGCTCCGTGGGCGAGGGCTGATGGCGTCCGCTATCCGGGCGTCTATCTGGCAGGAGGCTATAACCGCCTGCGCACCCGAATTGGCGACCGCGAGGTCGAGAACGAGGACCTGGTCAACCTTCCCAACTGGCTGAACCTGGATCTCGACATCGGCCGATCCGGCGGGTTCGACGAGCGGCGTGTGCGCCTGCTGAACTATCGCCAGGAACTCGACCTCGAGCACGGCCTGCTCCTTCGGACCCTGTCGTTCGAAGACGACGAGGGCCGCCGCAGCACGCTTCGCGAGCGCCGCATCGTGTCGATGGAGCAAATGCACCTGGCGGCCCTCGAGGTCACCCTGACCGCGGAAAACTGGTCGGGAACGGTTGCTGTCCGCTCCGGGATAGACGGGCGGGGCGTGAACGCCGGCGCGAAGCTCTACGCCAGGTTCAGCAACCGCCACCTCCAACCCCTCGAAAGCGAACTGATCGCAAACGACACGGTGCTCCTTCTCACGCGCACGAGCGGGTCTGGGCTGGTCGTCGCGCAGGCCGCCCGAACCCGGGTCGCCCGAAACGGCGAGGCGGTCGAGCCCAAAGGGCGTCCCACGCTGGAGCCGGGCTATGCGAGCCTGAGCTTCGAGACGCCGATCGCGGCGGGGGAGACCCTGCAGATCGAAAAGCTGGCGGTTCTCCATACGTCTCGCGACCGGGCGATCTTCGAGCCGTCCGCGGCGGCTCGAAAGGCGATCGTGAAGGCCGGATCGTTCGATCAGGCTCACGCCGCCCATTCGTTCGCGTGGGAGCAGCTCTGGCGTCGCTTCGACATTCGGATGGAAGTGCGTGAAGGGGCGTTGAAACTCGACGCCCAAATGCTGCTGCGACTGAACCTCTTTCACTTGTTGCAGACCGCATCCCACAACTCGATCGGCCTGGACATCGGGGTTCCGGCGCGCGGATGGACCGGCGAAGCCTACCAGGGCCACATCTTCTGGGACGAACTCTTCATCTTCCCGACTCTGGTCTTGCGCCTGCCGGAAATCACCCGCTCGCTATTGATGTATCGCTACCATCGCCTCGACGAAGCGCGCGACGCAGCCGCGAATGCCGGATTCCGCGGCGCGATGTTTCCATGGCAAAGCGGCAGCGACGGCCAGGAAACGACGCAAAAGGCGAATCTCAACCCGCGGTCTGAGCGGTGGGTCACTGACAACAGCTTCCGGCAGCGGCACGTGGGCGCCGCGGTTGCATGGAACGTCTGGCAGTACGAGCAGATGACCGACGATCGGCAATTTCTGCAGTTCTACGGCGCCGAACTGTTCCTCGAGATCGCTCGCTTCTGGGCCAGCGTCGCGCAATACAATCCAGCACGCGAGCGCTACGAGATCCGCGGCGTGATGGGTCCCGACGAATTCCACGAAGGCTATCCCGACGCCCCGCCGGCCGGCGTCGACAACAACGCCTACACGAACCTGATGGCGGCCTGGGTTCTGTGGCGCGCGCTCGATGTCCTGGATCTGGTCGGGGAAGTCAGACGGGCCGAGCTCATGGGCCGGCTGGGGCTGTCATCCGAGGAGGTCGTTCGCTGGGATCACATCAGCCGCCGCATGTACGTCCCCTTTCACGACGATGGCCTCATCAGCCAGTTCGAAGGCTATGAGCGGCTCGCCGAGCTCGACTGGGACGCCTACCGGGCCCGCTACGACAACATCCAGAGACTGGAATTGATCCTGGAGGCGGAGGGGGACAGCGCCAATCGCTACAAGCTTGGGAAGCAGGCGGACGTCCTGATGCTCTTCTACCTGTTTTCCTCGGACGGGCTAGCCGCGCTGTTCGACCGGCTGGGCTATCGGTTCGATCGCGAGATGATCCCCAGGATCGCAGACTACTACGACAACCGCTGTTCGCACGGCTCGACGCTCTCGCGCGTGGTATCGGCGTGGGTGCTCGCGCGCTCGGATCGGCGCAGGGCGATCGGCTACCTCACCCAGGCGCTGCTGAGCGACGTCGAGGACATCCAAGGGGGGACCACTGCCGAGGGCGTGCACCTTGGGGCGATGGCGGCGACCGTCGACCTCGTGCTGCGCGCCTGTACGGGGATCGAGGCCAGAGACGACGCGCTTCGGTTCAGTCCTCGGCTCCCTGAAGGGCTCGAACGACTGGATCTGAGCATACGCTACCGCGGTCACGTTCTTGATCTGGCTCTCGCCCCGGATAGCTTCCGCGTCCGCAGCCGCTCGCCTGGCCCCGCACCGTTTCGGCTGGCTTGCGGCGCCGACGAGATCGACTTTCCGCGCGGCGGCGAGGCGACGTTCGTTCTCAGGCGCGACTAGTCTGCGAATTGGAACCCCACTCGTCGCCCGGGGGGAACCCCGTCGTGCCTGGGCCGGGCCGCCGGCCGGACTGCGAACCATCGCCTCGGCGCCCCTACGGTTGCGTCGCTTCGAAGTACCGCGCCGACTGCTCGTCCCAGCCATGGCTGCGGTTGGCGAGCTGGTCGCGATCGTAACTCGGCGAGGCTTTGAAATCATTCTTGGTCATCTCGAGCTGAAAGCTGCGAGCGACGGGATCGTAACACACGGCCGACCACGGGACTGGATGGAACTTGCCGGATCCCCCCAGAAGGCCCGCCGCCTCGATAACAAGGAAACCAATTTGGCCGGACGCCAGTTCGAGGAAGATTTCGCGCACCGCGCCGAGCTTGTCCCCGTCGATTCCGGAAACATGCATCCCGTGGACGTCGGCGCCTTTGAACAAAGTCTCGCTCATGTCAGTCCTCTCCAGGCCAAAACCCCCGCTCCTGCCGCCCGAGCTGCGTAATCGCGAAGTCAGTAGACCACGCCGTCCCGCTCTGATGACATCGGTCGAAACACCTATCGACGGGGCAACG
>DASXGR010000133.1:0-2481 GCA_036488935.1 Caulobacteraceae bacterium | reverse complement strand
CGGCCTGATCCTCGAAGCAGGCGACTGGCGCGACCTGGCTGACCGTCTGAAGGCGGCCAACCTCCAATTCATCATCGAGCCCCAGACCCGCTTCGTCGGTCTGCCGGGGGAGCAGAGCACCATGTTCGTCAAGGACCCCTCAGGCAACGCGCTCGAGTTCAAGGCCTTCGCCGACGACGCCCAGGTCTTCGCCAAATGAACGTGACGATCGACGACATCCACGATGCAGCGCGGCGGATCGAGGGCGTGGCCGTGCGCACGCCCCTGTTCGAGAGCCCGGCGCTGGAGGCGCGGATCGGAGAGCGCGTCCTGATCAAGGCGGAGACCTTCCAGCGCGTGGGCGCCTTCAAGTTCCGCGGCGCCTACAATCGCCTCAGCCGCCTCAGCGAGGACGAGCGCAAGCGCGGCGTCGTCGCGTTCTCGTCCGGCAATCACGCCCAGGGCGTCGCCCTGGCGGGGCGCGCGCTGGACATGCCCGTGTTGATCGTCATGCCCTCCGATGCGCCCAAGGTGAAGGCGGAGGCCACGCGTAACTATAGAGCCGAGATCCGCTTCTACGACCGCGCACGGGAAAGCCGCGAGGAGATCGCCGCAGCGCTGGCGCGGGAGCGCGGCGCCGTCGTCGTCCCCGCGTTCGACGATCCCTTCGTCATCGCCGGCCAGGGCACGGCCGGGCTGGAGATCGTCGAGCAGGCCCGGGAAATGGGTGAGCGGATCACCCAGGTGATCGGTCCGATCGGGGGCGGCGGGCTGATGAGCGGCGTGAGCGTGGCGGTGCGATCCCATCTGCCGTGGGTGAAGATCTGGGGCGTCGAACCGGAGGGCTTCGACGACACCCGCCGCTCGCTCGAAGCGGGCAAGCGGGTGGGCGCTCCGCCCGCGCCGCGCTCGCTGTGCGACGCCCTCGAATCGCCGATGCCCGGCGAGATCACCTTCCCGATCCTCAAGGCCCACCTCGCCGGGGCCGTGACGGTGGACGACGCGGAGGTGGCCGAAGCCATGCGCTTCGCCTTCCAGGAGCTGAAGCTGGTGGTCGAGCCGGGCGGCTCCGTCGCCCTGGCCGCCTTGCTCTCGCGCAAGGTGCGCCCCGAGCCGGCGGGCGCCACCGTCATCATCCTCTCGGGGGGCAATGTGGATCCCGTCCTCTACGGCCGGATCCTCGCGGCGGCGGGGTGATCACGTCCAAGTCGGTCGGGGCGGCTTTCCCCCTCCGTCTCGTCCCGCTGCGCGGGCCGATCCACCTCCCCCATGACGGGGGAGGAGAGCGTTGAAATTTAAAAGTAAAGACGCGCTCTCCTTCCCCTTCATGGGGAAGGTGGATGACCGCCGAAGGCGGTCAGACGGAGGGGGAAAGCCGCAACCGGGGCGCTGCGGGCTGAGCTACGGCGTCACTCGCCGGAATGCTGTCGGCTCGCCGCCGCCACGGCGGGCGATCCGTTCGATCGCCTCGGTTAGCGGTTCGATCTCGACGGCCATGTGCCAGGCGTTGGCGTGGATGAGCCGCTTCGCGTCAAGCATCATGCCCACATGGCCGCGCCAGAACACCAGGTCTCCGCGTGCAAGGTTCTGGCGGTCCGCCGCGGCGCCGAGCTGGGCCTGAAGGTCTGAGTCCCGGGGGCAGGCGAGGCCGGCGGCGTAGAGGGCCTGCTGGATCAGGCCCGAGCAGTCGATCCCCACGCTGTCCCGCCCGCCCCAGAGATAGGGCGCGCCGAGGAAGCGCTCCGCGGTCGCCGCCGGCTCTGCGAAGCCGGTCCCCATCGGCGCCAGATGCGCCTTTGCGATCCAGCCGGCGCCTTCCGCCAGCGCCAGCTCGCCGTTCTCCTCGAGAACCCGCACGAGGGCGTTGAGGCTGAGCGGGCCGAAGGACGGGGATTTGATCGAGGGAGCGGCGAAGGCGAAGGTCCGCAGCGCGACCACCCGGTGTGTGGGCGCCTCGCCCGCACGGCCAAGAGCCGCCGCCTCCACCCAGCCGACATAGCCGTCGCGCACGGCCTGGCCCCAGGCGAAGGCTCCCACCGTCTCGAGTGCGTCGAAGATTTCCCCGAACAGGACCTGATCGCACTGCTCCGCCCCGGCGTCGGGCGCGGCTCGAAGCGCGGCGATCGAAGCCGCCACGCGCATCCGCTTCGGCTCGGCGAAGCGCGCGGCGCGGACGATCCCCTCCAGCTCGGCGCTGGCCAGATCGGCCCGAGCCAGGGTCAGGCGCGGATCGACGCTCACCGCTAGAGCAAACCCCGTTCAGACGGTACCGTCCGAACGGGGACAATTTGCCCTAGATTCAAAGAGCTAGAGCCTGATTCAACGTTCGCATCTGTTCCGTGCATACGCATCAGGCTCTAGGCGAACCGCCGCTCGAGCATGTGCAGGAGCGCCAGGATCGACTGGGCTTCCGCCCCGGCGGGCCAGCCGGGCCGCGAGCGGGGGTTCCAGGCGAAGATGTCCAGGTGGACCCAGGGACCGACGGGCGCAAATCGCTTGAGG
>DASXGR010000130.1:0-1508 GCA_036488935.1 Caulobacteraceae bacterium | reverse complement strand
GTCATGGCAAGGTCTCCAGCTGTAGGTGAAGCTTTCTCGCCCACTTGAACTTTCGTCATCCCGGACGGAGCGCTCGCAGAGCGCGCAGATCCGGGACCCAGCCTCCACGATCTGGACGCTATTGCCGTCGCGGTTTCCGCGGGCCCACTGTCGTGGACGCAATCAGCGCAGTTCGCGGTGGCAAGGCCGTGGAGGCTGGGTCCCGGATCTCCGGTCCCCCGGCTCGAGGCCGGGGTCCCTGCGTCCGGGATGACGGACGTAAGGGGGTGGCCGCAGCGGGTCGCAACCCGCCGCTGGCTCCCCTACGAAGGACAATCTCACGCCATCTGTTGCTGGAAAGCGGGTACGTCGAAGTAGTCGCGCCAGGCGCTGATCTTGTCGCCGTCGAACTCGAATACCCCCATTACGGGAATTGTGACTTTGCGCGGGCCCATTTCGAAGACGTCAGTGCGTTCGGTCAGCACGACGCCGCTTGCCGTTTCTGCAATGTGGTGCACGGTCCAACGCACAGTCGTGGCCGCACCGATGAAGGGCGTCAACGCCGCCCGGATCTGCTCGTGCCCGATCATCTCGGGCATCCCGACATTGAGGTAGCGCACGTCGGGCGTCATCAGCGCAAGGAGGTCATCCACTGACCGCCGCTCCCACGCGGCAATGAAGGCTCGGACGGTTTCGGAGTGGGACATGGGGCGTTCTCGGGTCTCGGCTTCGCGCCTTTGAGATTTTCGGCATGGCCGGCCATGACCGCAAGGTCCAGGGCCGCCTTCACCAATCAACGGGCGAGCGTCGCCATGGCGCGGACGTAGTCGTTTGTGCCGAATCCTTCCTGGGCCCGGTCCAGAACGCCACGCAGTGTCTCCCGAGCGACTACACTGTCCTCGATCTCGGCGAGGGTTGTCGCCAGCCTGAGTTCCCAGGCGAGCGCACCTTGGGCGCGCGCAACGCCAAGGCCGTCCGCCAGGACGTCCACCGCTTCCGTCTTGAGGTTGGAGCCAGCAAGGGTCATGGCCCGGATGCGCAGGAGTTCGGCCAGACACCAGGCTTCGCCAGACACACGACACCGGCCGATTGCGCCCTCCACCGTCGCCTGCGCGGCGCTGACCTGGCCGCACGCCAGCAGCCCCTCCGCCAGGACGCCCTCGATCGCCGTGTTGTAGAGACAGAACGGTCCCGCCCTCAGCGATCGGAGCGCATCCTGCAATCGCGCGACCCCTTCAGCCGCGCGCCCCTGCCGGATGAGAATCTCGCCTTCGAAGGCGTCACCAAGGCCGTGCCAACCGCGGTACGCGGGGGCCGTGTGCGCCCTGAGCATGTCCGTGTAGCGAGCGGCGAGAGCCATGTCGCCGACCCAGAGGGCGATGAAGCAAGCGGCGTCGCAAACAACCGCCCCGAGCGTCAGGGTGTGGTCGAGCGCCTGGGCGTCAGCGATCATCTGCTCGACCAGGGCCAAGGCGCGATCAGCGTAGCCTTGCAGCCAAAGATCGCGGGCGAGGGTGATCTGGGCGGTG
>DASXGR010000089.1:0-5379 GCA_036488935.1 Caulobacteraceae bacterium | reverse complement strand
TCTCCCAGCGAGAAGGAGACGTCATAGGCCCGCATGATCTCGCAGATGTCCTCGAAGTGCTCGTAGAGGAAGCTCTCGCGGTGGTGGGCCAGGCACCACTTGGCCATGATCGAGCCGCCGCGCGAGACGATGCCGGTGACGCGGCGGGCGGTCAGCGGGATGTAGGGCAGCCGCACGCCGGCGTGGATGGTGAAGTAGTCCACGCCCTGTTCGGCCTGCTCGACCAGGGTGTCGGCGAAGATCTCCCAGGTCAGGTCTTCGGCCACGCCGCCGACCTTCTCCAGCGCCTGGTAGATCGGCACCGTGCCCAGCGGCGTGGGGCAGTTGCGCAGGATCCAGTCGCGGATGTTGTGGATGTTGCGGCCGGTGGAGAGGTCCATGATGGTGTCCGCGCCCCAGCGGATCGCCCACACCATCTTGTCGACCTCGTCCTCGATCGAGGACAGCACCGCCGAATTACCGATGTTGGCGTTCACCTTCACCAGGAAGTTGCGGCCGATGATCATCGGCTCGAGCTCGCCATGGTTGATGTTGGCCGGGATGATCGCCCGGCCGCGGGCGATCTCGTCGCGGACGAACTCCGGCGTGACGAAGTCGGGGATCGAAGCGCCGAAGTCCTCGCCGTCGCGGATGAAGGCCGCGGCCCGGTCGCGGCGCAGGTTCTCGCGGATGGCGACGTATTCCATCTCGGGCGTGATGACGCCGGCGCGGGCGTATTGGAGCTGAGTCGGGGCGGCGCCCGGCTTGCCCCTGAACGGCTGACGATCGTTGCGGAAGGCGGGGGCGAGGTGGCGGCCGGAGGCGTGGCCGTTGTCCTCAGGCTTCACCGCGCGGGCGGCGATCGGCTCGACGTCGCCACGCCCAAGCACCCAGGCCTCACGCGGCCGCGGCAGTCCCTTGGCGATGTCGATCGTGGAGCCCGGATCCGTGTACGGACCGGAGGAGTCGTACATCGTCACCGGCGGCTCGCCGGCGGAGGGATGCACCGCCACTTCGCGGAACGGAACCCGCACGCACGGGTGCAGGACCCCGGTCTCGTAGACCCGGCGGGAACCTGGCCGCTCCCCGGTGGGGATGGCCTTGGCGAAGGGCGTCTGGATGTTCATGGCGGCTTCCGTTTCGACTGGCGCCGGAAAGGGTGAGCAGCCAGACCAACGGTTTCGTCGGCCCATCTTCCCTCCCTCCGCCGGCATGGCCCGGATCAGGTTCGGCGGGTCGCCGCGTCAGCGGCCTCTCAGTCCCTTTGGCGGGACTCCCCGGAGAAGGTCCGGGACCCTATGCCTCTCGTCGGACGCGTCAAGCCCGTGACGCTCCAGCGGCCGCCGTCAGGGTTGGACCACCACCGTGAAGCGCAGCAGTTCCTGTTGCGGCGCCGGCCAGTCCGGCTTGAGCTCGAGGGCGTGCCGGTAGTCGAAGTAGGCGGCCTTCTCGTTGTCCAGTCCCTCTTCGGCGATGGCGCGATTGAAGTAGGCCTTCTCGGGTTCGCTGCAGCCCAGCGACAGGGCGCGGTTCAGGTCATTGAGCCCATCGAGCCAGCGATGCTGGGCGAGGTACGCCGCGCCGCGGTCGAGCCAGCCGTCGCCGGCGTTCGGATTCAGCGTCACGCCCTGTTCGAGGTCGGCCTGAGCCAAGGCGAACTCGTGGCGGCGAAGCCGCATCACGCCGCGATTGACGTAGGTGCCGCCGCGGTCGGCCGCGCTCAGCGGCTCATTGAGCAGGGCCGCATCGCAATAACCGACCGAGGCGTCGTCCAACCGGCCGAACTTGGCCGCCTCATAACATTTTTGGGCGAACCCACCGCCGAAGACTGAAACGGCGCCGTGGGCGGCTGAGCCGGCGAGAATGGCGCCAAGGAACACGAGAACGGACAATCTGCGCATGGCCGCGCCCTCCGCAGGGCGAGGGCCAGCCTCGCCCTTATGCGTGTAGAATCGCGCCACTTGCGTTCGGTGTCAAACAAAGCCGCGCTGCTCACGCTTGAAAGCCGGCGTGGCCAAGGGCGACTGTGTCAGCCGCCCAGAACGTCCTCCGGTTTGGCGAGATTTAGCAGCGGCTCTCCCGCCGCGAAGCGGGCGAGATTGTCGAGGAACAGGGCTTCGTTGCGGTGGCGCTGCCCGCCCGTGATGCCCGACGCGTGGCCGGTCAGCGAGACGCGCGGATGGCTCCAGAACGGGCTCTCCGTCGGCAGGGGTTCGGTCTCGAAAACGTCGAGCACGGCGTGCTCGGGAACGCCGAGGTCAAGGGCGGCGAGAAGGGCGGTTTCGTCGACAAGGGCGCCGCGTCCGACATTCACCAGCACCGAGCGCGGCTTCATCGCCTGGAAGAAGGCTTCGTTCGCCAGGTGGCGCGTCGTGGCCGAGAGCGGAATCGACAGCACGACCACGTCCGCCGCCGGAAGTTCGGAATTGAGGGCGTCGAGGCCGACGATTTCGTCGGCGTCCACATGCGTCGAGGGATCGCGCCTCACGCCGACGGTAATCGCGCCGAACGCCTTCGCCCGACGGGCGACGCCCTGACCGATCGCGCCAAAGCCGATGATCAGCCACCGGCTCGCCGTCATCTCGCGGAAAGGCTGGCGCCACCAGACCTTCTCTGACTGCGCCTTGCGGCGCGCCGGGCCGCCCTGGAAGTGGTCCAGGACACCGGCCAGGACGTAGTCGGCCATGCCGACCGCCTGACCGTGGCTGGTGCTGAGCGCGGCGCCCTTGGCGACGAGCTGACCGAAGATCGGATAATCGAACCCTGCGGCTGCGCTCTGCACCCACTTCAGCGTCGGCGACTTGAGCATCGCGACCGTGAAGTTGCGCGCGGCGGGGCCCAGGAAGAGTTCGTGGTTGGCCCAGGCCGCGTCGGGCCTGGCGTCCTCGAGCGCAACCTCGACGCCATCGAGGGTGATTTTTCCCTCGTTGTCGATCAGCAGGATCTCCATCCCCGGCGCACGGGCGGCGATCTCGGCGGCAAGACGGCGGTAGGTGGGTTCGTGGACGAGCAGTCGGGGCATGGGCAATCCGGGGAAAGCGCGGCCGTGGCGGCCGTCCTTCCTCCATGCCGCGTCAGTTCGGCCAGCGCCAGGGTCCTTCAGGCCAGTAGGCGCCGGATCGTGCGGGCCACAGCCTCTGGCGAATACGGTTTGCTCAGGAACGCGCCATGGTCGGGAATTTCCTTCGGGTCCACGCGCGCTGTCCCTGAAGTCAGGATCAGGCGTACGCGCGGCCGGGCGCGCGTAACCCAGCGCGCCAATTCGAGGCCATTCATGCCGCCGGGCATTTCGATGTCCGTGAAAACCACGCTGATATCATCGCGCCGTTCCACGGCCTCGCACGCCTCCCGGGCGTCAGCTGCTTCCAGGACTTCAAAGCCGGCTTCGCGCAAGCTCTCAGCGGCGTCGATGCGCACCAGGCTTTCATCCTCGACGACGAGCACGGTTTTGGCGAGAGGGGCGTCCATGTCGCACGAATTCGTCAAACGCGTTCTTGTTCCAGCGCGACCACGAGAGGCCTCGCGATATCTTTCAATCGTGTCCCGATAGACTGCGAGATCACGACATGATCTGGCACGATGCCTCATTATCTTTAAAAATACGTAAAGTGCGTGGCCAAGTCGTCTGGCCGTCTCGCAAGTTGACGCCGGGTCGGCGTGGCGCGACCGCCCGGTCTTGGATAAGACGAGTCGCAAGAAGCCTTTACAGCCCGATCGATGAGGACCCCACCGATGAGCCGCGTGAAATTCGGCGCCTTTCTCGCTCCGCACCATCCCATCGGCGAACACCCGATGCTGCAGCTGCGCAGCGACATCGAATTTGCCGCTCACCTCGACCGGCTGGGCTTCGACGAGTTCTGGTGCGGCGAGCATCACTCGACGGGATGGGAGGTGATTGCTTCGCCGGAGATGTTCCTGGCGGCGGCCGCCGAACACACCCACCGGATTCGCCTCGGAACCGGGGTGATCTCGCTGCCCTACCACCATCCGTTCAACGTCGCGCAGCGGATCGTCCAACTCGATCACATGACCGGGGGACGGGTGATCTTCGGATCCGGCCCCGGCGCCCTCCCGTCCGACGCCTACACGCTGGGCATCGATCCGATGGTCCAGCGCGACCGTCAGGACGAGGCGATCGGCGTGATCAAGCGACTCCTGGCCGGCGAGCGTTTCTCGTACGAGAGCGATTGGTTCACGCTCCGAGACGCACGCCTGCAGCTTTTCCCCCTACAGGAGGACCTGCCTTTCGCCGTCGCCTCGCAGGTCAGCCCCTCGGGCATGACCCTGGCCGGCAAGTACGGTGCGGGCGTGCTGTCGATCGGCTCGATGTCCAACGCCGGTCTGCTGGCGCTGCCCACCCAGTGGAGCTTCGCTGAGGAGTCGGCGGCCAAGCATGGCCAGACGGTGGATCGGAAGAACTGGCGCGTGGTGATGACCTGGCACATCGCCGAGACGCGGGAACAGGCGCGCGCCGAAGCGCGCGAGGGCCTGCTGCGCTGGCATAATGAATATAACGTGGGGACCCTGATGCGGCCGGGCGCCAACGCCTACGCCTCGGCCGACGAGGCGGTCGACCAGACAGCTTTTTCCGAAGGCGCCGCCAGCGTCATCGGCACGCCCGACGACCTGGTGGCCGCGATCCGCCGCCTGCAGGAAATCAGCGGCGGCTTCGGGACCGTGATCGGCTTCGCCCACGACTGGGCCAACCGCGAGAACACCCTGAGGAGCTGGGATCTCGTGGCGCGCTATGTCGTCCCCGAGGTCAACGGCCTGCTCGAGGGCTACCGCGCCTCCCGCCAGTACGTCATCGACCACCGCGAGAGCTTCGAGCGCGCCGGCCAGGCGGTCATGAGCAAGATCATGGGCAATGAGCGCGCGGCCGCGGCCTTGCAGGAGACCCTCGCCGCCCGCACGGCGACCACCGGCGGCCATACGCCGGATCTGATGGCGGAGAAGGCCAAGGGGAAATAGCCAGCGGCAATCGGACTGCAAAACTCGCCCCAACTTTGCCGTTCGGCGGCGCGAGAGGGACGCCATGTCCCGCCGCTCGGCCCGCGATCCCTGTCCCCCGTCGGAAGGCGAGCCCCAGCGGGTCCTGGTGCTCCAGGGCGGCGGGGCCCTGGGCGCCTACCAGGCGGGCGTGTTCGAGGCGCTGATCGATGCCGGTGTCCGGCCGCAGTGGCTGGCGGGCATCTCCATCGGGGCTGTGAATGCGGCGATCATCGCCGGCAATCCGCCGGAACGGCAGGTCGAGCGCCTGCGCGAGTTCTGGCGCCTCGCCACCGAAGGTCCGCAGATCGACCCGCCTTTCCTGGTCCCGATGGCGCGGCCTTGGGTGGCGCGGATGAACGCCGCCAGCGCCGTCCTGTTCGGCGTGCCGGGATTCTTCCGGCCGCGCGT
>DASXGR010000086.1:0-3933 GCA_036488935.1 Caulobacteraceae bacterium | reverse complement strand
CGCCGCCACCGCGCCTTCGCGCGACAGGCAGTTGTGGAGACCGTAGTCGCCATGGACGATCCGCGCCGGCTCCTGGATCGGCAGGTGGTCGGCAAGCCGCTGTTGCAGTTGATGGACCCGCGGATCATCCAGCTCGGCCGGGCCGGCCGACGCCGTCCATGACTTGTGCCAGGTGGAGAGCCGGCGCCCCACATAGCTGTCGCGCTTGCCCAGCGAGCCCAGCCCCACCGCGTCGGGGTCGATCGCATGCAGATCGGCCAGGACGTCCACGAACGAAAAGCCGAGGCTGCGCCGGTCCGGCTCGGGGACAAACGCCAGGGTGTCGGCGGCGCTATGCAGGGGCCGGCCTTCCACCCATCCCATGACGTAGAACCGGGCGCCGGTCACCGAGACGTCGTCGCAGAAGGCGATCGCCTCCGACGCCGGAACGGGCGAAGGGGCGATCGCGCGGATGACCGCCCACTCCCTCGCCATGTCGTGCGCCTTGGGCAGGAGCTCGCCCAGGGGCGGGCGCCGGATCACCGTCCTCCGTCCCCGGGCGTCGTCGATGCGCCAGGTGAGGTTGGAGTGGCCCCCCCGTGAGCCGAGTCCACTCGAACGGGGGCGCCAGCGGCGTGTTGGCGCCGACCCACGCCTCCACCGCCGGCACGTCGTAGCCTGGAATGGGTTCCGCGACAGTCTCAACCAAGATGGAGACCTCCCTGCCGAGGGTCCGAACCTCCTGCAGTTGAGCGCCGCTTCAGCCGGACTGGCCAGCCCCGAAGATCATCGCGAGAGGATTCGCCCCGATGCGAGCGCGCATTGGCAGGCGCCGTCGAAACCACGGAGGCACGGAGGACGCGGAGAAGCACGGAGAAAATAGACGGCGAGGGGCCGGGCGTTCCGAACTTTCTTAAAGCCGGCCGAAGGCCGGCGATTCAGCTTCGCCGCTTCACTCACATTCGACGAAATCACGACCTCCGTGCCCCTCCATGCCCCTCCGTGTCCTCCGTGCCTCCGTCGTTAAATCTTCGTTCCGCACCGGGATTATTGGGTGATGATGGGAGCTACGCAACAGCGCCCGGACGGCGCGATCTCAGGGGGTCATGATCATCAGCGTCGACGTGGCCGAGCCGATCAGGCGACCGGCGGCGTCCTTGAGGGTGGCAAACGCATCAGGCTCTAGGACCAGCGGCGGAGAAGGACGCTCGCGTTGACGCCGCCAAATCCGAACCCGTTGGAGAGCGCGTGCTCCATCCGCGTTAGACGCGCCGTGGGCCCAACCAGGTTCAGCCCCTCGGCGGCGGGATCGGGCGTTTCGAGATTGAGGGTCGGCGGGGCGATCTGGTCGCGCAGGGCCAGGATGGTGAAGATCGCTTCCAGCCCGCCGGCGGCGCCCAGGAGGTGGCCGGTCGCCGACTTGGTGGCGCTGATCGCCGGTCCGCCTGCGCCGAAGACGCTGCGGATCGCGGCGAGCTCGCCCAGGTCGCCCACCGGCGTCGACGTCGAGTGGGCGTTGAGATGTTGCACGTCGCCGGGGTCGAGGCCCGCCTGGTCGAGCGCCAGCCGCATTGCGCGCGCCGCGCCCCGGCCGTCCTCCGGTCCCGAGGTGATGTGCCAGGCGTCCGCAGTCGTCCCGTAGCCGAGGACCTCGGCGAGGGGGACTGCCCCTCTGGCCAGGGCGTGGTCGAGCGACTCGAGCACCAGCACGCCTGCGCCCTCGCCCATGACGAAACCATCGCGGGCCGCATCGAAGGGGCGTGAGGCTTTTTCCGGCGTCTCGTTGAAACCGGTCGACAGGGCGCGCGCCGCCGCGAAACTGGCCAGGCCCACGCGGTCGATGCAGGATTCGGCGCCGCCGCAGACGACGACGTCGGCCTCGCCGGCGCGGATCGCTCGCGCCGCGTCTCCGAGGGCCTGGACGCTCGCGGCGCACGCCGTCGCCGGGGCGCCGATCGGCCCGTCGAAACCGTGCGCGATGCTGACGTGACCGGCCGCCAGATTGACCAGGAAGGAGGGGATGGTGAAAGGCGACAAGCGCCGCGGTCCCTCCTGGTCCGTCGTGCGCACGGCCCGGGCGATCGCCGGAAAGCCGCCGATGCCCGAAGCGATCATGGTCCCAGTGCGCTCGCGCTCGCGATCGTTCGACGGGCTCCAGCCCGCCTGGGTTACGGCCTCCCGCGCAGCGGCCAGGGCCAGCAGGATGAACCGGTCCATCTTCCGCTGGTCCTTCGGCGAAGCGGCCTGATCTGGGTCGAATCCGCCCTCGGGATCTTCCGCGACCGACGGGACCACGCCGCCGATCTTCGCCGCGACGCCCTCGACGATATCGTCCGGCAGCCTTCGGATGCCCGATCGTCCCCCCAGCAGACGGCGCCACGCCGTCTCTACGCCGCTTCCAAGCGGCGAGACCGCGCCCATTCCGGTGACGACGATGCGAGGCATGCAGGATTTCCTAGGCGTGCGGGCGTTCGGCGCGGCGCGCCCGTGAGAATTCGACCACGCGCAGGGTCTCGGCGCTCGCCGCCGGTCCTGGCATGAGAACTGTGTTGCCGGGGGCGAGCCGCTCTCCCGTACGCCCGTCGATCACGACCGGATTGCGCTCGAGATCGGTAAGCGGGTCGCTGAGCAGGAAAGCTCGCTCCTCCTCACCCAGATGCCGGTTTCCCCAGGCGAAGAGGGCCATCAGCACCGGGAAGAAATCCCGACCCTTGGACGTGAGCACGTACTCGTGGCGCGCCGGCCGCTCCGCATAGAGCCGCCGTTCGAACAGGCCCTGGTCTATCAAGTGCTTCAGCCGGCGGGTCAGAATGTTGGGCGCGACGCCCAGACTCCCGAGAAACTCTTCGAATCGCCGCACGCCCCGAAAGGCGTCCCGCAGGATCAGGATGCTCCACCAGTCGCCGACGCTCTCGAGAGCGCGGGCGGCAGGGCACTCCCAGGCGGCGAAGCTCGTGCGCTGCATACGGGGTTGTTAGTCCTGTGACTTTCATCACGCAAGTCACGTTGCCGCGACCCTGCTGATGGGTGGAGGCGGATCCGTGGGCTTGGGTCGCAGCGGCTTCACGCTTCGCAAGACGCCGTCCCGCGGGGGTGGCTGCGACTTGGGTCTTTGACACAGAGACCACAGAGGATTTGGAGGGCGCGGAGTGCATTGTCGGAGTGCACGGGTGTGCCGAAGTCCTCAGTCGCGCGCGAAGCGCGCAATAGGCTGCTCGCTTCGGGGCGACCCTGCAGCGCCTCTGCGTCCTCCAGATCGTCTGAGACCTCTGTGTCGAACAGGATGGCGCCGACGATCGGCCTGCGGGCCGTCTAGCGATTGGGGAGACTGGAGAACCTATCTCGGTAGTTCCCCCTATACCGCCGCATCGGCCGAGAACGCACGGTTCGCCCCAAAACGGGGAGGACTCCCATGCGCGCGCTTATCCCGGCCCTCGCTTTCGCGCTCGCCGGCACAGCCGCCAGCGCCGATGTCGTGGTGCTGAAGAACGGCGACCGCATCACCGGCAAGCTCGTCTCGGAGGCCGACGGCAAGCTCGTCGTGACGCCAGACTTCGACAAGACCGAGAAGGTGACGATCAAATTCGACGACGTCGCCACCTTCTCCACTACCGGTCCGGTGAAGCTGCAGCTGAAGGACGGCTCGGTGATCAACCAGCCGGTGGCCCAGGGCGGTTCAGGGGTCGTGGCGCCGGCCGCCGTGGCCGGTCCGGTGCAGATGGCCGACATTACCGCCATCAATCCCCCGCCGCCCGAGGTCTGGTCCGGCTCGGTAGCCCTCAACGGCAATTACTCCCACGCCGCCACCAACACCGCGAACGTAGGTATCGCCGCGGCGGCGACCCGCACCACTGCAGAGGACAAGATCATCCTGGCCGGCGCCTTCAACTATGGTGAGACCACGACTCACGGATTCACAGCCGAGAACGCCAACGACTGGTTCCTCTCCGGCGA
>DASXGR010000055.1:0-2479 GCA_036488935.1 Caulobacteraceae bacterium | reverse complement strand
GACCGCCCGCTTGTTCTCGGCGTAGCGGGTGGCGTCGCGGCCGTAGCCCATCGACTGGTCCTGCAGGTCGCACTCGCCGCCCTGGTCGCAGATCGGGCAATCCAGCGGGTGGTTGATGAGCAGGAACTCCATCACCCCCTCGCGCGCCTTCTTCACCATGGCGGAGTTGGTGATGATCTCCTGGCCGTCGGCGGCCGGCAGGGCGCACGAGGCCTGCGGTTTGGGCGGCCCGGGCTTCACTTCCACCAGGCACATACGGCAGTTGCCGGCGATCGAGAGGCGCTCGTGGTAGCAGAAGCGCGGGATCTCCTCCCCGGCGAGCTCTGCAACCTGGAGAACGGTCATGCCGTTCTCGAACTCGATCTCGACTCCGTTGACCTTGGCCTTGGGCATGATCTCAGACCGCCTTGTCCACGCGCGGCAGGGAAAGCTCGATGCGATCGTCGCGCCGCCGCATGTGCGGCGCGGGATTGGCGGGTTGGTCGGGCATGGCGGGGGGGCGATAGACCCTTAGACGGGCCCCTTCAAGAGCGTGGGGCGCCTAAGCTGTTTGCCGTTTCATCACTCAAGCTGCTCGAGCGTATCCGAACATTGTGCGTGATCGCGCCGCACGCGCGTCGTGCTCGGAGGGAAGCGCACTAGGGCGGCCGCCGGACGAATCGGACGCCGGACCAGTTCGCCGCCACAATTGGGACAGACCCCGCCGAAGCGTTGCCTGGCGCAGGCCTCGCAGAAGGTGCATTCGAAGGTGCAGATGAAGGCGCTTGCCTGTGGCGGCAGGTCGGCGTCGCAGCATTCGCAGTTGGGCCGAAGCTCGAGCATCCGGTCTCCCCTTCCCTCGCCGTGACGTTGACCCTGGGGGCGCGGCTTAATACGTACGACATGCCGAGGCGATCCCCAGGCGACTCCCGACAAACCCTACAAGATGAGGCTTCGATGGCCCACGACCTGCCCGCCGGCGCCACCGGCGTCCTCGCGCTCGCCGACGGGACGGTTTTCGCCGGCATTGGGGTCGGCGCCATGGGTGAGGCCGTTGGCGAGGTTTGCTTCAACACCGCGATGACCGGCTATGAGGAGATCCTCACCGATCCCTCCTACATGGCGCAGATCGTCACCTTCACCTTTCCGCACGTCGGCAACGTCGGAACCAATGTGGAGGATATCGAGCAGGTCGCCGGCTCGGCCGAGACCTCGGCGCGGGGCGCCATCTTCCGTGACCTCCCGACCGCCCCGGCCAACTGGCGCGCCGGCTCCGACCTGCCCGCCTGGCTCGCCCGGCGCGGCGTCATCGGCCTGGCGGGTATCGACACCCGCGCCCTCACACGCCGCATCCGCGAACAGGGTATGCCCCACGGCGTGATCGCCCACGACCCGCAGGGCCGCTTCGATCTTGACGCCCTCATCGCCAAGGCGCGCGCCTGGGCCGGCCTGGAGGGCGAGGATCTCGCCACGCCCGCCTCCACCCTGCAGAGCTTCGAGTGGCGCGAGGGCCTCTGGTCGTGGCCGGAGGGCTATGAAGGCGCTGGCGACGGCGACGTGGAGGCCGTGGTCGTCGACTACGGGGTCAAGCGCAACATCCTGCGCGCGCTCGCAAGCGCAGGGGTGAAAGTGACTGTCGTGCCGGCCCATACGCCGGCCGTCGAGATCCTCGCGCGCAAGCCTGACGGAGTCGTGCTCGCCAACGGACCCGGCGATCCCGCCGCGACGGCGAAATGGGCCGCGCCGGAGATTCGCGCCCTGGTGGACAGCGGAACACCGCTGTTCGGCGTCTGCCTCGGCCACCAGCTGCTTGCCCTCTCGCTCGGCGGCCAGACCCGCAAGATGGAGCAGGGCCACCACGGGGCGAACCATCCGGTGAAGGACCTCGACACCGGCAAGGTCGAAATCGTCTCGATGAACCACGGCTTCACCGTCAGCCGCGAGGACCTGCCAGATACGCTGGAGGAGACCCACGTCTCCCTGTTCGACGGCACAAACGCCGGCGTACGCCTGAAGGGACGCCCGGTCTTTTCAGTCCAGCACCACCCAGAGGCGTCGCCGGGTCCTACGGACTCGCTGGGCGTATTCCGCAGGTTCGCGGAGGTGATGCGGGAGACGAAGAAGGCGCGGGGGTAGACCCGCAGCGCCCGGGTCGCGGCCCTTCCCCTTCCGTCTGACCGCCTTCGGCGGTCAGCCACCTTCCCCTTAAAGGGGAAGGACAGCGGGTATCTTGACCAACGGCTCTCTCCCCCCCCTTCACGGGGGAGGTGGATCGGCCCGCGCAGCGGGGCGAGACGGAGGGGGAAAGGCCAAGACCCGCGCGGCGGGGGTCTTAGCTCACACCGCCTTGGCGACGCGCGGCTTGCGGGGAGCCGGCGTCTTGCGGGTTGCGGCGCGCTTTTCGGCGGCGGCTTCAGTCTTGGCCTGCTTTCGCTGGGCGACGGCGGCCTCGAGCGCCGGCAGCAGCTCCGCCGCGTCGGCCTTCTGACGTTCGCTCCCG
>DASXGR010000236.1:0-11233 GCA_036488935.1 Caulobacteraceae bacterium | reverse complement strand
CCGCGTCGGCGCGGCGGAGACGCAGCGGTGGGCGGCGGAGGCCAACCGCGTCACGCCCACCTTCCTGCCCTACGATCGCTTCGGGCGGCGGATCGACGAGGTGGAATTCCACCCGTCCTATCACCGGCTGATGCAGCTGGGGCTCGAGGCCGGCGTCTCGGGCGCCGCCTGGAATGTCGAGCGCGCCGGCCACGCTCTGCATGCGGCCCTGCTCTTCCTGATGGGCCAGGCGGACTTCGGCGTCACTTGCCCCATGTCGATGACCTACGCCGTCGTGCCCGCCCTGCGCGTCGAGCCCGCGGTCGCGGCGGCGTGGGCGCCTCGGGTGGCGGCGGAGGCGTATGACCCGCGCTTTGCGCCCGCGTCCCAGAAACGCGCCGCCACCATGGGCATGGCGATGACCGAGAAGCAGGGCGGCTCGGACGTTCGCGCCAACACGACGCGCGCCGAGCCGCAAGGCGACGGCTCGTACGTGCTGACCGGCCACAAGTGGTTCTGTTCGGCCCCGATGTCGGACGCCTTCCTGACGCTGGCCTATGCTCCGGGCGGGCTCACCTGCCTGCTCGTTCCGCGCTGGCGCGACGATGGCGAGCGCAACGAGATCGAGATCCAGCGGCTGAAGGACAAGCTCGGCGATCGCTCGAACGCCTCAGCCGAGATCGAATACCGGGGCGCGAGCGCCGTGCGCGTGGGGGAGGAAGGGCGCGGCGTGCGCACGATCATCGAGATGGTGCAGCTCACGCGGCTCGACTGCATCATCGGCTCGGCCAGCCAGATGCGCCAAGCGGGGGCGCTGGCCGCCTGGCATGTCGAGCGCCGCCTCGCCTTCCAGCGCAGGCTGATCGATCAGCCGCTGATGCGCGCGGTGCTCGCGGACCTGGCTCTGGACGTCGAAGGGGCGGCGGCCCTGGCGTTCCGGCTGGCCCAGGCGCTCGACCGGGCGGCCGAGGATCCGCGCGAGGCGGCCTTCGCCCGGATCGGCCTACCGATCGCGAAGTACCTGGTGACCAAGCGCGCGCCGGCCGTCGTGGCTGAGGCGCTCGAGTGCCTCGGCGGCGCGGGGTTCATCGAGGAGGCGCCGATGGCGCGCGTCTTCCGCCAGTCGCCGCTCAACGCGATCTGGGAGGGCAGCGGCAACGTCATCGCGCTCGACCTGCTGCGGGCCCTGGCCCGCGAGCCGGACGCGCGGGAGGCGCTGCTGGCGGAGGTGCGCGAGGCGGCGGGTGAGGGGGTGCTGAGGGAGGTGGCGGAGGAGACAGAGCAACTGCTCACCGAGCCGATCCGGGAGCCGGCGGCGCGCCACGCGATCGAGCGCCTGGGCGTGGCGCTCGCGGCGGCGACCCTGTCGCGGCACGCCGAACCGGCAGTGGTCGGCGCGTTCGTGACCCGGCGGGTTCGGGAGTCGAGCCTGACGTTCGGGGCGGGGACGGGGGCAATCGATGAGGGAGCCTTGATCGGGCGGTTGGGGTTGAGGGTGTAGCTCCTGTTTTTGTCCCTCCCCTCACATGAGGATTGTCGCAAAACGCTCCGCTGCTCTTCCTCGTCATCCTGGACGGAGCGCTCGCAGAGCGCGCAGATCCGGGACCCAGCTTCCACGATCTGGACGCTGTTCGCCGCTGCGGTTCCAAAAGGCGCGCTGTCGTTGATGCAATCAGCGTTGTTCGCCGTGGAGAGGTCGTGGAGGCTGGGTCCCGGATCTCCGGTCCCCCGGCCCGAGGCCGGGGTCCCTGCGTCCGGGATGACGGATAAAATTGAAAGTTTCGGAGGGGGAGTTCGCTCTAATTCGGCAGGCCGTAGAGTTCCGCGACATTGTCGTGGCAGATCCAGTTGCGCTCATCCTCGCTCATGTCCGCCGTGTGCTCGGCAAGCAGGCTCTGGGAGTTGGGCCAGGTCGAGTCCGAGTGGGGGAAGTCGCTCGCCCACATCAGCCGGCGCACGTTGGCGAGGTCGCGCGTCTTGAACGCCACCCAGTCGTCCTGGAACGTCATATAGATGTGCTCGCGGAAGTACTCGCTCGGCATCCGCTCCAGCGGCGGCGCCTTCATCCAGTAGCGGTGCCGCTCGTACGCATGGTCCATGCGGTACATGTAGTGGGGCGCCCAGCCGGCGTCGGCCTCAACGCAGACGATCTTGAGATCTGGATGGCGGTCGAACACAGCGCCAAAGATCAGCGTGCCGATGATGTCCTGATTTCCCCGGATAATCGAAAGGAAGCCGTTGATCCGCGGCCCGCGCGCATTCTGGGCCAGCGTGCCCGACTTGGTCGTGAGGATGTGGAATGAGAGCGGCAGGCCGAGCTCGACCGCCGTCGCCCAGACCGGATCGTAGATGGGGCTGTCATAGTCCTCGACCGCCGGATCGCCCGGCATCATTACGCCTCGAAAGCCCATCGCCTTGGCGCCATGCAGCTCGGCGACGCCGTCCTCGGGCGTGCGCATCGAAACCTGCGCCAGGCCGTGCAGCCGGTCCGGCGCCTCGGCGCAGTACTCGGCAAGCCAGCGGTTATAGGCTTCGAAGCAGGCCTTCTTGAAATCGAAGTCCGGGTGATTGCAGATCAGCATCCCGACGGTGGGGTAGATCAGCTCGGCGCCGACGCCGTCACGATCCTGGTCGGCAAGGCGATACTTCGGGTCCCAGCCGCTGCGCCAGAGGTCCTTGAAGGCGACGCCGCCGGTGGTGATGTCCTTGGGATCCTTGCCGGCTGCGGCCAGCAGGCCCAGCGGCACCGGGGTCGCCATCCCCTCGACCACGAAGGCGTCGCCGACCCCGTCCAGCTGATGAATTCGCGGCGCGCGTTCGCGGAAAGCCGGGTCGATGTAGTCGACATAGCAGTTGGGCGGCTCGGTGATGTGCGAGTCGGCCGAAATCGGTTTGCGGATCATCTTGGCGCTCCTCCGTGAGGAGTTTGGCCCAGACTCCCGCCTCGTCAAAGGCCGCGGATGTGATTGGTCAATCGGGGACCGGTTAAGTTCTCCAACCCTCTCAGTCGCAGCGAATGACGATCTTGCCGAACTGCGCGCCGCTCTCCAGTCGCTCGAACGCGTCTTTCGCCGCCTCGAACGGAAACACCTGGTCAATGACCGGTTGGAGGCCGGTCATGGCGACGACCCGGACCAGTTCGAACAGGCCGGCGCGATCACCCACTGCGATGTTGCGGAACGTCGCGCCGCTGGCCTTCAGCTGGAAGAAGTCGATCCCTGGATTGTCGGTGCTGAGGAAGCCGATCGAGGCGATCTCGCCGCCCACGGCGACGGCGCGAAGGGACTGGGCTATGGTTCCGGGACCGCCGACCTCGACGACGCGGTCGACGCCCCTGCCGCCGCTGAGCGCGCGGACCTCGCGGCCCCATTGCGGCTGCTCGACGTAGTTGACCACCTCCGCAGCGCCCAGCGCCTTCAGCCGCTCCGCCTTCGCGGCGCTGGAGGTGGTCGCGATTACTTTCGCGCCCAAGGTGCGCGCGAGCTGCAGCGCGAAGACCGAGACGCCGCCCGAACCCTGGACCAGCACGGAATGACCCGCCCGGATCGGCGTCGGCCCCGCTAGCGCAGTCCATGCGGTGAGGCCCGCGCAGGGCAGGGTGGAGGCCGCCTCGTCGGAGAGATTGGCGGGCGCGGGCGCTACGGCCTCCTGGCTGACGACCTTCAGCTCGGCCAGCCAGCCGTCCGCCTCAGCGCCGTAGCTGTCGTGAAGGATGGTGGAGGGGACCTCGCCGCCGAACCAGCGTGGATGGAAGACGCTGATCACCCGGTCGCCCGGCCTGAACGCCTCCACGCCCTCGCCGACTTCCAGCACTTCGCCGGCTGCGTCGCTGGTGGGGATCAGGCCGGGGCGGCAAGGCCGGGGATAACGGCCGAGCACCATGGCGATGTCGCGATAGTTCAACGAGACCGCGCGCACGCGGATGAGGACCTCGCCGCGCTGGGGCCGAGGGTCCGGTTCCTCGCGCACGCGCAGGGCGTCGAGACTATCGAAGCTGTCGAATCGATAAGCCTTCATGCCGCGATCCTCCCGCGCGAGAGCTTCGACTGAAGTAGAGAGGCGAGCATCCGCCACGTGGGCGTCTGCTTCAGGGTCCGGCCGTCGACGACGACGGGCTGCGCCTCGATCATGCAGATGAGGATGCGGCAGGGCGTATCGGGACTGGGGTTGCGCCAAAGGTGGGCCCCGCCGCGCTGAACCACGGTGTCGCCGGGACGCAGCGAGACCACGGCGCCGGAATCCAGCTCCATCTCCAGGACGCCCGACAGCACCATGGCGTAGTCGATCGACAGCGTGCGGTGCATCGGGGACACAAATCCTGGACCAAACTCAGTGACGCGCAGGACCGACCCGTCCTTCAGTGAGGCGCCTGCGTCACGCGTGTCGCCTGCGTCATCGAAAAGATTGTCGGCGGGTACGGATCCGGTGGTCCAGACGACGGCGCTCTTCGCGTCGGCGCCGGCGAGGCCCTTCATCGCGACGCCCGTATCGGACAGCACGATCGCGGCGCCGCGATCGTCGTGGGTGGTGACGATGCGGCGAATGTTTTCGGTCACGCGTCATTCCCTTTGCACAGCAACCGGCCGCAGGGCCGGCTTCCGCGAATATCGGCGACGGAGTAAATTCAGCAAGAACGGACGAATTCGTATGGTACTCACCAAAAGGTAACTGCCTTGGACCCGCGCAGATCTGTCTATTCAAAGCGGCCTCGCAGCCGATGCGCGGCGGAGGTGCAGGACGCGCTCGGCGTCATCGAAGGGCGGTGGAAGATGATGATCCTCGCCCACCTCTACGGCGAGGACGTGATGCGGTTCTCCGACCTTCAGCGCGCCATTCCCGGCGTGTCGCAGAAGATGCTGATCCAGCAGCTGCGCGCGCTGGAGACCGACGGCGTCATCTCCCGCACCGTCTATCCTGAGGTTCCGCCCAAGGTCGAATACCGCCTGACCGAACTTGGGCGTGGCCTTGGGCCGGTGTTCCTGGCGCTGCTTGACTGGGCGGAGCTACGTCGCGCGAAGGGTGGGGATGCTCCGTGCCCGACAACAACCTGACGACCTGGTGCGTGGGAGACGTGATCCCCGTCCGGCACGTCTGGCGGGGCGCCGTCTGGTTCGCGCATCCGGCGATCGTGGTCGACGACACGCCAGATCGCCTGATCGTCTACGAGCCGGCCGGTTCGGTTCGGCAGTGGAGCTTCTTCGACCACGAGACGGGAGCCATCACGCCGCCGCGCCCGCAGACGCGCCATACAACCGACGCCCTGATGATCCTGCCGGCCGGCGCGGCGCACGCCATCTCTCTGTTCTGGGGCGAAGGCGGCGGGCCGTTCCTGTGCTGGTATGTGGACATGCAGGCGCCGTTCCGCCGCGCGGGCGGGGGCGTCGTGACCTGGGACCAGGAACTCGACATCGTCGCCGGCCCGGACCTGCGCTGGAAGTGGAAGGACGAGGACCACCTCGCCCGTCTGTCCGAGCTGGGCTGGGCCACCGAGGCCGAGGCGCTCGAGATCCGACGGGAAGGCGAGCGGGTCGTCGACATGATCGAGCGGCGCGCGGCGCCTTTCAACGAAGACTGGCCGGACTGGCGACCGGATCCGGCCTGGCCGATCCCGCGGCTGCCGGAGGATTGGGCGACCGTGCCGGGGTGAGGCCTTCGAGTGCAACCGGGCAGGGCGCTGCCTCCCTTTTGCATCTGAGTTGACCGCGATGATCGAGGGAGAAGAGAACATGACACGCGTGCTGCTGGTGGGCCTGCTGCCCGAAGCCGTGGACTATTCGGATCCCGCGCTGCCGCCCGGAATGAATGCGGAGAAGATCCAGGCCGGAATTGACCTTGGATTGGCGCAGATGACGGCGCGCGGCTGGCGGGCCGAGACGTGCCTGATCCTGCCCGACGCAACTGCGGGTCCGACCGTGGAGCGGACGCTTTCTGCCGCGAGATACGATTGCGTGGTCGTCGGCGCTGGAGTCCGCCTTCCGCCGCGGAATCTCCTGTTGCTGGAGACTGTCGTGAACGCCGTACACAAAGCCGCTCCCGGCACGCCGATTGCGTTCAATACAACGCCGCAGGATAGCGCCGATGCGGCGGCGCGTTGGGTGTCCGCAGTCCACGAACACTGAGGATGCGAGGGCGGGGCGCGTTCGCCGACGACAAGGACGATGAGGAGTCGGCGTAGGCGCTGCGGGTTGATCCTGATCCGCGATGGTCGCAACGTCCGCTTTGAACGCCCCACAACGCAGATGGAGGAGATGTCATGGCCTCGTCCAAGGTCGTGTCCCGGGAGGAATGGCTTGCGGCGCGTGTTGCGCTCCTGGCCAGGGAGAAGGCGTACATGCGCGAGGGGGACGCGCTGGCGGCGCAGCGGCGCGCGCTGCCGTGGGTGAAGGTTGAGAAGGCCTATGTCTTCGACACGCCGGAGGGGAAGAAGACCCTGCCGGAGCTGTTCGGCGGCCATGACCAGCTCATTGTCCATCACCTGATGTACGACCCGGAGTGGAGCGCCGCGTGCCCCGGCTGCACCTTCCAGGCCGAGCACATCGATGGGCCTGCGCCCCACCTCGAGCGGCACAATGTGAAGATCATCGCCGTCTCGCGAGCGCCGCTCGACAAGCTGCTGTCCTACAAGGCGCGAATGGGCTGGGATTTCGAGTGGGTGTCCTCGCAGGCCGCCGACTTCAACTACGACTTCCACGTGTCGTTCACCGACGAGGAAATCGCCGCCGGCCACGTCGACTACAACTTCGGGACCATCCAGACCGATCCGCGCTATCTCACCCGTGAACTCCCGGGAGTCAGCGTGTTCTACAGGAACGCAGCGGGAGAGGTGTTCCACACCTATTCCACCTATGCGCGCGGCCTGGACGCGCTGCTGGGCGCCAACCACTACCTGGACATCACGCCGGAAGGCCGCGACGACGCGGCCTATCCCAACTGGCCGCGGCGAAGGGACGAGTACGACACTGCGCCGTCCGGGGGCCACGGGTAGGGCCTCGACCGCACTTAGTCTCCACCAATCGCAAAGACCGGCATTGCTGTGCTTGCCGGCCGTGGCGTCTATGCCCGGGAAACGATCCGAGTGGAGGAAACTATGCTTCGTCGCAGCTTCCTGGCCGCCGCCGGCGCGGCGGCCGTGATGGCCGACGCTGGCGCTGCGGCGTCGGCGGACCCGGCGGCTGGCGACGACGTCACGGTCACGACGCCCGACGGTCTCAACCCGCCCGGCATTCGCACCGCGGGCATCCGGATGGTCCCGGTGGTGGGCGGCAAGTACAAGGTCTGGACAAAGCGGCTCGGGCGCGGGCCCGTGAAGGTGCTGCTGCTGCACGGCGGTCCCGGCTTCAGCCATGAATACCTGGAAGCGATGGAATCGTTCCTGCCGCAGGCTGGGATCGAGATGTACTATTACGATCAGCTCGGCGTGAACAATTCCGATCAGCCGGAAGACACATCGCTCTGGACGCTGCCGAGGTATGTCGAGGAAGTCGAGGAGGTCCGCAGGGGCCTCGGGCTCGACCAGTTTGTCCTCTATGGCCACTCCTGGGGCGGAATGCTCGCGATCGAGTATTCTCTGAAGTACCAGCAGCACCTTCGCGGGCTCGTGATTTCCGACATGACGGCCGGCATTCAGTCCTATCTGAAGCGCACGGCGGCGCTAAAGGTGTCGCTGCTGTCGCCCGAACAGCTGTCGAGGCTGAACGCGCTCGAAGCCCGTCAAGACTACGACAGTCCCGAATACACGAAGATCATGATGGAGGATCTCTATCCCAAGATGCTCTGCCGGATTCAGCCATGGCCGGAGTCGTTGACGCGGTGCCTTCGGCACGTCAACGCGACGATCTACAACACCATGCAAGGCAAGAGCGAGTTCCTCGTCACTGGCAATTTCAAGGACTGGGAGCGCTGGGACAGGCTGCACGAGATCAAGGTCAAGACGCTGACCATCGGCGCCGAGCACGACGAGATGGACCCGAACGACATGCGCTGCATGGCCACGCTGATGCCGAACGCCAGCTCCGCCATCTGTCCCAATGGCAGCCACCTCTGCATGTGGGACGACCAGGCGATCTACTTCGACCACCTCCTCGGGTTCCTGCGGTCGGTGTGAGGTTGTGGCGCGGACGACGCGGGGTTGATCGGCGAGGCCCGGCTGGTCAAAAGGCGGGCCTGTTTCTGTAATCCGATCGGACCCGCGGATGTCGCAAGCCCGCACCCTCAACCCGGCGCCGCGCTGGATCCTGTTCCTGGCGGTCGCGGTCGCCGGCCTCCTGTATGTGAAGTGGCTGCCCTACTGGGACCGAGCCTTCACGGCGGCGGCCCACCATTCGATCGGCTCCTCGATCCTCATGGGCAAGGCGGCCCACGCGCCGGCGGCCTCCTGGGGCGCGGCGCTGGCCTATGCGGAGGCTTACGGGAAAGCGATCTGGAAGGCGCTGGTCCTCGGCCTGGCGTTGGGATCGGGCGTGCAGGCGCTGCTGCCCGCCGACTGGGTTGCGCGTTGGCTCGGCCGGACGCGGTTCGGTAGCGCGGTGACGGGCGGTCTGCTGGCCCTGCCCGGGATGATGTGCACCTGCTGCGCCGCGCCGATGGTGGTGGGGCTGCGGCGGGCAAAGGCGTCGGCGGGCGGCGCCATCGCCTTCTGGCTCGGCAACACGGTGCTTAACCCGGCGACCCTGGTGTTCACGGGCTTCGTCCTGGGCTGGCGCTGGACCGCGCTGCGGCTGGTCCTCGGCGTCCTGATGGTCTTTGGCCTTGGTTGGCTCGCCAACCGCATGAGCTCGCCGGGCGAGGCTGCGACGGCGGAGACCGTGGTCCCCGACATCGCCGCCGCGCCGCCGGAGGCGCCGCTGCGCCGGTGGCTCACGATCCTGGCGCGCATGACCGTGCAGCTGGTTCCCGAATACGCGATCCTGGTGCTGCTGCTGGGCGCAGCGCGCGCGTGGCTGTTTCCGGTCATCGGCCCCGACATCGGCAATCACATCCAGTGGATCGCCGCCTTCGCCATCGCCGGCGCCCTGTTCGTGATCCCCACGGCAGGCGAGGTCCCGATCATCCAGGCCATGCTCTCGCTGGGCATGGGCGCGGGCCCCGCCGGCGCGCTGCTGATGACCCTCCCGCCGATCAGCCTGCCGTCCATGGCGATGGTGGCCCCGGCGTTTTCTCCCCGCATCCTGGGCGCGGTCGCCCTCGGCGTCGTCCTGTTCGGCCTCGCCGCCGGCGCCCTGGCGGTCATGCTGGGGTTCTGAGGGGGGGCAGGCGCGCTGATCCGCCTTCCCCACGAAGGGAATATTGCAGAACTCCCAACTTCATCCGTCATCCCGGGCCGTAGCGAGCGGAGCGAAGCGAGGACCCGGGACCCAGGGGCCACGCCAGCGGCGCTGCGGTTCGCGAACCCTGGCACCCGTCCCAGTCACCTGGGTCCCGGGTCCTCGCTTCACCCGGCCTATGGCCGGGTTCGCTACGGCCCGGGATGACGGGAGAAAAAGAGCGGCGAGTTCTCCAGTAATCGCGTGAGCAGAAGGAGAGCGCGTTTGTTTCATCACCCCTCGAGCGGGCCGTTCCAGACTTCGATTGCGGGGACGCCGCGGTAGTCGGAGAGGATGCAGAGCGTGCCGGTGCCGAGCAGGAAGCGCTGGCCGGCCTGGGGCGGCAGGCCGATCCAGCGGGCGGCGAGGACGCGCAGGATGTGGCCGTGGGCGAACACGGCGACGTCGCCGCCGGCCGCGCGCGCCATTGCGATCACCCGGTCCGCCCGCTCGCCCACTTCCGCTGGCGCCTCTCCGCTGGGACAGCCGTCGCGAAAGACCATCCAGCCCGGCCGGTCGGCATGAATCTGCGCGTGTGTGAGGCCCTCGTACTCGCCGTAATTCCACTCCATCAGGTCGGGTTCGACGACAGCTTCTTCGGCAAGCCCGGCGAGCTCTGCGGTGGTCCGGGCGCGCAGCATCGGGCTGACCATCACCAGCTCGAAGCGATGGGGGGCGAGCGCGGCCTTCAGCTGGCCTGCCAACCGGCGCCCATTGTCGGTGAGCGGCAGATCGGTCGCGCCGGTGTGCCGTCCGTTCAGGCTCCACTCGGTCTCGCCGTGGCGGATGGCGAAGAGGCGCAAGACGACCGCAGCCTTCAGACGTTGTCGGCTTCGGTCGAGCTGCCGGTCCGCCGCTCGCCGCCGCCCCACTTCCACCCGGCGATCTCGGGCATGTCGTCGCCGTAGCGGCAGATGTATTCGCGATGTTCGATCAGCTTGTCGCGGATCGCCTGCTTGGCATAGGCGGCGCGCGCGCCGAGCTTGCCGACCCGGTCGATGACCTCGCCGACGAGGTGGAAGCGGTCGAGCCCGTTCATCACGCACATGTCGAAGGGCGTGCTCGTCGTGCCTTCTTCCCGGTAGCCGCGCACGTGCAGATTCTCGTGGCAGTGGCGGCGGTAGGTCAGGCGGTGGATCAGCCACGGATAGCCGTGGAAGGCGAAGATGATCGGCCGGTCCGTGGTGAAGAGGGCGTCGAAGTCCTGGTCCGACAGGCCATGCGGATGCTCCGCTTCCGGCTGCAGACGCATCAGGTCGACGATGTTGACCACGCGGATCTTCAGCTCGGGGGCGTGCTCGCGCAGGAGCTGGACGGCGGCCAGCGTCTCCAGGGTCGGCACATCGCCGCAGCAGGCCATCACCACGTCGGGCTCGGAGCCACGATCGTTGCTGGCCCACTCCCAGATGCCGAGGCCCCCTTCACAGTGGCGGATCGCCTCGTCCATCGTCAGCCACTGCGGCGCGGGTTGCTTGCCGGCGACGATGACGTTCACGTAGTTGCGGCTCCGGAGGCAGTGGTCTGTAACCGAGAGCAGGCAGTTGGCGTCGGGCGGCAGGTACACGCGCACCACCTCCGCCTTCTTGTTCACCACATGGTCGATGAAGCCCGGGTCCTGGTGGCTGAAACCATTGTGGTCCTGCCGCCAGACGTGACTGGAGAGCAGGTAGTTCAGCGAGGCGACCGGCCGCCGCCAATGGATCTCGTTGCACACCTTCAGCCACTTGGCGTGCTGGTTGAACATCGAATCGACGATGTGGATGAAGGCCTCGTAGCACGAGAAGAAGCCGTGCCGGCCGGTGAGCAGGTAGCCCTCGAGCCAGCCCTGGCACTGGTGCTCGCTGAGCATCTCCATGACCCGCCCGTCGCGCGCCAGGTGATCGTCCCACGGAAGAGTATCCGCCTGCCAGGCGCGGTTGGTCACCTCCAGCGCGTCCTGCCAGCGGTTGGAG
>DASXGR010000202.1:0-9764 GCA_036488935.1 Caulobacteraceae bacterium | reverse complement strand
GGCCTTGGCGCATGGGCCTGCCGCCCATGCGAGAGGTCGTCCAGAATGGGGGGTAACAGCTCGATCGGCACGCACATGTTGATCAGGGCGGGTTTGCCGCCGCGCGTCTGCTGAGCCATCTGCAGCGATCCCACGCCGATCAGGGATCCCGAGGGCGCGATGAGAGCCGCCCCACTCCAGTGCGGGTGCCCGGGCGCGGTGAACAGGGCCTCGTCCAGGAGGTATTCCCAGTAGCCGGCGAAGGGCGCCCGCGCCAGGATCCGGCCTGCGATGGCGTGGGGCACGCCGCCCCCGCCGGCCAGCACGATCGGCGCTTCGCCATCGATTTTGCGAGAGTCACCCAGCGGCAGGGCGGGCAGCCCGATGGGTTCGAGCGCATGGACGAGGCCAAAGCCGGTGACCTGATCGACCCCAAGCACGTGAGCGGGAATGGCGCGCTCGTCGTTGGCGAGCAGGGTCACTTCCTCGGCCTCCGTGATCAGGTATCCGATGGTGAGGACAAGGCCATCGGGCCCGATGACGACGCCATTGCCCAGGCGCTCCTTCCCGAGCGTATCTGCGGTGAAGGCGTCCGCTGGAACGCGAGAGTGGAGGACGACGACCGAGTCGAGTTGGTGGTTGAGGTCGAAAGTGAAGTCCCGCGCCGTGGGGCGCAGCTGCTTCTCGACTTCCAAGCCGTCAAAAGGTGATGCCATGGCGCTGTTCTCCTGACGTGGAGTTAGGGCGGGTTGACCCTACGGCAAGGGCCGGGGCCATTGCGTGGGGCCAGAGGCGCCATCGCATTATGCGCTGCCTCGCCCTGACCCGGCATGTGACAAGAAAAGCGGCGGTCAGCTTTTCGACAGAGCCCAAAGCCCGATCCGGTTCCACGCCGCCGACGCTGAACCGGGCTCTTCGGTTCAAGGCCTAAAACCAGCTCGTGATCCCGATAGCGAAGCGGACGGCGGGGCCGGTGTCCTCCCCAGCGGCGTGCGCGTAGTCGGCCGTGCGGCCAAACACCGGCTGCCAGGCGACGCCGATGTACGGCGCGATTTTCCGGGTTATCTCATAGCGGAGCCTGATGCCCGCATCGATGTCCGAGAGCCCCGCGCCGACCTTCCGGGCGGGATCGTTCTGGCTGTAGAGGTCGAATTCGGCTTGCGGCTCGAGGATCAGCCGATTGGTGATCAGCTGGTCGTAATAGACCTCAATCTTGCCGGCCAGGCCTTGCGGCCCGGCGTAGGCGGTCGCGCTGACGTTGAAGAAACGGGGCGCGAGCCCCTCGATCCCGACGGCGGCCCAGCCCCGGCCAGGTCCGGAATCCAGGTCGTAGCGGCCGCCCACCAATACGTTCCAGTAGGTCGAAATCGGCTTGGCTATGAAGGCCTCGAGCTGACCGTCTTCGACCCGGCCTTCGCTCAGCCGTTCGCCTTCGTCCCGGACCCATAGCTTCCATTCGTCGGTGCCGACCCAGCCCTGGGTTTCCCACCGGAGATCCGCGCCGCCGTTCCCGAGCCGCGCCTCGAGCTGCTCGACCAGCAGGTGCGCCGACACCTGGTTGTCCCCCATCGCCTGGCCATAAGGTGAGGTGTTGTTCGGGTTCGCGACGGCTTGTGACTGAGCGGTCTGCGATTGCGCGGTCTGCGGCTGAACGGTCTGCGCCGGGGTGGCCTGCGTCTGGTCGGCCTGCGTCTGGGCGACCTGCGCCTCGGCGCTCGCTGCGCCGAGGGCGAGGGCGAGGGCGCAGACGGTCGCGAGGAGGATCGAGGCCTTCATCCGACCAGCACCGTGCGGAACATGCCGGCTTCCTGGTGGTAGAGCAGGTGGCAGTGGAACGCCCAGCGGCCGGGCGCATCAGCGGTGTAGACGAAGCTCATCTTCTCGCTGGGCTTGACGTTGATCGTATGTTTCAGCGGCAGTGCGCCTTCCTGACCGTTCTCCACCGAGAACAGGAAGCCGTGCAGATGGATCGGATGCTCCATCATCGTGTCGTTGATCAGGGTGAAGCGCACGCGCTCGCCGAGCTTCACTTGAATGGGCTTGGACTGTGAGAACTTCTTCCCGTCGAAGCCCCAGATGAACCTTTCCATATTCCCCGTCAGGTGAAACTCGATCTCCCGGTCGGGAGGGCGCGTGTCGGGGTCAGGTTTGAGGGCGCGCAGGTCCGAATAGGCGAGAACCTTGCGGCCATTGCCGTCGAGCCCGTCTCCAGCCTGGTTCAGCCGGTCTATCGGCGACGCTGCGACGCTCGCGACGGATGGACTCCCCGCCAGAGTCCTCGGGTCGACACCATCGGCGTTGACGACCACGGGCGCCTTCGCCGGAGCGCTGGCCTTCGCGCCCATCGCCGAGTGGTCCATGCCCGGCATGTCCATCCCAGACATGTCCATGCCCGACATATCCATTCCGGACATATCCTTCCCTGACATCTTCATGCCCGGCATGTCCCCGCCGGGCTTGGCGCCCATGGTCACGCCGCCCATGCCTTTCATGCCGGCCATGCCCATGTCGGTCATGGTGCGGACAGGACGGGGGTCCATCGGCGGGACCGGAGCGACCAGACCCGGTCGAGGGGCCAGTGTGCCTCGGGCGTAGCCGGAGCGGTCCTCCGCCTGGGCGAAGATGGCGTAAGCGCGGTCGGACCGCGGCTCGACGATCACGTCGTAGGTCTCCGCCACGCCGATGCGGAATTCGTCGACCGTGACCGGCCGCACGTCGCTGCCGTCGGCCGCTACGACCGTCAGTTGCAAGCCGGGGATCATGACGTCGAAGGTCGACATCGAGGCGCTGTTGATGAACCGCAGCCGGATCCGTTCGCCAGTCCTGAACAGGGCAGTCCAGTTTGCGGCCGGCGGCTGGCCGTTGACCAGGAAGGTGTAGGTCGCCCCGGTGACATCCATGATGTCCGTTGGGCTCATCCGCATCTTCGCCCACATGGACCATTCCGCCCAGGTCGGCCCGAAGCCCTTTTCGTGAGATTCTTTCAAGAAATCGCCAAGCGTCTGCCTGTGGTAATTATAGAAATCGCTCTGTTGTTTGAGGTTGGAGAAGATTTTCATCGGATCTTGGTCGGTCCAGTCCGATAACTGGATCACGTATTCCCGATCGTAGTCGTAAGGTTCCTTCTCGGGAGGGGCCAAAACGAGAGCGCCGTAGAGGCCGGTCTGCTCCTGCATCCCCGAATGGCTGTGATAGAAGTACGTGCCGCTCTGAACGATCGGGAACCGATAGGTGAAGGTTTCGCCGGGGGCGATGCCCGGGAAAGTCAGTCCCGGCACGCCGTCCATGTCGTTGGGCAGGCGAAGCCCATGCCAGTGGATCGACGCGGGCTCGCGCAGGGTGTTGGCGACATTGATCGTGACGTTCTGGCCCTGACGAAGCCGCAAGATCGGCGCCGGCACGGTTCGGTTCACCGCCGTCGCCATTCGCGGGTGACCGGTAATGTTGATCGGGCTTTCGCCGATCCTCAGGTCGATTGTCTCGCCACTGAGCACGCCCGGCGCGGCGGTTCCCTGGCCCCGGCTCCACGTCGGCCGGGCGATGACCGCGGCGCCGCTGGCCAGGGCCAGCCCCTCGATGAACCGGCGGCGGGAGGGCTCGCTGGACGCCATTGCGATCTTCGCGGACATCGTTGTTCCCTTGCGGCGCCGGCTTACGCGGGGCTGGCAATTCTCAGTGTCAGACAGCCACCGGTTCGTTCTCATAACCGGCTGCGCGTATCGCCGCCGCGATCCGGTCGCTATTGACCTGGGTCTCGACGGTCACCTGATGGCTGGCAAGGTCTGCCGAGACGACGGCGTGGGGATCGACCTTCTTCACGGCCGTCTCGATCGCCGAGACACAATGGCCGCAACTCATCTCGGGCGCCTTGTAGCGTTGCATTCGCAAGCTCCTTTCAACTGAGGGAGCCGACGTCGTGCGGCTTGCCATACTTGGAAGGTCAATAGGCCCTCGCGGCGCGACATGGGTCTTGACCTTCCCAATGTTGGAAACCCCATCTGGACGTGCAGTGAACCAGGAAAGGAGCCGCTTAATGGGCTCGGCCGCTGCAATCGCGACATTGGATCAGGACCCGCCGCCGACCAACGCTGGCGTCAGCCTCCAGGTCGAGGGGATGACGTGCGCCTCGTGCGTCAGTCGCGTGGAAAAGGCGATCCGCGGCGTACCGGGTGTCGCCAGCGCATCGGTCAATCTCGCCACCGAGCGCGCGGACGTGACCTTCAAGGACGCGGCCGATCCGCTTGCGGTCGCCCAGGCGATCCACAACTCCGGCTACGCTGCATGCGAGGAGACCATCGAGCTGGGCGTCGAGGGCATGACGTGCGCCTCGTGCGTGGGTCGGGTTGAAAAGGCGCTCAAGGCGACGCCCGGCGTCCTCGAGGCTTCGGTCAACCTCGCGACCGAGCGCGCCACCGTGCGGCGTCTCGCCGGGTTCGCCGATCAGAGCCTGGAATCCGCCGTGCGTGGGGCCGGCTATCAGGCGCGGCGCCTGACCGGGTCGCGGGATGCGACGGACGCGCAGGCCGAGGGGCGCGACCGAGAACGGCGCGATTTGGGTCGCGCGCTCGCGTTCGCCGGCGTGCTCACGATCCCGGTCTTCCTGCTGGCGATGGGGTCCCACCTGCCCGCCGTCGAGCGCTTGGTCATGAACGGGATCGGCATGCGGATGAGCTGGTATGTGCAGTTCGTCCTCACGAGCCTGGTCATCTTTGGGCCCGGTCTTCGCTTCTATCGCAAGGGCATACCGGCCCTGCTGCGCGGTGGGCCGGACATGAACTCCCTGACGGTGCTGGGGACCACCGCAGCCTGGGGTTATTCGGTCGTCGCGACCTTCGCGCCCGGCGTCCTGCCGCGCGGAACCGCGAACGTCTATTTCGAAGCCGCCGCGGTCATCGTCACCCTGATCCTGCTCGGGCGCTATCTCGAAGCGCGCGCCAAGGGGCGGACGTCCGAGGCGATCAAGCGCCTGATAAGCCTGCAACCCAAGACGGCGCAGGTCTTGCGGGACGGCGAGTACGAGGAGATCCCGCTCGACCAGGTGCGGCCGAACGATCACGTCCTGGTAAGACCAGGTGAGCGGATCCCGGTCGACGGCGAGGTCGTCGACGGCGCCTCCCTCGTCGACGAATCCATGATCTCGGGCGAGCCGCTGCCGGTGCGCAAGGAGCCTGGCGCCGAGGTGGTCGGCGGCACGATGAACCAGACCGGCAGCTTCTCCTTCCGCGTCACCAAGACCGGCGCCGATACGGTGCTGGCCCAGATCATCCGCATGGTCGAGCAGGCGCAGGGCTCGAAGCTGCCAATCCAGGCCCTCGTCGACAAGGTTACGGCCTGGTTCGTGCCGGCCGTCATCGCTGCCGCGCTCGCCACCTTCGCCGTCTGGATCCTGTTTGGTCCACATCCGGCGCTCGGCTTGGCGCTGGTCAATGCGGTGGCCGTGCTGATCATCGCCTGTCCGTGCGCCATGGGGCTGGCGACGCCGACCTCGATCATGGTGGGAACGGGCCGCGCCGCCGAGATCGGCGTGCTCTTCCGCAAGGGCGAAGCCCTGCAGTCGCTGAGGGACGTCGGTATCGTGGCGGTCGACAAGACCGGGACGGTGACGCAGGGGCGTCCGACGCTGACCGACCTTGTCGTCGCCGAAGGCTTCAACCGCGACGAAGTCCTGCGCCTGACCGCGGCCGTCGAGGCGTCCTCCGAGCATCCGATCGGCGCAGCCATCGTCGAGGCCGCCAGGACCGCGAGCCTCTCGCTCCCCGGCGTCACCGCGTTCGAGGCCACACCCGGCTTCGGCGTGGAGGCATTGGTCGACGGCCGCAAGGTCCAGATCGGCGCCGACCGGCTGATGGCCAGGCTTGGCCTGGACATTGGCGTCTTCGCCGCGGACGCCGCTCGCCTTGGCGACGAGGCCAAGACGCCGCTCTATGTCGCCATCGAGGGCCGCCTGGCCGGGATGATCGCCGTCGCCGATCCGGTGAAGCCGTCTGCCGCCGAAGCGATCCGCGCCCTGCACGCCTTGGGGTTGAAAGTCGCGATGATCACCGGCGACAACCGCCGCACGGCCGCGGCGATCGCCAGGAGCCTCGGCATCGAAGACGTCGTGGCCGAGGTCCTGCCGCAGGGCAAGGTCGAGGCAGTCACCCGGCTCCGCGGAGAGGGGCGGCGCGTCGCCTTCGTCGGGGACGGGATCAACGACGCGCCGGCCCTGGCGGCCGCCGATGTCGGCCTGGCGATCGGGACGGGCAGCGACATCGCCATCGAGAGCGCCGACGTCGTCCTGATGTCGGGCGACCTGCGCGGCGTCGCGGGCGCAATCGCCCTGAGCCACGCAACGATCCGGAACATCCGCCAGAACCTGTTCTGGGCCTTCGCCTACAATGTGGTGCTGATTCCGGTCGCAGCCGGCGTGCTCTATCCGGTGCTCGGCCTGCTCCTCTCGCCGATGCTCGCCGCCGGGGCGATGGCGATGTCGAGTGTCTTCGTCGTCAGCAACGCCTTGCGGCTGCGGCGCTTCAGGGCGCCGTTCGTTGCAGGCGAAGACGCGGCGCATCGCCCTTTTGCGGCATAGGGGCGACTTGCCCGGCGCCGGCCTCGATCCGATCTTTTGGGCGAGGAAGCAGAGGGACCGACGCATGAACATCGGGCAGGCCGCCAAGGCCAGCGGCGTTTCGGCGAAGATGATCCGTTATTACGAGGCGATCGGCTTGATCCCCGCGGCCGACCGCACAGGGTCAGGCTATCGCACCTATGGCTCCAACGAAGTGCATACGCTGAAGTTCGTTCGCCGGGCCCGGGACCTGGGGTTCTCGGTCGAGGAGATCGGCGAACTGGTGGCGCTGTGGAACGACCGCGACAGGGCTAGCGCCGATGTGAAGTCGATCGCCCTGAAGCACATAGACGACCTCGATCGGAAGGTCCTGGAACTGAAGGAAATGAGCGAGACCCTCAGACGGCTCGCCATGACCTGCCACGGCGACGATCGGCCGGACTGTCCGATCATCGAGTCTCTTTCCGAGCCTGCGCCCGCGAATTCTCCAGCGCCGGGGCTTCGCGGCTTCGGGGCGACGAAGATCGCCACGCAACCGCGTCGTCAACCCGCCCGGGTCCGCTGATCGATCTCGACGCGCGCCCGTCGTTCACATCCGGGCGCGGCGCAGCGTGTTCTCCATGAAGATCACCACCAGGCCCAGCGCCAACAGCGGGCCTTGGAGATCCGGCGGAAGCCACTTCAGCTGAACGACGAGGCCGGCCGCCGCGAGCCACAGGACGATCGCGATGGCCAGGCTTATGTCGTCGATGAACAGTCCGACGAACTCTTCCCAAATGGTCCTGAGCCAGCTCATGATTTCTGCCTCGCGGGGATGGTGGCCGGGATCAGGCGGACGGCCGCGAGGGCCGTAAGAGCGAAGACGACGATCAGGGCCGGCACCGCCCAATCTTCGCCGGGCCAGCGGATGCCAAGGCCCTCGCCGAACCAGAAGGCGCCGAAGCTCGAGAGAAGCACGCCCACGATGAACTTCAGCGTGTTCTCGGGGACCTGAGCCAGGGGCCGATGCACGGCGACGCCCAGCGCGATGACGAGCGCCAGCGCAGCCGCGGCGCCGAGGCACGCCGGGAGGAGCAGTCCGCGCCCGCCTGCGCCGATGGCGATGACGATGAAGACCACTTCGGCGCCTTCGATCATCGTGATCTTGAACGAAGCGGCAAAGCCGACCGAGTCGAAGGCGCCTCCGCCCAGTCCTTGTCCACGAAGTCGCGAAGTCTCCTTCTCGAAGGCCGCCGCCTCGTCATGCAGAGGTATGATGCCCGCGGCCCGTAAGGCCGCCTTGCGTAGCCAGCGCAGCCCGAACAGGAGCATGAGCGCGCCCAGGGCCACGCGGACAGCGTTCAGGGGGACGATCTGCAGCGCCGGCCCGAGCGCGGCTACCAGCACCGCGAGGACCAGCACCGCCGCCCCGGCGCCGCTCAGTGCGCCCCTCCAGCCTCGCACGGTCCCCACCGCCAGGATCACCGTGAGCGCCTCGACGAACTCCACCGTCGAAGCCAGGAAGGACGCCAGGACGGTCGGCCAAAGCGACATCACGCTCTCGTGCATCCGCGGTTCCTCAAGATGTCGCTTCCCGGGAAGCCTTCGGGGCCGCGTCCGGAGCTGGTGCGCCTAACCCCCAACAGCAGTTCAATATGTCGGCCGTTCGCCTCTCTGGCCAGGGCCAGCCGCGATTTGCGTCGCGGCTGATGGAGGAGCGGCCTCGGTCCGGCGCACCGTCAAACTCGCCGGCCTCTTGACGGGATGAAAATTTCCAGAATAGTGGAAATATGGAAGTCGACATCGCGATCAAGCGTCTTTCTGCGTTGGCCCAGGATGCGCGGCTCAACGTCTTTCGGCGGCTCGTGAAGGCAGGGCCAGCCGGCCTTCCGGCCGGCGAGATCGCGCGCGAGTTTGGGATTCCCCCGAACACCTTGTCAGCCCAGCTGAACGTCCTCGCAAACGCCGGCATGGTCAGGAGCCGTCGGGACGGCCGCTCGATCATCTATGCGGCCGAGTACGACGCCATGAGCGAACTGCTGCTCTACCTGACGGAAGACTGCTGTCAGGGCCGCCCAGAAATCTGCGAGCCGCTCGCGAAGGTCACGAGCGGCGCCGCCTGTTGCGATCAACCCTCTGGAGTCCTGTCATGAAGCGCATGCACGTCCATGTGGCGGTGGACGATCTCGCCACTTCGATCCGCTTCTACACGACGCTGTTTGGCGCTCAGCCGACGGTGGTGAAAGACGACTACGCGAAATGGATGCTCGATGATCCTCGCGTGAACTTCGCGATCTCCGACCGGGCGGATAACGCGGGCGTCGACCACCTGGGGATCCAGGTGGAGAGCGGGGAGGAACTCGCCGAACTGGCTGGGCGATTGAAGGCGGCCGGGGAGGCGACCCGCGACCTCGAGGCGACGACCTGCTGTTACGCCAGGTCCGACAAATCGTGGGTCAACGATCCGTCCGGCCTGCGCTGGGAGACCTTCCACACGTTCGGCGAGGCGGTCGTGTACGGCGAGGACGAGTCGCGGGATGAGGGGTCCTCCTGCTGCGCCTCGGCGAGCGCCGCCGCGCCGGCGAAGGCCTGCTGTTAGAGGCGCGCCATGGGGGAAACGCCCTTCAACGTCCTTTTCCTCTGCACCGGCAACTCCGCGCGATCGATCATGGCCGAAGCGATCATGAATCGGGTCGGCCGCCCGAAGTTTAAAGCCTACTCGGCGGGCTCCATGCCGAAAGGCGCAGTCCACCCGCATACGTTGGAGTTGCTGGAACGACAGAACTTTCAGGTCGAACAGTTTCGCTCCAAGAGCTGGGAAGAGTTCACGGGCCCCGATGCGCCGGTGTTGGATTTCGTATTCACCGTCTGTGACAACGCCGCCGCTGAGGTCTGTCCGGTCTGGCCCGGTCAACCGATCAGCGCCCACTGGGGACTGCCGGACCCGGCTGCGGCGGAGGGCAGCCCCGCGGAGATCGGGTTGGTCTTCGCCGACACCTTCCGGATGCTGCGTCACCGAATTGAGCTGTTCACCAATCTTCCGATGGAAAGTCTCGACCGCCTGACCCTTCAGCGCCGCGTCGACGCCATCGGCAAGACTACGAACACGACTGCGTCGGCTTCCTGACGCCGGCCTGGCGACAAACCTGGAGCGAGAATCCCTGTGTCACTCTTCGAGCGATACCTCACCCTTTGGGTGGCTCTGTGCATCGTGGCCGGAGTCGCGCTTGGGCACTTTTTTGCGCCCGCCTTCGCGGCG
>DASXGR010000152.1:0-39814 GCA_036488935.1 Caulobacteraceae bacterium | reverse complement strand
TCGGCGTCGAAACCCGGCTCCTTGGGCATGCGAAGAACCCGCTCGGAGATGATGTTGCGCTGGATCTCGTCGGTGCCGCCGGCGATGGAGACCGCTGGGACGGAGATCAGGACTTCGGCGATGATCCCCTCCATCGGCGCCTCGGGTCCGGCGAGCATGGCGTCCGCGCCGGAGATCAGCGTGTGCACGCGAGCGGCCGCCCGCGCGATGTGGCTGGCGACCAGCTTGGCCAACGAGCCCTCGGGTCCGGGGGTATGGCCCTGCGCCAGTGCGGCGCGCGCCCGCCGCGCGGTCCATTCGGCGCTGCGCGTCAGGATCAGCAGCTTGGCGATTTCCTGGCGAACCACCGGATCGCTCAGCTTGCCGGTCTCCCGGGCGCGCTGCAGGATCAGATCCACCCGGCCGGCGCGCTGCGGGTACCACTTGTAGGGCTCCATCGCGATGGCGGTTTCGGCCCGTTCCTCGTCGTAGACCCGACCCTGTCGTTTCGAAGCCTCAGCCGTCGCCGGCGCGATCCCGTCGAAGCCTCGGCGTTCATGCATCAGGGTCGTATTGGCCACGGCCCAGCCGCCGCCCAATTCGCCGACGAGGTGCTCGGGCGCCACGTCCGCATCGGTGAAGAAGACTTCGTTGAAGGATGCGTGACCGTTCATCTGCCGTAGGGGCCGCACTTCGACGCCGGGCTGGCGCATGTCGATCAGGAAGTAGGACAGTCCCTGGTGTTTGGAGACGTCCCAGTCGGTGCGCGCCAGGAGCAGACCCCAGTCGGCGTGGTGGGCGCTGGTCGTCCAGACCTTCTGACCATTGACGACCCACCGCCCGTTTTTCATGTCGGCGCGGGTCAGGGCGCCGGCCAGGTCCGAGCCGCTACCGGGCTCGCTGAACAGCTGGCACCAACTGTCCTCGCCTGTCAGCGCCCTGCGGAGGAACCCGCGCTTCTGCTCGTCCGAGCCGTGCGCCAGCAAGGTCTGGATGGCCAGTCTTCGCGGACCAGCCCGGGCGACGCCGACCGCTCCCACGCGTCGCATCTCCTCATCGACCACAGCGACAAGGGCAGGCTCCAGGTCCCGCCCGTAAAAGGCTTTCGGCCAGCCCGGCGCGCCCCAGCCAGCATCCACCAGCCGTTCGCGCCACTCGATCAGGCCGAGGTTCGGATCCCAATTGACCTCGAGCCAGGTCCGGACCTCGGCGCGCACCATCTCTTCGGCAGACGTGGTCATCCCCTGTCCCTCCCCCTCAATGGCCCCAGGCCCGCATCATCTGTTCGCGTCGCCAGGCGGGGTCGCCCAGGAAGACTTCCGAGCTCTTGGCGCGCTTGAACCAGAGGTGGGTGTCGTTTTCCCAGGTGAAGCCGACGCCGCCGTGGATCTGGATCGTGTGGATGGCCGTCTGCAGATAGGCCTCGGAAGCTGCGGCCTTGGCCAGGGAGGCGAGCGCGGGCATCTCCGCGTGGTCTTCCGCCGCGGCCTGGGCCGCCTGATAGGCGGCCGACTTGGCGAGCTCCACATCGACCAGCATGTTGGCCTGCTTGTGCTTCATGGTCTGGAAGGAGCTCAGCGGCCGGCCGAACTGCATGCGGAGATTGGCGTAGTCGAGCGCCGACTCCCGGAGCCGCTCGGCGCCGCCGACCATTTCGCTGGCCAGCATGGCGGCCGCCTGGTCGAGGGTCCTGGTCATCGGCCCCGCGGCCTGTTCCGGCTCGCCGATCAGTTCGCCCTCGGCGTTGGCGAACTCGATCCTCGCCAGTTTGCGGGTGGGATCCAGCGTGCGCAGCGGCGTGCGCGTCACGCCGGCGGCGTCGGCTCGGACCGCGAAAAGCGACAGACCATCGTCACCCTCGGAGCCAGGCCGTCGGGCCACGACGATCAGCAGGTCGGCGGTGTGTCCGTCGACGACGAAGCTCTTCACGCCCGTCAACTGGTATCGCCCACCGACCTGGGAGGCCGTGGTCGCTATTCCGCCCAGGTCCCAGCGGCCGTCGGGCTCGGTGACGGCCAGGGCGGCGATCGTCTCGCCATTCGCCAGATCCGGCAGCAGGGTCTGCTTCTGGATCTCGCTCGCCCCGTTCAGGATGGCGCCGGTCGCCAGGACCGTGGAGCTGAAGAACGGCGCACAGACCAGAGCGCGCCCCATCTCCTCGAGAACGATGCCGAGTTCCACGAACCCGAAGCCCTGGCCGCCGTAGGCTTCCGGGACGCACACGCCACAGAGACCGAGTTGGTTGTTGAGGTCCTGCCAGAGCGGACGCTCCCACCCGGCCTCGGTGTCCATCAGCCGGCGCACGACCGACGGGGGCGAGGCAGCCTCGAAAAAGCGCCGCAGGACGGCGCGGAACTCCCGCTGTTCGGTCGTGAACGTGAACTGCATGGGCGAGCTCCACTCGCTGATCGAGGCGCCACTGATGGTCGCTTTTGGAGGTGCGGCAAGCTTTTCATAAGAGCCAGAGCCGATCCCCAGGGCGAGGCTATTGTTCGACGGATGATCTCGCACGATCCTCTGGCGAACCAATCAAGGGAGGGCTGCCGCCATGAAGTGGTGCTTCGCAGACATCTTCGAGATGGTCGCCGCCCTGGCGCCCGACAGCCCGGCGCTGATCAACGGCGAAGCCCGGCGAACCTGGCGCGAATACGAGGGTCGCGCCGCCCGCATCGCCCAGGCTCTGGCGGCCGCCGGCATTGGGCCGGGCGCCAAGGTCGGCCTCTACGGCTACAACTCCAATGAGTACCTCGAGGCCCAGTTCGGCGTGTTCAAAGCCCGCGCTGTGCCGGTGAACGTCAATTACCGCTATGTCGAGCACGAGCTGATCTATCTGCTGGAGAACGCCGACGCCGAAGCGGTGTTCTTCGACGCCCAGTTCGCCCCGCGCCTGGCCGCGATCCGCGAGCGCCTGCCCAAGCTGAAGCTGTTCGTGCGCATCGACGATGGTTCCGGCGGCGATCTGCCGGGGGCCCTGGACTTCGAGACCGTGATCGCAGGTCACACGCCTTTGGCGCGCCTGGAGCCCAGCGAAGACGACATCTACATGCTCTACACGGGCGGCACGACCGGCATGCCCAAGGGCGTGATGTACCGCCAGGCGGACTTCACCCAGGGCCTGGCCGCCGCGGTGCTCGGTCCCGACGCGCCCCGCACGGGAGAGGCGCTCGCCGAGGCGATCCGGGCTGCGCAAGAGGCGGGAGCGACGCCGGTAAGCCTGCCCGCCTGTCCGCTGATGCACGGCACGGGCCTCTGGCTCGGTGTCTTCATCGCCCACTTCTTCGGCGGCGCGGCGGTGACCTTCCGAAACGAGCATTTCGAACCCCACGCGCTCTGGCAGTTGATCGAGAAGGAGAGGGTGACCACCGTCTCCATCGTCGGCGACGCCTTCGCAAAGCCCATGCTCATGGCGCTGCGGGAGGCGCAGGTGGAGGGCAGGCCCTATGACCTCTCGTCCCTCAAGCAGATCCTGTCTTCGGGGGTGATGCTGTCCACCGAGATCAAGCGCAGCCTGCTGGAGTTCGCCGACCTCACCATCCACGACGCCATGGGCTCGACCGAGGGCGGCATGGGCGCCAGCATCGTTTCGCGCGCCGCGCCGCCCGGCGAGACCGCCCGGTTTCAGCGCAACCCGACCACCAAGGTGTTCAACGATCGCGACGAGGAGGTGCAGCCGGGATCGGACGAGATCGGCATGATCGCCAACGGCGGCTTCGCGCCCATCGGCTACTACAAGGACCCGGAAAAAAGCGCGCGCACGTTCCGCACCATCCGCGGCCAGCGCTATTCCTTCCCCGGCGACTTCGCCAAGGTAGCGGCCGACGGCTCGCTCGTCCTGCTCGGCCGTGGCTCCGTGTGCATCAACACGGGGGGCGAGAAGGTCTTTCCCGAGGAGGTGGAGGAGGCGCTCAAGGCCCACGACAGCGTCTGGGACGCCCTGGTGGTGGGCGTGCCGGACGAGCGCTTCGGCGAACGGGTCACCGCCGTGCTCTCGCCCAGGCCGGGCCGCGAGATCGACGAGAGTGAGCTGTTGACTTTCGTCCGTGGGCGGATCGCCGGCTACAAGCTCCCGCGCCGCCTGATCGTCGTCAACACCGTGCGTCGGGCCGCCAACGGCAAAGCCGACTACAAATGGGCCAAGGAGGCGGCATTGCAGGAGGCGCGGGCCGATTGATCTGACTGGGCCGACAGTTGCTCTCCCGCAGTTCTACGGTGAGGGCCTCATTTGTACTTCTCAGGCCCGTTCAGTCGGGTCGAGCCGCCAGACGCCGTCCTGGATCTCCACCTTCTCGCCGAAATTCGCCATTTCGAAGAGCCGCTCACCGTTGGCGATCCGCGCCTTGACCATCGCGTCCCGCTGCTGAAGTCGACCGACCTCTTTCACGACGAACTCGGCGTAGGCCGGCGAAAAGGCGATGACCCCGTCATCGTCGGCGACGACGATGTCGCCGGGTTTGACGATGACCCCGCCGCAGCTGACCGCTTTGTTGACCCAGCCGACGCCTTCCTTCCCGCCATGAGCCCCCGTGACGGCCTTCCCCCAGGTCGGGAATCCCATCTCGCGCAGCGCCGCGACATCGCGGACCGCTCCATCGCAGACGGCCCCAGCGACGCCTTTGGCCTTCGCATCGAGTGCTGCATTGCCGCCACAGAGCGCCGAGTCGCTTTCCTGCGGACCGTTGGAGAGCACCAGAACGTCGCCCGCCTGGGCGACATAAAGCGCGACGTGCGGGATCAGCCCGTCTCCATTGGCCGCGAAAGCGGTGATCGCCTGGCCGCAACTCCTCAGACCCGGCGTGATCGCGCGGATCGAGCGATGCATCAGCGCCGAGGCGCTGATCGGGGCCGGTAGGGTGTCGCAGATGTCCGCGACCGACATGCCTCTGATTGCATCGAGCAGCGCCGGGTCGATGCGAACAATGTCTCTGTAGATCAGTTTCTCGTGGCCCACGTCGTCACCTCGTGACTTTGAAATCGATGTGCGCGAGGCGGTTTCCCGCCGCGTTGGTTGACAAAAGCAGGGACCCAGGGCGCCTTACGTCACTTTTGTTACGTTGTGGTCGATGAAAAACGATCGCCTGACAGCTTTGGAGGTTCTGGCGAACAGCCCCTGGCTAGAGGGCTTGGCGCAGGACTTGCCGGAAATCCTGGTGAAGGAGGGGCGGCTTGAACGCCACCCAGCGGGGCGATGGCGTCAGGCGGCCGGTGAGCCGGGCAGTGGCGTCACGGCGATCATCGAAGGCGCTGTCGCGCTCTATTGCCAGGGTTCGGCCAACCAGGTCGTCCAATTCACGCAAGTCGGGCCCGGCGCAGCATTCGGCCATTCCCTGTCCACCGGCGGCGGATCGAACATCACGGCGATCTGCGTCGAGCCGACGCTGGCTCTCAGCGTCTCGCAGCCCACGATCCAACGACTGAGCGAGATCGAGCCGGAGTTCCTCGCGGCAGTTGTGCGATTGGCCTACCTCAACGCCCGAACCCTGCTGCAACAGATCGCCGACCTGATCGGCCTGCCGGCGCGCCAGCGCCTGGCCTCGTCCCTCTTGGAGTTGGGCAAAGGCAGGGCCGGTGGTTGGATCACTGTCGGACAGGGCGGGCTGGCGGAGATGATCGGCGTGACCCGGAAGACCGCGAGCCAGATCCTGAACGAGTTCGAGCGCGAGGGTTGGATCGAGCTCGGCCGCAACCGCCTCAAGATCCTTGACCGCCGCGCACTCACGCGCGCGCTCCGCGGCGACGGCGGGATCGAGGTCACAGATCGCGCCGGTGTTTGAAACGAAGGAGACCCGTATGCCCTCTGCCAACGCCCAGACGCCCAATCTGCCAGTATTGGCAGGTCGCCCGCTGTTCCTCGCCAACATCGCGGTGGGCTCCATTCATGCGACGGGCGGCCCAGCGGGGGTGCAACAGCGGGTCTCCGACATCACGGGCGGCGATTTCACCGGGGACCGCCTGCGCGGCCGGGTTCTCCCGGGCGGAACTGATTGGGTGATCGTGCGCGGCGACGGTGCGACTCTTCTCGATGCGCGCATTGTCCTCCAGACGGAGGATGGCGCGCTGATCTCGATGGCCTACACCGGCATTCGGCGCGGCTCGGCTGATGTGATGGAGCGGCTCGCCCGCAGCGAGGATATCGATCCCGCCTCCTATTACTTCCGGATCGCTCCGCGCTTTTCGACATCGGATCCACGCTACGAGTGGTTGAACGGCATCCTTGCGGTAGGCGTCGGACACCGTCTGCCAGGCGGGCCGGTCTACGCCGTGCACGAAATTCTCTAGAGAATGGCTGGAAAGTCTTCGGAAGAGAGCAGCGGGTGGGAATGACGTCGATCGAGTTGGGCCCGAGGGCGAAGCCTCAACAGGCCCGGAGCCGGGCCACGATGGAGCGCATCCTCAAGGTGAGCGCCGAACTCCTCGAGGAAGTGGGCATTGATGGTTTCAACACAAATCTGCTCGCCGAACGCGCAGGTGTCGGGACGCGGGCGATCTATCGCTACTTCCCCAACAAGTTCGCGATCCTCGTGGCCATGGCCCAGGATTTGCGGGCGACCGAAAGGGCCTGGATCGGCAATCTGAGGGAGCCTGTTCCCGGAGGCGACTGGCGCGAGGCGGCGGCGAGGGCGATCGACGGGTATTTCGAGGCGGCGTCCCGGCAGCCCGGATATGCGGCGCTGCGTGCGGCGGCCTTCGCGATCCCTGAGATCAGGGAAGCGGACAACCTAGAGAACAGAGAGCTCGAGGCGGACCTCGCCACGGGACTGACGGCGCTGGGCGTTACACTGGATCCAGGGCGGATGCGCGCCCTGTGCAAGACGATCATGGAATCGTCGAACCGGATGCTCGACATCGCGCTTCAAAGTCCGCGCGACGAAGCGGCCGAACTCGTGCGCGAACTTAAGCTGATGATCGTCAGTCTTTTGGAAAACTACGTTCCCAGGCGGTAGCGGCGCCATCTTCCTTTAACACAGAGGGCGCAGAGGACACGGAGGACACGGAGGACACAGAGTAGGAGCGGGGAGAACCCAAATAGTCGAGCCGACTGCGCGCTTCGCGCGCGATCAGAACGTCAACGACCTTTCCGCCTCAATGGCGCCTCTGTGTCCTCCGTGTCCTCTGCGCTCTCTGTGTTGAAAAGACCCAAGGCGCAGCTCCCGTGAGCCCGCGGGCGACAGCCCGGCCCTTGACTCGCCGAATTGGAAGTGATTGCATCCATTTCGTGCCACGGCGAGGCGTGACCTGAGGCAGGGAGCTCGCGAACGATGATCTCCGCTCTTCCGTTCCGCGCAGACGAGCGGCCCCCGGCCGTCTTCAGGCCGCTCAAGGCGTTCGGGCATTTCCGAAAGCTCGTCGACAACAAGGAAGACACCGCCCAGGTGTTCTACATGGGCGAGTGCTTGCCGAGCCGGCGCTTCAAGGCCGCGGCCAAGAGGTTCTGTGAAAGCGATCCGGGCAAGTCGCTCATGGACTCGCAAGCCGACCTGCCCGACATCCTGGACGACCACGATATGCTTGGTTCACTTCCGGCGGGCAGCGTGGCGCACGCCTATGTGGCCTTCATGCGCAAGGAGGGGTTGTCGGCCGCCGGCCTGGTGGAAGCCAGCCAGCTTCCGGGCGTTCAGTCCTATCCGGACAAGCTGCAATGGCTTTCGGATCGCCTTCGCGACACCCACGACATGGCTCACGTCCTGACTGGCTACGGCCGCGATGCGCTCGGCGAGCAGTGTGTGCTGGGCTTCACCAGCGCCCAGTATCACGACTGGACGGAGTGGTTCATCGCCTGGGCCGGCGCGCTGGAGCTGGTGACAAAGGTCAAGTCCGATGCGCCGGTGTTCGCGGCCATCGCCGAAGCCCGAAGGCACGGGAGGGCGGCTGCGGCCCTGTATCGGCAGGACATCCGCGCCCTGCTCGCCGAGCCGCTCGACCTCGCCCGCAAGCGCCTCGGGATCGAGGAACCGATCCAGTACCGGCGCGCGCACGCCCGCTATCGCGCCAAGGGCCTCGACCCGTACCGGCTCTTCGCGGCGCAGCCGGCGTAGCCGCGCGGGGAGCCGCGTCCTACTGCAACCGCTCGATCGCCAGCGCGATGCCCTGGCCGCCGCCGATGCAGAGGGTGACAACGCCGCGGCGCAGGTCCTGGTCCCGCATCGCGTGGATCAGCTTTGTCGTGAGGATGGCGCCGGTGGCGCCGATCGGATGGCCGTGGGCCACAGCGCCGCCGTCCACATTGATGATGTCGTCGGGAAGGCCGAGCTCGCGGGCGACCACAAGGGCGATGGCCGCGAAGGCCTCGTTGATCTCGAAGCGATCGACCGAGCCGATGTCCCAGCCGGCGCGCGCCAGCGCCTGCCGCACCGCGGGGATTGGGCCAAGGCCGAACATGCCCGGCTCGACCGCCGCTATGCCGTAGGCTGCGAGCCGTGCGGCAGGCTTCATGCCACGCTTCTCAGCCCAGTCCTCGCCGGCGACCACCATGGCCGCGGCGGCGTCGTTCAGCCCCGGTGCGTTGCCCGCGGTGATGGTTCCCTCCGGGCGGAAGGCGGGCTTCAGCTTCGAGAGAATCTCGACGGTGGTCGCCGGGCGGTTGCCCTCGTCCTTGTCGAAGTCCGGCTTGCCCGGGATGGCGATCGGGATGATCTGGCCGTCGAAGCGGCCTTCGGTCTGGGCCTTGGCGAACCGCTGCTGCGAGCGCGCCCCCCAGGCGTCCTGCTCCTGGCGCGTCACCTGGAACCGCTCGACCAGGTCCTCGGTGTGCCAGCCTGAGGCCTGATCGGAGAAGGCGTCGTTGAGGCCATCGCGCAGCACGCTGTCGAACAGCTGGCCATCGCCCATCCGATACCCCCAGCGTCCCCGCGACACGAGGAAGGGGGCCTGGTCCATGTTCTCCATACCGCCCGCGACGGCCGCATCGATGTTGCCGAGCCAGATCTCCTGCGCCGCCGAGACGATCGCCTGGGCCCCCGAGCCGCAGACGCGGTTGACGGTGAGGGCCGGCGTCTCCACCGGCAGGCCGCCATGGATGGCCGCCTGGCGCGCGGGGTTCATCTTCACCCCGGCCTGGACCACGTTGCCCATCGCCACGGTCTGGGGTTCGTCGGGCCGGAGGCCCGCGCGCTCGACGGCGGCCTTGATCGCGGCGGCGCCGAGCGTGGGCGCGGGGACCTCCTTGAGTGTTCCGTTGAACGCCCCAACCGGCGTTCTGACAGGCTCGGCGATCACGACGGGGCGTTTGGCGGCCATTGCATCGGTCCTTTCCGCTTTGGGAAGCGCAGGCCGTGCAGATAGGCGCACTTCCTTGGGTCCGCCGCTGGCGGCGCCCCTCAGTTTTTCTTACGGGATGTGAAGGCGGAGATGCGCGCCTGCATGTCCGGTCCGCGGCCTTCGCCGCGATAGACCTCGTGCGCCAGACCGACGGGCAGGGGCAGGCCGTCGGTCACGTCCAGCAGCCGTTTGTTCGCCGCGTGGCTGAAGCTGGAGTTGGCGGCGATCTCGGCGACCCAGGCGTCGATCCCCGCCTCGAAGGCGTCGTCCGCAAAGCAGGCGTTCGCCAGGCCCATGGCCTCGGCTTCCCGGCCGGAATATGTGCGGCAGGTGAACATCATCTCGCGCGCCTTGGTCGTTCCAACGCGGCGGGGCAGGCGCTGGCTGAGCCCCCAGACGGGGGTCAACGCCCACCTGGCGTGGGTGTCGGCGAATTTGGCGCTCTCCGCCGCCAGGATCAGGTCGCCCGACAGCGCCAGCTCGAGGGCGCCGGTGTAGCAGTGGCCATGCACCGCGGTGATCACCGGGAGGGGGAGGGCGGCGAGGCGCTCGATGACATTGGCCTGGTAATGCGGCTCCGGCAGCTTCTCCCCCGCGGCGATGTCGCCAAGGTCGTGGCCGGCCGAGAAGCAGCGTCCGGCGCCCCGCAGCACGACGGCTGCGACGCCGGATGGATCCTTGGCGATCGCGCGGACATGGGCGTCCAGCGCCTCGAATACCGGCACGTTCAACGAGTTCAACTTGTCTGGACGGTTCAGGATCAAATGGGCCGCCGCTCCGCGCTGTTCGCGCAGGACCAGGTCAGTCATGGGTTCGTTCTCCGTTTCGCAAGTCGCGAGCGAGTTTGAACGGTAGAGGCGGATCCTGAACAGGCGCCTGGGCGGTCCGTATCCTCACACCCGACCCGGAACTCTCACGAGCGCCCCCGTCACCGCTGAGGCCTGCTCCGACGCGAGGAAGAGCATCACCTCCGCGAGTTCGGCCGGCTGCACCCACTTAGCCGGATCTGCGTCCGGCATGTCGGCGCGGTTTTGAGGTGTGTCGATGATCGAGGGCAGCACCGCATTCACTGTCACGCCCTTGGCCTTGAGCTCCTCCGCCAGGCTCTCGGTGAACCGGTGCACGCCGGATTTCGATGCCGTGTAGGGCCCCATGCCGACACCGGCGCGTTCCGCCGCGCCTGCTCCGACGCACACGATCCGCCCGGCGCCCGAAGCGATGAGGTGCGGGATGGCGGCGCGGGATGCGTTGACGGCGGTCTGGACGTTCATGCGGAACAGGAGGTCCCAGACGGCAGCGTCGCTGTCGGCCACGGGGGTCCAGCGGAAGCCGCCTGCGATGTTCAGCACGGCGTCGAGCCGGCCAAAGCGGGCGACCACTGACCCGACCGCCTTCTCCGCGGATGCGGGGTCCATCAAATCCACGCCCGACAGGAGCTCGATCTGCGCCCCGGCTGCGGAAAGGTCTGCCGGCGCCGAGGGCGCCTGATCGAGGGCGGCGACCCGCCAACCTCGCTCAGCCGCCGTGCGAGCCACGACGCGGCCGAGGCTTCCGAAGGCGCCGGTCACAATCATCACGCGATCCGTCACGGCTTATCCTCCCACAGTTGCTGTCGCCGGCGACCCAAGGCCTCGACGATGAAGTCGTCTATTGGAAGAGGGAAGTCGGAGCAGGGCCTGTCAAGCTGCCCGGGTCCTCGGCGCCCTCTGGGTCAGGGCTTCGATCGCCGCGACCGCGGTCTTGAGCCCGTCCTCCCGGGCGATGGACGTGGCAAGAACTGCGGCGCCCCTGCGAAGTGCCTCGCTATCGGCCTCGTCAATGGCCCGGGCCAGCCGGCTCGCGCTCAACTCCTTCGCCGGGACCGGACCGGGCGCGGCGTCGGCCAGTCGGAGCCGTTCGGCCCAGAAGAACTGGTCCCCGGCGAACGGAACCGCCACCGAAGGAATCCCGGCGCGCGCGGCGGCGTGCGCGGTGCCGGCGCCGCCATGATGGATGGCGAGCGCGGTGCGCGGGAACAGCCAGCCGTGCGGGACTTCGCTCAGGAGATGGACGTTGGGCGGCAGGTCTGCGGCGGTGACTGCGCCCCAGCCGGGATAGAACAGCGCGCGTCGGCCACGCAGGGCCGCCAGCGCCTCGCCGATCATGGCGCCGCCGCTGAAGGCGCCCATGCTGCCGAAGCCCAGATAGATGGGCGGTTCGCCAGCTGAGAGGAATTCACCAAGGCTCTCCGGCGGCGACCAGTCCTTCGCGGGCGCCAGCCATTGGCCGCACATCCTGGCGGTCTTCGGCCAATCCGCGGGCTGCGGCGCGAGGGTGGGAGAGATCCCGTACAGCATCGGGTGGTCGGTCCAGAGACGCCGACGCGGCGGCAGGCGGCACACCGCGGCGCGGGCGTCGTTGATCGGCGTCCGGAAGGCGCGCCAGATGAGCTCATTGACCAGGTTGTGGCTCGCCCGGTTCAGCCAGCGCGGCGTGCGGCCGGGCGGCAGGAACGGCGAGGGGAACTCGCGAGTCGGCGTGATCGGGATCAGTCCGGCGCCGACGGCCGGAACGCCCAGGAACTCTGCGGCGGACAGACCAGTGAACGCGGCCAGGCCCGCAAGGATGATCGCGTCACAGCCCTCCGCAGCGGTGACGGTGGCGCGCAGCCACGCTTCGGAGTTGGCCCGGCCGATGCGCGCAAAGGCGCTCGTGGTGTCGCCAAAGCCCCCGCCTCTGCCGACGATCGCGGTGTCCTGGCCCAGGACGGCGCGGATGTCTCCGGCAAGCCCTCCGACGGGCACGCCAAGCGCGGTCGCGCTTTCAAGGGTGGAGGCGTCCGCCAGCAAGCAGGCGCTGTGACCGGCGTCCATCAACGCCCGGCAGAGCAGCGCCATGGGGCGCGTATCCCCTTCGGTGCCGTAGGTGATGGCGACGAACTTCATCGGCTCGCGATGCCTCCCCTTCAGGCGCTGCGCACCGCAGGCCTATCGCACGAATCCGCAGTCTAGCCGTATTCGGCCGCGTCCCGTGCCGGCGCCCCTCGCGCGCTCCGCAAATCCGTTTCTTCTCTGCATACTGACGAATTCCGCGGGAGGGTGAGATCACCGGCAGGCGCGCGATGTCCTACCGTACGCCCTGATATTCCAATGGTTTTCCAAGCTCAGGCCTGAGCTGTCTCGAAGACGCTTTTTTAAGCCTCACTGAAATTCAAAAAATATAAAGCAACAGGCGTTGCACTTGTAAACCCAGCTTGACAAGTATCAGAATTCATTAGTCCGAATTCGCACTTGTGTGTCCTGCGATCGCGTGGGAGAATGATAGAGATTAAATGATCGCCGTTCTTGATCGGCCTTTACTGCATGTGGGTCGACAAGCATTCGGGCCGGAAGCGAGCCCTGCCGTGAGGAGACGGTCATGGCGACGACATCGATTGACAACCTCATTAGCGAGTCGGGGAGCAAGTTCGGCATCGGCGCCGCCGCCGGCCCATTGATGCGCGAATTGCTGCAGGTGATGACGGGAGGGCCCGGCGGGCTAGGCGCCTTTCTCGACCGGCTCCGTTCCGCGGGCCTGGGAGCCGAGGTTTCGTCCTTCATTGGAGGCAAGAGCGAAGTTCCGCTTGCGCCCAATACGGTCGATTCCGTCATGGGCGAAACCACGGTTGTGGGCATCGCCCGTCGCGTAGGCCTTGCGCCGGCTGCGGCCGCCGCCGCGCTGGGTTTCGCCATTCCAAAGATGATCGGCCTGCTGACACCGGGCGGCAAGCTGCCGACCGCCTTGCCAAGCGACATCCAGCGTTTTGTCGGCCAAGGCGAGCAGGTTTCGCCGATGGCCATGGCGGGCGTGCGCGAGACCGAACAGGTTCCGCCTGTCGCCATGGCGACTGTGCCGCAATCCAGGAACAACTGGGTCTGGTGGCTGCTCGGCCTCGCCGTGCTGGCGCTTATCATCTGGCTGTTGCTGGCCCGAAGACCCGCGCCGGTCCACACCGTCGCTGCGCCGCCTGTTCCGGTCCCCGCCGCTGCTCCGGTCGCGCCACCCGCGCCCGTCAAGGCGGTTGTCGAGAACCTGAACCATGAACTCAACAATACCGTCCTGAACTTCCCTACGGCCAGCGCGGTGCTTCCGACGGAATCTGCGCCGGTGCTTCAGCAAGCTGCCGACCAGATCAAGACGCTGCCGGCCGGCACGGTGATCATGATCGGCGGCCACACCGACAACGTCGGCAATTCGGCGGCCAACCTGACCTTGTCGCAGCAGAGAGCCGACGCGGTTCGCGCGGCCCTGGTGCAGGATGGTGTCAATCCATCGATGCTCCAGGCCAGGGGTTTTGGCGACACACGGCCGCTCGAGTCCAACGACACGGCCAGTGGCCGTCTGCACAACCGGCGCACGGAGTTCACCTTCGCGGGCAATGGCGCCAATGCGCCGGCCAATGGGGCAGCCGTCACATCCAGTAACGGCGCCGGCTCCGCCACCACGACGACGACCACCACCCCCAGTCCCTGAGCGGGACGGATGGTCTAGGGGCGATGGGCCCGCTCCCCCACCCGGGGGAGCGGGCTTCTTCTTTGAGGCGGCGAACGCCTGATCTATCTTGAGCGTGAACGGAGCGCCGGGCGTCGAGCGCAGGCGCCAGGCCGTCCAAAAAACAAAAAGGAGAAGGGGATGACCGAGAGCCCCGTGGTGGCGCTGGCGCGCGCGTATCACTTTGCGGCCGCCGCGCACGTCGATCAGCGCCGCAAGGGAGTCGCCGCCGAGCCGTACATCAACCACCTGACGGAGGTCGCCGAGCTCGTCGCCAGGGCGACGCGCGGGACGGATCCGGAGATCGTCATCGCCGCGGTGCTGCATGATACGGTGGAGGACACGGAGACGACGCTTAGCGGCGTCGAGGCGGCGTTTGGCGAGCGCGTGCGAGCGATGGTCGCGGAGGTGACGGACGACAAGTCCCTGCCCAAGCAGACCCGCAAGGACCTCCAGGTCCAGCACGCTCCGCACCTCTCGCGCGGTGCGCAGATCATCAAGATGGCGGACAAGATCTCAAACCTCCGCGCCATTGCGGCGAGCCCGCCGGCCGACTGGGGCCCAGAGCGCAAGCGCGAATATGTCCTGTGGGCGTGTCGTGTGGTCGATGGCTGCCGCTCGGCCGACGACTGGCTCGCCGCCCAGTTCGACGCAGCTGCAGCGGCGCTGCAGGACGTGTGATAGCGGCCCCAAATTCCGTCATTGCCGGGACTGTATGGACCGGAGACATCGCTGACAGGTCACGCCACGCGCTCCGTCCGGGCTTGGAACCTCTCCCTTAAAAATTCCGTCATGGCCTGCCTTTGTGCCGGCCACCCATCGTCGGATTGGCGCCCCGCTCGCATTGACCGCGCCGGGCGGCGCGGTCACGTCGGGTCGATGGGTCCGCCGCGCCGAAACCCGGGTGGATGCGCAGGGTGCGCAAGAGCGGTCGCGAACAACACAGTCGTTCCATCCATCATGGCCGCGCCGCCCGGCGCGGCCACTGCGAGCGCCCGCACAGCCGATCCATGGGTGGCCGGCACAAAGGCAGGCCATGACGGAATTATTTGAGGAAGCGCTTTGGGAAAGGAGGGGGAGGCGAAGGCTTCGCTTTCTGCTCCGCATCGGTCGGCGAACGGCCCGTACGCACTCGGACACGGACAACGGCAAGGCGTGCGCATTGGCGACAATATTCAATAGCCGGGTCATCGTAGGTGTTGTGGTCCACGGTGGGGCCAATAGAGTTCCATCCGATCGAGGAAATGTGCGGGAGGCCGGGCGTCCAGTAGATCCCGACGTCGTTGGTGACTGCCTCAATCAGCTCTCACCAACTTTGCCGCATCTGCGGGACGACTTCTTGAGTGTGCGCCGCAAACCGCGGTGACGTGGAATTTAGTTTTTTGGGTTTGAAGTCGAGGCGATAGGGACACAACGACAATGGATCTCACGGCTCTGATCCTCTCGCGAATACAATTCGCGTTCACCGTCGCGTATCATATAATATTTCCTTCCTTCACGATTGGACTTGCGGCGTGGCTGACCGTACTCGAGGCCCTGCGCCTCGCCACGGGCCGCGAGATTTATCGTCGCGTATTCGAGTTCTGGCTCAAGATCTTCAGTGTCGTGTTCGGACTTGGCGTGGTCTCGGGCATCGTGCTGGCCTTCCAGTTCGGGTTGAACTGGAGTGTGCTGGCGCGGATGAGCGGCCCCATCCAGGGTCCGCTACTGTCTTACGAGGCCTTCACGGCCTTCTTCCTCGAGGCGAGCTTCTTCGGAATCCTGTTGTTCGGCCGCGAGCGCGTCCCGCCGTGGTTCTACCTGTTCTCGACCGCGATGGTCGCCCTCGGGACGACACTGTCGGCGTTCTGGATCCTGGCCAACAACAGCTGGATGCAGGCGCCCATGGGGTACGCCCTCCGGAACGGCGTCTTCGTCCCGACCGATTGGTCGAAAATCCTATTCAGTCCCGTGCTGTGGGTGCGCTTCCCGCACATGTTGTTTGCTTCCTACCTCACGGGCGCGTTCTGCGTGGCCGGCACAGGCGCCTGGCTTCTTCTGCGCCGGGTGGCCCAGGATGAGGCCCACGTCATGCTCAGGATGGGCCTTTACCTGGCTGCCGTTCTGGTGCCGGCGCAGCTCCTCATCGGGCACTTTGCCGGCGACTATGTGCACAAGTATCAACCGCCGAAGTTCGCCGCGATCGAGGGCCGTTGGCATGATGAGCAGCCGGCGAGCGAGGTCCTGGTCGCCATCCCGGATGCGAAGCACGAGACCGACCACTTCGCGATCAGCATCCCCGTGTTGGGCAGCATCATCGGCAGCAGCAGCTTGACCTCCAAAGAGGTCGGGCTCACCGATTTCCCTGTCCAGGATCGGCCGCCCGTCTTCATCCCGTTCTGGACCTTCCGGATCATGGTCGGTTGCGGACTGCTCATGCTGGCCGTCGCGTGGGCCGGAAGCTGGTTCTCCATGAAAGGTCGGCTTGAACGGAGCCGTCTCATGCTCTGGGCGGTCTTCCTCAGCTTCCCTCTGCCGTGGATCGCGATCGAGACCGGGTGGTTCACCGCGGAAGTCGGGCGACAGCCGTGGGTCGTCTACGGGGTCCTATCGACCGCCAAGGCGGTGACACCCTTCCTGACCGCGCGTGAAGCGGCCGTGTCGCTCGTCATGTTCATCATGGTCTACGCCCTGATCTTCGGGGCCGGGATCTTCTACATCTATCGCCTGCTGCGCGCCGGGCCTGTGGGAGAGCTCGCCGAGCCGACGCACGGCGTTCCCAACAGACCCATGTCCGTCACCCGCCAGGCCCCTGGCAAGGGTTCGCGGCCAGCCCCATACGGAGCATAGTCATGGTTGGCTTCTGGGTATTCGTCCTTGCCTTGAGCGTACTGCTTTATGTGCTGCTGGACGGATTCGATCTCGGGATCGGTATCCTGTTCGGCGTCGCTCCCACGGAAGAGGAGAAGCGCTCCATGATGGGTGCGGTCTCCCCGGTCTGGGACGGCAACGAGACTTGGCTCGTCGTGGCGGGCGTCATCCTCTGGGGCGCATTCCCGATCATCTATTCGACGCTCGTCTCCGCGTTCTATCTGCCGATCGTCTTCATGCTCGGCGGGCTTATCCTGCGCGGTGTGGCCTTCGAGTTCCGGTACAAGACGCAGCGCTGGCGCGAGGTCTGGGATGCGTCCTTCGCCGGCGGCTCCGTCATCGCGACCTTCATGCAGGGCGTGATCGTGGGAGCCCTCGTGCAGGGGCTCCCGATGTCGAACGGCCAATACTCTGGCGGTGATCTCGGCTGGCTCACACCGTTCTCCATCCTGTGCGGGATCGGCCTGTGCATGGGGTACTCGCTCCTGGGAGCGTGCTGGATCGTCAGGAAGTGCGATGGCGAGGCGCGGGAGCTCGGCTACCGCTTCATCGCCGCCCTTTCGGTCGGTCTGCTGGCCTTCCTCGCAATCGTCTTTGCCCTCGCTCTGCGCATCGACCTGCCGGTCATGCACCGGTGGATGGAGCGGCCCTATCTGTTCGTGTTCCCGGCGATCGCCGCACTGGCCGCGATCTTCCTGGCTCACAGCGTGAGAAGCAGGAGGGATGGTCCGCCCTTCATCATGGCGAGCCTGATCTTCCTGGCGGCTTTCGGGACTCTCGCCGTCTCGTTCTGGCCGTACATGATCCCGTTCGATATCACGATCAAAGAGGCGGCGGCCCCGCAGAGCAGCCTGTCCTTCATGTTCTGGGGCGAGGGGATCTTCGTGTTCCCGCTCATGCTGGCCTATGCCGGGATCAGCTACGCCGTCTTCCGAGGGAAGATCCGCTCAGACCAAGCTTACCATTAGAGTAAATATCCCCGTTCAGACGGTTCCGTCTGAACGGGGTTTGCTCTAGGGCGGGCGGCGTTCTACTTTGCTGAACCGACAGCCGCCTCCTGTTCGGCGACCACATTCCGGCGCGCCGCCCAATAGTGCCACGCCGCCCAGAAGCCGCTGGGCGCAAGGATGAGCAGGGCCAGGCGCAACGATTGCGCGCTGGGCCCATGCGAACCGCCAAAGGCGTCGCTCAGCCAGCCCACGCCCTGAGGGGCGACAATGAGGTTGAGGACGTTGGCGAGCAGCAGCGAGATGGCGATGAACATGGCGCGCATCTTGGGCGGCGCGAGGTTCTGAACCATCGCCATCGCCGGCCCGAGATAGAAGTAGATGGCTGGAATGAACAGCCACAGCATGATCCGGGCCACAACCAGCGAGTGGGTCGAATAGACGACGAATGAGGGAATGGTGGTCGCGGCGGTCACCCCCGCCAGCAGGGCCAGCACGCGCCTGGGATCGGTGAAGGCGCGGTGCGACAGGAGCCAGGCGGTCGCGATGGTTGCCGCCGAGCCGGCTACGAGGTGGATCGGCCCCAGCAGCGCGCCAGCCTGGCCCACATCCATGTGATAGGCGCGCTGGAAGTAGGTCGGCGTGAACCACATCAGGCCCCAACCCCAGAGAGCCGAGAGCCCGCCGCCCATCATCACGTGAAGGCAGGCGCGCTGGCGAAACAGGTACCGCAGGGTCTCGATGAAGCTGGGCGTCGTCTCGCCGTTGGTCGCATCCAGCCTCCCGCGCTGGGGTTCCCGGATGGTTGCGAGCACCAGGAGGCCGACCAGGACGCCGGGAAGGCCAAGGACGAGGAATGCGGCGCGCCAGCCAAAGGCGCTGGCCACTGCGCCGGCCATATCCGCTCCGAGCCAGGCGCCGATCGGAGCTCCCAGAGCGAACACGGCCATGGCCATGGGCCGACGAGCGGCGGGGAAATAATCGGCGATGATCGAATTGGCCGGGGGCGTCCCGCCGGCTTCACCGACGCCGACACCGATCCGGGCCAGGAGCAGCTGCAGATAGTTTCGCGAGACGCCGCACAGGGCGCTCATGATCGACCACGCGACCAGTGAAATGGCCAGGATGTTGCGCCGGCTCATCCGGTCCGCGAGCCAGGCGATCGGTATGCCCAGCGTCACGTAGAACAGGGCCAGCGAGACGCCGGTGAGGAAGGCCACCCCGCCGTCAGTCAGCTTTAGCTCCAGCCGGATCGGCTCGAGGACGGTCGACATCACGTACCGGTCGGCGATGCTGATCGTGTAGATCAAGCACATCACGATCAGGACGTACCAGCGCAGGATCCCCGAAGAGGTTTTCTGCGCGCCGGACGCCGTCTGTGTCATCGCACCCCTTGGTCGGGCGGGGTCTTCACGTACCTCAAGCTCTTCGACCAATGCCTAGAACTTTACCTTGATGCGCGCACCGATCGTGCGCGGCCGAGCATAGGTGACATCCGCTCCCGCCTGATAGATTTGATAGTAGGTGGCGTTCCCTATGTCAGTGATCTTCAGCCCGTTGGTCAGGTTCGTCCCAAAGATCCCGATTTCATAGCGGCCGATGTCGTAGGCGGCCGAGGCGCTCACATCCACTGACGAAGGAATGATGGCGAACAGCGGATTGGGGCCAGTGGCCACCAGCGAACCGGACGCCACGGTCGTGGAGAGCGGATTGAACGTGGTCTGTTCGTCGCCCCTGAACTGATAGTTGGCTTGGGCGTGCAGCATGCCGTTGAAGAGCGGTCGATCGTAGAAGAACGAGACGCCGACGATCCATCGCGGATAGTACGGCGTGAGGTCGCCGGCGAACGCGCCAACCGTGGGGATGTTCTCGGCAGCTCGCGCGTCGTTGTAGGCGGCCCGGGCGTTGATGCTGAACGCACTTGTCAGCCGCAGCGTCGTGTCGAGATCCACCCCTTCGCTGTGGACCGTCCCCTGGTTCTGCGTGAAGAAGTAGGAGCAGTTCAGCCCCAGCCTCGTCTGAACGTCCGACCAGTTGATGAAATAGGCGCTGCTGTTGACCACCAGCCGCCCGTCGGCGAGCGTCGCCTTTTCGCCGACCGAATAGTCCCACAGATGGTCCGGGCCGAAGGTGGCCGGGGCGCTGGAATAGCCGTAGCTCGCCAGGTTGGCCGCACACTCCGCGGCGATGCCGGTAGAGCCGATCGGCACAGGCTGGTTGGCGCCGCCATAGCGGAAGCCCTTGGCGACTTCGGCGTAGACCATGAAGTCGTCATTGAAGTGGTAGGCGACGTTGACGCGCGGATTGACTCCGGTCGAGTTCAGTGAGGAGTTCAGGGTCTGAGGGACGTGATTGATCACCCCGTAGACGCCGCTTTCGAACAGATAATAGTTCTCGTGGAAGGCGAAGAACCTGAGTCCAGCCGTCAGGTCGAGATGACTTGTCGCGTGCCAGGTGTCGTCCGTGAACAGCGCGAACTGATGCTCTTCGATGTTCTGCAGGCCGGAGAAGATGTCGTTGGGATTGAAGGCGCCGTCGACGGTCTGCGAATTGTAGAGCCCATTGGGCGTGTTGAATGGTCCAAAGAATGCATTCTCGTACGATAGGGTGTCGAACCCGGGTACGGGAATGTCCTGATACAGGTTGCGCCGCTGAGCCTCGAAGAATCCGCCGACCGTCCACCTGACGGGGCCGCCGGGCTTGGATACCAGGCGCAGCTCTTCCATGTAATCATGGATCTTCTGGGTGATTTGATATTCTTCTCGCGGAATCTGATCTGTTGTCGCCTGGTTATAGGAGGTCGGTTCGTTGAACAGGGGATAGGCGTTGGGGAATGTCGGTCCCGTCCCGTAGTTTTGGAAGAAGTAACCGATCTGCGGCTCAGGGCTTGCCTGGAATCCGAGCCGCCGCCAGGTGTAGGAAGTGGAGGAAATGAAATCGGCAAAGCCGAGGTCGTAGTTCACGGCCAGGTTGTAGAGATTAAAGTCGTCCCGGTTGCCCTGCGGGCCGTTGGTCGAAGTGGTGTAGGGCGCCAGTCCCGAAAGGCCAGTATCGAGGCCATAGGCGCGGCTCTTCTCGTAGGTGTAGCTGAAGTCGATCGTCAGCTTGCTGGTCGGCGTATAGCGCAGGGCAAGCCGCGCCTGGGTTGTGCGGTCGAGATTGACGTTGTTCTTGTGGAAGTCGCCGATGTCATTGATGTATCCGCCATCTTCGGCCTGGTAGATGGCGGCGCGAAGGGCGAGTTTGTCGGGGATCAGCGGCGCGTTGATCATGCCGCGGAAGCTGTCGCTGATCGCGCCGTGCTCGGTGCCGGACGCCGTCGCCTCGAAGGTCCCGAAATAGGACTGTGTGCTCGGCTTGGCGGTGATGTATCGCACCGTTCCTGCTTCGGAACCGGCGCCGTAGAGAGTTCCCTGAGGCCCGGCGAGGACCTCGACCCGCTCGAGGTCGAACACCCGCAGGTCGGGCGTCTGGCCCTGCACGGAGATCGGCGTGTCGTCGACATAGACCGCCACGAGCGAGCGATCCGACGTGTCGGACGACACATAGGGCCCGGTGGTCAGGCCGAGCATGTCGAACTTGTTGTAGCCCGGCGCGCTCTGCGTGACGTTCAGGGAAGGCGTGTATTGCTGAAGGTCAACGAAACTCGTCGCACCAGCCTTGTCGAGCTGGTCCGCGCTCACGGCCGTGATCGACATTGGGACCTTCTGGATATTCTCCGCCCCCGACCGGTTGGCAGTGACGATGACTTCCTCGACCCTTGGAGTCTGGGACGGCGATTTGGAGTTGGACGGCGGCCGCGTCCCGGCCTGGTCGGCCGCCTGGCAGACGCCCGAGGCGAGAATTCCGAGGCTGGATCCAGCCAGCAGCAGCGCCAGATGCGCGCGCTTAATCCCTGAGAACACGTCTACCCCCCTGCTCGCCTGGATGAGAACCCTGGCGCGAGGTGGCGCCGTCGCGATCCCGTCTCTGGCGGACGATGGCCAGGGTCGCCCTGGCGCTACTTGATTGAAGGGGATGCTTCTTCGCCCCGCGGGATTCCACAAAGGCAATTAGTGGATGTGCGCATCCAAAAAAGTCATCTTGGTCACGCTGGTCGTTCTGGTTGGCGGGGCCCGGGTTACATCGCCACGCGCCTGACGACCGAGTTGTGCGGCGTGTCGGCGACGACCTCGCCGTTGAGAGTTGCGACAAGCCTCTCCTGGATGTGGAAGTCCGTGACGGTGGCCGAGATCGTGATCTCGCTCTTCACGCTCACCGCCCATCCCGGACGTGCGAACCCTGCGCTCTGTTCAGCCTTCCAGACGCAGCTCACGGGATCGCCCTTGGTCATTCGAAGCACGATGTTCGGACCGCTCCCGGATTTTGTTTCGCCGATCTCGGTGATTTCGTCGGAAGAGTCCGGCCAGGTTTCCGCGACCCGGACTTCGTCTCCCGCTGCGCTGATCTCCATTTTCGGCCACCCCTTTGGATCAGAGGGCAGGGGCGCGGCGAGGGCGATCGGCATTGCCGCCTCCTGCGCCGGAGGATCGCGCACAGGCAGTTCGAGCCGGGACGCGCCGAGGTCGAGGCTCAGGGTCGCCACCTGCGGCGACGGCCAGACCAGCGGCCAGAGACTCTCGCTGATTGCCGCGCGGATGCGACTGCCGGCCGGGAAGCGGTGCGACGTGAAGTTGAGCGGAACCTCCACGTCGTAGGCGCGGCCGGGCTCGAGCGGCGAGGGATCCTGGTGGCTCTCGCGGTGGGTGAGGTTGAGCAGGCCGTAGGTCACCAGCCAGGAGCGTCCGTCCGGCGTCACCTCGCAGACGCGTATCGCGATGTGCGCGACTGGCCGGTCCGACGCTACTCGCACCTTCAAGGCGCCCGCTCCCAGGATCTCCACTGAAGCAGCCAGGGGCGGGGTGTCGAAGACGAGCGACTTCGCATCGTCGGGCGACTGGTCCTGTGGCAGCTCGGTCGGCGCGAACGGAACCCACTCCACCTTACCCAGGCCAACGACCTGCGCGCCCGAGCACGTCACCGTCTCTGCAGCCTGGGGCGTTTTGTGAAGGCCGGACGCGCCGAGGAAGAAGGCGTGGGGCCGGCAGCGCGGCGAAGGCCAGGTGGTTTCGGCGACCCAGCGGCCGGGGATTTGCCCCGGCGCGACCTGGGCGGCTGTTGCGTCGGGCATGTAGGTCCGAAGCATCGGCTCCTCCATGATCCCGGTCTTCTCCCCCATCAGCCAGTGACGCCACCAGCGGACCTCCTCGAACGCCCAGTCGAGGGCCGGCCCCGGCGTCGCGGGCGAGGGATAGCCGTGTTGCCAGGGCCCGTAGACGCCTTTGCGCGGGACCTTCAGATTGGCGAGGAGGCGGGGAATCTCATTGCCGTAGGAATCCACCAGGCCGCCGACGACGTAGACCGGGCAGGCGATCGCCCCCCAGTCCAGCGCCACCGAGCCCTGCCGCCAGAAGGCGTCGTTGGTCTGATGCGAGAGCCAGCGGGCCGCGATCGGTGGTGTCGCGGCGAGCCGCTTGCGCCACTCGTCCTTCCAGGCGTCGCCGGTGATGAGCGGGTCCGGCGGGCCGGCCATCACCACCTTCATGCTGGCGGCCCACTTCAGACCCGTGAGGGCGAAGACGCCTCCCACATAGTGGGCGTCATCGGTGTATCGCATGTCGGAAGCCGACATGGGCATGATCGCCTTGAGCGCCGGCGGCCGCAGGGCCGCCGCCTGCAGGGTGCTGAAGCCGCCCCAGGAAACGCCGCGCATTCCGACCGACCCGTTGCACCACGGCTGGGCCGCCAGCCAGGCGATCGTGGTGACGGCGTCATGCTGTTCGGACGGCAGGTATTCATCGGCCAGGATGCCGGTGGAGTCGCCCGAGCCGCGGGTCTCCAGCCGCGCATAGGCGATCCCCCGCGCCGCGAGCGTCGCGCCCCAGTATATGTCGAAGGCGCGATAGTTATCCCGCTTGCGATAGGGAATGTATTCGAGGACGACGGGCGCGGGCCGCCGCTTCGGATCGGCGGGCAACCAGAGCTGGATCGCTAGCTTCACCCCGTCGGGCATGGGGACCCAGCTGTTCTCGATCACAGTGACGTCGCCCTTGGCGGGCATGGTCCAACCGGCCTCTTCCCGGGCGAGCGTACTGATCGGCGTGGCTCCCGCAACGGCCAGTCCCGCCGCCGTCCAGATGACGTCCCGCCTGCGCATGCGCCCCTCCCGATTCCGCCCTGACTTCACCTTGGCAAAGGTGACGGCGACGTCCCATGCTATTTTTCGCTGGGCTGGCGAGTGGCGCGCATAGCGAAATTGGTGTGAGCGCAGGCGATGGCTAAGCCTGCGCTCCGACCCAGCTATCTTTCAGCCGCTTCGGTCGCGGGAGTCGGGCGATGGCGCGGGTGGTTGCAGGGCGTGATCCTCGCCGCCGTGGCCTGCTGCGCGCCAGCGATGGTCGGCGCCGCGGGAGTGGATGCTCCAACCCTGGCCGCCGCAGGCCCGTTCGGCGTCGGCCTGTCCAGCGTGATGCTGGTCGATCGCGCCCAGCCAGACCCGCTCGTCCCAACAGCCGCTCACGCCGAGCTCCCGCGGCGTGACCGACATATTGCCGTGGACGTCTGGTATCCCGCGCGGGCCAGCGCGAAGGGCGTTTCGATCGTCTATCGGGCGGCGCTGAGTGGCGAGGACGGCCGCGACGTGGCCTTCTCTCTGACGGGCGACGCCGTGCGCGGCGCGGCGCATACGCCGGGCTCTTTTCCCCTGGTGATCCTGGCGCACGGCTATGGCGGTACGCCCGTGGCGATGAGCTGGCTGGCTGAGAACCTCGCCTCCAAGGGCTACGTCGTGGTGGGCCCCCACTTCGACGATCCGCCGATCACCCAGACCTCGAAGTTCATTGGACCGCTCACGCGCCGGCCCCTGGACATCGCCTTCGTCGCCGCCGAGGCGCAGCGCCGCGCAAGGGCGCATGAGGCTCCCTTCGCCTCGGCTGATCCGGATCGCACCGTGCTGATCGGCTATTCCATGGGCGGATATGGCGTGCTGACGGCGGCGGGCGGGTCGCTGTCGCCGGACCTGGGCGCCCTCACGCACGGGGCGCTCGCACCGTTCGTCTCCGGCGCGTCTCGCGCCAGAGAGCTCAAGGTCGCTCATGTCGTGGCTGTTGTCGCGATATCGCCGGCCGGCCTGTTCTCCGGCCAGGAGGCCTGGGCCGCGCCAGGCCTTTCGGCGATCACGGCGCCCAGCTTGTTCATCGTCGGAAGCCAGGACCAGGTGGTCGGTTATGATCCCGGCGTGAAGACCCTGTTCGATCAGGAGACGGATGCGCCCCGCTATCTCCTCACCTTTGAGAACGCGGGTCATTCGATCGGCATGGACGGCGCGCCGGCTGCCATGCGCCGGCGCCTGTGGGATCAGGACTGGTTCGAGGATCCGGTCTGGCGCAAGTCGCGCATCCTGGCGATCGAGACCCACTTCATCACCGCCTTCCTCGATCTCGAGGCCAAGGGCGAGCACGACAAAGCCGCCTATCTCGACGTTGCCGAGCCGGTCTCCGACCGCACCGCCTGGCCATCGCGCCCCGGCGAGGCCTATGACGCAGTGAGTCCGGGCGTCGCGCCGGTCACGGTGTGGAAGGGATTCCAGCGCAGTCACATCGCGGGGCTGGATTTGCGCTTCTCGCCCGCCGCTCCGGCGAAGTGATCAGCCCGCTGCGGCCAGTTCGGGGTCCTCGGAGGGGTGGCCCGGCGTCCGTCCCCGGAACCGGCTGATGAGCCAGGACCGGAAGAGCGACACCACGGGGTCGGCGAGGTCCTCGGAGTGGAACTTGAGGTAGTAGCCGTAGCCTTCTTCGAGGACGACGTCATAGGGCGCGACCAGCCGGCCGATCGCGATCTCCTCGGCGAACATGTCGACGTCGGCGAGGGCCACGCCGCCGCCGGCCATGGCGTACTGCACCGCGGACAAGGCGGTGTCGAAAGCCAGCCCCTTTTCCGTGTCGGCGGCGATGCCGCACTGGGTGAGGAAGCCTGCCCACAGAAGGCCGCGGCGCTCGCCCTCGAGCTTGACGTGAAGCAGCTCGTTATCTGCGATGAAGCGCGCAAGCGGCTTGCCGGCGTTGGCCTTTGCCAGCTCTGGCGAACACACCGGACTGGTGCGCACCATCCACAGCAGATCGGTGACCCAGTCGTCGACCCGGGATCGGTCATAGACGATCGCCGCGTCGAATTCCGTCGCCGGAACTCCGGTGACGTGGGCGCTGGAGACGTCGATCGGGATGTCTGGGTATTCGCGGCGAAAGTCCTGCAGCATGGGCAGGACGACGTGGTTGAGCAGGGTGGGCGGTATGTGCACGCGAAGGGTCCGCAGCGACGGCTCGCCTTCGCGGATCGAATTCAGCACGTGCTCCAGCCGGTCGAAGCTCTTGCGCACGACGGGTAGCAGGGCGGCGCCGGCCTCCGTCAGGACCAGGTGCTGCGGGCGTCGCTCGAGCAGCTTCTTCCCGAGCAGGGTCTCCAGGCCGATCACATGGCGGCTCAGCGCGCTCTGCGAGACGTGCAGGCTCTCGGCCGCGGCGGTGAAGCTGAGATGCTGGGCGACCGCATCGAACGCCCGAAGAGCGTTGAGAGGCAGCCAGGAACGGTTGATCATCGCCACATCCTAGAGCGCCATCCGGTTGTTTCTCCAGTGTCTCGAGGACCGACGGGGAGGATGGTCGACGTCGGACGCGGTCGAGCCGATGGGCGCCCGACGCCGGGTGAACCTCAAACTGGATAGGGGCATGCGGAAATGCGATTTTCCGTCGACGCGGGCCGCATGGCATTCTCGCCCCGTTCGAAGGGGTTTCATGGTCGACCTGAACAAAATCGCCGGTCTTCTAAGCCAGCGCCGCCCCGGCAGCGGCCTGCCGCGTGATCTCTACACCGATCCCGAAGCGTTCGAGTTTGATATGGCCGCGATCTTCGGCCGGTCGTGGATCATGGTCGGCTTCGACGTCGAACTGCCGCGGCCGGGCTCTTGGATGTCCACGACGATCGGCCCCTGGCCGGTGGTCATCACCCGGGATCGGCACGGCGATCTGCATGCCTTCCACAATGTGTGCCGTCACCGCGGCGCGCAGATCTGCCCGTCCGGCAAGGGCGCCTCGCCCCGGCTCGTCTGCCCCTACCATCGCTGGACCTATGAGCTCTGGGGGGACCTCGCGCATGCGGCGCGGATGCCCCCCGGCTTCAGCCGCGACGAGCACGGCCTGACGCCCGTTCACCTCGCCAACGTCGGGGGCGCGCTCTACGTCTGCGTGGCCGAGACGCCACCTGCCATCAGCGCCTTCAAGCGCGAGTTCGAGCCGCTCCTGGCGCCCCATCGACTGGCCGACGCAAAGGTCGCCTACGAGAGCGTGCTCGTGGAAAAGGCCAACTGGAAGCTCGCGATGGAGAACGCCCGGGAGTGCTACCACTGCCCGACGGCTCATCCGGAACTCGCCCAGAGCTTTCCGGTCGGCGTCACGGCTCACTTTGATTTCGGTGAAGACCGACGCCAGGAGCTGTTCGAAGCGCGCATGGCTTCCCTGGACCTGCCGGTCGGACCGGTGGAGGGAGAGTGGTGGCAGGCGGTCCGCTTCACCCTCAATGAGGGCTGCCGGTCCATGACCATGGACGGTCAGCCGGTGGTCAAGGTCCCGATGTGTCCGAGGGGCGAGGGGGACATAGGCTCGCTGCGCTGGTCGATTGAGCCCCATGGTTTCGTCCATGCGGCGGCCGACCACCTGTTCATGTTCAGCGCCGTGCCCGTGAGCCCGCGCGAGACCCACATCGTCTCCAAGTGGGTGGTCCACAAGGATGCTGTCGAAGGGGTCGACTACAACATCGAGGACCTGATCGCGCTCTGGAACCGCACCAACCTGCAGGACCGGGATCTGGTGGAGAACAACCAGCTGGGGGTGGACTCGCCCGCCTTCCGGCCGGGGCCGTTTTCGCAGGAGGCGGAGGGGCTCGCGATCCGGTTCCTCGACTGGTACTGCCGCGCGGCGCAGGCCTATCTGGACGAGCAGGCCACATCTTCGAGAAGGCCCGTGCATGGCGTCAGCTGAGGGCGGTGGGGACCGCCTGCGTCCGGAGACCCTTGCCATCGGCGCCGGATACGATCCCAGTCAGGCCTGGGGGGCGGCCAAGCCGCCGATGGTGCTCACCTCCACCTATGTGTTCCCGAGCGCCCAGGCGGCGAAGGATTTCCACCGCGCCTTCTTCGATGGCGCTACGGAAGCCGAGCATGGCGGCCCCATCGACGAGGGCTACATCTATTCGCGCCTGAGCCACCCGAACCTGGCCATGGTCGAGGCGCGGATGGCGGCGCTCGATGGCGCGGAGGACTGCGCCGCCTTCAACAGCGGGATGGCGGCCATTTCCACCGTCGCGCTTGCCCTGCTGCGGCCAGGCGACAGCGTCGTCCATAGCCAGCCGATCTATTCCGGCGCGGACAACATGCTGAACCAGGTGATGATCGGCATGGGCGTGCATGTGCAGGGCGTGCCGCGAGCGGTCGATGGGGAGGCGATCCGCGCCGCCGCCCGGGCTGCCCAGGCCAAGGGCCCCTTGCGTCTGTTCATGCTCGAGAGCCCGGCCAATCCTACCGCCGCCCTGGTGGATATCGCGCTTGTCCGCCAGATCGCTGAGGAGATCGCGGCTGAGGGGACCGAGCGCCCGCTGATCAGCATGGACAACACCTTTCTCGGGCCGCTGCTGCAGCGCCCCGCGAGCCACGGCGCCGACCTGACGATCACCTCGCTGACCAAGTACTGCGGCGGCCACAGCGATCTGCTTGGCGGTTCGGTGAGCGGCCCGGCCAAACTCGTCGGGAAGCTCAAGGCGCTACGCACTATCGTCGGTAATCACATGGAGCCCTTCACCTCCTGGCTAATGCTGCGATCGCTCGAGAGCTTGGCTGTGCGTCAAGAGCGCGCCTGCTCCAATGCTGCCATCGTGGCCGCCTTCCTCCGAGACCACCCCAAGGTGACGGGCGTGACCTATCTGGGCTTCCTGGAGCCCGGCACGCCGGAACGCGCGGTCTACGATCGCCAATGCGGCGGCGCCGGTTCGACCTTCTCCTTCACTTTGGCCGGCGGGGAGGCGGAGGCTTTCCGCTTCCTTGATCAGCTGAAGCTGCTCAAGCTGGCCGTCAGCCTGGGCGGCTCAGAGACCCTGATCTGCCACTCCGCCACCACCACCCATTATGCGGTGCCGCGCGAGCGGCGGGAGGCAGGGGGCATCTTCGACGGGACGATGCGTCTTTCCGTCGGCCTCGAGCACCCCGACGACCTGATCGCCGAACTCACCCGCGCCCTGGAGGCCGTATGAGCGCCCAACGCGGCTACGACCGCATCTCGCAGGCCGGCAAGGTTCCGCCGCCGGACGAGCGGGTGCAGATCCTGGTGGTCGGCGGCGGCCCTGCGGGCGCTTCGGCGGCCATCGCAGCGGCGAAGGCCGGCGCCTCGGTGATGCTGGTCGACGAGAACCCTGTCAGCCCGGGGCTCATGGGCCTGGATACGCCCCTCTACTTCGGCGGGCGCTACAGCAACGCGGTGCAGGCGCAGGGGCGGATGGTCGAGCAGATCCTCGCCTCCAATCCGCTCCTGGAGGCCGCGTTTGAAGCCGGGGTGGACGTGCGCCTGGGCGTCTATGTCTGGGGCGCCTTCACGCCCGGATGGGGGCTCGCCTCCCTGCCCGGCGCGATCGCAGGGCTGGCGGACGAGGAGCGCGCCTGGATGGTCGGGTTCGAGCGCCTGATCCTGGCGACCGGCGCTCGCGATGTGGCCTTCGCCTTCCGCGGCTGGGACCAGCCCGGGGTGATGGGCGCCCGCGCCTTCCAGGCGCTGACGGGACGTTACGACGCCTTCTCCGGCCGCCGGCTCGTCATTTTGGGGACGGGCGAGCTGGCCATCCAGACGGCGCGGGCGGCGCTCGCGGGCGGTCTCGAGGTCGCGGCGCTCGTCGATGTGGCTGAGACCTTCCAGGGGTCGCCCTCCGCTGCAGCCGAACTGGCTGCAGCGGGTGTCGAGATCCTGTTGGGCCAGATTCCTGTCTCAGCGCGCGGCGGCCTTGAGGGGGTCGAGAGCCTGACCATTCGCGACCTGGCCAGCGGCGCGACGCGGGCGCTGGCTTGCGACACGATCGTTGAGGCGATCAGCCTGACCCCGGTGATCGAACTTCTGGACGTTTTGGGCGGGGCGATTGCGCAGGCGCCACAGCTGGGCGGCCATGCGCCCGTCAGCCCCGATGGGACGGCCACGAGCCTTCCAAACGTCTTCCTCGCTGGCGATGTCGCCGGAGCGCCCGGCGGGGTGGGAATGAGTGACGAGGCGGCGCGCGCGTCGGGCCGCCGCGCCGCGCAGGCCGCCCTCGCTTCGTTGGGACACGAAGAAACGCCCGGCGCCGCTCAGCCGGCCGAACCCGTCTTTGACGCCGTGGCCTATCAGATGGCGTGGGCTCGCGCCCTGATGGCCGAACCAGACGTGATCGTCTGCCAGTGTGAGGAGGTGACGCGCGCAGACCTCGTCGCCGTGAAGCCTCCGACCTATCTGGGTCCTCCGTCGCCGGCGCAGGCCCGCCGGGATCTCGCCAGCCTGCTCGAGGACGGCCCGGCCAATCAGGACCAGATCAAGCGCCTGACTCGCGCCTGCATGGGTCCCTGCCAGGCCCGGCGCTGCCGCGAGCAGGTGGCCCTGACTTTGGCCTGCGCCTCTAACGCCGCTCCCACGGACGTGCCGCTGGCCGGCTACCGCGCCCCGGTCCGGGCCCTGCCGCTGAAGGTCCTCGCGGCCTGGGAGGAGTCGCCCGAAATCGCGCGCTACTGGGACGTCTGGATGGGCATTCCCGGCCAATGGACGCCCTATGACGACATCGGCACCGAACGCGAGGCGCTCTCGGCGGGCATCCTCGGCGAGGGAGGCCACGCATGAGCGGCGCCAGCGTCATCGTCATCGGCGCCGGCGTCACCGGCCTTTCGACCGCCTGGTGGCTGGCGCGGTCGGGCGTCTACGTGCTGGTCATCGACAAGGGCATCGTCGGGTGGGAGGCGTCGGGCCGCAACGGCGGGGGCGCCTCGCACTATCACAGCCCGTTGTTCCACGAGGAGCAGAGGCTGTGGCCGCTGATGGACGAGCTCCTCGGCTACACGACCGAATATCGCCGCGAGCGGGTGATCTTCGCCACCACCGAACACCACCTGGCCAATTACCAGCGCATGGCGGAGATCTGCCGCAGCCTGGGATACCAGGTGGACGACCTCGACCCTGCGCAGGTTCGCAGCTTCGTGCCGCTGGCGGGAGACAACGTCACCGGCGGGATCCACCTTCGCTTCGGCGGCCAGGCCAATCCCCAGCGCACGGTCCAGGCCTACGCCTGGGCCCTGCAGGACCTGGGCGGGCGCATCGCCCAGCACACGCCGGCCCTGCGCATCCTCACCGAGGGCGGCCGGGTCAGCGGCGTGGAGACGCCGCACGGCGTGCTCGGCTGTGATCATATGGTCGTGGCGGCTGGCCCGCAGGCGGAAGCTCTGTTGGCGCCGATCGGCCTTCGTCTCCCGCTCGCGCCGTCCCGCGCGGAGATGATCGTCACCGAGCCCGCGCCGCTGATGCCGGTGGGCGGCGCCGACGGCAACGGCCTCTACGGACGCCAGACCCTGCGCGGCAACCTCGCCTATGGCGGAGGTCCGCACGAATGGCTGGAGCTGGACGCGCTTGGCCCTCGCCGGCGTCCGTCAACGCCGGTCCTGCGCAATCTGGCCAAGCGGGTCGCCGAGCTGCTCCCGCGCGGCGCGCACCTCCGGGTGATCCGCAGTTGGGCGGGCGTGGTGGAGAACACCCCGGACGGGCGACCAGTACTGGATCGACCCGCGGACCCCGGCAATCTGACCGTCGCGACGATGAGCGGCGTCGGCTTCGGTCTTTCGCCGGCGACGGGCCACGCGGTGCGCGATCTGGTGGTCGATGGCCAATGCAACTTCACAGACCTCAGCAAGCTCACCCTCGCCCGCTTCAAGGACACGCCGGCGGACTGGCGTGAGCGCCAAGGCTGGTTGCCGACGACACACGAAGAGGCCCTGGCCGCGATGGCCGCCTGACATGAACACTCGGCCGCCAGCGCCTGCCGCCGCGGCTCTCGAAGTGGCGGCGCGAAGCCTGGCGGATGACCCCGCCGGCGCCCAGCGTCTGGCTCTGGAGGTGCTCGAGACCGCGCCGCACGAGGTGAGGGCGCGGCTCGTTCTCGGGGCCGCCCGGCGTCGGCTCGGGGACCTGGAGGGCGCGCGAAAGATCCTGGAGCCGCTGGCGCTGGCCCAGCCTGAGGCGGCCTTCGCCCGGCGCGAAGCCGCGTTGGCGCTTGGCGCGCTGAGCGAACAGGCCTCGCGCGCCGGTCGGCTTGACGAGGCGGAAGACCTGGCAGCCCGACGACTTGCGCTGGAGCCGGCATCCCACTCTGCACGTCTCGATCATGCGGCCATGAACTTTCGCCAGGGCCGCATCGCGGAGGCAAGGGCCCAGGCGGAACGTCTGGTCGCAGAATGGCCGGACGAACCCGCGCCTCTGCCCCTGCTCGCCGCTTGCCGGCTGTTCTTCGGCGACTTCTCCAGCGCGGCGGCGATCTACGAGAGTCTGCTCGAACTCGATCCGGAGCGAAGCGAGCTCTGGCTCGCCCTCGGTCACGTCCTGAAGACGCTCGGGCGATTGGAGGCTGCCGAAAGCGCTTATCGTCGCTGTCTCGACATTGCGGCGCGCCCTGGCGAGGCCTGGTGGTCTCTCGCCAATCTGAAGACGGCGAAATTCACGGCCGAGGAGGAAGCGGCGATCGAAGCGGCGCTCGCGAAGCCGTCGCTCCCGGCTGCGGAGCGCACGTGGCTTCTCTATGCGAGCGGCAAGGCAAAGGAAGATCGCGGAGCCTGGCGCGAAGCCTTCGCAGCCTATGACCAGGGCGCCTGCGTACGGCGGGCCGAACATCCCTACGATGCGGGGGCGGCCCATCGAAGGGTGCAAGAAGCCGTCGAGGTCTTCACGGCCGAGTTCTTCGACATGCGCGTTCGAGGCGGCGCTCAGGACCTTTCCCCGATTTTCATCGTGGGATTGCCCAGGTCCGGCTCAACCCTCGTCGAGCAGATCCTCGCCAGTCACCCCGAAGTCGAGGGCGTGGGCGAGCTGCCGTACATCGTGGCGCTGGCCCGGGAGATCGAGGCGCGCGGCGGATATTTCAAAGCCTTGGTCGCGCTTTCCCCTGGCGAGCGCACCGCGCTTGGCCAGGACTACCTGGCGCGCGCGGCCGCCCATCGAAGGTCAGGCAAGCCGCGCTTCGTCGATAAGGCGCCGAACAACTTCCACCACCTGGGCCTGATCCGCCTGATCCTGCCGCAGGCAACGATCATCGACGCCCGCCGCCACCCCGTCGCCTGCGGTTTCTCGGCCTTCAAACAGCTTTTCGCCAGCGGCCACGACTGGTCCTACGACCTCGGCGAAATCGGCGCTCACATGACCGACTACCTTCGGCTGATGGATCATTTCGATCAGGTTCTGCCGGGTCTGGTCCGCCGTGTCATTCACGAGGATCTGGTCATCGATTTTGAATCCGGCGTGCGCGCTCTCCTGGGTCATTGTGACCTGGACTTCGATCCCGCTTGCCTGAGCTTCTGGCGAACAGAACGGCCTGTCGCCTCAGCCAGCGCTGCGCAGGTGCGACGCCCCCTCAGCCGCAGCGGTCTCGATCACTGGCGCGCCTTCGGGCCGTATCTGCAGCCGCTCCGGCTCTCCCTGGCCGAGCGCCTGCAGGACTGGCGCGGGGCGGATGGCGCTCTGTATGACCGGACCGGATGGACTTCCGATCAGGCTCGTTCTTAACTTTTGCATCAGCATCGCACTGCTCATGGGTGACTCATGACCGTGGAGACATCCCCGCCGGGCATGACGATCCTGGCGAGCGAGCATGGTCCGCAAGAGACGGCGGCCCGGTTCGTCGCCGCGCTGACGGCGCGCGGAATGACACTGGTTTCGCGGGTCAACCATTCGGTCGGCGCGACGGCGGTGGGGCTGGCGTTGCGGCCCACCGAACTGATCGTGTTCGGCAATCCGCTTGTGGGCACCCCGCTGATGCAGGCCGGTCAGACAGCGGGTATCGACCTGCCGCTCAGAGCCCTCGTGTGGGAGGACGAGGCGGGAAGGACCTGGCTCGGCTATATCGATCCCAACTGGATCGCCAAGCGGCACGGGATCGGAGATGCGCTAGACGCGACTATCGCGAAGATGGCCGATAACCTGTCGTTCGTCACCCGCCACGCTACGGAACGCGACCCCGCATGATGCGCGCGCACGGCGGTCCGGCCGCTGGACGATCAACCCGGATTGATCGCCCGAAGGGCCGGCCACCTCACGTGTGAGCCGGGACCTTCTCGGACATGCCCTGCCAGTCGCCGCCCAGCGCGCGGACGAGATCCACGCTGGCCACCAGGCGGCGCGTGGCGACCTCGATGTCGGCGCGTTCTGCGGTGAGCTCGAAGTTCTGGGCCGTGATGACGTCGAGATAGGTCGTCGCGCCCTGCTCGTAGCGGAACAGCGCTAGCGACTCCGAATTGCGGGCCGAGACGACCGCCTCGTCCTGTTGTTTGGCCTCCACGGCCAGGTCGTTGCAGAGGGCCAGATTGTCCTCAACCTCCTGGAAGGCGGTGAGCACGATCGACTTGTAGGCGTCCGCCGCCTGATTGAGCAGGGCCTTGGACTCGTTGACCCGGGCGCGGCGATAGCCGCCATCGAAGACTGAGACGGCCAAGCTGGGACCCAAGGTCCAGAAGCTGTTGCTCGCGGCGAGCAGATTGTTGCCGCCGGCGTTCTCGAAACCGCCGCCGGCCGTCAGGGCGATCGACGGGAAGAATGCGGCGCGCGTCACGCCGATCTGCCGGTTCGCCGCGAACACCCGCCGCTCCGCCGCCGCGACGTCCGGGCGCCGTTCCAGCAGAACGGACGGCGTGCTCACGGGCACGGTAATGGGGGGCGGCAGCGTCGTCGTGGCGGCCAGGCTGAAGCTGGACGCCGGAACTCCGACCAGGACGGCGATGGCGTGCTCCATCAGGGCGCGCTGCGCCTTGACGTCGGTCTCCTGCGCTTCCGCCGTCTGCAGCTGGGTCTTCGCTTCCTCGACGTACAGTTCGGGGTCGGCCCCGCCGTGGTAGCGGTCCTCGGTCAGGTTGAGCGCTTCCTGATAGTCGACGACCGTGCGCCGGAGCAGATCCTCCTGCGCATCCAGGCCGCGCAGGTTGAGGTAGTCGTCGGCCAGCTCGGCCTGCAGCATCAGGCGGACCGTTCCGATATCGGCCTTGCTCGCCTGCGCCTCGGCCTTACCCGCCGCCACCATGTTCCGTACACGGCCCCAGATATCGACCTCGTAGGAGGCTGTGCCGCCCGCGAGATTGTCGCCGTAGTAGTTCTTGCCGGTCGGCAGTCTCAGCGGCCGGTTCTGGGACTGCTTGTTGGCGGTAGAATAGCCTTCCGCTCCGATCTGCGGGTACTGCGCGGCCGCGGCCTGAGACTCGTAGGCGCGCGCCTCGTCATAGCGGTGGAGGGCGGCGGCCAGGTCGGGGTTGCCGGAGATCAGCTGGGTCTCCAGGTCGTTCAGCCGCTTGTCGCCATAGGCGAGCCACCAGGTGTTCCGCGGCGCATCGTCCGCTGGGACGGCCGGCGTCCACGGACCCATCTCCTTGTAGGCGCTCGGGGTGGGGCTGGTCAGTTGCGGCTTCTCATAGTGCGGCGCGAAGTTGCACGCGGCCAGGCTCACCACGGCGAGGCTCGCGGCGAGGGTCCGGGCGTTCCGGCCGCACGCCTTCAGGGTCTTAGCCATGGGCGACCTGCGGCGCTGTCGCCGTTCCGGTCACCCGGACGAGGTCGCCCGTCTCGAGGGAGTCCGGCGGGTTATCGATGACCTTGTCGGTGGGGGAGATGCCGGAATTCACCTGCACGGTCCCGCCGAAGTCGCGGCCGACCTGCACCGGCTTGATGATTGCGCGATCGTGCGGCCCGACGACGGCCACCGCCATGCCGGAATTGCGGAAGGTGAGGGCCGTCGCCGGCACTTGCAGCACGTTGGTCTGGGCCGGAAGGTCGAACTGGACCTGGGCGTAGTCGCCCGGCTTGAGCTTGCCGTCCGAGTTGTCGATCTGCAGCTGCAGCAACAGCGTGCCGCTCTGGGTGTTCACCGAGTCCGAGCTGGCCTTCAGGGGGGCGTGGAAAACCTCGCCAGGGTGTTCCGGCACAGTAAAGCTCGCCAACATCCCCGGGTGGATCTGGGCGGTGTAGCTCTGCGGCACGTGCACATAGATCCGCAGCTGCCGCTCGTCGGCCACGCTGAAAAGCGGAACGTCGGTGACGCCGCCGACCACGATCAGGGAGCCGATGTCGGTCGAACGGGTCGTCACGACGCCATCGAACGGCGCGATGATGTGCTTGAACGACTCCAGCGCGTTGAGGCGTTCGACGTTCGCCTGGGCGGCGTTGACAAGCGATTTTTTGGCGGAGAGGTCGCCGTTCTTCTCGTCCGTCTCCTGTCGCGAGACCGCGTTGCGGGTCAGCAGGGAGTTCCAGCGCTTGGCGGTGACGTCCGATAGCTCCTCGTTCGCCTGAGCCGTGGCGAGATCGGCTTTCGCCTGGGCGAGCTGCTGGTCGAGATCGGGTGTGTCGATGTCCGCCAGCACCTGGCCCGCCTTAACTCGCGCGCCGATGTCCGCGTACCACTTCTTGAGGTAGCCGGAGACGCGGGCGTGGATGGGCGCGTCATAGAACGCCTGGATGGTGGCCGGCAGGACAAGGTCGCCGCCGGCGCTCATGTTCGCGAGATCGAACACCTTCACGTCCGGGATCATCGCCTGCTGTGTCCAGGTGGCGACCTGCTGGTTGGCGTGCACGCGGCTCATCAGGCCGCCCGCAACCAGTCCGGCGGCGATCGCCAGGGCCGCCAGGCCGACACTCCTGAGGCGGCGCGGCGCGCGGTAGGCCTTGATGTCTCCGGGATGGATGTTGCTGGACTCAGACATAGGATTCCCCAGTGAGGTTCCCGACGATGGGCGAAGAGGGTTCCGGCTCGGCCTTGGCGCGCGCCGGTTTGCGGCCGTGGGCGATGGAGAACACCACCGGCACGAAGGTCAGGGTGGCGCAGGTGGCGAAGAGCAGGCCGCCGATGACCGCCCGGCCCAGCGGCGCGTTCTGCTCGCCGCCTTCGCCCAGCCCCAGCGCCATCGGCAGCATGCCGATGACCATCGCCATGGCGGTCATCATGACCGGCCGCATCCGCGTGAAGCCCGCCTCGATCGCCGCCTGCACCGCGTCGCCCGTTTCCGCCAGGCGCTCCCGCGCAAAGCTGATGACGAGGATCGAGTTGGCCGTCGCCACGCCCATGCACATGATGGCTCCGGTCAATGCGGGCACTGACAGGCGCGTGTGAGTGGCGAACAGCATCCACACGATTCCGGCGAGAGCGGCGGGGAGGGCCGTGATGATCACGAACGGGTCCAGCCAGGACTGGTAGTTCACGACGATCAGCAGGTAGACCAGCACGATCGCCCCGACGAGGCCGAAGAACAGACCCGAGAAGGCTGTGTTCATCGTGACCACCTGGCCCCGAAGATTGATCGAGGCGCCCTTGGGCCGTTGCTTGGCCGACGCCTTGATCAACTTCTGGATGTCTTGTCCGACGCCGCCGAGGTCGCGGCCCTGGGTCGTGGCGTAGATGTCGAAGACGGGCTGGATGTTGTAGTGGGACACCACGGCAGGGGCCGACACACGCTGGATGCTGCCAAGACCGCCGAGCACCTGCACGCCAGCTGTGGACGAGGCCCCCGTAATGGGAATGTTTTCGAGGTCCGAGAGGGTGTCGAGCCTGTACTCGGGCGTCTGAGCCGAGATCGGATAGGAGACGCCGTTCTTCCGGTTGAGCCAGTAGGTCGGGGCGGTCTGGGTGCTGCCCGAAAGCGTCGTGACCACAGCGTTGGTGACGTCGTTCTCGGTCAGGCCGAACTGAATGACCTTGTTCCGGTCGATGTTGACGTTGAGCTGCGGCTCGTCCTCCGACTGCTGGATCCGCACGTCGGCGATCCCTCGGATTCCCTGCATCTTGCGGAACAGCGCCATGGCGTAGGCCTGGTTGGCCTTCAGGTTCGGTCCGGCGACCTGCAGGTCGAGGGGCGCCGGGGCGCCGAAGTTGAGGATCTGGCTGATGATGTCAGCCGGCAGGAAGGAGATCGTCGTTCCTGGGTATAGCTGCGCCAGTCGAGTGCGCAGGATCTTCACGTACCCGGCGGTCGGGTGGTGGTGTTCGTTTAGGTTGACGTAGATGTCGCCATCCTGATAGCCGATCAGACCGGTATTATTATAGATCGTGTTGATCGAACTGGTCGGCAATCCCATGTTGTCGATGATCGACTTCATCTCTGACGCAGGGATCGTTTGCCGGATTGTGTTCTCGATCCGTCCGAACTCGGCCGCCGAGTCCTCGATCCGCGTGCCGACCGGCGGCCGCACGTGCAGCACCATCTCGCCCGCATCCACTGAGGGGAAGAAGTCCTGGCCGAGGAAGGGCGCGAGGGCGAAGGACCCGGCGACAAAGACCAGGTATCCGACCACGAAGCGGCGCCGGTGCGCGATCGCCATGGCCAGAAGGTTGCGATAGCTCTCCCGGAGCCGCTCGAAGTTGCGCTCGAACCCCTGCTGGAACCGGACAAGAGGATTGCGCGAGGGCGGACGCGGCCCCTCGTGATGGACGTGGGGCTTCAGCAGGAACATCGCCATCGTCGGCACCAGCGTGCGCGAGAGGAGGTACGAGGCGATCATCGCGAAGACGACGGCCATCGCCATGGGCGCGAAGAGGAAGCCGGCCACCCCGGGCAGGGTGAACATCGGCACGAAGACGATGCAGATGCAGAGCAGGGAGACGAAGGCCGGGGTCGCGATCTGAGCCGCCCCGTCCAGGATCGCCGTCCTGATGTCCTTCCCCTGCTCGAGGTGCCAGTTGATGTTCTCGATCGTCACCGTCGCCTCGTCGACGAGCAGGCCGACGGCGAGGGCGAGGCCGCCCAGGGTCATGATGTTGAGGGTCTGGCCCATCTGGTGCAGCGCGATCAGCGAGGAGAGCACCGCCAGGGGGATCGAGGTGGCGATGATCAGGGTCGAGCGCCAGCTGCCCAGGAAAAGCAGGATCAGCAGGCTGGTCAGGGCCGCGGCGATCAGGCCCTCGCGGACGACGCCGGAGATCGCCGCCTTCACGAACACGGACTGATCGTTGAGCAGGTCGACCTTGAAGTCGGAGGGCATCCCTTCGAGGATCAGGGGCAGGTGCTTCTTCACGCCGTCGACGATCGACAGGGTCGAGGCGGAGCCGGCCTTGAGGATGGTCGTCAGGACGGCGCGCTGACCGTTGACGTGCACGAGGCTCTGTTGGGGCGGCGCGCCGTCGCGCACCTGGCCCACGTCCCGCATCAGGATGGTGGCGCCGGCGACGGTCTTGATCGGCAGTTCGTTGAACTCCGCCACCGTGTCGGGGGCGTCGTTGAGTTTCACCGTGTACTGCAGAGACCCGATCTTGGCCGTGCCGGCCGGCAGGATCTGATTCTGCATGGCGATCGCGGTCTCGACGTCCTGGGCGGAGAGGCCCTTGGCCTGCAGGGCGCGCGGATCGAGGTCGATCTGCAGCTGGCGCACCAGGCCGCCGTACGAGTACGGGATCGCCGCCCCGGGGATCGAGCTCAGCGCTGGACGCATGAAGTTCTGCGCCAGGTCCAGGACCTGCTGCTGGCTCAGGGTCTTGCTGGAGGACGCGATCTGGATGATCGGGACGGTCGAAGCCTGATAATTGGTGATCAGGGGGGGCGTCTCCCCCGGCGGCATCTGCTTGAGCACCGTCTGGGCGATCGAGGTCACCTGGGCCGTGGCGGTGCGGATATCGACGTTCGGCTGGAAGTAGACCTTTACGATGCCGATCCCGGGCAAGGACTGGCTCTCGACGTGCTCCACGTCGTTGACGGTGGTGGGGACCGCCCGCTCGAACGGCGTGATGATGCGCCCCGCCATCTCGTCAGGTGAAAGGCCCGTGTACTGAAAGGCCACGCCGATCACCGGGATCCCGATGTTGGGGAAGATGTCCGTCGGCGTCTTCATGGCCGCCAGCGGCCCGAGAAGCACGATCAGAATGGCCAGAACCACAAAGGTGTACGGCCGATTGAGCGCGACGCGCACGATCCACTGCATGACGGTCTTTTCTCGTGGTTGTCGCAGCTCACC
>DASXGR010000112.1:0-6556 GCA_036488935.1 Caulobacteraceae bacterium | reverse complement strand
GCGGCGTCGCAAACAACCGCCCCGAGCGTCAGGGTGTGGTCGAGCGCCTGGGCGTCAGCGATCATCTGCTCGACCAGGGCCAAGGCGCGATCAGCGTAGCCTTGCAGCCAAAGATCGCGGGCGAGGGTGATCTGGGCGGTGAGCCGTTGGTCATACTGGAAGCGGACCAGATGCGATCGCCGCGGCTCGTAGAGTTCCAGCATCTGCTCGGCCTCGCGGCGCGAGCCGGCGAAATCCCCCAGGAAGTGGAGCGACTTGCCCCGCAGGCGCCGGGCGATCACCTGGTCCTGCGGGTCGCTTGCCTGTTGTGCGAGGGCGGCGAAGCGGTCAGCCATGGCAAGGGCTTCCGCTGCAGCCCCTCTGTTGGCGCACGCGATGAGGAGGGCCCAGACCGCCTGAAGCTGGTAGTCGACGTCCTCAAGCTCGAGCGCCAGCGCCAGAGTCTCCTGCCGGGCGGCCGCCGCGCCCGGCGTCCCGCCGACGGCCTGCACCCGCGGCCAGTTCGAGACCGCATGGAGTTGCAGCATCAGCCGGCGATCCGGACTGGGCTGATCCCTGGTCCAGGCGATCGCCCGCTCCACCCGCGCCATGCCCTCGTCAAGAAGCGGCAGATGGAACCAGAGGGGCGCCGCCGCGGCTGTCAGCGCTGCGCCGATGGCGCCGTCGCCTTCTGAAGAAAACGCCCAGTCCAGCGCCGCGCGCAGGTTGCCGAGTTGACCGCAATAGGCCTGCAGCCAGTCCCTCACCGGCCGTCTGCCCCATTCCGCCTGAGCCGTGTCGAAGGCGGCGCTGGTATGCTCCGCGTGACGGCGCCGGTACGCGCCCGCCTCGCCGGCTTCGGCCAGCTTTTGCTGTGCATAGGCCCTGGTCGTTTCGAGCAGGCTGTATTGGATCATCCGCCCTGAAAGGCTCATAACCACGAGGGACTTGTCGACAAGGCTGGTCATCCAGTCGGCCGCATCGGCGGCGCGGCGGTCGCCTTCGATCACGGCTGCCGCGTCATCCAGGGTGAAGGTTCCGCTGAACACCGAGAGCCGTCGTAACGCCGCCTGATCTTCAGGAGACAGGAGCTGAAAACTCCAGTCGAAAGTTGCACGCAGGGTCTGGTGCCGAGGAAGCGCTGTGCGGCGCCCGTGGGTGAGTATCCGGAAACAGTCCTCGAGCGAGCCGGCCAACCCCTGGACACCCAGACTGGCCAGGCGGCCGGCCGCAAGTTCGATCGCCAGCGCAATGCCGTCGAGGCGTCTGCAGATGTCGGCCACATACGGGGCGTCAGCGTCGTCGAGCTGATAGCCCCCCAGGGCCAGGGCGGCGCGATCTTCGAACATCTCAACGGCCGAATAGCCAAGCGCTTCGTTCGCGGAGATCGTGGATGAGTACGGGGGCGCCTCCAGCGGCGTCAGCTGGTGGACCCATTCACCAGCCGCGCGGAGCAATTCTCGCGTGGTCGCCAGGATGGTCACGCCGGCAGCGCGTCCGATCAGGTCTTCGACAAAGCCCGCAACGGGATCGAGCAGATGTTCGCAGTTGTCCAAGAGCACCAGAACCCGCCGACCCTCGATGGCGACGGCGATCTCCTCGATTGGATCCTGCTGCAGGCGAAGATTGAGGCCCAGCGCCGCCGCAACGCCGGCTGACAGCTGGCTGCCGTCCGCAATCGGCGCCAGATCGACGAAGGCGATCGTATCGAACGCGTCGCCCAGACGCGCCGCGACGGCCAGGGCCACCGTGGTCTTCCCGATCCCGCCTGGGCCGACCAGCGACAGCAGGCGACGGCGCGTCAGCTCCCGGGCCAGGGCGTCGATGACCGCCTCCCGACCCACGACGCGGGTGATCTGAGGGGGAAGCCGCCGGATCTGGAGCGGTCCACCGCCGCTCGCGTCGGGCCAGCGCCTGGCCACCTCCAGAACGAAGCAATAGCCGCGCCCCGGGACGGTCGTGATGCAGTCTTCGCCTTCGCCCAGAGCCTTTCGCACGGCCGAGATCGCGACCCGAACCGCCGTTTCATCGACGCAGGCGCCGCCCCAGACAAGCCGGGTGAGCTCATCCTTGGAGAGTATTTCGCCGGGCCGGGAAGCCAGGACGATCAGAATGTCGAGCGCGCGGGCGCCGAGTTTCACCGGAACGCCCGAGCGCCACAGGCCCCGCGCCGTCGGCGCGAGCTCGAATTTCCCGAAAACGAGGCGCTCCCCCGCCGCGCTCGACGCGAGTGTCATTTGCGCTCCGACAACCGCGAACTTGCCGCAACGAAACCCCGATCCCGCCGCGAAGGCCAGCGCCGATTTCGGCGCCGCTAGGTCACATCACAAACAATCACATCCCTTCACTGGGCGATCGTGGGCGTGCGAGCGAACCTGCAGGCCGGACCCTGAGCAACGCGAGGCGCGAAGCGTGACAGGAGGCCGGCATGCGGATTCTGGTGATGCTGACGGCAGGAGCCCAAAATCGGCGGCGCCAACCCTTGGGTCTCGACCAGGTTGTCGAGCCCTATTACGTCCTGCACGACGCCGGGGCCGAGGTCGTGGTCGCTTCGGTCCAGGGCGGGTATCCCCCGTTCCATGGCGCGCGCAAGCGTTCGGCGTGCGCCCTGGCGGCTCTCCAGAGATTCCACGACGATCGCCGGACGCGCGACGCGATCAGCGACACCCTGAAGTTCGCCCAGATCTATCAGGAGGATTTCGACGGCGGGATCTGTATCGGCGCTCTCGACGAAGAGATGGTCTTAGCTGACGCGCGAACCGCGCTTGACTTGATCGCCGCTCTGCTCGCCGCCGGCAAGCCGGTGGCGGTCGTCCCCGGTGACCTCCTCCCAGCGGCCTGGGGACCGCTCGAGGGGCTCCTGATCATCGGAGACCGGGCCTGCTCGCCGCCGCGCGCCGCCAAGGCGCTGCTGGCCGCTCTCTGACCAGCCCAGGGAGCTCCCATTACAAAGAATCACATCCATTCACTGGCGGAAGAAACACGAGAATGGGAGGTTGAGGATCAGCAGCAGTCCTCCGCGCCCGTCATTCACTGACGCGAAGACGTTCGATTTCAAAGATCGAACGGTCAGTCGTGGATTCTACTCAAAGGGAGACCGATCGTGACGCAGCAGATCAAGAACGTGGTCCTTGTGCACGGCGCATTCGCCGATGGCTCCGGCTGGGAGCCCGTCGCCAGCATCCTCATGGCGGATGGGTACAAGGTGTCGGTGGTGCAGCACCCCGAGACTTCCTACGCCGAGGACCAGAAGTACACAAAGGCGGCCATCGACGCCATGGACGGGCCGGTGGTCCTGGTGGGTCACAGTTATGGCGGGTCCGTTATCACCGAGGCGGGCAACCATCCAAAGGTTGCGGCGCTCGTCTATATTGCCGCATTCGCGCTCGACGAAGGCGAGAGCTGTGCGTCGATCGAACAGGCCGTGCCGCAAGCGTCAAAGGCGTTCAAGCCTGACAGCAACGGCAACTGGTGGATCGACCCGGAGCATTTTGCGGCCGACTTTGCGGCGGACATCCCGAAGGAAAAGGCCGCGTTCATGGCTGCGTCACAGGTGCCGATCTCCACCGATGCGTTCACGCACAAGGTTACGTCGCCTGCCTGGAAGACCAAGCCCACCTGGTACATGGTGGCCACTCAAGACCGGTCGATCAATCCGGACCAGGAGCGCATGATGGCCAGGCGCGCCCATGCCAAGACGGTCGAAGTGAACTCCAGCCACGTGGCCTACATGTCCCACCCGAAGGAGACAGCGAAGCTTGTCGAGGAGGCTGCGACCTCCGTGCTCGTCGAATCGTAAAGCGACGCGTTCAGACAAGATGAGCTCCGCCGGTCCGGCAAGGATCGGCGGAGACTACTCAACTGGTCATCGAAGGAGGACGCGATGGAAAACCGCCTCACCATCAAGGGCCAGGACGGCGCCTTCATGGCCTATATTGCGCGGCCGGCCGCTCTGCCGGCTCCCGCCGTGGTCGTGCTGCAGGAGGTGTTCGGGGTCAACGCCGACATCCGCAAGCACTGCGACGAGCTAGCGGAGCGGGGCTTCCTCGCGGTCGCGCCGGATCTGTTCTGGCGCCAGGAGCCGGGCGTCGACCTCGACGTCAGGTCCGAGCCCGACTGGCAGCATGGCCTGCGCCTCTACCAGGCTTACGACCGGGACGCCGGCGCCAGGGATATCAGAGACACCATCGCCGCCGCAGCGGAGGCGCCCGAATGCACGGGCAAGGTCGCCGTCCTTGGCTATTGCCTCGGCGCCCTGATGGCCTTCCTGACGGCCGCCCGCTACGGGGTCGACGCCGCCGTCGCCTATCATGGCGGCGACACCGAAAACTATCTGGGCGAGGTGGGCGGCCTCAAGGCGCCGCTGCTGATGCATCTGGCCGAAGAAGACGAGTTCATCTCCAAGCCGGCGCAAGCACAGATCAAGGCGCAGCTGGCCGGCAAGCCGAACGCTACGGTCTACAGCTATCCAGGCCAGTATCATGCGTTCTCGCGGAACAACGGCGCGCATTACAACGCCGCTGCCGCCACTTTGGCCAATGGTCGAACCCACGAGTTCCTCGAACGCGAGCTGCGGCGATGACCTACGATCCCGCGACCACGGCGATCCTGCTGGTCGATCCGTATAACGACTTTCTCAGCGAGGGCGGCAAGCTCTGGCCGCGCACGAAAGCCATCGCCGAGGAAGTTCGCCTGCTGGATCACCTGCGCGAGGTCGTCTTGAGCGCACGGGCCCGGGGGCTGAAGATCTTCCTCGTGCCGCATCACCGCTGGGAGCCCGGCGACTATACTTCATTCGATAATCCCTCGCCCTATCAGCTCGCGACCGCCAAGGGTGAGGTGTTTGCGAAGGGCAGTTGGGGCGGGACATTCCGCGACGAGTTCCAGCCCCAGCCGGGCGATATCGTCGTCCTCGAGCATTGGGGATCAAGCGGCTTCGCCAACACGGATCTCGACCTGCAGCTCAAGCAGCACGGGATCCGTCGCATCGTCCTGATCGGCATGATCGCCAATACCTGCATCGAGGCGACCGGCCGCTTCGGCATGGAGCTCGGGTATCACGTCACCCTGGTCAAGGACGCCACCGCCGCCTTCAGTCCCGAGGCAATGCACGCCGCCCACGCGATCAACGGCCCAACCTATGCCCACGCCATACTCACGACGGAAGAGCTGCTCGCACAGTTGTCCGCCTGACACCCAATTGTGGGCTAGTGTGACGGTCGTTGCAGAAGGAAAGGCAGCTGACGAGGCTTGATCGCATCTGGTGGTCGACTTGGTAGCGCTAGGGAAGGCGTACTTTGATGGTGGCGGCATCCATCACCCGGCGCAACTTCTCGAGCGGAATGGCAAGTTTTTGGGCTAGTTCTTCAAGCGTCGGCTCCCGACCTCTCTCGCGCATTTCCTGACGGCTGGCAGCGACGATCTTGTTGATCGTCTCAATCATGTCTTCGGGGATGGAAGCCATCGCGTGACTCCTACGGCCGGGAACGGACGTCCCCTGGAAACGTGGGAGCGTGCGGAGGGGCCGCAAGGGGTCGATAGCGGTCCTGATCACGTCGCGGAAAACCGGCGTTACCGGCCGCGCTACCCACGGGAGTTGGGTCGCATTGACAGGCCAAGGTACTTAAGCGCACATTCTAGCGATAGGCTGATACGGCCGGCCGCTTGCGGCCCCTTGGGGCTACGGTGAACGTATCCAAGTCGCTTCGATCCTTTGCTCCCTGAGCGAACGGGTCAGCAATGCAGGCACCTGACGCGCTTCGGTTCGCTCGCAAGGCAAAGGATGGATTTCCATGCGCGACTTCCGCGACGCCAAAGCCATGGCGCGCACCCTTCGTGAAGCGCTTGCCGCCAAGGGCGCGAAGATCAGCAACAGTGAAGCGCTTGAACTGGTGGCCAAGATGCTGGGGCAGCGGGACTGGAACACCCTCTCCGCCGCGATCGCCGCGTCGCGGCTCCGCGAGGATGCCTGGACGCGCCTTGAAGGCGTCTATGCCAAGCACGAGCCGGTGACGGGTTCGATCGTCGGTCGCGTGAGGGGCGGCTTCACGGTCGATCTCGGTGGCGCCTCGGCGTTTCTGCCGGGCTCGCAGGTCGACGTCCGGCCGTTCCACAAGGCCGGCCCCCTGGTAGGCGCCGAGCAGAGGTTCGCTATCCTGAAATTGGACCGTCCGCGCGGCGCCATCGTCGTCTCGCGCAGGGCGGTCCTGGAGCAGTCCGCCTAGAGCCTGATGCGTTTGAACGGAACAGATGCGAACGCTGAACAGGCTCTAAACTTTTGAATCTAGAGCACGTTGATCCCGTTCAGGCGATTCCGCCTGAACGGGACTTGCTCTAGCGGACGATGGCGCGCGCTTGCAGCATCGCCTGGGCCGCGCCGGAGAGTTTGCCGACGCGGGCCAGGACAGCGCGGACGAAGGCTTCTTCGCCGCCAAGCTCCTCCTTGAGGTCCTCGAACTCCTTGAAACCCACCATCTCGGCTATGCCGTGGGCGGTGCACCAGGCGGCGATCTGAATCAGTTGCAAGTCGAGGGCGCTCGCAGGATTGGCGCCGGACGCGAGGATGGCCTCGGCCACC
>DASXGR010000108.1:0-9479 GCA_036488935.1 Caulobacteraceae bacterium | reverse complement strand
TATGAGCGACGCAGTTGGCCCTGGCGATCTGGTTCTATGCGTCAGCGCCGCCCCGAACCATGCAACGGGAAGGCCGGTGCCCCTGCGGGCCGGCGAGACCTACCGTGTCATCGCCGTCATGGAATTTGCCTGCCCGTGCGGGCGATCGGACGCTCTGCTGGACGTAGGCGTTGACCACGGGTGGTGCCAGACGCGCTTTCGCCTGCTGCCTAAGCCCAAGGCCGAGGCCAAGACGCGCCGCGTATCGGCGCCCAAAGAGAAGGAGACAGTTCGGTGAGCGTCCGGCTACGGATATCCCGGCTCCGGGCCGACAAGCGGGCCTCTCATAAGTCACTTAGGGGCGGCGAGCGGACGTCCCGCCCACTCAAAAACTCCGTCATCCCGGACGGAGCGCTCGAAGAGCGCGCAGATCCGGGACCCAGCCTCCCCGATCTGGACGCTTTCGCCGCCGCGGGTTCCCGCGCGCCCACGTGGACGCAATCAGCGCAGTTCGCGGTGGAGAGGCCGTGGAGGCTGGGTCCCGGATCTCCGCTCCCCCGGCTCAAGGCCGGGGTCGCTGCGTCCGGGATGACGGACGTAGGGAACGCTTCGGGTTGTTAGGCAACCTCCGCGCGCCCGCTCCAACGGCATCGGGCAGCAACAGAACTGTTAAGCTGCAGTACTGGCGCTCTGAGATCCCTGTTTGGTCGACCAGGAAGGTCCGAGACGCGAAAGCCGCGCATTCCACGTTGGCGCATTACCGTGGCGAGCGGCGTAGATCAGCGCTATGGCCAGCACGAGACTGCTCAGGAGTATAAAGAGCAGGCCTCCCTCGATGGCAAATCCATTACCGATCCAAAGCGCAGGTCCCGAAACGCGAACCTGCACAAGCGCAGGGTTGTAGCCGGGCGCCCCTGCAGTCGACAAACCAACAAGGTAAGTCTGAGTCCAATCCCAGGCGCCGTGAAATCCTATCGGGAACCAAAGCGAGCCCGTCGCAAAGCGAAGGGCGATAAACATTGTCGATATCACGATCACTGAAAGTACAAAGCTTACGCCAAAGCCGCTCAGGCTAAAGTGCAGGACGCCGAAGATGATTCCCGTCAGGAGCGCGGCAATCCAGACCGGCGTCCGCTCGCCCAAGGTCTGAAAGATGTAACCCCGGAATGAAAGTTCTTCGGCAAGTCCTACCGCAAGCGACGGAAGCAGAGCCAACACTATCCAGGCCGCCTTTGGCGCGCCGCGATGGTCCGCCAGGTCGATGTGGACGACCTGGGCCCAGCCAGCGGCCGCCTCGATTGCGAACGCCGCAAGAATGGCCGACGCGCCGGCGAAAGCCCCCAACGCCAGCCGACCGAGTTGAGGCCTCGGCAGCGCCATGCCGGACCATGGCGCCCGGTTGAGTTTGACCCGGACGAACCAGGTCACGAGCAGCACGCCGCCGATCCAGACCTCTGCGTGGATGACCGGAGAGAGCAGGGGCGCATGCAGGAGATCGGCCAGGAACTTGCCGCCCAGGGCGGACCCAACGAAGACGGGCGCAATCAAGGCGATGAACAGGATCGTCCACGCCAAACCGACGAGTACAGCAAGACTCGCCGGCGGACTGAAACGCACTCGGCCTTCGCTAGATTCCTGGCCAGTCATCCCCCCTCCGTGACGCCTCCAACGCCTCAGGTCAGCTTGACCAACATCTTTCCAAGGTTCTCGCCGGTGAAAAGGCCAATGAAGGCGTCGGGCGCCCGCTCGATCCCCTCGAAGACGGTTTCCTTCCAGGTCACCTTGCCTGCCTTCACCCAGGCCGCGAGGTCGCGGTGGAAGTCGCCCATCATGTTCCAGTGGCTGGAGACGATGAAGCCTTCCAGCCGCAGCTGCTTGCCCACCGCCTGGACCAGGTTGCGCGGGCCGGCCGGCAGCTCGGTGGCGTTGTACATTGAGATGGCGCCGCAGAGGGCGAAGCGGCCGAAGGGGCGGGCGGCGTTCAGCGCCGCTTCCAGGTGCTCGCCGCCCACATTGTCGAAATAGACGTCGATGCCCTGGGACGCGGCGGCGGCGAGGGCGCCGTTCAGGTCGCGCTGGGCCTTGTAGTCGATGGCGTGGTCGACGCCGATCGACTTCAGATAGGCGACCTTCTCCGCGCCGCCGGCCGAACCGATCACCGTGTGCCCCTTGGCCTTGGCGATCTGACAGACCATCGAGCCCACGGCGCCGGCTGCGCCCGAGACGAAGACGATGTCGCCGTCCTTCAGAGCCGCGACGCGTAGCAGCCCTGCATATGCGGTCAGGCCGGGCATCCCCGCGGCGCCCAGGAATGCCTGGAGGGGCAGGCCCTGCGGATCGAGCTTCTGCACGACAGAGGCGGAAGCGTTGAAGCCCTCGCGCCAGCCGAAGTTGGACTGCACCAGGTCGCCCGGCTTCAGCGCGGGGTCGTTGGAGGCGACGACCTCGCCCACGGCGCCGCCTTCCATGGCCTTGCCCAGTTGGAACGGCGGAACATAGCTCTGCACGTCATTCATGCGGCCGCGCATGTAAGGGTCGACAGTCATCCAGAGGTTCTTCACCTGCACCTCGCCGGCGCCCGGCGCGCCCAGCTCAACGCTCGCCAACTCGAAGTTGTCGGCGACGGGCCGGCCATTGGGGCGGCTTTTCAGCCGGATCTCGCGCGCGGCGGTCATTGGGAACTCCTCCAGGCCTTGGTTTGAAACGGCTCTATAGTCGGCCGCGGGCGGCGTCGAGGCCAGCAGCCCCGATCGGGGCCGCCGGCTAACCTCGAAACACCCACTGCGCGCTCGATTGAGGACCTCGCGAGTTCTTGTTACGTTCTCAAGATTCATCCTCGGGGCATCGATGCAATGGACGGCGCCGCCATACTCCATGCGGACCTCGACGCCTTTTACGCTTCGGTCGAACAGCTGCTCGACCCGTCGCTGCGCGGCAGGCCGATCGCGGTTGGCGGCGGCGTCGTGCTCGCCGCGTCCTATGAGGCGCGTGCATTCGGTGTGAAGGGTGGAATGCCAGGTCGGCGCGCGCGCGAACTTTGTCCCGAGCTGACCTTCGTCGGCGGCCATTTCGGCGAGTACCAACGTCTGGGCGACGCCGCCATCGGGGTGCTGGCGGACTATACGCCGGCCATCGAGCGTATCTCGATCGACGAAGCCTTTGCCGACGTCTCAGGCTGCGAAGCGCTGTTCGGGCCGCCTGTGCAGATCGCCAGGATCGTGCGCGCGCGTGTCCGCGCAGAGCTTGGGCTGCCGATCTCGATCGGCGTCGCCCGCACGAAGCATCTGGCGAAGATCGCGTCGCAGGTCGCCAAGCCGGACGGCCTGGTGATCGTCGACCCAAAGGCTGAACTCGAATTCCTGCACCCGCTGCCGGTCGAACTGATGTGGGGCGTGGGACCGGCGACAGCGGCGCGCCTCGCCGCCAATGGCGTCACCACGATCGGGCAATTGGCGGCGCGCGCGCCGCAATCGGTGGAGCGACTGCTGGGCCGCGCCGCGGGACGAAAGCTGCGGGCGCTGGCCTGGAATCTCGATCCGTGCCCCGTTCGAGCACATCGGCGCGCACAGTCGGCTGGCGCGCAATCGGCGCTTGGTCGCAAGGCGGCGGCCGAACACGTCTACCGGCCGGTTCTGCTGCATCTGGCCGAACGCATCGCAATCCGCCTGCGGGCCAAAGCCAGACCTGGCCGTACGGTGAGCGTGCGGGTGAGGTTTGCCGATCTTCGGTCGGTGTCGCGCGCGATCACTCTGCCGGCGCCCATTTCGTCGACCATGGCTCTTGCGGAAATCGCCACCGATCTGGTGCGGAGCGTTCTGCACGACCATCCGGGCGAAAGGACGATTTCGCTCGTGGCGATCTCCGTGTCGCATCTGGAGGAAGAGGCGATCCTGCAGTTGGAATTGCCCTTCGGCCTGGCGGACGATGGTCAGCGTCCCGGCTCGCGCAAAGGCATGGCGCGACTGCGCGCCGATCGCGCCCTGGACGCTATTCGGGAACGCTTCGGCCGAGACGCCGTCGGCTATGGCTCGTCGGTGGTCGGGGCCGCGCGCTCGGTCCCGGACGCGTTCAGAAGCCTTGCCGAGAAGGATCTATAGCGGCGGGCGCGGTGTGTGGCGCGCGCGGGCCCAACGGCGGCCAAGGGTGGCAATCGGACGCTGGAGCCCCGTGCTTCTAGCGTCGGAAAACTTAGCGCGCCAATGTCGGTTTCCGACGGGGTCGTTCGTCGTCCTGACAGCCTGGCGATGATGAGTGAGGTGAGGGTTTCTCAGCATGAACGTGCAAGAGCAAATCGATAGATATATCGCTGATCAATCTCAGCCAAAACGTGGTGAACTTGAAGATTTGCATCGGCGCATCATCAGGATGTCGCCTGATTGTAAGCTTTGGTTCTTGGACGGCAAAAATAACGAAGGAAAAATAGTCTCAAATCCTAATATTGGATACGGCTCAACGACGCGCAAATATGCCAACGGGGAGCTGAGGGAATTCTATCGAGTCGGCTTGAGCGCAAATACAGCTGGAATATCGATCTATATAATCGGATTGGATGACAAGCGATATCTATCGGAAACCTACGGCAAAAGACTGGGAAAAGCGAAGATTACCGGGTATTGTATCAAGTTCAGATCCACCAACGACGTAGCCATCGACACCCTCGAAGAGATCATCGCCAACTCCATGGACGGGCGGCCGTCCGGAGGGTGAGCGGTGGGTCCGCCCGTGACGGTCCCGGGGGGGGGGTGAGCGAGCGTAGCGCCCACGGCCGCTAAGGGTGGAAAGCGGACGTTGGCCCTTGCCCCTACTTCGGCTTCACCGCGTTTGGCAGGGTCAGCCGGTTCGCCTGCGTGACGTAGCTGATCTGGAGGTCGAAGCCGTTGGGGGTGCGGGTGTGATAGCTCTTATAAGCGGCGACGTGGATCTCGTCCTTTGTGGAGGTGTCGACCCTGACGGGCAGGCCGCGCTGCTCCAGCTCGGCGCGGACCGCGTCGGTGTCCCAGGGTGCGATGCCGAAGGAGATGTGGTCGAGAACCGCCGGCTGGCCTGAGGGCTTGAACGTCGGGTTCTTCGGGTTGCCGCCCCGGATGATGATGTCGCCCACGTCGCCGATCATCAGTTCCGCCTGGCTTCCCTCGTCATAGGTCGGCGCCCATCCGAGAAGGTTCTCGTAGAAGGACGCCGAGCGCTTGTAGTCGGTGACCCGAAAGGACAGGTGATCCAGCCAGACGCTCCGCCACCCCGTCGGCTTGAAGGGCGCGGGCGGCGCGACGGGGCCGCGCGATCCTGGACCGTTGCGGCCCGCGGCGAGGCCGCGGCCATTGCCGATTTGAACGTCAAACCCGTCGGGGTCTTTCACGTGGAAGCTTTGGAACCCCTTGCCGTCATCGTCACGAACAGGGGTCAGGCCGCGTTCCTTCAGCGCCCGCTCGACCGCCTGCGCGTTCCAGGGCGAGATGACGAAGCTGAAGCCGCGGACCACCGCGGACGGCAGACCCGGCTCCTGCTGCAACACGACCGAACCCCAGGGTCCGACATCCATCACGACGCGGCTGCCGTCGTCGCTGCGCGGCCGCCAGCCCATGAGCGCGCTGTAGAAGGCCGCCTCCGTCTGGAGGTTCGCGACGGCGATGGTGATGTGGTCCAAGGCCACAGTCTTCCATCCGGTGGGCGCAAAAAGGGGCGCGATTGGGCCGGTCGCGACCGCAGCGCTGAGGGGGCATCTCGCGGTTTCATAGCCGTCGCGGCACGCGCCCTGCGCGGCGGCTGAACTCGCGAGCCCAACGCCGCCCAAGATTGCGCCGGCAACGGCGAATGACGCGCCCAGGCGCACGGCGTATTGCATGTTCCCCCCGCAAAGCTTCGCCGAACCGTAGCCGGCGGCCCCCGACGTCCGCAATGGGTCGACCAACGCCGTTGGCTCGCTGCCCGGATGCCGACATTCGCGTCGAGGTCCGGCAGCGGACATCGCCAAGGGCCGCGAAGGGTGGGGAGCGGACGCTCAACGCCAAGTACGAAAGCCAAGCTCGAACCGGAGCGGCCTTCGCGAACGTCTGGCGGTGTGATTTTCAGGAAGGCGGCAGGGCGCGAACTCGCCATCGCGATAAGGGCACTACAAACCAACATAACTTGCTTTGCAAGCGCCTTTCCCCCGGGCGATCAGACGCCGTCTCAAGGGGGAGTAACGTTCCATGGCTTGGCGTGCACTTTCGGTGCCGAGATCGTCGTGCAAGCTTCGACTGGAGAGACATTCAGGAGGTCGTTGATGGGACTGCGCTACGGACCGGAGTACCCGGAGATCACCTACGTCGAGCACGGCTACGCCGAGTTCACGGTCGATCTCGGCGAAGTGACAATGAACTACGCCGTGACTGGACCGCAGGACGCGCCCGCGTTGTTGCTGGTTCCTGGGCAGACTGAGTCATGGTGGGGCTATGAGGCCGCTATGCGCCGGCTGGAGGCCAATTTCCTCACCTACGCGGTTGATCTACGCGGGCAAGGACGCTCGAGCCGCACGCCCGGACGCTACACCGGCGACAACATCGGTAACGACCTGGTTCGCTTCATTCAGGTGGTGATCGGCAGGCCCACCATTATCACCGGTTGCTCGTCTGGCGGCGTGTTGACTGCATGGCTCTGCGCTTACGCGCCGCCCGGTTTGGTACGCGGCGGGTTTTGTGAAGATCCTCCGCTCTTTGCCTGCGAGCTCAACCCTTCCTGTGGCCACTCCTTCCGCCAGGGAGCAGCGCCGATATTCGGCATCTTCGAGAAGTACATCGGCGATCAATGGTGTATCGGCGACTGGGCCGGGTTGCGGGCGGCTGTCCCGCGCGAGTTGCCATCCTGGGCGCAGTCAATCCCAATCTGGACGGAGGAGCCGCCCCAGCAAATTCGCGAGTACGATCCGGAGTGGGCGCGCGCCGTCCGCGAGGGCACGTGGGGCGCCAGCCTCGATCATGCGCGGATGCTGGCGCACGTGAAAACGCCCGTGCTGCTAACCCATCATTTCCGGTCATTCGATCCGGTCACGGGAACGCACCACGGAGCGTTATCGGACGTTCAGGCGAAGCGAGTTCGTGAGCTAATCGAGGCTGCGGGGGAGCGTTGCGACTATCAGTCGTTCCCATCGATGGGGCACGTGATGCATTCGCAGGACCCCGACTTGTTTGCGTCTGTCCTTACGGAATGGGCCGCCACTCTGAACTAGTCCGCTCCTATGATCCGCTGCGATCAAGCGAAGGGCCGCTAAGGGTCGGGAGCGGTCCTTGGCTCCCGTCCAGAAAGCCGACGTTCACACCTGCCGCCCGCAAACGAAACCGATGGCGGTGTGCGACCTATCCAATCTTTCCGTTCGGAACTTGAGGCTCGGCCGGCCCCGGTCTCCAAAAAACGGTGATGGACCCGGGACCAAATGTGGCTCTTCCCAGGCGGACGCCCGATATCCCCGCCGCCGGCGCTCTGTCAGTTCCCGGTCACGACAACGAGCTGAGCTCACGGCGCCGCGAGTCAGGACCAGGCCATGCCTCTGCACCATGCCGACCGCCACTCAGCGGAGCCTTACGACGACATCTACGCCGTCGCCTCCGAGCGGAGCCTCCCGAAGTACTGCCTTCCGAACGAACCCACCGATCCTGCATCCGTCTACAACCTGATCCGTGACGAGCTGCTGCTGGACGGAAATTCCCGCCAGAACCTCGCGACGTTCTGCACGACCTGGGCCGAGCCTCAGGTGCGCGACCTGCTCGCCGACGCGTTCGACAAGAACATCATCGACAAGGACGAGTACCCGCAAAGCGCGGAGATCGAGAGCCGCTGCGTCCATATGATCGCGGACCTGTGGCACGCGCCACGATCCTGGACGACCGTCGGATGTTCGACGACCGGCTCCAGCGAAGCGGCCATGCTGGGCGGCCTTGCCCTGAAATGGCAGTGGCGCAAGGCGCGGCGGGCCAAGGGCCTGCCCTCCGACCGCCCCAACCTGGTCTGCGGGCCGGTGCAGGTGTGCTGGGAGAAGTTCGCCAGATACTTCGACGTCGAGCTGCGTCAGGTCCCGCTCGAAGGCGACGCCACGGCGCTGCGGCCGCAGGACCTCAAACTCTTCTGCGACGAGAACACGATCGGCGTGGTGGCCACCCTGGGGGTGACCTTCACCGGCGCCTATGAACCGGTCGCGGCCCTGGCGCGGGCGCTGGACCAGATCGAGCGCGACACCGGTCTCAACATCCCGATCCACGTGGACGGCGCCAGCGGCGGGTTCGTGGCGCCCTTCATCCAGCGCGAGCTGGAGTGGGATTTCGCGATTGAACGCGTGCGGTCAATCAACGCCTCGGGCCACAAGTTCGGCCTGGCCCCGCTGGGCGTCGGCTGGATCGTCTGGCGCTCGCGCGATGACCTGCCGGAAGAGTTGATCTTCAGCGTCGACTACCTGGGCGGCAACATGCCGACTTTCGCCCTGAACTTCAGTCGACCGGGCGGCGAGATCATCGCCCAGTACTATAACTTCCTGCGGCTGGGACGTCGCGGCTACGCGCGGATCCATCAGGCCTGCTCCCAGACCGCCCGGTGGTTGGCTGACGAGTTAGCGAAACTGGGGCCTTTTGAGATCATCTATAACGGGGAGGGCGGTCTGCCGTGCGTTTGCTATCGGTTGACCGAGGGCGTCGAACACGGCTTCACGCTCTATGACCTCTCCGACCGGGTGCGCATCGAGGGCTGGCAGATCGCGTCATACCCCTTGCCAGCAAACCGGCAGCAGACCGTTGTCCAGCGCATTCTGGTGCGCCACGGCGTCAGTCGCGATCTTGCGTCTCTGTTGCTCAAGGAGATCAAGCGTTCGCTCGACCATCTTCGAGCCAACCCCGTCCCGAGACCGACGTCGGGTCCGAGCTTCAACCACAACTAAATGCACTGATTTCAGGCGCGATCAGATGACGAGTGGTCATCGCGGACGACGCATTTGGGTCGAAAGCAGTTGTCATCATCGCGATCACGTGGTTTGTCTGCGTGGAGTTGTACTCCAACGCCCAATTGCAGGCGTCTCCCCAGCCAGACATATTACCCGAAAGCTCACGCCAACGGATAGGTGAGATATGCAAGATAAGACTCCTCAGAAACCCGAGCAGGCGGCCGAGAAGCCTGCCGTCCCGACCACCGACGAACTTGGCGATCAGGCGCTCGATGCCGTGATCGGCGGCAACGGCCCGGTCGCGCCGAGAGGCGGCCCGTCCGGGCCGGGCGGCTAGTCGCCCCTCTGCTCTAACTTCGACAGGCGGTACGGCTTCGGAACCTCGCCGCTCGGCCGTTGAACTTCGCGCCCCAAATCGACCTGCTCGCTTCTCACAGCGACCGGCAGTTTCCGCTTTGGGTGTGCGCCGTGACAAGGCGGCGCTTTCCAGTGGGTGCAAGTCCCACCCGGCGAAACGCTCCAGCCGGAAGCAACCGGAGCAGGCATGGAGGAGACGAAATGTCTGAAGCCTTCGGATAGCTGGTCACGTATTCGGTGA
>DASXGR010000056.1:0-24086 GCA_036488935.1 Caulobacteraceae bacterium | reverse complement strand
GCTCTCGCGCCAGCGCACGCGCCCTGTCACCTGTTCCACCAGCAGGGCGCGGATCGCCTCCGGGTCGAAGGTGGGACGCGCCGTGACATTGGTCACGATCGGCGCGCGCGGCGGCGAGATCACGACCTCCGCCAGCGCCTCGGCCATCTCGCGCGCAGCGGGGGCCATCAGCGGGCAATGGAACGGGGCCGACACGTTCAGCGGCACGGCGCGTGCGCCGAGCGTCTTGGCCTCGGCGATCGCCAGGTCCACCGCCGCCTTGTCGCCCGAGATGACCACGTTGCCAGCATTGTTGTCGTTGGCGACAACGCAGACGCCGGTGGCCGAGCCCGCGCGCGCCGCCGCCTCGGCCAGGGCCACGTCCGCCTTGGGTCCGATCAGCGAGGCCATCGCTCCGGCGCCCACAGGCACGGCCCGCTGCATCGCCTCCCCACGGCGTCGGAGCAGCCGCGCGGTGTCGGAAAGGCCAAGCGCCCCCGCCGCCGCCAGGGCTGAATACTCGCCCAACGAATGGCCGGCGACGAAAGCCGCGCGCTCCACGGGCACGCCGAACTGGCCTTTCAGCGCCGCCATTACCGCCAGACTCACGGCCATCAGCGCGGGCTGAGCGTTCTGGGTGAGGGTCAGCTCCTCGATCGGGCCTTCGCGCATCAGACGGAAGAGAGGCTGTTGAAGCGCCTCGTCCACTTCCTGGAAGACTTCACGCGATTCGGCGAACGCCTCGGCGAGCTCGGCGCCCATGCCGACGGCCTGGCTGCCCTGGCCCGGAAACAGGAATACGAGGCTCATGTCCGGGCCCTTCCCTCCCTCTTGAACTCTGTTGCAAGCGACTCGAAGGGGCGGACGGTTAGGTGAAACCCCGCCGCCCGACAAGTCATCCGCCACTTTGAACCATCCGCCACGCACAGGGCATTAAGGATGTCAGGCGCAGCCCGAAGAGCGCCTTTGGGGGCCCCGCAGCCGTGTTTCCCCTCGGCGGCTGAGGCTGGTAGATTCGGTCTGGAAACGACCGGAGGAGAAAGAAAAATGAAGAGATTCGCCGCGGCGGCAGCCCTTGCAGCCTTAATCGCCGGACCCGCTCTGGCCGCGCTCTCGGAGGGCCAGACTGCGCCCCAGTTCACCGCAAACGCGTTCGTCGGTGGCAAGCCCTTCACGTTCAACCTGGACAAGGCCCTGAAGAAGGGACCGGTGGTGCTCTATTTCTTCCCCGCCGCCTTCACCAAGGGCTGCACGATCGAGGCGCATGAATTCGCCGACGCCGCCGAGCAGTACCAGAAACTGGGGGCGACCCTGATCGGGATCACCGCGGGCAATGTCGACCGGGTCGGAGAGTTCTCGACCGTCGAGTGCCGCGCGAAGTTCCCCGTCGCCGCGGATCCGGGCGCGAAAATCGCCGAGACCTATCACTCGAAGATGGCCGTCATGCCCTATTCGGACCGCACCAGCTACGTCATCGCGCCTGACGGCAAGGTGATCCTCGCCTACACCCAAATGAGCCCCGACCAGCACGTCGCCAAGACGCTCGACGCCGTGAAGTCATGGCGGGCCGCCCACCCGATGTGAGGTGATCCCAGTCCCTGGGGGGAGGAATCAAATTCCCTACTGTCCTTGCCCTCCCCCTTGGGCGCACTGGGGCTCGCGGGCGCAGAAGCGACGCTTGAACTCGGACATGAACTGCGGGCCGAGGTCTTCTGTGATCCGCTGGGCCGCGGCCGGAACGTCGAGCGATTTCTCGGCGATCTGACGCCCCACCGGAGTCTCATAGAAGTCGACGAGCGCCTGCAGTTCCTGGGTGGTGTATTCGCTGGCCATCAGCCTCGCGATCCGCTCTCGCAGACGCGGTTCGAGCGCACGGGCCGTCTCGAGGGCGGCCTGACGAATTTCCGCCTGCATCGACTCCGGAATGACCGGAACGCCGGCGTTCATTCGGCGCATTTCTGCATCCAGGCTGCGCCGCAAGGTCTGCTCCGTGAGCGCCCGGACCATCCGCTCGCTGTGCGTGTCGACCATGTACCGGTCCGCCAGGGCGAGCTTCTGCGGGTCCGAAGCGCCGAGCGCAGCATCTTTGTCGGGGGCGACGCTGAGAGGCGGCGGCGCCGCCCTTGCTCCGGCGCAAAGCGTCATGGCCGCCGCAGCGGCCAGCACAGCGTTCGCCAGTTTCATAAAGACGCCCCCCTCAAATCCATCCCCACACAAGCATAGCCTAAGGGGCACACCTTGCATTCTTGGGCGTTTGCGGCTAACCGCCTCGCCCTTCACGCGAAGGGCGGTCTCGCCGCGGAATGCAAAGGGCCGGGAGACTCCCGGTCGCCGCCTCGGGAACCATCGGACCGCAGCGCCCCTCCGAGCGCCCGGCCCGCCGCCCTCGACATCGGAAGGGACATCGATGCCGTATTACGAGCACGTGCTCATTGCACGTCAGGACATATCCCCGGCTCAGGCCGAAGCCCTCAACGACGAACTCAAGAATCTGATCGAAGGCCAGGACGGCCACATCGTGAAGATCGAGTACTGGGGCCTGCGTAACCTTACCTATCGGGTGAAGAAGAACCGCAAGGGCCATTATTCCCTGCTCGCCATCGACGCGCCCGCTCCCGCGGTCAAGGAGATGGAGCGGCAGCTTTCCATCAATGAGGACGTGCTGCGGTTCCTCACGATCAAGGTCGACGCCCTCGACCTCGAGCTCTCCCCCATCCTCGCCCGGCGCGATCGCGAGCGCGACCGCCGCTTCGAAGACGTCCCGGCCTGAGGTCCGATACAGCCATGACCGAAGAAACCACGATTTCCGAATCCAGCTCCGGTGGGGGCGGCGGCGGACGCCGCGCCTTCATGCGCCGCCGCAAGGTCTGTCCGTTCTCCGGGGCCAACGCGCCGAAGATCGACTACAAGGATGTGAAGCTGCTCCAGCGCTACGTCTCGGAGCGCGGCAAGATCGTCCCATCGCGGATCACCGCGGTTTCGGCGAAGAAGCAGCGTGAGCTTGCCAAGGCGATCAAGCGCGCGCGCTTCCTGGCCCTCCTCCCCCACGTCGTGAAGTAGGAGCGGCCCCAGATGAAGGTGATCCTGCTTGAACGCGTCGAGCGCCTGGGCGTGCTTGGCGATGTGGTGAACGTAAAGGACGGTTTCGCCCGCAACTTCCTCCTGCCCAGGTCCAAGGCTCTGCGCGCCACGACCTCGAACATGAAGGTGTTCGAGGCGCAGCGTCACGAGATCGAGAGCCGCAACGCCGACGCCAGCGCCGCCGCCGCCAAGGCCGCCCAGCGCATCGACGGCCAGACCTACGTCATGATCCGTCAGGCGGGCGACACCGGCCAGCTTTACGGTTCGGTCTCCGGCCGCGACGTCGCCGATGCGGTGAACACCGAAGGCGGTCGGGTCGACCGCTCGATGGTGGCCTTGGACAAGCCCATCAAGACGCTCGGCCTTCACCAGGTAAAGGTGCGCCTGCATGCCGAAGTCAGCGCCACGGTGACCATCAATGTCGCCCGCAGCGTTGACGAAGCTGAACGCCAGGCGCGCGGCGAGAACGTTATCACCTCTCAGTTCGAGGCCGAGCGCGCCTCTGAGGCCGAGGCGGCCGCCGACATGCTCGAAGGCGGCGCCGGGAGCCAGGAGACGTTCGAACGCGACGAAGCCTGAAGTCGCGCACCGGAAACGGCTCATAAGCCGCGTCTCGCCCCGCCGGTCCTGCCGGCGGGGCTTTTCGTTTGTGGACTCTGCCTGTCCGCGCGTCAGCGCGAACCAACCGCACGCAATTTCTCGTGATGCGGCGGGCCGCAATTTGCGTTGCAGTCTCGCACCGCTGGAAATTCATTTCCGGACCGGCCAGCGGAACAACCCTTCCGCCTCTGGCCCCCCAACGCTCCTCCGGTCTATCGTTAAGTCGTTATCGGAGCGGGTGATGTCGAATGCTGCGTCCCCGGCTCATCTGCGGCTGCTTGGTGATTTTGCGCTTGTCGCCGCCGATGGACGGTCTGTTCCCATTACCAACCGGCGCGCTCGCGCCCTGCTGGCCTACCTCGCGCTCGAACCGGAGCATGCGGCGCCGCGCGAACGCATAGCGGGGCTTCTCTGGAGCGATCGGGGCGATCCGCAAGCCAGGGCGAGCCTGCGCCAGTGCCTGCTGGAACTGCGTGCGACCACCGCCGACTACGGCCTGAGTCTCACCGACGTCACGCGCGATCGCATAGCGCTCGAGTGCCGCAGCGTCGGCTCGGACGTGGCCGATCTCAAGATCGCCCTGGGGACCGGCGCCGTGGAGCGGGCAGCCGAGATTCTCGCCGCGGCAGGGAGCTCGCGGATCCTCGAGGACGTGGAGATCGGCGGCCTGTTCGGCGACTGGCTCGACCAGACTCGCGCCCGCCTCGAACAGAGCCTGGCCAAGGCGGTGCAGGCGCTCATCGGTCGGCTTGAAGCGGCCCGCGACTGGGGGGGCGTCGACCGCATCGCGGAGGCCTGGTTGCGCCGCGAACCGCTTGACGAGGCCGTCGTCGCCGCGGCCATGCGCGCGGACGCCGCGCGCGGGGCGCCGGGCGCCGCGCACCGGCGATACCAGATGTTGGAGTCGGCGCTGGCGCGCGAGCTGGGCGTAAAGCCGGGCGCCGTAGCCCTCGAGGCCCTAGCCGATCTGCGCGCCGACCCAGCGCCGCGCCCGCCTCCGCCGCTGCGCCGCGAGGCGGTGACGCCGACGGCCCGGCCGTCGATCGCTGTCCTGCCGTTTCGCAACATCAGCGGCGACCCGGACCAGGAGTATCTCGCCGACGCCATCACCGAAGATATCACGGCGGCCCTGTCTCGCTGGCGCTGGTTCTTCGTCGTCGCCGCGAGTTCCAGCTTCACCTACAAGGGTCGAAACGTCGAAGCCAAGCGGGTGGGCGCGGAACTCGGCGTCCGCTACGTGCTGGAAGGCAGCGTGCGCCGCGCGGGGGAGCGCGTGCGCATTTCGGCGCAGCTGGTGGACGCCAGTAACGAGTGGGCGGTCTGGGCCGACCGGTTCGACGCAGAACTCGCCAACGCCTTCACCCTCCAGGACGAGATCGTCGAGCGTGTCGCCGTGGCGATCGAGCCTGCCATGCTCCAGACAGAGGGAGCCCGCGCCACCCCGAAGGCGCTCGCGGACGCCAGCGCGCTGGACTGCTTCTATCGGGGCATGTGGCACTTCAACAAAGTCTCAAAGGAAGGCTACGCGGCCTCCCTTCCCTACTTTCGCGAGGCGATCGCCCGGGACGCCGAGCTTTCGCTCGGGCACATCGGCCTCTCGCGCGTGCTCTACGGCCGCGCCGTCTATGGCTGGACCGATCGGCCAATGAACGACATCCGCGAGGCCTTCGCCGCAGCGCAGGTCGCCATAGGCCTGGACCCCAATGACGCCTGGGCCCACTTCGCATGCGCCGGAGCTGCGCTCTACCTGGGCGAGCACCAGATCGCGCTCAACGCCGCGAAGACCGCGGTCCGCCTCAACCCCAGCTTCGCCGTGGGCCAGATCCGGCTCGGCCAGGCGCTCCTCTTTTCCGGACGTCCGCTGGAGGCGATCGGTCACGTCGAGAGGGGCCTGCGCCTGAGCCCCTACGATCCTCAGATCGGACCGATTCTCGAGGTGCTCGCCGCGAGCTACTACCAGGCCCGTGACTACGCCAAGGCGGCCGCCCACGCCCAGGAGGCGATTGAACAAGGATATTTCCCCGCCAGCTTCATGCTGGCGCTGAGCCTGGCGCAGTTGGGACGTCTGGACGAGGCCGCCCGGGCCCTGCCGCAACGGCGTCGGGACGATCCCAGGCGCCGTCGGATCACAGCGCCCTACGCCAATCCTGCCGATCTCGAACATGTCCGCGAAGGCCTACGCCTGGCCCGCTCCAAGCTGCGCCAGGCGCCGCACTCTCTCGCCAGAGGGGCCGCCTCGTCCGGTTAAAATTCGTGTTTTGGCGCAATAACCGCCAGTATTTGAAACATCGGCGAAGCTGTCTCGGAACCCGTGACTCACAGTCGCAGTGGGCGGCCGCACAACGTTCCACAGAGAGGAAACTTTGCTGTGGAGAGACCGGACGGACAGCCGACGGCGCGCGTTGGTAGGCTATCCTTGCGACCATGGCCCTGGTCCCAAAGCTCGACTTGCGCCCGGCGGCGCCGGTGCTCGAGGTTCCGCACGCCCCCGCAAATCTCGAAGCCGAACAGGCGCTTCTGGGCGTACTGCTGTACGACAACTCCGCCTTCGAGCGTCTCACCGACTCTCTGACGTCCGAGCACTTCTTCGAGCCGTTCCACGGGCGGTTGTATTCGGCCATCGCCAGCCACATCCGGCGCGGCCACCTCGCCGAACCGATCCTGCTCGCCGAACAATTCTCCCGCGATCCGGCGTTCACCGACCTGGGCGGTCTGAGCTACCTGGCCGACCTCGTCGTGCGCGCTCCGCCCGCCGCCAACGCCGGCGACTACGCGCGGGTCATCCACGACCTGGCCCTGCGCCGCGATCTGATCCGGATTGGCGGCGACATATCCACCAACGCGCAGACGGGAGACGCAGACCGTTCCGCCAAGGATCAGATCGAGGCCGCCGAACAGCAGCTCTACGCCCTGGCCGAGACGGGCGCCGCCTCCACCGGCTTCGTGGAGTTTTCCAGGTCGCTCGCCGGCGCGGTGGAGATGGCCGCCGAGGCGTTCAAGCGCGACGGGGGCATCTCGGGCCTCGCTACCCGCCTCACCGACCTCGACAAGCAACTGGGCGGGCTGCACCCTTCCGACCTTCTGATCCTCGCCGCGCGCCCAGCGATGGGAAAGACGGCGCTTGCGGCGAACATCGCCTTCAACGTAGCGCGCCACTACGCCTGGGAGCCGCAGCCCGACGGAACGCGCCGAACGGTCAACGGCGGTGTCGTGGCCTTCTTTTCCTTGGAAATGTCCGCCGAACAGCTCGCCATGAGGCTCCTGGCCGAGGTCTCGGACGTCCCCGGCGACCGCATCCGCAAAGGCGAAATCAACGCTTCGGAGTTCGGCCGCATTCGCGACGGCGCCGCTGAGATCGCCGACGCGCCGCTCTACATCGACGCCACCGGCGGACTTTCGATCGGCAAGCTCACCGCCCGCGCGCGCCGGCTCAAGCGGACCGCGGGTTTGGACCTCATCGTCGTGGACTACCTGCAGCTGGTGACCACCGACGACACGCGGGTCGAGAACCGCGTCCAGCAGGTCAGCCAGGTCACCCAGGGGCTCAAGGCGCTGGCGAAGGAGCTGTCAGTTCCGATCATCGCCCTCTCCCAGCTCTCCCGCCAGGTGGAGACCCGCGAGGACAACCGGCCCCAGCTCTCCGACCTGCGGGAATCCGGCTCGATCGAGCAGGACGCCGACGTCGTCATGTTCATCTACCGCGAGGCCTACTACCTGCAGAACAAGGAGCCGCGCGAGGGCACGCCCGAGCACCTCGCCTGGCAGGAGAAGCTCGATCCTATCCGCAACCTCGCAGAGGTGATCATCGGCAAGCAGAGGCACGGCCCGGTGGGCACGGTGCGGATGCACTTCAACCCAGATCTCACCCGATTCAGCAATTATGCCCGCGAGGGCCGCTACGAGCCGCACTAGCTTCACAGAAGCGCACGCGATCCTGTTCGTGTAACGTTCGCGCAGGAATCGAATCAGTCATGGCGCGCGACGGCCCCAATTTCGTCTGTCAGTCCTGCGGGTCGGTCCAGGGTCGCTGGTCGGGCCAGTGCCCGGCGTGCGCCGGGTGGAACACCTTGGTGGAGGAGTCGGTGTCCCGGCCTCCGGGGGCCCTCGCCCCGGCGCGCGGGCGCAAGAGCCAGGGCCTCGCCTTCGAAGGGCTGGACGTCGAAACTCCCACTCCCCCAAGGATCGCCACCGGCGTTTCGGAATTCGACCGCGTCTGTGGCGGCGGAGTCGTTCCTGGGTCGGCCATCCTGCTGGCTGGTGATCCAGGCGTGGGCAAGTCGACCCTGCTGCTGCAGGTCTGCGCCCAGGCCGCCCGGGCCGGCGCACGGTGCGCCTACATCTCCGGCGAGGAAGCCTCGGGGCAGATCCGCGCCCGCGCCCAGCGGCTGGGCCTCGCCGACGCGCCGGTCCAGCTCGCCGCCGAGACCGCCCTGCGCGAGATCATCGAGGCCTTGAAGCGCGAGCGGTTCGACCTCGCCGTCGTCGACTCCGTACAGACCCTCTGGAGCGACTCACACGAAGCCGGCCCAGGCTCGGTGACCCAGGTCCGCGCCTGCGCCACCGAGCTCACGCGCCTGGCCAAGCGGCGGGGGATCGCCCTCGTCCTCGTTGGCCACGTAACCAAGGACGGCCAGATCGCCGGTCCCCGTGTCGTCGAGCATCTGGTGGACGCCGTCCTCGCCTTCGAGGGAGAGCGCGGCTATCCCTACCGCATCCTGCGCGGCGCCAAGAACCGCTTCGGCGCTACCGACGAGATCGGGGTTTTCGAGATGGCCGAGGCCGGCCTGCTCGAGGTGCGCAACCCCTCGGCCCTGTTCCTGGGCGAGGGCGGTGAGCGCGCCGCAGGGGCCGCCGTCTTCGCCGGGATGGAGGGTTCCCGTCCAGTACTGGTGGAGGTCCAGGCGCTCGTCGCGCCCTCGGTGTACGGAACGCCGCGCCGAGCCGTGGTCGGCTGGGATTCCGGGCGGTTGGCCATGGTTATGGCTGTCCTGGAGGCCCGCTGCGGTCTTGGATTCGCCACGCGTGACGTTTATTTGAACGTCGCCGGCGGCTTGCGGATCAACGAGCCGGCGGCAGACCTCGCCGCCGCTGCAGCCCTCGCCTCATCCGCCCTCGACGCCGCCCTGCCTCAGGACTGCGTCGTGTTTGGAGAGATCAGTCTTTCCGGAGACGTACGTCCCGTGAGCCGAATGGAGACACGCCTGAAGGAGGCCGCCAAGCTGGGGTTCTCCCGCGCCCTCGCGCCCGCGGCGTGCGAGGCCGCCGGCGCGCGCGGTGTCACTGGCGTCTCACGCCTTGCCGATGCGATCTCTCGCATCGGCGACCAGGCCTGGGGCTGACAGCCCGATGCTGGCGTTCGATTGGGCGGCGGGAGGCCTTCTCGCCGCCTCTGCGGCGATTGGCCTCGCCCGGGGCGCCACGCGCGAAGTCACCTCCATCGTGGCCCTCGTGGTCGCTGCGATCCTTGCCATCCTCGCCGGGAGATTCTGCGAAACTGCCTTCCATCGCCTGATCCATCCGGTCTGGCTTGCCCAGCCCGCGGGAATGGCCGTCGTCTTCCTGGCCGCCTACATCGCCCTGCGCCTTATCGGCGGCTTCCTGACCCGCGGCGTTCGCGAGAGCGGGTTGTCGGGACTAGACCGGGTTCTGGGACTGACCCTGGGCCTCGGCCGGGGTTTGGCCGCTCTGGGAGCCTTCGCCCTGCTCCTGGGCGCCTTCGTGCCTGCCAAACAGACGCCCCAATGGATCGGGAAGGCCCGGCTCTATCCCCTTGCGCTTGGCGCAGGCGCAGCAATGCGCGCCGCAGCGCCGCAAGCCCTATCTATGGCCCGCCTGGACGCATCATCCCGGCGAGCCGACCCCGCGTCACGGTCGCGTTCTCATTCCCTCGAAGTGGTGGAGGATCCGCGTTGAGCTCAGCGCAGTCGGATCGCCTGGTGTTCCCGGAACGCGATCCTCTGGACGACAGCCCGCGCCTGGAATGCGGGGTGTTCGGCATCTTCGACACGCCTGACGCGTCCGCCTTCGTGGCGCTCGGCCTGCACGCCCTGCAGCACCGCGGCCAGGAGGCCTGCGGCATGGCCGCCTTCGATGGCATGAGGTTCCATACAGAGCGCCATCTGGGCCACGTGGGCGACGCCTTCTTCGGCAGCGATCTGACCCGTCGTTTGCCCGGCTCCTCGGCGATCGGCCACACCCGCTATTCGACGGCCGGCGGCAGCTTCCTGCGCAACGGCCAACCGATGTTCGCCGATCTGAAGACTGGCGGCGTGGCGATCGCCCACAACGGCAATCTCACCAACTTCCTCGCCCTTCGCGACGCCCTCGTCGCGGAAGGCGCGATCTTCCAATCCACGTCGGACTCTGAGGTGATCCTCCACCTGATCGCCCATTCGCGAAAGTCGCGCATCGTCGACAAGTTCATCGACGCCCTGAGCCAGGTCGAGGGCGGCTACGCCCTCGTCGCGCTCACCAACAAGAAGCTGATCGGCGTCCGCGATCCGCTCGGCATCCGACCGCTCGTGCTTGGCGATCTCAACGGCAAGCCCGTGTTCGCTTCTGAGACGCGGGCCCTGGACATGATCGGCGCGCGCTTCGTTCGCGACGTCGAGCACGGCGAGATGGTGGTGGTCTCCGAGGGATGCGTCCAATCCCTTCGCCCGTTCCCCGCCGCCCAGGCTCGTCCGTGCGTTTTCGAGTACGTCTATTTCGCAATGCCGGACTCGGTGGTGAACGGCCGATCCGTCTACGAGGTGCGCAAGCGCATGGGGCAGCGCCTGGCGCAGGAGAGCCCTGCGGACATCGACGTTGTGGTCCCCGTGCCCGACTCCGGCGTTCCCGCCGCGCTCGGCTTCGCCCAGGCGAGCGGCATCCCTTACGAGATGGGAATCATCCGCAATCACTATGTAGGCCGCACCTTCATCCAGCCTTCCCAGGGCATGCGTGAGCAGAGCGTACGGATGAAGCTGAGCCCCAACAAGTCGGTTCTCGCCGGCAAGCGCGTCATGCTGATCGACGACTCGATCGTCCGGGGCACCAACTCGGTGCGTGTCGTGCGCATGGTGCGGGAGGCGGGCGCGCGGGAAGTCCACCTCCGCTCCGCCTCGCCGCAGATCAAATGGCCCGACTTCTACGGCATCGACATGCCCGACCGCGCCGACCTGCTGGCGGCGAACCGCACCCTGCCGGAGATGGCCGATCTGCTGGAAGTCGACAGCCTGGGCTTCCTGTCCGTCGAGGGCCTTTACTGGGCCATGGGCGCAGGACCGCGCGATCCCAAGCGGCCTCAGTTCACCGACCACTACTTCACCGGCGATTACCCCACCCGCCTGCTTGATCGCGAGAACGCTGCGCGCCGCGACGCCGCTCTCGAACCCCAGCTTTCTTTCCTCGAAGACGCCTGAACCCTTCATGAGCGCACCTCAAGACACCGGCCCGCTTGGCGGCCGCGTGGCTCTGGTTACGGGAGCGACGCGTGGGATCGGACGCGCCTGCGCCGTCGCCCTTGGCGAAGCCGGCGCCCACGTCATCGCCCTGGGCCGCACCCAGGGCGCCCTGGAAGAGCTTGACGACGAACTGCGCGCCCGCACCGGCCAAGGCGCGACCCTCGTTCCACTGGACCTGGCAGACGGACCTGCGCTCGACGCTCTGGGCGGCGTCATCTTTCAGCGGCACGGCAAGCTGGACATCCTGGTCCACGCCGCAGGCATGCTGGGCGGGCTGCGGCCGGTGGCCCACATTCCTCCCGAGCTGTGGGACCGCATCCTGTCGGTGAACCTCACCAGCGCGTTCCGCCTGATCCGTTCGCTCGAACCGCTGATGCGCGCGAGCGACGCGGGCCGGGCCATCTTCCTCAGCTCGAGCGTCGCAACACAGCCGAAGGCCTTCTGGGGCTCCTACGCCGCCACCAAGGCCGCGCTCGAAGCGCTGGCGCGGGCATGGGCGGACGAGGTGGATGTTTCTCCCCTGCGCGTGGCGATCGTCAATCCTGGCCCAATGCGCACGCGCATGCGCTCAGAAGCCTATCCAGGCGAGGATCCGCAGACACTCCCCGAACCCTCGGCGATCGCGCCACTGATCCTGGAGTTCTGCCTCAGCCCCGACCCCGGGGCGCCGGCCGAGACGATCGACTTCCGCGCTTGGCGGGCGGCCCGTTCCGCCCAGGCGCCGGCCGCCTGACCCTGCCCTCGTCCCCTTCCGCGTAGGGGTTCGCGCCAGACTTCACGGTGATGCGAATCGGCACGCCGGGCAGATCGAAGCTGTGCCGCAACGAATTGATCAGATAGCGTCGATAACTGTCGGGCAGCCGGTCCGCGCGGCTTGCGAAGAGGACGAAGGTGGGCGGCCGGGCCTTGGTCTGAGCCATGTATTTGGGCCTGACGCGGAGTCCGTTCACCGCGGGCGGCGGATGGCGCTCGACAGCCATGTGCAGCCAGTCGTTGAGGTCGCGGGTCTTGACCTTGGTGGACCAGTGACCGTGCGCCTCGAGCACGGCCGGCATCAGTCGGTCGAGCCCCGCGCCCGTCTCGGCGGAAAGGGCTATTACGGGCGCGCCGCGCAGTTGAGGGAGCATCCGCTCGGCCTCTTCACGGAACGCCGCCAGCGCAGCCTGAGGGCTCTCCACCAGATCCCATTTGGCCAGTACGAAGACGAGCGCCCTGCCCTCGCGCTCGACGAGGTCGGCGATCGTCAGGTCCTGGGTCTCGAACGGATGGGTCGCGTCCATTACGAGCAGGACCACCTCGGCGAAGGTGATCGCTCGCAGGGTGTCGCGGGTGGAGAGATGCTCGAGCCCCTCTTCCACCTTGGCCTTACGCCGTAGGCCCGCCGTATCCACCAGGCGCACCCGCCGACCGTGGAAGGCCCACTCTACGCCGATAGCGTCGCGCGTGATCCCAGCCTCAGGCCCGGTGAGCAAGCGGTCCTCACCGATCAGGCGATTGACGAGGGTCGACTTGCCCGCATTGGGCCGGCCGATCACAGCGATCCGGATCGGCTTGTCGTCGGCAACAGCCTCGTCTTCCTCGGCAGCGATCTCCTCTTCAACAGGCGCAGCGGCGATCACCGCCATGTAGAGGTCGCTCAGCCCCTCGCCGTGCTCGGCCGAAATCGGCACCGGCTCGCCCAGGCCCAAGGCGAAGGCTTCCAGGGCGCCGGACTCGCCAGCGCGCCCTTCGCTCTTGTTGGCGGCCACCACCACAGGCTTTCCACTGCGCCGAAGCAGCTCGGCGAAGGTCTCATCGACCGGCGTCACACCCTCGCGCGCATCGATCACGAAGACGACCACCTCGGCCTCAGCGACCGCGCGCTCGGTCTGGGCGCGCATACGCGCCTCCAGGCTCTGGTCCTGGACATCCTCGAAGCCTGCGGTGTCGATCAGTTCCAGGTCGAGATCGCCCAAGCGCCCGACGCCGAAGCGCCGGTCACGCGTGACGCCCGGCCGGTCATCGACGATTGCAAGCTTTCTGCCGGCCAGCCGGTTGAACAGAGTGGACTTGCCGACATTCGGCCGCCCGACGATGGCGAGCTTCACCACGGCGAGACCTGCCCGCCCCGCCGCATCAGCGGATCGCCACGAGCTCGGCCTTGTCGGTGACGAAGTAGACCATCCCGTCCACCGCGATCGGACCGATCAGGTCGTCGGAGCCGAGCTTCAGCTTCTTCAGGACCGTTCCCTTCTTGGGATCGAGCGCCACGACGTCCCCAAAATTGTTGGCGATGATCAGACGGTTAGAGGCGAGCACGGGACTCGACCAATAGAGCCGCTGCAGCTTCTTGGGCTTCTTGACCGAGGAGTCCGGATCGAGTTCGTGGATCCAGTAGATCTGTCCGCTCTCACGCGAGATGCAGGCGACGCGACCGGCCAGGTCCACGGCGTAGACGACGTCTCCCGACGCCCAGGGCGTCGTGATCCCCGAGAGCGGGATGGTCCATCGCGGCGAGCCCGTGCGGAGGTCGACTGCGGCCATGACATCGGCGTGGCTGATCGCGAACACGTCGGTCTCGAAGATGATAGGCCGGCCGGCGATGTCGCGGATTTCCGACAGAGCGTTGGTGCGGCTGGTCCGCGAGAGGCTGGTGTTCCACAGCTCCGAGCCGTTGGCCGACGCCAGCGCCACCAACTCGCCCGAGGCGAACGCCGACACAAGAGTCTCGCCTGACACGGCGGGACTGCTCGCCGCGAGGATGCTCGCCGGTTCGGTCAGAGCCTGATAGGTCCAAACCTGGGTTCCGTCGGCAGTGTTGAACGCCAGCATCTCGTCGTTGACGTCGGTGGCGTAGACCCGGCCGCCGGCGACCGTCGGGGCGTCAAGGATCGGCGCATCGGTCGAGGTGCGCCAGCCGATCCGCCCGGTGGCCGCATCGAGCTGCACCACCTCACGAAATCCCGAGGTGGCGTAGAGCTTGCCGTCGGACCAGGCGATCCCGCCGCCCCATCCTTCGTGGTTGCGGCGCGACTTCGGCATGATGTTGCGCCGCCACAGAACGGCGCCGGTCTTGGCGTCATGGGCTGAGACGTTCGCCACGCCGTCCATCACGAAGATCCGACCTCCCGCCGCAATGGGTGGGGCGGTGACGTGGCGCCGGCGGGTCGAGGAGAGGCCGATCGACCGGCGCCACGCGACCTCGAATTCCGGAGCCGCAGCGACGTTTTCCACCGACTGCTCCAGCGTGCCTCCGGGCGTCGGCCAGGCTGTCATCGGCGCAGGTTGGGGAATGAAGAAATCCTGGCCCTTGAGGGTGTCGGAGACCTTGAGCTGCTCGTTCAGCGCGACGACCGGGATCCGGTTTGCGCGGGCGTCAGCGCGGCCGCCCACCTCCTTGGGAGGGTGATCGCCCCCCCCGTGGAACGGGTTCATCTTGCCGACGGTCGAACATGCGCTCAGGGCGATCGAAGCCATCAAGGCGACGCTGAGCGTCCTTCGGGTGGTCATCGATGAGTCCGGAATTAGCTTTTGGGCGCGGAGGTGGGAGCTTCTCCCGACGGCGGCGGCGCCTGAGCAGGCGCCTCGCCGCTTTCGCCGCCCCCGCCTGCGTTCGGAGCCGCTCCGCCCAGAAGTTCTGGCGGGATAGCTGCAGCGGAGGGCGGCATTGTGGCGGCTTGGCGAACGATGCCCCCGACCGCTGCGGCCTGGCCGCTGTCGATGAGCGCGATCGCCGCCTGAGCCCTCTGCCGCATGGCCTGAGAGGCGCCAAGCGTCAGGCTGAGCGCGTTGAGATCACCCCGGGCCTCCTGCAGCTTGCCAGCGGAGATCTTGGCCATGGCGAGCGCTTCGCGTGCGAGAAGGTCGTAGGGCTTCTTCTCGCCGATCAACGGCTGCAGGCGGGCCTGGATCTGGGCGTAGGGCGCGGTGTCCATCAGGGCCTGGGCGGCGCGCAGGCGGGCAAGATCGCGGAGAATCGGGTTCGGGGCGGCTTTGGCTGCCTGATCATACAGAGCCGCCGCCTCGCTCCCCTTGTCCGCTCCGAGCCGGATATCCGCCTGCGCCATCAAGGCGAGCGTCCGATAGCCGGCGGGGCCGTTCTTCGCCAGCGGCGTCAGGGCTGTGAAGGCCCCGGTCTGGTCGCCCGAGGCCGCTTCGTTCATGGCCGCATCGAAAGTCACCGAGGCGCGACCGATGTTCCGGTCCTGCCAGGTCCGCCACCCCCACGCGCCGAGCCAGCCAATGACGATAAGGACGATGGCGGCAATGATCAAAGGCAGCCAACGGTTGGCGAAGTTGGCGTAGCGCTCTGCGCGCAGACGCTCTTCGACCTCTTCAACGAAATCGACCACCGACCTCTTGAACTCCGCTTGATCGCCCCGGGCGCAAAAGGGGCTTGGCATGACCCTACCGGGTGGCGTGCTCGCCTGCAACGAGACGACCACGCGGCGTGATGTCGGCCCGTTAGCGCGCGAGCTGGAAATCCAGATGCTTGCGCACCGCCGGCCACTCCGACGCGATGATTGAATAAACGCAGGTGTCCCGCAGCACGCCGTCCTGGCTGCGCTGATGGCTCCGCAGAACGCCGTCCAGTTTAGCGCCCAGGCGCTCGATCGCCTGCCGGCTCTGATGGTTGAAGAAGTGGGTGCGAAACTCGACGGCGATGCAGTTGAGCTCCTCGAACGCCCGGCCCAGCAGCATCCGCTTGCACTCGGTGTTCAGCCCCGATCGCTGGACGGACCTGGCGTACCAGGTCGAGCCGATCTCGACCCGGCGATTCGCGGCATCGATGTTCATGTACGTCGTCATGCCCACCGGCCGGCCCGAGGCCGCCTCCAGCACGGCGAAGGGAAGCATCGACCCCTTCGCCCGAAGGTCGAGCCGCCGCGCGATCTCGCGTTTCATTTCCTCGGGGGCCGGCACGCTGGTGTACCACAGCCGCCAGAGCTCTCCGTCCTTGACGGCCTCGGTCAGCGCCGCGGCGTGCTCGACCTGCAAAGGGACGAGCCAGGCGTGGACGCCGCGCAATTCCGAAGTGGGCGGCCAGGGCTCGGCGGTCTGCTCCGCGCTCATGGGGTCTCCTGCCGGAACGGCGAGTATTCTTCAGCCAGCCAGTCCATCTCCCCCTGCACGCTCCGGCGCTCTTCCTCCAGGAAGCGGGCCACCGGCGCGCGCAGCGCGCGGTCGGCGATGTAGTGGGCGGAATAGACGGCGCTGGGCAGATAGCCGCGTGCGATCTTGTGCTGCCCCTGCGCGCCCGCTTCCACCCGCGCCAAGCCGTGGGTGATGGCGTACTCAATCGCCTGGTAATAGCACAGTTCGAAGTGGAGGAAGGGCACGTCCTCCAGGCAACCCCAGTTGCGGCCGTAGAGGCAGTCCGAGCCCACCAGGTTCAAGGCGCCGGCGATCCAGCGGCCGTCGCGCCGCGCCATGACCAGAAGGACGCGGTCGGCCATTCGCTCGCCAAGCAGGGAAAAGAATAGCCGGTTCAGGTACGGGCGGCCCCATTTGCGCGAGCCGGTGTCCATGTAGAAGCTGTAGAATGCGTCCCAGTGATCTTCGGTGAGATCCGGGCCGCTCAGCTGTACGATCTCCAGGCCCTTGGCGGCGTCGCGCCTCTCCCGCCGGATCGTCTTGCGCCGTCCGGACGAGAGGGCGGCGAGGAAGTCGTCGAACGTGGCGTAGCCCTGGTTCACCCAGTGGTACTGCTGGTTCTGGCGCTGCAGCAGGCCGTGCTCGCCCATGAACCGCCATTCTGATTCGGTGGGGAAATTGACGCCGAACGCCGTGACGTCGAACCGCTCGCAGACGGTCAACGCCGCCTGCAGCAGCCAGCGGCGCCCGAGATCGAGCTGATCCGGGTCGCGCACCAGCAAGCGCGGCCCTGTCACCGGCGAGAAGGGCGAAGCGCTCACAAGCTTGGGATAGTAGCGCCCCCCTGCCCGCTCGTAGGCGTCGGCCCAGGCATGGTCGAAGATGTATTCGCCCTGGCTGTGCGACTTCAGATAGAGCGGCGCCACCGCGGCCACGGCGCCGCACGGGTCCCGCGCGGCCAGATGCTGAGGCCCCCATCCCGTCCGTTCGACCGCACAGCCGGACTCTTCGAGGCAGTCGAGGAAATCGTAGGAGATGAATGGATTGTAGGGCGCCCCCGGCGATGTGGCGCAGGCGTCCCAGTCCTCGCGGCCAATCTCGGCGATCCGCCGATGGACGCTGACCGAGACGGTGGGGGAGTTCAAGCGGCGAAGCCCTCGAAGATCAGGTTGTCGCAATGGGACTTGACCTTTTCCCATTGCTCCGGCTCGCGCACCGTCCAGGCGATCACCGGCATCCCCTCCTTGCGAAGGGCCGTGGCGCGCGGGTGGGGCAACATATCGAGGCTCAAGGCGAGGAAATTGGGCCGTGCGATCGTCACATGTTCCAACGCCGCAAATTTCTTCCGGATCTCCGGCGAGAGTTGGCGCGCGTCCGGCCCTGCGTAGGAATAGCTGTCCAGTCCCCGCAGGATCTGGGGGTGATGGTCCGCGAACCAGGCGTGGCTGTAGGGATTGAAGCCGATGACGCAGGTCGGCCCGCTGTGATCGAGCAGCACCTCCGTTACCCGTCGCTCAAGCGGGCCCACCTCGCCGAAGGGCGTCTTGACCTCGACATGCACCATGGCCCGATGGCCCACGAGCGTGAGCACATCAGCCAGTGTCGGAATCGTCTCGTCGGTTCCCTTGAGCCGAAGGGCGGCGATGTCGGCCGCGGTGTGGTCCGAGATGCGCCCGGGCGCTCCCGTCATCCGCTCGAGCGTGGCGTCATGGAACACCACCGCCTCGCCGTCCGCCGTCCGCTGGACATCAAGTTCAATGCCGTAACCGGCCGTGCAGGCGGCCTGAAACGCCGCCATGGAGTTCTCCGGCGTCCCGTCTGCCGTCCACAATCCGCGATGAGCGATCGGCGGATGGAACAGCAGGTCCCAAATCTCGCCGGACTTCGCCTTCATGCGACCTCGACGATTGCGTCGACTTCGACCGCGAAGTTCATCGGAAGGCGGTAGACGCCCACAGCCGAGCGGGCGTGCCGGCCCGCGTCCGCGAACACCTCGACCATCAGGTCGGAAGCGCCGTTCACGACTCTGGGGATATCAAAGAATCCGGGACCTGCCTGGACAAACCCGCCGAGCTTCACCACGCGGCGCAGTCGCGAAAGATCCCCGTCGAGCGCGGCATTCATCTGAGCGATCAGGTTGAGGCCGCACAGTCGCGCCGCCAGGATCGCACGCTGAAGATCCACGTCTTCGCCGACCACGCCGCGAATCCCACCTCCGGCGTCGAGCGAGACCTGGCCAGAAATGTGGACCAGGCTCCCCGCCCGAACGAATGGAACATAATTCGCCACTGGCGCCACCGGTGTGGGCAGGGTGATTCCAAGCTCTGCAAGCCTGACGTTGGGAGTGCTCATCTCCTTCGTCTTAGCGCGCAGGCCAGAACCGGGGAAGCCACGCCTTATGGTGCAGCGACGTGAAAAGGCCCGGTCGTCTCGCGACGACCGGGCCAATCAAAATGCATTGGGCCGGATACGGCCGAAGGCTTATCGGACGGTCTGGACCCGCTCGACCATGGCGGTGACCCGCTCGTTGATCGGCGACATGGCGTCCTTCACGGAACCGGAGACGGCGCCGGCCATCTCGTTCACTTCCGCCACCATCGCCTCGAGAGCGGTCTTGGCGTAGTTCGTCTGAAGCTCGACAACTTCCTGTACGCTCTTGGCGCTGGCGAGCGCCTTGCTGGCGGCCAGTTGATCTTCGACCGACTTCTTGGAGAACGCGATGGCGCGAGCGCCGACCGTCTCGGCGCCCTTGGCGGCGGCGGTCATCGAGGCGACCACCGCCTCGAGGTTCTTCTTGGAGTGGGCGTTGATTTCGTAGAGGGCGGCGATCGACTTTTCGATGCTTTCCTTGAAAGCGGTGTTACCGGCGGTGAAATAATCGTGAGCCGTCTTCGCGGCTTCGGTCTTAGCGTCCATCAGCGGGCTCCGTGAGGGGTTGCAGTGGGGGGCGGCGGTGCAGTGTCGAAGGCGCCGGTCAGACAGGTCTGAAGCCAGCCTTCATTGATTGTAAAAGTGCCATGCTGCACTGCGGTCGTCAATGATTTTTTGTGCACTGCACAATGGCTCACGGCTTCGTGATGCCGGCGCCGCGATACGTCACGCTCTGGGCCGCCCTTAGGTCTTGTTTACCTTCGCGAAACATCGCTAGTTCAAAGTCAGTGTCCAAAGGCGGCTTGCGCCGCCTTTTTCTGGTGATTTGGAACCGTCCATCGTGATGTTAGCGCGCGCTCGCTCTGTCGCCCTGATCGCCGCCCTGCTTAGTTCGGCGGTCCCGATGTCACCGGCGATGTCCCAAGGGCTCACCCCCTTGGCCCGGGTTCCGATGGACGAGCCTAAGGCGACGGCGATCGTGATGGACGCCGCCACGGGCGAGGTCCTCTACAACGAACGCGCGGACAGCCTTCGCTATCCGGCCTCCGTCACTAAAGTGATGACGCTGTACATGACCTTCGAGGCGCTCGCCTCAGGCCGGCTTCGTCTCGATGACGAGGTTATCGTGTCCCCGCTCGCTGCGGCGCAACCACCGACGAAGCTCGGGCTGCGCGCCGGAGAGCGCATCACCGTGCGCGACGCGATGTACGCCATGGCCGTGCACTCGGCGAATGACATGGCAATGGCGCTCGCGGAGAAGATCGGCGGCACGTCGTCGAACTTCGCGGCGATGATGACGCTCAAGGCGCATCAACTGGGCATGATGAATACGCGGTACGTGAATCCCAACGGGCTTCCGGACAACCGTCAGATCACCACCGCGCACGACATGGCCATCCTCACGCGGGCTGTGCTGCACGACTATCCGCAATACTACAGCTTCTTCGGCCAGCAGACCTTCACCTATCGCGGCCACACGATGGTGAACACAAACCACCTGCTGGGCCACATGCCCGGTGTGGACGGCCTCAAGACGGGCTTCACCAACGCAGCCGGATTCAACCTCGACGCCTCGGCGGTGCGCAACGGGCACCGCCTGATCGTCATAGTGATGGGCAATTCGTCCGGCGGCGTCCGGAACGCCCACGTCGAGCAGTTGCTGCTGACCGGCTTCGACCTCGAGGACCGCCGCGACCATGGCGAGAAGATCGCCTCGACGCAGGACTTCTTCGAGCATGAGCCCTACGGCGCAGGCGAAGTGCGTTATGCATCCTACGGGCGAGCCGAGCCCGCGAGCGATCCGATTAACCTGATCCTCGCCCACACCTCCAAGGGCGCAGAAGCCCGGCCGGAGCGCGCCGAAGTTCGCACGGAAACCAGCGAGGAGCGGCGCAACTGGTGGGTCCAGGTCGGGGAGTTCCGTAGCCGCCAGGCGGCGCGGCTGCGCGTCGAAATGGTTTCGCGCCACCTCGGGCGGCTGCTCGACGGCGGTCAACCGGAGGTTGCGGGCCACCGCCGCGCGTATGTGGCCACCTTCCGCGGCCTGGACCGCGCGTCGGCCCACGAAGCCTGTTCAGCTGTCCGCAGCCACGGCCTGCCCTGCGTCGCCGGGGTCCGCCGGGTCTGACGAGCAGGTCCCGCAGGACCGGAACACAGGCCGAGGGTTCGGCCTCTTTCCCAAGGTAGCGAGGACGGCCGCAGACAAGCGGGCCTTGGACTCTCAACGCCCGTCTCTCTCGTGGATTGAGACGAACCGCTTAGCTTCGCTGAAGTGCGCCCTAACGCTTGATCAACCGGTCGCGCGCGGCGTTGAGTTGGGCCGCCAGGCCAGCGGAGCCGCCAGCGTCCGGGTGCGCCCGCTGCATCAGACGCCGATAGGCCGACTCGATTTCACCGCGGTTCGCCTCTGGGCCCACACCCAGGATCGATCTGGCGTCGTTTTCGCTCATGGCGTCTGGGTCGCTGCGAGAGGTGGATGACGCTGCGCCGGGGCGAGCTCGATAACCAAGCCAGGTGGAAAGCGCCACCAGTGCGAGGCTCAACATCCACCCACCGCGCAGGCCGCTCACCACCGCCCCCACGGCGGCGAGCGCCGCCAGCAGTCCCGAACTAACGCGAACGGCCTGGGTGATCTGGCGCGGGCGTCGACCGGCCAAGACCAGAAAGGCCAGGACCGCAAATCCGACGAGGACATAGAACACCGCTCGCGCACCCTACTCCGCCGACGGCTCGACGAGGTCGAGATCGCGCAATAACAGTCGCAGCTCCTGGCGCGCCGCGATATGCCCGAGCGAGACCTGAATTGGCCGCACCTTCGGCGAAAGATCGCTGACGGTCAGGCCAAAGGGGAAGAGCTCGCGATAGATGACCCGGTCGCGCAATCCCGCGACCTCACGAAACCCGACCCGCCTGGCCAGGATGTTCAACCGCTCCTCGATGCGCTTGCGGTTGCGCGGCTCAGCCGCGGCCAAACGGTTGCGAAGCACGACCCAGTCGATCGCCTCTCGCCTCTGCACAGCCCCGTACTTCTTCGCTTCCCAGACAGCCTCCGCATAAAGGCTCGCCTTCACCACCGTCATCGTGACCGGGTCGATCACGCCCAACATGTCGAAGTCGACGAAGCTGTCGTTCATCGGCGTCACGATGAGGTCCGCCACACGATGAGCGGCCCGCGAGAGAGGGGTGTCGGCGCCGGGCGTATCGATGATCAGGAAGTGCGCTTCGACGGCCCGGGCTTCGCCGAGGGCGACGTCGTCTCCGACGTCGAGCACCACTGGGTGAGGCAGAGCCACCCTCTCGGCAGCGGTCCATGCGGCGCGATTGGAGAAAAAGTGCTCCATCGACCGCTGCCGCCGATCGAGATCGGCGATGGCGACCTGCGCCCCCTCGTACATGAGTGCGACAGCCAGATGCGTGGCGACAGTGGATTTCCCTGCCCCACCTTTCTCATTGCCGACGACAATCACTCGCGCCCGCGACACGTTGCCCCCGATTCCCCGATTCGGTCCGAAACAGGGCCCCTCGCCCGGCGCGCCGTCCTTGCTTCAGGTCCGAGCGACTCGCAAGTGCGCATAGCGCCCCGCTTGTAAGGCCTATCGGCGAGCGCCTCCCTTGCCCGGCCCGACGGCTGACGTGACCTCGCCGCTCCGCTATTGCCCCGCGCAGCCGCAACCGTCGGGAGAGCCGATGTCCAAGAACGATCTCGTCGCCCTGTGGGAGGCGCACTGCCGCTATGAATTCGAGACGCGGGACGTGGACGCCACCATGGCGACCATGGTTCCTGAGCCCTACGTCAATCACATCCCGACCCTCACGGGCGGCGTCGGGCACGACCAGCTCAAGCGGTTCTACAAATACCACTTCATCGGCGGCAACCCGCCGGACACCGAGCTGCGGCCGGTGAGCCGCACGGTGGGCGAAGACCAGATCGTTGACGAGATGATCTTCAGCTTCACCCACACCTCGGAGATCGACTGGATGCTTCCGGGGGTCGCGCCCACCGGTCGGCGCGTCGAGATCCCCCTGGTGGCGATCGTCCGATTCCGGGACGGCAAGGTCGCACACGAACACATCTACTGGGACCAGGCCTCGGTCCTCGTGCAGGTAGGCCTGCTGGACCCGCAGGGCCTCCCCGTGGGCGGGATCGAGACGGCGAAGAAGGTGCTGGACAACGCCAATCCCAGCAACCGGCTGATGGTCCGCTGGGCGCAGAGCGAGGGGAAGCCGATCTAAGCGCGCGTCGCGGCCTCAGCTTCAGCTGCGCGTCCAGGGCATGGGCGGCGGGACGAAACCGCCGAGTACAGTCTCCACAGCGCGTGCTGCGGCCAGGGTCGCTGCGTCCTTCCTCGGCGCGCCAATAAGCTGAACACCGACCGGCAGACCTTTTGCTGTCCGGCCGGCAGGGACGACCGTGGCCGGCAGGTCGCAGAGCGTGGCCAGGGCGATCCAGTCGAAGTTTTCGAGGTACGGGAGACGCCGCCCGTCGGAGGCGGCGATCCTGCGCGACGCCAGCAGAGGCCCGTGGTCATGGCGGAAGGCTGCCGTAGGCGTCACAGGGGCGAGGATCAGGTCGCAGCTCTCGAAGACGCGCGCCATCGACTGTTTCAGTCTTGCGCGCGCCTCGTCGGCGGCGAGCCATTCGCGATGGCGCGCGGACACCGCCAGCACCCCGTGCGCCCAGGACAGAGGCCCAGCCCCGGCAGCGACGGCGAGACGGGCGGGGCCTCGAAGCGCCTCGAACAGTCCGCGCACCGCCGGAGGCCAGGCCGACCCGAGCAGCGCCATCAGCAGGGTCATGTAGGCCGACAGCATCGGCCGCACCGGCAGCGGACTGGGCGCCGTAGCGGCCACGACGCCTTTCGCCTCCAGGCGTCGCACGGCCTCGCGCACGACAGCCTCTACTTCAGGATCGAGCGGAAACGTCGGTTCGTCCGCCCATACCCGCACCCGCAAGGCTTCGATGGGCGGCGTCTCGGCCGGAGCGACCGAGGCGATGACCGACATCAGTAACTGCAGGTCCCGGACCGACCTGGCCATCGGCCCAACGACCGCCAGATCGAGGTCTGCAATGCCGTCCCACGGCGGGGCCATACCGCGCTGGGAGATCAGGCCCCAGCTCGGTCGATGCGCACACACCCCGCAGAAGCTCGCCGGAATGCGCAGCGAACCGCTGATGTCGGCCCCGATCTCCAGGGCCGTGTAGCCCGCAGCGAGCGCCGCGGCGGAGCCGCCCGAGGAACCGCCCGGCGTGCGCTCCAGATCCCAAGGATTGCGGGTGGTTCCGTAAAGTGGATTGAAGGTCTGCCAATCGGCCGACCCGACCGGCACGTTGGTGTGGCCCCAAATGATCGCCCCAGCCGCGCGCAGACGAGAGACCACTTCGGAGTCGACGGCCTTGCGGGCAAGCAGCGCCTTCATACCGGCACTGGCAGGCAAGCCCTCGATGTCCAGCACGCACTTGACCGTCATCGGCAGGCCGGCCAGAGGCCCTGGCTCCTCGCCTCGAGCCCGCGCTGCGTCGGACGCGCGGGCCTCCGC
>DASXGR010000038.1:0-2769 GCA_036488935.1 Caulobacteraceae bacterium | reverse complement strand
TTCGACATTGCGGTTAAGGGCCTCAGGATGCGCTACGCCGACAGGAGCCCCTGGGTGATTGACGGGGCGACCTTCACCGTTCCGCAAGGCGGCGCGCTCGGCGTCGTCGGGCGGAGCGGCGCGGGAAAGACTACGCTCTTCAACATCCTGCTGCGCTTCTGGGAGTTCCAGGAAGGCCGGATCGAGATCGGCGGCGCGCCCCTTCGGGAGATCCCGGGCGAGACCCTGCGCGCCTTGACCGCAGTCGTGGCCCAGCAGACGCACCTCTTCAACACGAGCGTCCGCGAGAACCTTCGCCTAGCCCGCCCCGACGCGAGCGAGGACGAACTGCACGCCGCCCTGCAGCAGGCAGGCGTCCTCGACGAGGTTCTCGCCTTCCCGGAAGGTCTCGACACAGTGGTGGGGGAGATGGGGGCGCGGCTCTCTGGCGGGCAGGCCCGCCGCCTCGCCATTGCACGGGCCTTTCTGAAGGATGCGCCGATCCTGCTCCTCGATGAGCCCACGGAGGGGCTGGACGCGTCGAGCGAGGAGGTCGTGCTCGAAGCCCTGAAGCGCCTCAGGGTCGGCCGGACGACGCTCCTGATCTCGCATCGCCCCCGAGCGCTAAACTACGTCGATCAGGTCATGCGGCTGGACCAGCTAGGGTCGAATGGACCCGAAGAGATCCCGGGAGTCGCGGCCCATCCGGCGTAGGTCTCCATTCCGCAGGGTCACGCCGTGCCGATCGAAAAAATCGAGGATCTGGATCGCCACCTTGCGGCCGTTGTCGAGCTGGTCGCGAAACTGGGCGGCTGTGAAGGTTCCTTCGGGCTCCGTGGCCGCCACGGCCGTAGCGATCTCAGCCATCTCCTGGACCGTCGCGCGCAGAAAGAAGTGGTCGTGCGCCACCTCGTCGACCCGGCCGAGGCGCGCGCTCAGCTTCAGCAGGCGTCGGACAGACTCTTCGGGCGCGCCTATGAGATCGGCGAGGTCTCGCACCCGGGGTGGTCGGAACCGCGCTTCCTCGCCCAGCAGCGGGGCGATCTCCAGCCACAGGTTCTCGTCCGCCGTCGTCAGCGCGACCGTATGGGAGGCCAGACGCACGAAGCCGCCGTCCAGAGCGATCTTCGCTTCCGGAGCAAGCTTCAGGAGAGCGGCGCGGAACGCGGCCTCGGGCAATCGGGGGCGCAGGGCCAGGCGCAGCGCTTCGCGTCCCAGCCCCTGGACGTCGGGATTGGACGCGTGAAAGGCGACCAGAGCGTCTGCGAGGTTGCTGCGTAAGCTGGCCCATGCCTGAGGCGTCACGGCGACGGCGTCGTCGCCAGATCCCAGGATCGTCAGATCCGGCGCCTGCGCCAGGGTAGCGGTCTGGGCTTCGGAGAGGGCGCGGTCGCGAGCAAAGGCGCGCCAGGGGCAGGGGGCGTTCTGTAGCAGGACGCGAAGGGCCTCTTCGACGTCGGCTTGCGCCAGGACTTCGAGCTGGGCGCGCCGTTCGGGAGCCCGGCGATGGCGCGCCGGCGCGCGCAGGTCGAGGAAACGGCCTCCGCCAAGGGTTCGCTGGCCCGAGGCGTCGCGGACCACATAGCTGTCCCCGACGGCGGCTGCGATGGGCCGATCGAGGACAAGCTGAGCCAGCATCGCGCCGTCCGGCCTTGCCGGCACATCGTCCAGTCTCACGAGCCGCGCCCCGACTTCGGCCGCCCCGCTGTGCAGGCGGACGGTGGATCCCTGGCGAGGGACTGCCGCACCTCCGCTCAGGAGGCGCAGGCTGGCGTCGATCCGGTCCGTGGGCGCGTGCAGCTCTCGGTCGAGGGCGACGTCGCCCCGGTGGATCGCGTCTCGCTCAACGCCCTCGCCGACGAGGTTGAGGGCGCACCGTTCGCCTGCGCGTCCCAGCTCGGCAGCCTGGTTCTGAGCGTGCAGGCTTCGCACACGCGCCGACAGGCCGGATGGGCTGATCGTCACCCGATCTCCGACCCGAACCACGCCCGATATCACCGTCCCGGTCACGATCACGCCCACCCCAGCCAGGGTGAAGCACCGGTCGATCGACAGACGGAAACGGTTCTGCGCGGGACGCACGACGGTTTCGCCTGCGGCGGCGAACAGCCGCTCGCGCAGCTCCTCGACGCCGCGCCCGGTGACCGCCGAGACGGGCAGGATGTCCGCGCGCTGCAGGGAAGAGCCAGCCAGGACCTCCCGGACCTCCTGCGTCACTGTCGCCAGTCGCTCGGCCGGGACGAGATCGGCCTTGGTGAGGGCGACGAGGCCCCGGCTCACCCCCAGCACGTCCAGGATGGCGATGTGCTCGAGCGTCTGTGGCTTGCATCCATCGTCGGCGGCGACCGCGACGAGGGCGAAGTCGATCCCGCTCGCCCCCGCGACCATGGTGCGCACGAAGCGCTCGTGCCCCGGCACATCGACGAAGCCGATCACCTCGGCGTCCGGCGCAGGCAGATAGGCGAAGCCGAGATCGATCGTGATCCCGCGGGCCTTCTCTTCCTTCAGCCGATCGGTGTCGACGCCGGTGAGGGCGCGCACCAGGGCGGTCTTGCCGTGGTCGATATGGCCCGCGGTCCCGACGATCATGGCGCAGCCCTGCCGGCTCTGCCCGTCAGTACCCCGCGAGGAAGGGATTGACGCCGGCGCGGCGGTACTCGCCCTCGCTCATGAGCTGGTCCAGCCCCAGGCTCGCCACGTCATCAGCCAGCGGTTCGATGCCGGCGTCCTTGTCCTGGTAGAGCATCTTCACATAGCTGCCGCACTGGTCGCAGGTCTCGGCTTTGGCGA
>DASXGR010000037.1:0-8628 GCA_036488935.1 Caulobacteraceae bacterium | reverse complement strand
ACACAGTCTTGGCCAGGTCGATCCCAAATCTGATAGCTTGCATGGCGGACGGCCTCCTCTGCTGGGTCCACACACGGCCAGCATGGCACATCGATGCCGTTCGGGGGCCGTCCACCCCATCATCCCGGGCCGTAGCGAGCGCAGCGAAGCGAGGACCCGGGACCCAGGTGACTGCAACGGGCGTCTGGGTTCGCGAACCGCGGCGCCGCTGGCGTGGCCCCTGGGTCCCGGGTCCTCGCTCCACCCAGCCTGCGGCCGGGTTCGCTACGGCCCGGGATGACCGAAGAATAAGAACAGGAGATTTTGCGGCACGTCTCTCCTGGGGAGGGACGCGACGATCGACCTCAGCGCGGGAGGTCGCTTGCCCCCATGAGGGCCTCGTCAACCGCGCGGGCGCACTGGCGGCCCTCGCGGATCGCCCAGACGACCAGCGACTGGCCCCGGCGCATGTCGCCACAGGCGAACACGTTCCGGCGCGAGGTGCGGTAGTCCTCCACGTTGGCGGCCACGTTTCCCCGAGGATCGAGCGCGACCTTAGCTTCCTCCACCAGGCCATCGTGATGAGGCCCGAGGAAACCCATGGCGAGCAGGACAAGATCGGCCCGGAGCTCGAAGCGGCTGTCCGGGACTTCCGACATCTTCATCCGGCCATCCGGTCCGGGCGTCCACTCCAGTCGGGCGCATTCGAGGGTCTCGATCCGGCCGTCCCGGCCCAGCGCCCGGCGGGTGGCGACGGCGAAGTCGCGCTCGCAGCCTTCTTCCTGCGAGGAGGAGGTGCGCAGCTTCAGCGGCCAGTCGGGCCAGGTCAGCGCCTTGTTCTCGCGCGCCGGCGGCTGAGGCATGATCTCCAGTTGGGTGATCGAGGCGGCGCCCTGTCGATTCGCTGTGCCGATGCAGTCGGAGCCGGTGTCGCCCCCGCCGATGACCACCACGTGCTTGCCCGCGGCGCTGATCGTGCCGCCCGGCGCAGCGACCTCCTCAGGATCCCCCGCCACCCGGCGATTCTGCTGGGTGAGGTACTCCATGGCGAAGTGGATGCCCGAAAGACCGTGCGGCGGCAGTTCGAGGTCTCGCGGCCACTCCGCCCCGCCGGCCAGGACGACGGCATCGTGCTCGGCGGTGATCTTCTCCAGCGACACGTCGCGGCCCACGTGCGAGCTGGGCCGGAACCTCACGCCTTCCGCCTCCATCTGCGCCACGCGCTGGTCGATGAGGCGCTTCTCCATCTTGAAGTCGGGGATGCCGTAGCGCAGCAGGCCGCCGATGCGGTCGTTCTTTTCGAACACCGTCACCTCATGCCCCGCGCGCGCGAGCTGCTGGGCGCAGGCGAGGCCCGCGGGACCCGAGCCGACCACCGCCACCCGGCGGCCGGTCCGCGCTTGCGGGGGTTGGGGCGTGACCCATCCCTCCTGCCAGCCGCGGTCGACGATCTGGCACTCGATCGTCTTGATGGTCACCGGCGCCTCGTCGATGTTCAGCGTGCAGGCGGCCTCGCAGGGCGCCGGACACACCCGTCCGGTGAACTCAGGGAAGTTGTTGGTGGAGTGCAGCGTCTCCAGCGCCTCGCGCCAGCCGCCGCGATAGACGAGGTCGTTCCAGTCCGGGATCAGATTGTTGACCGGACAACCCGTATGACAGAACGGCACGCCGCAATTCATGCACCGGCCCGCCTGCCGCTCGGCGTCGGGTGCAGCGAGGGGCTGGACGAACTCCCGCCAGGTCTTCAGGCGCGCTGACGGAGGATCATAGGAACGGTCGCGCCGCTCGATCTCGAGGAATCCAGTAATCGAACCCATCTGGCGGCTCCTATTCCGCCGCCACGGCGTGGGCCGGCGTCGGGCGCGCCGCCTGCATGGCGCGCCGGTAGTCGTGCGGCGTCACCTTGACGAAGGCGCTCAGAGCACGGTCGAAATCGGCCAGCAGGGCGGCCGCGCGGGCGCTGCCGGTATGGCGATGGTGGCGCTCGATCAGGATGCGCAGGCGCGCAGCGTCGAAACGCAGCGGATCGCCCATCCCCGAGTCCCGGACGCTCGGCGCCTGCGCCTGCGGCGAGCCCTCCTCGAACGCCTCCCCGGCCGATGGGCCGAGACGCTCAAGCCCGACCATAGCGGTGTTGCAGACGCTCTCCATCCGGTGATCCGGATCGTAGACATAGGCGATCCCGCCTGACATGCCCGCCGCGAAGTTGCGCCCGACCTGGCCCAGGACGACCACAACACCGCCCGTCATGTACTCGCAGCCATGGTCGCCGACGCCTTCGACCACCGCCACGGCGCCGGAGTTGCGCACGGCGAACCGCTCGCCCGCTACGCCTTCGAAGTAGGCCTCGCCGGCGATGGCCCCGTAGAGGACGGTGTTACCGACAATGATATGCTCGGACGGTTCGCGCCGGGCTTCCCTCGGCGCTCGCACGACGATGCGCCCGCCCGACAGCCCCTTGCCGACATAGTCGTTGGCGTCACCGGAGAGCTCTAGCGTCACGCCCCGGGCCAGGAAGGCGCCGAAGCTCTGGCCGGCCGACCCCTTGAGCGCGACGCGAACGCCGCCTTCGGGCAGGCCCTCATGGCCGAAGCGCCGCGCGACCTCGCCCGAAAGCATGGCGCCGACGCTGCGGTTGACGTTGCGCACCGCCGTTTCGATCTGCGCCGAGCCGCGGCCCTCGAGAGCTTCTGCGGCGGCCTCGATCAGGCGATGGTCCAGCGCGCCGCCCAGGCCATGATCCTGACGCTCGCTGTTCCACAGGCCGCGCGCATGACCGGCCGGCGCGGCGTAGAGAATGCGCGAGAGATCGACGCCCGAAGCCTTCCACTGGTCGACCGCCGGCCGGGCGTCCAGCCGGTCCACCCGCCCGATCATCTCCTCCACCGTGGCGAAGCCGAGCTGGGCCATGATCGCCCGCAGCTCCTCGGCCACGAAGAAGAAGTAGTTGATGACGTGCTCCGGCTGGCCGGTGAATCGCGCACGAAGCACCGGGTCCTGGGTCGCCACGCCCACCGGACACGTGTTCAGGTGGCACTTGCGCATCATGATGCAGCCGGCGGCGATCAGGGGCGCGGTCGCGAAGCCGAACTCGTCGGCCCCCAACAGGGCCCCGATCGCAACGTCGCGACCCGTGCGCAGGCCGCCGTCCACCTGGACCGCGATGCGCGAGCGAAGGCCGTTGAGGAGCAGGGTCTGCTGGGTCTCGGCGAGGCCGATCTCCCACGGCGATCCGGCGTGGGTCAGCGAGGTCAGCGGGCTCGCCCCCGTGCCGCCCTCGAAACCGGAGATGGTGACGTGGTCGGCGCGACACTTGGCGACGCCGGCGGCCACGGTGCCGACGCCCACTTCAGACACGAGCTTCACCGAGATGCGCGCCGCCGGGTTCACGTTCTTCAGGTCGTGGATCAGCTGAGCCAGATCCTCGATCGAATAGATGTCGTGGTGCGGCGGCGGCGAGATCAGGCCGACGCCGGGCGTCGAGTGCCGGACCCGGGCGATGTTCTCGTCCACCTTGTGCCCGGGCAGCTGGCCGCCCTCGCCGGGCTTAGCGCCCTGGGCCATCTTGATCTGGATGTCGTCGGCGTTGACCAGGTACTCGGCGGTAACGCCGAACCGGCCCGAGGCGACCTGCTTGATCGCCGAGCGCATGGAATCGCCATTGGGCAGAGGCCGGAAGCGATCGGATTCCTCGCCGCCCTCGCCCGTGTTCGAACGCCCGCCGATGCGGTTCATCGCAACGGCCAGGGTCGTGTGCGCCTCACGGCTGATCGAGCCGAAGCTCATCGCGCCGGTGGAGAAGCGCTTGACGATCTCGCTCGCCGGCTCGACCGCCTCGAGAGGCAGAGGGGTCTCGGCCCAGCGGAACTCCATCAGCCCGCGCAACGTCAGCAGGCGGCGGTTCTGGTCGTTGATCGAGCGCGCGAAGGCCTCGTACTCGGCCGGAATATTGCCGCGTACGGCGTGCTGCAGGCTGGCGATCGCCTGGGGCGTCCAGGCGTGGTCTTCGCCGCGCAGGCGGAAGCCGTAGACGCCGCCGACGTCGAGCATCTGCCGATAGACCGGCGCGTCGCCAAAGGCGTCGGCGTGCCGACGCACGCACTCCTGAGCGATGTCGATCAGGTCGGCGCCCTCGATCATGCTCGCCGCGCCGGTGAAATAGCGGTCGACGAATTCACTCGACAGGCCGACCGCATCGAAGATCTGCGCGCCGCAGTACGACTGGTAGGTGGAGATGCCCATCTTGGACATCACCTTGAGTACGCCCTTGCCGATCGCCTTGACGTAGTTCTTCGTCAGGGTCTCCGCGCCAGGACCGTTGGGGTTCTCCCGGGCGATCGCCTCCAGGGTCTCGAAGGCCAGGTAGGGATTAACCGCCTCCGCGCCGAAGCCCGCGAGGACGCAGAAGTGGTGCACCTCGCGCGCCTCGCCGGTCTCGATCACGAGGCCGGTCTGCATGCGCAGGCCCTGCTTGATCAGGCGGTGATGCACCGCAGCGGTAGCGAGGGCCGCCGGGATTGGAATGCGATCCGGTCCCGTCGCCCGATCCGACAGGATGAGGATGTTCATATCCTGCAGAACGGCGTCGGTGGCCGCCGCGCAGAGGGCGTCGAGCGCGCGCGACAGGCCCTCGGGCCCATCCGCCGCCGGCCAGGTCGCATCGAGCGTCACCGTGCGGAAGGCGCCGTCCAGGAGATCGGCGATGGCGCGGATCTTCTCCAGGTCGCTGTTCGTCAGCACGGGCTGGGCGACTTCGAGGCGCTTGTGGGTTCCGGCCTGACGACCGAGCAGGTTGGGACGCGGCCCGATCATCGAGACCAGGCTCATCACCAGCTCCTCGCGGATCGGATCGATCGGCGGATTGGTGACCTGGGCGAAGTTCTGCTTGAAGTAGTCGTAGAGCAGGCGCGGCCGGCGCGAGAGCACCGCCAGCGGCGTGTCCGTGCCCATCGAGCCGACGGGATCGTCGCCGGCGCGGCCCATGGGCTCGAGGAAGACCTGAATGTCTTCCTGGGTGTAGCCGAACGCCTGCTGGCGATCGAGCAGGTCGGCTGGATCATCGGCGCCGGCGGGGTCCCAGTGCGGCGGCTCAGGCAGGTCCTCGAGCTTGAACTGGGTGCGGGCCAGCCATTCGGCGTAGGGCTCCGCCTGGGCGAGGGTCCGCTTGATCTCCTCGTCGTCGATGATGCGCCCCTCTTCCATGTCGATGAGGAGCATCTTGCCTGGCTGCAGGCGCCATTTGCGGACGATCCGTTCTTCGGGGATCGTCAGCACGCCGACTTCCGAGGCCATGACCACGTGGTCCTGGTCGGTGATGACGAAGCGCGCCGGCCGCAGGCCGTTGCGGTCGAGGGTGGCGCCGATCTGGCGCCCGTCGGTGAAGGCGATCGCCGCAGGGCCGTCCCACGGCTCCATCAGAGCGGCATGGTACTCGTAGAAGGCGCGCCGCTCCGGATCCATCTGCGGATTGCCAGCCCAGGCCTCCGGGATGAGCATCATCATGGCGTGGGAGAGCGAGTAGCCGCCCGCCAGGAGCAGCTCGAGGGCGTTGTCGAGCTTGGCCGTGTCCGAGTCGTTCGGGTGAAGCAGCGGCCACATCTTGTCGAGGTCAGGCCCGAGCAGCTCGGACTCGAGCGTGCGGCGCCTGGCGTTCATCCAGTTCGCATTGCCGCGCACGGTGTTGATCTCGCCGTTGTGGGCGATGAACCGGTACGGGTGCGCCAGCTTCCAGGAGGGGAAGGTGTTGGTGGAGAAGCGCTGGTGGACCATCGCCAGCGCCGACTCCGTCAACGGGTCGGTGAGGTCGCGGTAGAAGCTGCCGACCTGATGGGCGAGCAGAAGGCCCTTGTAGACCACCGTGCGCGTCGAAAAGGACGGCATGTAGAATTCAGTCAGGCCCGGCAGGCCGTAGCGCTGCGCCAGTCCCGGCAGGGGGTTCTGCGTCTGCTTGCGGATCGCCAGGACCTTGCGCTCGAAAGCCGCCTGGTCGGGCGTGTGCGCGCCGCGCGCGACGATCGCCTGGCGGATCACCGGCATCTGGGCGAGCACGGCCTGGCCAAGACCGGTCGGATCGGTGGGAACCTCGCGCCAGCCCACCAGCCGTTGGCCCTCCACGCGGATGAAGTGCTCGAACTGGCCGATGGCCGTGTCGCGGGCGGCCTCGTCCCGCGGCAAAAAGCACATCGCCACGGCGTAGTCGCCCGGCGGCGGGAGCTCGACATTGCGCCGCTCGGCCCACTGACGCAGCAGCGCGTCGGGAATCTGGATCAGACAGCCCGCGCCGTCGCCGACAAGTGGATCGGCGCCAACGGCGCCGCGATGATCGAGATTGACAAGAATCTCGAGCCCGGCGGCGATGACCTCCTGCGATTTCCTTCCCTTGATATTGGCCACGAAGCCGACGCCGCACGAGTCATGCTCGTTGCGGGGATCATAAAGGCCCTGGTGTGGCGGGATCGGCGGCAAGATTTTCCTCAGGTAGTCGCTCAGGCGCGGCCGCCGGGGCATGAAGCTCCCCTGACGACCGCCAAATTAAGGGTTCCTTCTCATTTATACGGACGTCGCGCGCCTTGTCGACCGCGAGGTCGCCGCGCTTGACGCCCGCTGCGCCGCATGTCGATTGTGCAGGCTGCCAGCGCGCGGCCGATGGTGGTTCGGGAGCAGGAATGATCAAGGCTCCAAAGCGTGCTGTCCTCTTTGTCCTGACGCTCGTCGGTGTTTCCGGCTGCGGCCACCCTCGCGAACACCATCACGTGATCACCGCCAAAGTGATCGACACGATCAAGGCGAGCGAGGTCCGCGGCGCCAACGACGTCAGCAGCGGCGACCCGAACAAGGTGCTGGCCGACTTCACCTCCGACGCCGTGGTCATTATTCCGGGGCGCGCGCCGATCGCCGGCGCCGCCGCCCTGCGTGAGGCGGTGTCAAACGACCTGCAAGGCCCGCGCGACGACCTCAGCTTCTCCAGCGATAAGGTCGAAGCGCCCCGTTCGGGCGAGATCGCGGCCTCCAGAGGAACCTATAAGCTCACGTCTCCCGACCCGGCCAAGTCGAGTGCGGGAAGCTATGTGGCTGTTTATCGTCCGGCGAGCGACGGCCGCTGGCTGATCGCATGGCTGATCGCCACGCCGGGCGCGCCGCGAGCGTTAACCCCGGCGTCGGGCGGCTGACGGCGCCCATACGTATTACGATCAGAAGCATATTCCAGAAAGAAAAGAGGAAGCGCAGGCATGGAATTCGCACCTAAGAACACCGGGATGTCGACCGCACGCCTGGAGCGGATCACCGAGCATCTCGAACGGAACTATATCGAGCCGCGCAAGATCGCCGGATGCCAGGTCGCCGTCGCGCGTCACGGTCACCTCGCCTACTTCCGCTCCTTCGGAAACATGGACCGCGAGCGCGGGACGGCGATGCGGGATGACGCCATCTTCCGCATCTACTCCATGACCAAGCCGATCACCTCGGTGGCGCTGATGACGCTCTATGAGCGCGGCTACTTCCAGCTGAACGATCCGGTGAGCCGCTTCTTCCCCTCGTGGAAGGACCACAAGGTGTGGGTGTCGGGCTCAGGCGCCGACATGAAGACAGAGGCGCCGCACCGCCCGGTTTCGATGCGCGACATGCTCTGCCACACCGGCGGCCTGACCTACGGCTCGGCCCTGGTCGCGCTTGGCGCGCCCGACACCGGTCATCCGGTGGACAAGGTCTATGGGGAAGTCGGGGTGCGTCGTGGCGCCGGCGAGACCCTGTCCGAGTTCATGGAGAAGCTCGCCAAGGTCCCGCTGCGCTATCAGCCGGGCGAACGGTGGATGTACTCGCTCTCCACCGACGTCTGCGGCGCGCTTGTTGAACGGATCAGCGGCCAGAGGTTCGACAAGTATCTCCAGGAAACGATCTTCGAGCCCCTGAACATGAAGGACACGGCCTTCTTGGCGCCGCCGGATAAGGCCGATCGCCTGTGCGCCAACTATCGGCGCGCGCCGGACAAGAGTGTACAACTGATCGACGATCCAAAGACGAGCACGTACCTGGAAGAGCCGACCTTCTTCTCCGGCGGCGGCGGGCTGGCCTCAACCACCGAGGACTACATCCGCTTCTGCGAGATGCTCCGCCGCGGCGGCGAACTGGAGGGCGCGCGGATCCTCGGCCCCCGCACGATCGACCTGATGCGTCGCAATCACCTCAAGGACGGGCGCGACCTCACCCAGATGGCGATCGGCGGCTTCTCCGAGACCGCCAACGAAGGTGTAGGCTTCGGCCTCGGCTTCGCCACGACGATCGACGGGATCCGCAACGGCGGCCTGGGCGAGGGCGACTACTACTGGGGCGGCGCGGCCTCGACGATCTTCTGGGTGGATCCGGTGGAGAACCTGGTGGTGGTCTTCATGACCCAGCTGATGCCTTCGGGCGCGTTCAACTTCCGCGGACAACTGAAGAGCATCATCTACCCGGCGATCGTGGAGTAGGTCGGATCACCACTGTGGCGCGCTCTCCTTCCCCTCTACGGGGCTAGCGTGCGCACACATCCTTTTCGTTGAGGGTCATCCTCGCGCGAGGGTGAAGCCCTGGGCGATGTCACGGTAGCGCCTGAGACCCTTGACCATGGTGATGGGGCCTGGCGGGCGTTCGGTCTGATAGCCCTTCCAG
>DASXGR010000023.1:0-1707 GCA_036488935.1 Caulobacteraceae bacterium | reverse complement strand
CGCGGTCCCCTGAACATCGCCCGGCCCGTGCAGGGTTGGCCCGTCATCGTCCAGGCCGGAGCATCCGAGGTGGGACGCCAGCTCGCGGCCGAGACGGCGGAGGTCGTCTTCGCCGCCGGCGGCAGCCTCGAAGCCGCCAAGTCCTTCTACGCCGACGTGAAGGGCCGCATGCGGACGGTCGGCCGCGACCCCGACACCATGAAGATACTGCCGGGGGCATTCGTCGTGGTGGGGGAGACCGTCGAGGAGGCCCGCGCCAAGCGCGCGAAACTCGACAGCCTTGTCCATTACGACAGCGGCATCGCTTCGCTGAACGGCATGCTTGGTTATGACGTCTCCGGCTTCGATCCCGACGGGCCCCTACCGGAGATCCCACCCACCAACGCCAGCCAGAGCGCCCGCGAGCGGATCATCGGCCTCGCCCACCGGGAGGGCCTGACCATCCGCCAACTCGCCCAACGCGCGGGCGGCTACGGCGGGCTCGCCTTCGTTGGCACGCCCCGCACGATCGCGGACGAGATGGAGCGCTGGCTCTACGAGGAAGGCTCGGACGGCTTCAACGTCATGTTCCCCTATCTGCCCGGCGGCCTCGACGACTTCGTCGAGAAGGTCGTTCCGGAGTTGCAGGCGCGCGGACTCTTCCGGCGCGAATACGAAGGCGTCACCCTGCGCGAGAACCTCGGCCTCGCCCGGCCGGACAACCGGTTCTTTCCGCCAAAACCGGCAGCGACAGCCGACGCGCCGCCCAAGGTCCTGGCGGCGAGCTGAGGGATCCCCAACTGGGCGGATTTGAAGCTGGGCGCCAAACCCGCGAGGATCCGCCCTATTGTCTCCCTACCCGACCTAGCGCGCCCGCTCGGCGGCCCGACATGATGCCTCGTGCGGCAAAGGAGTTCGGCATGTACATCGCGATGAACCGCTTCAAGGTACGCCCCGAGGAGCAGGAGGCGTTCAAGAGCCGGTGGCTGGACCGGGAGGTCTATCTGAAGACCGTGCCCGGCTTCGTCGCCTTCCACCTGCTGAAGGGCCTCGAACGCGACGACCACGTGCTCTACGCCTCGCACACCATCTGGCGTTCGCATGCGGCCTTCGAGGCCTGGACCCGCTCCGAGCCGTTCCGCGCCGCCCACGCTGGCGCCGGGTCGGGCCGCTCGCTCACCCTGACCCACCCCGAGTTCGAAGGCTTCGAGGTGCTGCAGGAGATCACTGCGGACGGAGAGCCTGTCGGCGTTCACCCCTGAGCCGCGGCCACTCAATTCGAGATAGTCGCGGGGCCCGCGGCAGCTGCGTCCTTGGGCTTTTGACACAGAGTCCACGGAGGAGACGGAGGACGCAGAGGCGCCGTTGAAGGGGAAACGTCGTTGACGTCCTTATCGCGCGCGGAGCGCGCAATCAGATGGACCGCCCAGGCCCCAGCCGCTCCCCCTGTGTCCTTCGTCTTCTCCGCGCCCTCTGTGTTGAGGAAGACGCCGCGCGCTCGCTGAGCCGGAACAGTGGCGCCTAAATACGGCAAGTGGCGATCGGCGCTGACAACTGCGCCATTGGCATGCGGTTCTCGACGCCCCAGCGCAGGCGTTGGGACGGGCGTGGGCCGACGGGCGCACCGAGCCCCTGCTGCAAGTGCTTGGATCCAGTTCCTATCCGCTGGTGATCTCCGGCGATCCGGTCGAGGACAAGGCCACACGACTGAGCATGGGGCAGGCCTTC
>DASXGR010000234.1:0-3818 GCA_036488935.1 Caulobacteraceae bacterium | reverse complement strand
TCCGCTCTCAGCGCCGCGCAGGTCGCCCCAGGACGTAAGGTCTCCACGGCGGAGACGTCCGCAGGTGATCCCATCCCAAATTCCGGCTGCGTCGCCAAGGGGCAAAGCCAGGCGACCGTCCATGCCGCGCGCACCGGCTCTGTATCCTATCATTGAGATGGGATATGGGCGGGGTCGCCGGCAACGGTGCGCCGCCACATCTTTACCGAGTAATTCTATGCCCTCGGAGCGCCGCCAAGGCAGTCGCACCGGACCGTTGCGGATTGGGAACTCATCCTGCGTCGCGACGCCGCTTGGCTGTAAAATTCCTATTTCGCTTGTGGGAATGATAAATCAGACCTTCCACGTGAGCGAATAGCTTTTCTGCCAACCTGCGAGAGCCCACCGCCACCAGGACGATGAGCCTGGATGCGCAATGGATTAGGTTGGCGGGTCACGATGGACGGTGCGGCGGATGCTTTCCCAAAGATGCAAATATGCGCTCAAGGCGATGGTCGATGTGGCTCGCGCCTCCGGCGCCTCGCGCCGCGTGAGCGATATCGCGGAAAGGGAGAACATCCCCCGAAAGTTTCTTGAGGCGATCATGGTCGACCTGAAGAAAGGTCTCTTGGTGGAGAGCGCCAGAGGAAAACTCGGCGGCTATCGCCTGTCGCGGCCACCTGACCTGGTTACGTTTGGCGAGATCATACGTCTGATCGATGGTCCTCTGGCGCTTCTGCCTTGCGCCAGTCGTAATTTCTATAAGCGTTGCGAGGATTGTGAGGACGAGGTGACCTGTGTCCTGCGTCGCGTCCTGATCGACGCGCGCAACGAGCTCGCCGCCGTTCTGGACCGAACGACGCTCGCGGCCGCCCTGGCGGGCTCGCCACAGTCTCAGTTCGCCGCCGCGGTTCTGGCCGACGACTCGTCGATACCCGCCGGGTGAGAGGCCCGCGATTGACGATCGCGAGGCGGAACGGTCTCAAGAGGACTTGAGTCTGCTGAAGAAATTCTGATGTCTCGTCCGCCCAAGCGGCCGTTGACATTCCCCAGCGCGCCAATAGGTTTTTGACGTCGCCGCGAGGCTCGCCTCTCCGGCGGGCTGAAAATGTCCTCCGCCAAGGGAATCCGTCATGACCAACGCCGCTGTTGCGCTTCAGGAGAGAGATCTCATCGCGCAAACCCCGGGTCACTCGCGCCTCATCGTGGAACCCGTCACGCCGGTGATCGGTGCGGAACTGTCGGGCGTCGACCTCAGCCGCCCGCTCGATGCGGAGACCCTGAAGGCGGTCAAGGCGGCTATCCGGCAATGGCGCGTGGTCTTCTTTCGCGATCAGGACCTGTCCAACGACGAACTAAAGGCCTTCGGCCGTCAGTTCGGCCCTCTGACGCCGGCGCATCCGATTTCGGAAGGGTTGGACGACCATCCGGAGATCTGGGAGCGCTCGATCGACGAATACCGCACGCGTCGGGTGGAGCGTGACACCCGGACCCCCGGCCGCCAGGCGCCGCGCGATTACAAGGGCTGGCACATCGACATTACCTTCGTGGCCAACCCAAATCGTCTCTCCATCCTCTATGGGACCACGATCCCCCCATACGGCGGCGACACGATCTTCTCGAACCTGGTCGCGGCGTATGAGGGGCTTTCGCCGAAGATCAAGGCGCTCGTGGATGACCTCAAGGCCATCCATCAGACCTCCAGCTACGACGCCGGCGAGCGCAAGCCACGGAAGGATGGGCGCAGCACAGGCCCCTTTGTCTCGCTGCATCCCCTGGTTCGAATCCATCCCGAAACCGGCGAGCGCGTGCTCTTCTTCAACGCCGGAACGGTGACCCACTTCGCCGGGCTCAAGGAGCGCGAGAACCACTTCCTCATGGACCTGCTGTTCCACGAGATCACGCGGCCCGAGTACCAGGCGCGGTTCCGCTGGCGGCCGAATTCCCTCGTCGTCTGGGACAACGCGGCGGTGAGCCACGCAGGCCCGATCGACTATGCCCAGTTCAGTCTCGGCCGCACCGTGCGCCGGATCACCGTGGCGGGCGATCTGCCGGAGGGACCGGACGGCTTCCGCTCGCAGGCCCTGGAGGGGGACCTCTTCAACGTCCTGGGTTGAGGCCGGCCAGACGCCTCCCGCAAGGCGATCCTCCATGATCTCCACTCGCACCAGTGTCGCCATGATCATGCTGGGCGCCATCCTGGCGTCTGCTTCGGTCATGGCCTGGGCCGCCAGCGCCCATCGCGGCGTGTTCGCCCAGGCGGGCGCCGAGGAGGGGCTGCGAGCGGGACAGCTCCCACTCGACGCGCCGATCCCGGACAAAGTCCCGCCAGGGGTCACGCTGGTGATCGGGGATCCGATGACGGAGCAGGTTCTCCGGCACACAGGCTGGGACCAGCAACTGCCTTTCCACGTCCAGTGGGCGGAGATCACGGGCGGCCCAGCGGTGACAGAGGCCTTCCACGCCAAGGCGCTGGATGTGGGCGCGGCGGCGGACATCCCGCCCATTCACGCCGTCTTTGTCGGCATCCCGGTGAAGATGATCGCCGTGCGCTTCCGCCAGGATCCGCAACACCACCCGCTGTACGTACTGGCCGTAGCGCCGGGCGCGGGCATCCGCTCGCTGGCCGACCTGCGCGGCAAGCGCATCGCCTTCAGCCCAGGCCAGGTGCAGGGGGAAATCGTCCTGCGCTCGCTCGCGGCCGCGCATCTCACCACCCACGACGTGAAGTTGGTGGAGCTGCCCTCCACGTCTGGCGACGTGTACATCAGCGCCCTCGTCGGGGGACTGATCGACGTCGCGCCGATCGGCGCGGGCGTGGTCGCCAGGCACTATGTGGACAGCTACGGCGCTCAGGGCGCGCGCCTGATCCCCCACAGCGCCACGCGCGATGATCTCACCGATCTGTATGTGCGCACTGAGACTCTCGAGGATCCTGGGAAGGCGGCCGCCCTGCGGTCTTATGTGAAGCTGTGGGCGCGGGCCCAGGCCTGGGTCGCCACCCATCACGATGAGTTTGCGCGGCTCTACTACGTCGGGCGCGAGGGGCTCTCTCCAGAGGATGCTCGGTACACGGAGCAGGCTTCGGGCGAGCCGGACATCCCGCGCGACTGGTCGGCGGCGATCGCACTTGAGCAGGCGTCCGTCGACCTGATGGCCAAGGAGAGCGGCCATCGCCCCTTCGATGCGGCCACCTTGTTCGACCGCCGGTTCGAAGGCCTCGGCGCCGGCGCTGTGGCCGACGATCGGCCAGCCGGCCGGCCTCGGCCCGTCGCGCTGGCTCAGCGTTAGAGGACGCCATGAACGCCATGACAGGCTCGATCCTCGAGATCGGCGAGGAGGTCCCCGGAGGGATGATTCTCGATCTCCGCACGGTTGCATCTCCGGCGGCCGGGCCGCGCCGGCGTCGGCGCCTCGGGCCGGGCGAGAGCGTGCGGTTCGGCTGGCTGCTGGGACCCTTCCTGCTGCTGCTGGCCTGGAGCACGGGATCGGCGGCGGGGCTGATCGACAGCCGCGTCCTCCCGGCGCCCTGGACCACGGCGGAGACGGCTTCGCAGCTCATCCGTGACGGCCGCCTGCCTCACGACCTCGCCGTTTCCGCCCTGCGGGCGGGCGAGGGCTTCATCTGGGGCGCTGCGGTGGGAATCGTCGCTGCGCTTGCCTCGGGCCTCAGCCAGCTGGGCGGCTACGTCATCGACGGTCTGGTGCAGATCAAGCGTTCGATCCCGGTCCTGGCGCTGATCCCGCTGATCATCCTCTGGTTCGGCATCGGCGAGACGATGAAGGTGACCGTGATCGCCATCTCGGTCTTTGTGCCGATGTACATCCAGACCCACGCG
>DASXGR010000228.1:0-151568 GCA_036488935.1 Caulobacteraceae bacterium | reverse complement strand
GAGCGCGCCGAGCCGGGCGGGCGGCTGCGCAATACGCGGATGTATGCGGCGATCCGCTGAGGCTCGGCCGGATCGACGCCCAGCCGGCGCCCGCGTCACGCCCGCCCTCAGATCTCCACCCCCAATGCCCCCCGCAATCTCCGCCGCGTCGCCGCCTCCAACGCCTCCGGCCACGCCGCGCCCACCTCCGCCGCCAGCCGCCGCGCCCGCGGCAGAAACACCGCGGCGAACGCGGCGTTGACAGCCAGCAGGCTGGGGCGGTCGGCGGACTGGGGCGGGATGGCGGCCAGGGCGCGGCGCTGGTCCTCGGTGAGCAGGGGATTGCGCCGCAGGGCGCCGCCGCGGCGCGCGGGCGGCACGGCGTTCTCCTCCAGCATCAGATCGATCGTCATCCGGCGCAGCTGGTCGACGCCGCTCAGGCACACCTCGTATTCGCCGCGCCCGATCCCCACGGGCGCCAGGCCCAGCACGCGCAGGAACTCCTGCGCCAGGCGCGTGATCTGGCCCGGGTCGGGCCGATAGGGCCCGTCGGTGCGCGTCGGTGGGACCGGACCACCTTTGCGGAACAGGGGCTTCAGGTCGCGCGCGTCATAGCGGGCGAGGTCGGCGGCCTCGACCAGCGTGATGTCGAACCGGTCCCAGTCCTCGGTCACCACGCTCAGCACCCGCCCGCCATAGAGGCGGTTGACCAGCACCGGCGTCGCCACCGTGGCGAGGTTGTCCGCCAGGGCGGCGGAGACCTCGCCGGCGCGGCCGTCGGCGGTGAGGGCCAGCGTATCCACGTCGCTGAACTCGTCGCCCTCGCCGCGCCCCAGGCTCCCGGCCAGCCACGCCGCCTGCACCTGCGGCTCGTCGTCCAGCAGGCGGGTGAGGGCGGCGATCAGGGCCTGCTGACGTTCGGTCGGCATGGCGCCGTTATGGCGCCAATTGGCGCAAAAGCGTAGCCATTGCCCCGTTGACTTGCAAAATGCAATATTCTAGACTTCCCTCATGATCGACGACGCCGCCCTCGCCGAAGCTCCCGATCCCGCCATCCTGCGGGCCGAGCGGCGTTTGCAGATTCTCGAAGAGCTGACCGACATCGCCATGAATCTGGCGCGCGCCCTCGAACGCCAGGCGCTGGCCGCGGCCGATCGGACCCAGTCTTCTGAGCCGGATTGCGCCCAGGCGCCCATCGCGCCGGCCTTCGATCCCTCGGTCGCTCTCGCCCGCATCTCGCGCGCCGTTCGCCTGACCCTCGCGCTCGAAGCCCGCACCGACGAGCAACTGCGCGCCCTTCGCGCCGGCGTGGCGGCCGAGGTGGAGGCCCGGCGCGTCGTGGCGCGCAATCGCGCGCGCGAAGAAGCGAGGGCGCGCAGAGACAACCATCGCGACGAGGTCGAGCGCCTGGTGTGGGAGGCGGCCGAGCGGGAGGCCGAGGACGAGGCGGCGCTGGACAGCGTCCTCGAGGCCCTCGAGGAGCGCCTCACCGACGACGAGGCGTACTGGGACCTGGACCAGATGCCGGTGCGCGAGGCCGTGCAGCGCCTGTGCGCCGACCTCGAACTCACCCCCGACTGGAGCCTCTGGGAAGGCGAGGGCTGGACGCCCCAGCCGCCATTCTCCCGGGGCAGGTTCTCCCTCTGGTCCCGCCCCAGCCGCACGCCCCTGCGGCCCCACGAAGACCTCCGCGCGCATCCGCGGGAGTGATCTCCCGATCTCCAAATCCCTCGCTCTTTTTCTCCTGTCATCCCGGGCCGTAGCGAACCCGGCCGAAGGCAGGGTGTAGCGAGGACCCGGGACCCAGAGGACTGGGACGGGCGCCAGGGTTCGCGAACCGCAGCGTCGCTGGCGTGGCCCTGGGTCCCGGGTCCTCGCTCCGCTACGCTCGCTACGGCCCGGGATGACGGAACTAAAGAGGTTGCTCGCAACATCCCCGCATTCGCGGAGATCGCATTGGCGTGGGATGACGACCCTTGAAATCGTGAATCTCGCAACAATCCCTCACGACGGATCAGGCAGGGCTTGATCTGCGTCGATCTCCAATGGAACCTACGCTCTCCCCAATGGAGGGCGCGATGTCTCGAACGCCGGTGGCCTGACCGCTTCGCCCATCCTCGGCCGCGCCCGCGGTCGCCTGCCTTCGAGACACCCCATGCACGACCCCGACACCCGCGGCGCCCCGGCGACCGTCACCTCGCGCCGTTACCAGGGGCTGGCCGACCTGCCGGCTCTGCTCGCCTTCGCCAGCGCCTGCACGGCGGCGCGCTCCCCGCTCTCCAGCTCCTGGCATCCCGGCGACATCGTCTGGGAGCTGCACGCCGGCGCCGACCGGCCGCATCCGATCCAGTTTTGGCTCGGCGGTGAGGGCGTGCAGGCCCTGGCCTGGCTGTTCGACGATGGCGAGGCGTGGCTGGAGACCCTGCCGGCGGCCGAGCATCTCGTTCCCGAGGCCGTGGCCTGGGTCGAGGCGGAGTGGCGGGCGCGCGACGCATCCGCGCCGCTGAAGATCCGCGCCTACGCCTCCGACGCCCGCCGGATCGCGGCGCTGGAGGCCCTGGGCTATCGCCGCGCCAAACAGACGGGCGTGAACTTCCGCATGAGCCTGAAAGGCCCGCTGCCGCAGGCCCAGGCGCCGCTCGGCGTCACGGTGCGCGACAGCGTCGGGGTCGATCCGGCCCTGCGCGCAGGCGCTCACCGCGCCGCCTGGGACCACCTGCAGCACCTGGGGATCGAGGGTCAGTCCCGCTTCTCCACCGAATCCTACCTCGCCTGACGGCCCTGCCGGTCTACGACCCCTCGCTCGACATGCTGGCCGTTGCCACCGACGGCGGCTTCATTGCCAGCTGCATCGCCTGGGCGGACGAGGCGAGCGGCGTGGGCCTGTTCGAGCCCGTGGGCGTCGCCCTGGCCTGGCGCGGCCAGCGCCTGGCGCGCCTCGTCATCCTCGAGGCCCTCCGCCGCCTCCAGTCCCGCGGCCTCCCCGAAGCCCGCGTCGGCACAGCCGCCTTCAACCAACCCGCCATCTCCGCCTACCTCGCCTGCGGCTTCGAGCAAGTCGACGAGTCCTGGTGGTGGGTGAAGGAGGGGTAAGGGATCCGCCCAACCAGCCGATCAGCGGATCCATCCTGTTCAACACAGAGGACACAGAGACGCGGAGGACACAGAGGGGTTCGGGAGTTGTTGCGAAAACTCTCAACTGATTGCGCGCTTCGCGCGCGATTCTACATTTCCGCAGATCGTGGCTCGCCGATGAAGTGCTCTGTGTTCTCCGCGTCCTCTGTGGTCTCTGTGTTAAAAGCCCAACTCGCAGCCCCACCCACGAAGGGGAGGGATGGGCTCTTCGCTAACGCCGCGTCACGCCGCTACGGCGTGGCTCCGCAACCCCCAGCCACGGACCCCCCTCCATGAAGCTCGTCGAAGCCGGCGCCCTGGACAGCATTGCCGACTACCGGCTGATCGAGCATCCCGCCCCCGCGATCAAGCCACACGAAGTGCTGGTGCGGGTGAAGGCGTGCGGCGTGGGCTACGTCGATGCGCTGGTGGCTCTTGGCCGCTACCAGGTGAAGCCGCCGCTGCCGCATACGCCGGGCTCCGAGGTCGGCGGCGTCGTCGAGGCGGTGGGCGGCGAGGTGACCGGCCTTGGTCCAGGTCAGCGGGTCATGGCGCAGGTCCGGGGCGGCTTTGCGCAACTTGCCGTGGCGCCCGCTGCGGCGGTGACGCCCATCCCAGAGGCGATGAGCTTCGAGCAGGCCGCCGGATTTCGCATCAACTACCTCACCGCCCTCCATGGCCTCGCCGACCGGGCGGCGCTTGCGCCTGGCGAGCGGCTGCTGGTGCTGGGCGCGGCGGGCGGCGTGGGAACCGCGGCCGTGCAGGTCGGCGCCCTGATGGGCGCGCAGGTGATCGCCTGCGCCAGCACAGAAGATAAGCGCGCCTTCGCCGCGGCGCAGGGGGCGCGCCAGACGCTGGATACGGGCGCCGACGAGGGCGGACCGAAGGCCTGGCGCGATCGGCTCAAGGCCCTCTGCGACGGCGGCGGCCCCGACGTGGTGTTCGATCCCGTCTGCGGGCCCCTGTTCGAGGCGGCCTTCCGCTCGCTCGCCTGGCGCGGGCGCCACCTCGTGGTGGGTTTCGCGGGCGGCCCGATCCCGGCCCTCCCTGCCAACCTCACCCTGATGAAGGGCGCGGCCCTCTCAGGCGTCGACGTCCGCCAGTTCCTCCTGTTCGAACCCACCCACGCCGCCGCCCACCTCACGACCCTCCTCACCTGGGTCGCCGAGGGCCGCCTCACACCCCCCGTCGGCCGCGTGTTCCCCTTCGCCGACTACGCGGGCGCGCTGGAGTACGCGCTGACAGGGCAGGGGCTGGGGAAGACAGTGTTGCAGGTGGAATGACGCGTGTTCCTGCGCTCCCTTCCGCTCGCCGCCCCCGCTCCCCTTTCCCTCCGCTTCCTTTTTTCTCCCGTCATCCCGGGCCGTAGCGACCCCCGCGAATGCGGGGGGAAGCGAGGACCCGGGACCCAGGTGACTGTAGCGGGCGCCTGGGTTCGCGAACCGCAGCTTCCGCGATGTGGCCCTGGGTCCCGGGTCCTCGCTCCGCCCGGACTACGTCCGGGCTCGCTACGGCCCGGGATGACGGAGGTAATTGGAGCGGGGGGAGGATGTGATCACGGCGCGTCCGGCCTCGGATCCGGGCTCGTGAACCCGCCCCGGTTCGGCATCCGCACCTTCGGCAACGTCCGGGCATCCATCACCGCGTCCTTCGGCACGACGTGGTTGAGAAACAGCACGTACGCCGTCACCGCATAGACCTCGTCGGGCGTCAGCGACTGGGGTTGGGTGAACGGCATCGCCCGGTGGATGAAGTCATAGAGGGTCGTGGCATAGGGCCAGAAGCTGCCGACGGTCCTGTCGGGCTTGGCCGTGGCCAGCGAGCCGGCGCCGCCGGCCAGCTTGTCCATCGGCCCCTCGACGCCGGTGGCCCCGTGGCAGACGGCGCACTTCTGCGCATAGATCGCCTGTCCCGCCTCGACGCTCCCGTGGCCGGGCGGCAGGCCCGCGCCGTCGGCGCGCACGTCGATGTCCCAGCCGGCGATCTCCTGCGGCGTGGCCGGCTTGCCGAAGCCATAGATCGTCGGCGCCGGCGCGGCCGCCGCGGCGCCGGCGAGGGCGGCGGCCGCGACGCAGAGAAGCCTACGCCACATAGGTCACGCTCCCGTCCCCCGCGACCTGCCAGGGCTGGATGGCGTTGTAATGATAGTAGGAATTGACCCCGCGCACGGCGACCAGCTCCGCCCGCGTGGGCTGGACATAGCGGGTCTCGTCGATCGAGCGGCTCATGATCAGCGCCGGCGCCCCGTCCCAGGTCCAGGGCGCGCGGAACCTCGTCAGGCACTTGGTCAGCACCGGCTCCTGCAGCGCCGCGCGCCGCCAGGTCTTTCCGCCGTCGGTCGACACCTCCACGCCCGTGATGCGCCCGCGGCCCGACCACGCCAGGCCGCTGATCTCGTAGAAGCCGGGACCCTTCAGCTTCTGCCCGCCGGAAGGGAAGGTGATGATCGAATTGGCCTCCATCACGAAGGTGAACTGGCGCGCCGACCCATCCGGCATCAGGTCGCTGTACTTCGAGGTCTCCTCGCGCGTCTGGAACGGCTGGTCGCCGACTTTCACCCGGCGCAGCCACTTGATGTTCATGTTGCCCTCGTAGCCGGGCAACAGCAGGCGCAGCGGATAGCCCTGCTCGGGCCGCAACCGCTCGCCGTTCTGGGCGTAGGCCAGGATGGCGTCGTCCATCGCCTTTTCGATCGGCACGCTGCGCGTCACCCCGGCGGCGTCCGCCCCCTCGGCCAGGATCCAGGTGGCGCCGGGCTTGACCCCCGCCTCGTTCAGCACCGTGGACAGCAGCACGCCGGTCCATTCGCAGCAGCTGATCAGGCCCCGGCTCACCTGCGCCGTCGTGTCGGGCGCCAGCACCTCGTACGATCCGTTGCCCGAGCACTCGATGAAGTGCAGCCGCGACACCGATGGAAAGCGCATCAGCTCGTCCATGGTGAAGATCAGGGGCCGTTCCACCAGCCCGTGCACCATCAGCCGGTGCTGCGCCGGATCGATCGCCGGAACGCCCCCATGATCGCGCTCGAAGTGCAGGCCGTTGGGCGTGATGATCCCGTTCAGGTCCTGCAACGGCGTCAAACTCGTCGCCGCCGTCTGCGTCGGAACCTTCGTCCGCTGGATCCGGACCACCCCCTTCTCGAACGGCGAGGGCAGGCCATACGGCGGCGTCAAAATCGGCGCCCCCTGCGTCTTCATCCACTCGGGGACGTTAGGCGGGAGATTACCCCCACCCTGCGCCGCCACCCGCCCCGCCGCCGCCGTCCCGGCCAAGAGAGCGGCGCTCTTCAGAACCCTGCGCCGTGGAACGTCCATCCAACCCACCTCCTCCCGCAGCAAAGCCGCCCCACCCATCTCGCGCTCTCCTCCCCCTTCATGGGGGAGGTGGATCCTCCGAAGCCTGCAGGGCGTAGGAGGAGACGGAGGGGGAAAGCCGCACCAACCATCGTGGAACAGGATCACCCCCCGCCACCTGGGCGGCCGCTTCCCCCCTCCGTTTCGACCCGCTCCGCGGGCCGATCCACCTCCCCCACGGCGCGCTGCGCGCTTGGGGGGAGGAGAGCGGTATGGGGGCGCACCACCCTACAGCGACACCGTGAGCCGAACCCCCAGCACGGCGGCGTCGGGGATGCGGGTCGTGGCGTTGGGGTGGAAGACGTATTGGAAGTCCGGCATCAGGTGGAAGCCGTCCATGATCTTGAACCCGTAACGCACTTCCAGGTCCATCTCATCGCCCTGCACGCCCAGGGGGGCGGGGATGCCCGCCAGGCCGGAGGACAGGGGAAGGCCGCTCTCCAGCTGGAACGCCTGGGCCGTGGCCAGCGTGTTGCTGACGTGGAAGTGCATGAACTGCACGCCCACTGAATCGTCCTTGCGACCGGGGATGATCCCGTCCGCCAGCACCCCGACGAAGGCGTATTTGTCGATCACCGACACGTTCGGGCTGGAGTGGCTGTAGCCGGCCAGCACGATGATCCCGTTGGTCCCGGCCGGTCCCGTCCGCATCACCATCTGGTCGCCCAGCACATACCACTCCGTGCGCCCCACATCCTGCATCGGCGGGCCGGCGACGACGCCCAGGTCCGGATAGCTCGAGTTGTCGTAGTTCAGGCCCGCCTTGTAGTGGCCGACGAGGTGCTCGGGCCCGATCCTCGGCGTCCAGTCCACCTCCACGGGCAGGATGACGCCCGTCGCCTGTGACCCGCCCCAGTCCCATCCGCTGCGCCCGCCCCCGCCGAAAAACGGCCGGACCTGATAGAGGCCGGCCTTCAGCTTCAGCTCACCCCCCGGCGTCGCCACAATCACCCGCCCGCCCCAGGAGCTGTCCGGATAGGTCGAGAAGGCGGGGTTGATGCCCAGGTCCCGCAGGGTCGGGCAGTCGGTGTGGCTCATGAACTCGCAGTAGAGCGGCGAACTGGCGAAATCGTCGCCGACGATCATCCGCCCCGCGGCGATGTCGAAGTCCCCGTTGGCTAGCGACTCCTCGCCATAGAGGTAGGCCAGGTGCACGGCCACGTCGCCGGCGCCGCCATAGATCTCCTGCACCTCGAACAGGTAGTCGCCCATGAAATCGCGGCTGGCGTCCCGCCCCGCGCGCTCCACCATCGCGCTGTGCAGCGAAAAACCGGTCCATCCGACCAGCTTCTGCATGTCGGCGTCGAGCTTGAAGTCGATGCTGTGCGCGTAATCGACACCCGTCCGCTCGCCCCCCGCCACGACCCCGGCGGTCTCCGACACATAGCCGAGCGTGACGTCGATCCCCTTGTCGAGCAGCAGCGTGCGCACGCCGCCCCAGTCGCCCAGCAGATGTTCCGGCTCGAACGCCTCGCCGCTCGCCACCGCCGGATTGACGATCGCCGAAGGCGTCTCAGCCGCCGGCCCCGGCTGCGGCGTCCGTGTCGGCGGTTCCGTCTGCGCGAGGGCGCCGGTTCCGATCATTCCAACCAACAGCGTCGGGAGCAGCAATCGTCGCAACATGGCTCGGCCTCACTGTACTCGGCGCGAAACGAGACTACGCGCCTGAAACAGAGTCGCTAAGCGTACGGGCGCCACACCTTGCCCGTTTTCAGCGCGACGTGTCGTAACCCGCTCCCCGCCGCACACGTACCTCCTCGCGAAGACGCGCGATGGATTGGGAGCGAGGATGATCAACGGGTTGTGGAACGGCATGGGGCCACGCGCGGCGCGGTGGGCGCCGATCCCGCTGCGCCTGATCGTCGGCTACGGCTTCATGGAGCACGGCTACGCCAAGCTGGCGCGGGGTTGGGAGGACTTCGCCCACATCCTGCACGCCCTGGGCATGCCCGCGCCGGACCTGCTGGCCTGGGCCACCATCGCGGTCGAGCTCCTGGGCGGCGCCGCCGTCCTCGCCGGCGCCCTGGTCCCGCTGGCCGGCGTCCCGATGGCCGCGGTGCTGCTCACAGCGATCTTCACGGTCCACCTGCCCAACGGCTTCAGCTCGATCAAACTCCAGTCCGTCACCGCCACCGGCGCCCACTTCGGCCAGCCCGGCTACGAAACCGACCTCCTCTACCTCGCGGGGCTGGCCACCCTCGCGCTCGGCGGATCGGGGCCGTTCTCGATCGACGCGTGGTTGGCCCGCCGCCGCTTCATCCAGAAACTCGACAAATTGCAAATAGCGGATTAGCATTTGCGGGATGAATGGATGCCCGGCGCCAGTTCGCTATTCCCCTTTAAATTCCGTCATCCCGGGCCGTAGCGAACCCGGCCGCAGGCCGGGTGTAGCGAGGACCCGGGACCCAGGGGCCACGCCCGCGAAGCTGCGGTTCGCAAATCGCGGCGCCCGCCACAGTCCTCTGGGTCCCGGGTCCTCGCTTCGCTCCGCTCGCTACGGCCCGGGATGACGGGGGTTAAAGGGCTAGAGCGGGGAACCTTCACACCCCCACCCGACACGCCTCCGCCAACCCGCGCAGCTGCCCCGCGCCATCCCCCTCGAACGACGCCCCGTGCATGATGGCCAGCCGCTTGGGCCCCAGATCGGCCAGCGCCTCCAGGGTCGAAACCGTGGCCGGCGCCATGGTCATGGCGTGGAACGCGCGCTCGGCCGCCAGGGCCGGGCCCAGCACATCCTCGCCCGTCAGCGCCGGCGCCTCGCCCACATGCGCCAGCAGGTCCCCGCAGAAGAGGTCGCGCGCGGTCTCCTCGAAGTACACGCCCGCCTCCCAGCCGTGCGGCACGTGCGGCGTCGCAATCCAGCGCATCCGCTTGCCGCCCAGATCCATCACCTCGCCATCCGCCAGCGCCCGCGGCGGCTTATCGGCAAGATCGCGGACGGAGACGTCGCAGCCCATGGCGCCGAACGCGACCTGCGCATTGGGCGCCGCCGCCAGCCACAGGTTCATCGCCCCGCACTCGTCGGCCTCCACATGGCCAAACCCGATCCAGCGCAGGCGCGTCAGAGGCATGACCCTCGCCACCGCCTCCGACACCAGCGGAAACAGCTGGCGCGGCCCGCAGTGGAACAGCATCGGCTCGTCGGCATCGATCAGGAACTGATTGAACGTAAACCCCGCCGGCGGCGCCACATCCGGGATCCACGTCGAAATCCGATACACCCCCTCCGAAATCTCCCCGACCTTCGTCTCCATCACCCTCGCTCCCATGATGTGGTGGCGGATAGAACCATTAAACACGAAGAACACAAAGGACACGAAGATCACGAAGATTATTCTTGACGCTTCGCGCCTTTCATCTCGCACATCGAACCTATTCGCGCCGAAGGCGCAATAACTCTTCTTTGTGTTCTTCGTGTCCTTGGTGTCCTTCGTGTTAAAATTTGAGACCCCGGCCTCGCCAAGCTGAACTGTACAGATATTGACTCAACCCGAATTCGGGCGACGACTTGGGCCCGGGCGGGGAATGCGCGTGGGAGGCTGCCATGACCATCCGACCCGACCCGTCGTTCTACGCCACGGCGAAGCTGGCCATGGCCGCGCCGGTCGAGACCTACGCCTACACCCTGATGCTGAGCCCCGACGCTTCGCAGCCCGATGGCCTTGCCGTTGTCGACGTAGATCCCGAGTCCAGGCGCTTCGGCCGCGTGATCCACTCTCTCTTCATGCCCAACAAGGGCGACGAGTTTCACCACTTCGGCTGGAACGCCTGCTCTTCCGCGCTGTGGCCCATGTCCGGCCACGCCTACCTCGAGCGGCGCTTCCTGATCATCCCCGGCATCCGCTCCTCGCGGATCTATGTGATCGACACCCACGGCGGGCCGATGAAGGCCCGGATCCACCGGATCATCGAGCCGCACGAGGTGTTCGAAAAGACCGGCTATTCCCGACCGCACACCGTCCATTGCGGGCCGGAAGGGATCTACGTCTCGACCCTCGGCGGCTCCGGACCGGACGGCACGCAGGGTCCGGCCGGCGTCTTCATCATGGACTGCGAAAGCTTCGATGTGATCGGCCGCTGGGAAATCGATCGCGGGCCGCAGGACAAGCACTACGACTTCTGGTGGAACCTGCCGCGCGACTACATGGTCTCCAGCGAGTGGGGCCTGCCGCCGCAATTCGAGAACGGCGTCGTCCCCGAGGACCTCCTCGGCAACAAGTACGGCCACCGCCTCCACTTCTGGGACCTGCGCGGGCGCACCCACCTGCAGACGATCGACCTGGGCGAAAACCACCAGATGGCGCTGGAGGTCCGCCCCGCCCACGATCCGGTCAAGGAGTACGGCTTCCTCGGCGTCGTGGTCGACACCACAAACCTCGAGGGCTCGATCTGGACCTGGTGGCGCGAGAACGGGACCTTTCATGCGAAGAAGACCGCGGTCATCCCGCCCGAGCCGGCGGCCGCGGCGGATCTGCCGCCCATCCTGCAGGGGTTCGGCGCCGTCGCGCCGCTGGTGACCGACATCGACCTCTCGCTGGACGACCGCTTCCTCTACGTCTCCTGCTGGGGGACGGGCGAGATGCGCCAGTACGACGTGCGCGATCCGCTGAACCCGGTCCTCGCCGGCTCAGTCCATACCGGCGGGATCACGCGCCGCACCGCTCATCCCGGCGGCAAGCCCTTCCGCGGCGGGCCGCAGATGGTCGAGATCAGCCGAGACGCAAAGCGCGTCTACTGGACCAACGGGCTCTATTCGACCTGGGACAACCAGTTCTATCCGGACGGCGTCCCCGGCGCGATGGTCAAGGCCGACGTCGGCCCGGACGGCGGCCTCACCCTCGACCCCAACTTCTGCGTCGACTTCCCGCAAGGCTACCGCACCCACCAGATCCGCCTCGAAGGCGGCGACTGCTCGACGGACTCCTTCTGCTATCCTTCGGTTTGATCCTCCCCTGGCTGCTTGTGCTCGCCAGCGGCGTCTATCACGGCGCAAACCCCGCCATGGGCTGGCCGCTCGCGGTCTCCGCCGGACTCATGGGCCGAGGCTGGCGCGATCTTGTTTCGGCGCTCGGGCTCCTGGCGCTCGGCCACGGCCTGGCGATGGCGGGACTGCTGCTGCCGTTCAGCCTGCTGACGATCCTCGTTCAGTGGAGCCGCCAGATCCGCATCGGCGCGGCCCTGCTGGTGATCGCGTTCGGCCTCTGGCTCCTCGTCAGGCGCCGGCATCCGCGGTTCCTGGCGCACATCCGCCCCACCCAGCTCGCCCTGTGGTCCTTCGCCATCGCCATGGCCCACGGCGCGGGCCTGATGCTGCTGCCGATCTACCTGGGCCTCTGCAGCCCGCACGCCCACCCGGGCGCGGCCCTGATCGGCGGGCGCCTCGCCATGGCCCTCGCCGTCTCCGCCGCCCACACCGCCGCCATGATCCTCACCGGCGGCGCGCTCGCCGCTCTGGCCTACTTCTGGCTCGGCCCCCGCCTCATCCCGCACACCTTCCTCAACCTCGACCGCCTCTGGGCCTCTACCCTCATGGCCGTCGGGGGCGTGGCCCTCGCGTTCGCGCTTTAAGAGTGAGCGCTTATCCGCCCCGTCCGCGGCAGCAGCGCCGCCAGCAGCCCGATCGCGGGGAGGAAGGCGCACACCCGGTACACCGTCTCGATCCCCGCCTGGTCCGCCAGCCAGCCGAGCCCCGCGGCCCCCAGTCCGCCCATGCCGAAGGAGAAGCCGAAGAAGAGGCCGCTGATCATGCCCACCTTCCCCGGGATCAGCTCCTGGGCGAACACGACGATCGCCGGGAACGCCGAAGCCAGGATCAGGCCGATGACAACCGTCAGCGGCAGGGTCCAGAACAGGCTCGCGAACGGCAGGAGCAGGGTGAAGGGCAGGGCGCCCAGGATCGAGAACCAGATCACGTACTTGCGCCCAAACCGGTCGCCCAGCGGCCCGCCCAGCACCGTGCCCGCGGCCACGGCGGCGAGGAAGACGAAGAGATGCAGCTGCGCGGTCTGCACCGACACGTGGAACCTCTGGATCAGGTAGAAGGTGTAGTAGCTCGTCAGGCTCGCCAGATAGACGTACTTCGAGAAGATCAGGGCCAGCAGCACCAGGATCGCGCCGAGCGTCCTGCCGCGCGGCAGATCCACGTGGCCGGCAGGGCGCCTGGACGCCGCCTTCAGCCGCTCCAGGCCATGATGGCGGTACCAGACCCCGACGTTCCACAGCACCGCGCCCGAGAGCAGGGCCAAGAGGGCGAAGGCGGCCAGGCTCGACTGGCCAAAGCGCACCACCACCAGGGCCGCGGCGAGCGGGCCCAGCGCGCTGCCGGCGTTGCCGCCCACCTGGAACAGCGACTGCGCCAGGCCATGCCGACCGCCCGCAGCCATCCTGGCCACGCGCGAGGACTCCGGGTGGAACACCGACGAGCCGACGCCCAGCAGGCAAGCGCCTGCAAGCAGCACGCCATAGGCATGGGCGACCGAGAGAACCGTGAGACCGGCCAGGGTGAACAGCGTCCCGCCCGGCAGGGCCATCGGCGTCGGCCTCCGGTCGGCCCACAGGCCCACCAGGGGCTGCAGCAGGGACGCGGTGACCTGATAGGCCAGCGTCACCAGCCCCACCTGGCCGAAGGTCAGGCCGAAGTTCGCCTTAAGGTTCGGATAGATCGCCGGCAGCAGCGACTGCATCATGTCGTTGAGCAGGTGGCAGAAGCTGATCGCCAGGATCACGGCAAACGCCGTCCCGTGCTCGGCCGTCACCACCGCGGCCGGCGCCGGCTTCAGCTCCGCCTGCCTCACATCCATCCTCGAACCTCCGCTGGAGGCGGCGATGTAGGGCATTCGCGGGCGGCGGGCCATCGTCCGGCGCCCGCGCGGCCGCTTTCCCCCTCCGTCCGCGGCTCCGCCGCGTCCACCTCCCCCATGAAGGGGCAGGAGAGCATTGATTTCCAAAATAAACCGCTCTCCTTCCCCTTCATGGGGAAGGTGGCTGACCGCCGCAGGCGGTCAGACGGAAGGGGGAAGCCGCATCAACGGAGGTGGGGGCTACCTCATCCCCACCGGCACGCGCTCGGCATCCCGTTCCGCCCGGATCTTCGCGTGCAGATCCCCGTACTTGGCGAACTCCATCCGCGCGATCGTGCGGTTGTGGACTTCGTCGGGGCCGTCCGCGATCCGCAACGTCCGCTGGCTGGCGTAGCTGCGGGCGAGGCCGAAGTCGCTCGTGACTCCGCCTCCGCCGTGGGCCTGGATGGCGTCGTCGATGATCTTCAGCGCCATGTTCGGCGCGGCGACCTTGATCATCGAGATCTCCAGCCGGGCGGTCTTGTTGCCGGCCTTGTCCATCATGTCCGCCGCCTTGAGGCAGAGCAGGCGGGTCATCTCGATGTCGGTGCGCGCCTCGGCCACGCGCTGCTCCCACACCGACTGCTCGGAGACGTACTTGCCGAAAGCCTTCCGGCTCATCAGCCGCTTGCACATCTTCTCCAGCGCCACCTCGGCGACCCCGATCGAGCGCATGCAGTGGTGGATCCGCCCGGGTCCCAGGCGCGCCTGGCTCATCTCGAAGCCGCGGCCTTCGCCGAGCAGCAGGCTCTCCTCCACCGGCACGCGGACGTTCTCCAACAGGACCTCGGCGTGGCCGTGCGGGGCGTCGTCGTAGCCGAACACCGGCAGCATGCGCAGGACCTTCATCCCCGGCGCATCCATCGGGACCAACACCTGCGACTGCTGCTGGTGCGGGGCGGCATTGGGGTTGGTCTTGCCCATCACGATGGCGACCTTGCAGCGCGGATCGCCGACGCCGGACGACCACCACTTGCGTCCGTTGATCACGTAGTGATCGCCGTCGCGATCGATGCGGGTCTCGATGTTGGTGGCGTCGGAGGAAGCAACCAGCGGCTCGGTCATCAGGAAGGCCGAACGGATCTCCCCGTTCATCAGCGGCCGCAGCCACCGCACCTTCTGTTTCAGCGTGCCGAAGCGGTTGAGCAGCTCCATGTTGCCCGTGTCGGGCGCCGAGCAGTTGAACACCTCCGAGGCGAAGGAGACGCGGCCCATCAGCTCGGCGATCGGGGCGTATTCCAGGTTCGTCAGCTGGACGCCTTCGAACTCGAACGTGTCCTCCAGCGGCGGCACGCCCGAATGGGGCGGCATGAACATGTTCCACAGGCCCGCCTTGCGCGCGCGGCCCTTCAGCTCCTCGACGATCGGGATGACCTTCCAGCGCTCGCCGGCGTGGGCCTGCTCTTCGTAGATCGGCACGGCCGGGAAGACGTGCTCGTCCATGAAGTCGGACACGCGCCGGATCAGCTCCTTCTGGCGCGGCGAATAATCGAAATCCATGGCAAAGCTCCGCCTTCGAACAACTGTTCGAAACACGTTCTATTCACCTGCCCGGGTTGCGGGCAAGCGCCCACGCGCGGCCGGTTTGATCCCCCGCAAATGCGCCGAAGGCGCGAAAAGGAAATTGGCCACGGACCTCACGGACTTCACGGACAGAATGAAAATGCGCCTTCGGCGCGAAAGACCTTGTCCGTGTGGTCCGTGAGGTCCGTGGTCAAAAAGTCCTCATGCCGTCTCGCGCAGGGCCTGGACCGGGATCTCGCGGAACTCCTCGGGGAAGAAGATGTCCTCCGCATGCGCCGCCACGTCCTGCGCCGTGTACGGGGCGCCGGGCGAGAAGCCCTTGGTCTGGATCATCTTCAGCTCGCGCACGCCACGCGAGGAGGCGCCCACGATGATCCCCGTGCGGTCGCCCGAGAGGTCGCTGACCATGTAGAGCACCGCCGGCGCCACGGCGTGGTCGGGCAGGGACATCGGGTCGGGCTCGCGGTCGCGCCGGCCGGGAAGGTCGGAGGTCATGCGGGTGTAGGCGCCGGGCGCGAGGCCCCACACGCGGATGCCGTACTTGCGCCCCTCGATCGAGAGCACGCGCACCAGCCCATAGATCCCCGCCTTGGCCGCCCCGTAGTTGGCCTGGCCGAAATTACCGTAGAGGCCGGAGGTGGAGGAGGTCTCGACGATGACGCCCTTCACGCCATTGTCCTTCATCCACTTCCACACCGGCAGGGTGACGCAATAGGCGCCCTTGAGGTGCACCTTCACCACCGCGTCCCAGTCGGCCTCCGAGGTGTTGGCGAAGGTCTTGTCGCGCAGAATGCCCGCGTTGCTGACCAGGATGTCGACCCTGCCGAAGTTGTCGAGCGCGGTCTTGAGGATGTTCTCGCCGCCCTGGATGGAGCTGACGTCGTCGCCATTGGCGACCGCCTTGCCGCCGGCCTCCTTGATCGCGTTGACCACCTTCTGCGCCGCGGAGACGTCCGCCCCGGTCCCATCGCGCGCGCCGCCGAGGTCATTGACCACCACCGAGGCGCCTTCCTTGGCGAACAGCTTGGCGTAGGCCTCGCCGAGGCCATTCCCGGCGCCGGTGATGATCGCAACCTTCCCGTCGAGAAGTCCCATTGGTCTCGCTCCCTTGAAATATTCGTTTGCCTAATCAAACGGCGAGGACGGAGCCGATGCAAGGGGAGGGACGGGCTCTCACCGCCTCGCTCGAAAAAACCCTCGCAGCATCTCCCCGCTCTCCGCCCCGAGCAGCCCGCCCTCGACCGCCGGGCGCCAGTGGCAGGTGGGCTGGTCGAACACCCGGGCGCCGTGGATGACGCCGCCGCCCTTGGGATCCTCCGCCCCGAACACGACCCGCCCGATGCGGGCGTGGCTGATCGCGCCGGCGCACATGGCGCAGGGCTCCAGCGTCACGAACAGCGTGAACCCGGTAAGGCGGTGGTTGGCCACCCGCTCGGCCGCCGCGCGCAGGGCCAGGATCTCGGCGTGGGCGGTGGGATCGGCGCGTCCGATCGTCTCGTTGCCGGCGACCGCCAGCACCTCGCCGCTGGCGGGATCGACGACGACGGCCCCCACGGGGACTTCGCCGCGGTCGGCGGCGGCTTGCGCCGCGTCGAGCGCGCGGCGCATGAAGCTCTCATCATGGTCGGCCATCGCCAACACCGAACGGGTCCGGGCCGCGCCGGTCAAGCCACGCTGGCGCCTGAGCCGAAGCGCGAGGGCGTCGAACGCGCCGAGGGCGAGCGCATCGCCAAGGTCCTCGCCCGGGCCGGGGTCGCCTCGCGGCGCGAGGTCGAGCGCCTGATCGCCGCCGGCCGCGTGGCCCTGAACGGACAGGTGCTGACCACCCCCGCCGTCCTGGTGACGGCGGAGGATGTCCTCTCCGTGGACGGAAAGAGCATCGGCGCGGCCGAACCAACGCGCCTTTTTCGGTATCACAAGCCAGCCGGCCTGGTGACGACCCACAGCGATCCCGCGGGGCGGCCCACCGTATTCCAGAACCTGCCGCCCGGCCTTCCCCGCCTGATCTCCGTGGGCCGGCTCGATCTCAGCTCCGAGGGCCTGCTGCTGCTCACCAACGATGGCGGCCTCTCCCGGGCCCTGGAGCTGCCGTCCACGGCCCTGATCCGGCGCTATCGGGCGCGCGCCCGCGGACGCATCGACCAGGCTGGCCTGGACCGTCTGAAGGACGGCATCACGGTCGATGGCGTCCACTACGGGCCGATCGAGGCGACCCTCGATAAGGCGCGCGAGGGCGCTGGCGTCGCCAACCTCTGGATCACCCTCACCCTGACGGAGGGCAAGAATCGCGAGGTGCGGCGCGTGCTCGAGGCCCTGGGCCTGACCGTCAACCGCCTGATCCGCCTCGCCTATGGCCCCTTTGCGCTCGGGACCCTGGCTGTCGGCCAAGTCGAGGAAGTAGGCCCGCGCGTGATCCGCGAGCAGCTCGCCTACCTCATCCCCCCCACCCAACTCCCACAGGGCGACCGTCCCGCCTGGAAGCCCGCGCGGAAGGAGGCGCCCCGCGCCGAGCCGGGATCCACCCTCCTGCGACGGGGGCCGAGGCCTGACTCTTCGGCACGGCGGCGCTGATCCCCTCAGCCGAACTCGGTTGTGAGGTTATCCGGTGGGCTGATCTCGGCGGGGCGGACGTCGCCCAGGCGGCGCAGCCAGGGCCAGCGGACCACCGCCTCGGTGGCGATGAAATAGCCGCCCAGCAGGGCGGCGTCGGTGATCAGTTCGAACATCGAGACCGGCTCGGACTGGGACTGCACGCTCAGCGGCTGGAGGAACAGGACGATCAGGAGGTTGTTGGCGGCGTGCGCGCCGACAGCGAACTCGATGCCGCCCAGGCGCAGCGTCATGTAGGCCAGACCCGCGCCCATCAGGGCTCGGGTGAGGAACGCGTCAGGGCTGAAGTCGAAATGCGCTGCCGCGAAGATGATGGCCGAAAGGCCTATCAGGATCAGGGGGCGCTGGTTGAACGCCGCGATCTGGCGCAGCAGCCAGCCGCGGAACACCAGTTCTTCGACCGCAGCCGCCGGAATCAGCAGCAGGGCGGCTGCGACATAGAGGACCCGCCCGCCCAGATCCGGCGCAACGGACAGGATTGGCAGGGGCGGGGCGCCGTCCAGGACCCGCTGCGCCGTGACCAGGGGCGTGAGCGCCAACGTGGCCAGGGCCAGGCCCACCAGCACCAGGCGCCAGCGGATCCGGGGCGCGGCGGTGGCGTAGATCCGCAGCTGCCTGTGCATGGCCGCCGCGGCGAAAGCGGCGAACACCAGCAGCAGGCCATCGTCCACGAAGGTCGTCACCACCAGGCGCCCGATCTGGATCGTCAGGTCGTTGCGGTTGGGATCGGCCAGGGCGCTCGCCGCAGCGCCCAGTCCCGCGATTCCTTCGGAGCCATGGCCGAGCGCCAGGGTCAGCGGGATCATCGTCAGGCAGGTGATGCAGGTCGCCGCCACGATTCCCACCGCCAGGCCGCCGATGAGGACGCCGACCAGCCGTGTGGGCGAACGCTCACGCTCGCCGATATTGGCGAGGAAAATCGATTCCCCCAGACCCGCCCAAAGGCCAGGCGTGTTCATTTGCCTATGAGTCCTGCACTGCTTACGGTTCTTCGGTCACGCCGGCGCAAATCCCAAGGCCCTTCCAATGCGGATCATAGCCGGCGCCTTACGAGGGCGCAGACTTGTGGCGCCGGGGGTACACTCCACCCGACCAACGGCTGACCGAACGCGTCAGGCCATTTTCAACGTCCTGGAACATGCGGCGTGGGCGAGGCCGATCGAAGGCGCGCGCGTGGCCGACCTCTTCGCCGGGTCTGGCGCCCTGGGGATCGAGGCGCTCTCGCGGGGCGCGGCCTCCTGCGTCTTCATGGAGAACGCGCGGGAGGCGGCCGACGCGATTGAGCGCAATCTCGAGGAGCTGGGCTGCGCCGAACGCGGGCGGCTGGTGCGCGGCGACGCCCGGCGCGGCCTTCCCAGGGACGCGGGGCCGTTCGACCTCGTCTTCCTCGACCCGCCCTACGGCAAGAACCTCGACCTCGCCGCTCTCGCCGCCGCCCCGCCCGGCTGGCTCGCGCCCGACGCACTCGTGGTGATCGAGCGCGGCGCCGCGGAATCCGAGCCCGAGGCGCGAGGCCTCGAACCTATCGACGACCGCACCTGGGGCGCTGCACGGGTGTGGTTTTTGCGGGTAGGGCGATCACCGCCGCCCGAATAGCTTCTCGATGTCCGCCAGCTTCAGCTCCACATAGGTGGGCCGTCCGTGGTTGCACTGGCCGGAGCGGGGGGTGGCTTCCATCTCGCGCAGGAGGGCGTCCATCTCGGGCGCGGTGAGGCGGCGGCCGGCGCGAACCGAACCATGGCACGCCATGGTGGAGCAGACCTCCGCCAGGCGCTCGCCCAGCGACAGCGGCGCGCCGTCTTCGGCGAGGTCGTCGGCGATGTCGCGCACGAGGCCGGCCGCATCCGTCTCGCCCAGCAGGGACGGGGTCTCGCGTACGAGCACCGCGCCGGGACCGAAGGGCTCGACCACCAGGCCCAGCTCCGCAAGTTCGGCGCCGCGGGCGCAAACGCGCTCCGCCTCGGCCGGATCGAGCTCGACCACCTCTGGCAGCAGCAGGACCTGGCGCGCCACGCCGCCGGCGGCGAGCTGCGCCTTCATCCGCTCGTAGACCAGACGTTCGTGCGCAGCGTGCTGGTCGACGATGACCACCCCGTCGCGGGTCTGGGCGACGATGTAGGTCCCGTGGACCTGGGCCCGGGCTGCGCCCAGAGGGTATTCGACGGGATCGGTTTCCACGGTCGCCCTGGCCGGCCCGATGACCGGCGGCGCCGGCTCCCACGCCTCTGCCCGCGCGGAGACGCCGGAGAGGCCCGGCAGAGACGGCGCAGCGGCGGCTGTGGGGGTCCAGCCTCCCTCTCGCCACGCTGAGAAACCGGCCGCCGAGGGTTGGGCGCGAAATGCGCTCAGGGTGTCGGCGGCCACGGTGGTGGAAGCGCGATGGCCGGCGAGGGCGTGGCGCAGGGCGCCGACGATCAGGCCGCGCACCAGCGCCGGGTCGCGGAACCGCACTTCGGTCTTGGCCGGATGCACGTTGACGTCGACCAGGGCCGGATCGAGTTCAAGATAGAGAGCTGCGGCGGGATGCCGGTCGCGCGCGAGGACGTCGGCATAGGCGGCGCGCAGCGCCCCCTGCAGCAGCCGGTCGCGCACCGCCCGGCCGTTGACGAACAGGTACTGATGCGAAGCGCCGCCCCGGCTGTAGGTGGGCAGGGCGGCGTAGCCGGTGAGGCGCACGCCGTCGCGCGTCTGGTCGATCGCCAGGGCGTTGTCGGCGAACTCGCGGCCGAGCACGGCGGCGAGGCGGGCGAGCCGCCCCTCAGCCCCAGCCGGCTCCGCGCTCAGGCGCAGCACGCGGCGCCCATCCACCTCCAGAGCGAAGGCGGCGGCCTCGTCGGCCAGTGCCTGGCGGCGCACGGCCTCGACGATGGCCATCGCCTCCGCTCGGGAGGACTTCATGAACTTCAGCCGCGCGGGCGTAGCGTAGAAGAGGTCGCGAACCTCGACGCGCGCCCCGTGCGGATCGGGAAATCCGCAAGGCGCGGGACCCGAGGTCACCCCCGCATCAACCTCGATCCGCCAGGCGTCAGTCGCGCTGCGCGCTCGTGAGGCGATCACCAGGCGCGCCACCGAGCCGATCGAGGGCAGGGCTTCGCCACGGAAGCCCAGGGTCCGGATCCGCAGCAGGTCGTATTCGCCGTCCTCGCCCGGCGCGAGCTTGGAGGTGGCGTGGCGCTCCACCGCCAGCGAGAGCTCATCCGGCGAAAGGCCGCAGCCGTCGTCCGCGACGAGAATGCGCGCGAGGCCGCCATCCTCCGCCTGCACCTCGATGCGCCGCGCGCCGGCGTCGAGCGCATTCTCCATCAGCTCCTTGACCGCGCTCGCAGGGCGCTCGACCACCTCGCCGGCGGCGATGCGGTTGACCAGGTCAGGCGGGAGGCGGCGGATCGACATCAGTGCGCAATGATAGACGCGATTCTCAATCTCCGGGCGCGACGGAACGCCGGGCCCTCGCCGTGGAAGCCATCGCGCCCATCCGGCGCCTCAAACGGAGCCCCCTATGAAGCCCCGCTTCGCCCGTATCCTCCTTCTTCCCGCCCTCCTCGCCGCCGGCGTCGCTGTAGCGCAGGAGTCCTCTCCGCCGCCCGGCGCGGCGCACGTCCGCAAGGCCTGCGCCGCTGACATTCAGCGCCTGTGTCCCGACGCGAAGCCGGGCCCTGGCGGCGGGCTGCGCGCATGCCTGCGCGATCACCAGAACGATCTCTCTGCTGACTGCCGCAGCGCGCTTGCAGCGATGCGCTCGCACCGGCCTCAAGGCCAGGGCGGCGGCGCTCCGCCGGCCTCCGGACCGGACGGCTCGCCGCAGCGCTGAACCGTGGCGTAAAGGGCGCGCCGGGGCCGCAAAGCGCGGTCGCATGGGCCACGGCGCGCCTTGTTTCTTGCAATAGCGGACGATTTCCCCACATCGAAAATTAACCCCACAGGCGCGATCAACGCCGCCGCAGGGATCGTCATGCCGTCGACCGCTTCAAAAAGGGGTCCATCGCCCAGCCGGTGGATGAGCGCCGCCGTCTTGGCGACGTGTATGGTTGCGGGCGCAGCTCACGCCACCCGGATCGACATCCACGTTACCGGAGTCGAGGACGATCGCGGTCATGTTCGGGTCGAGCTCTGCACCAAGCAGACCTTCCTAACCGGCGCATGCCCCTACTCAGCGGCGGCGCCGGCCACCGCAGGCGAGACGATCGTGGTGGTCCAAGCGCCGCCCGGCGAGTACGCCATCCAGGCCTACCACGACGACACGGATTCCGGCCGCGTGCACCAGAACTTCCTGGGCATCCCCAAGGAGCGGATCGGCTTTTCGAACGACGCCCCGTTGCGCCTGCACGGACCCAAGTGGGACGACGCCGCCGTCGAGGTCGGCACGACTCCACAGAACCTGTTTCTGCGCCTGCGTCACCTGATCGGGAAATAGCGAAGATCCGTCAGGCCGTCCCCAGCACCTCGAGCAGTCCGCCGATGGCCGACATGACCGTCTCGGCGGGGGCGAAGCCGCGCGTGATCGGCACATAGGCGCCGTCGGGGCGCGGGCCCATCACCAAGGTCGGAAAGCCGGTGACACCCGCCTTCTGCGAGATGGCGTAGTCGCGCCAAGTCTCCTGCTTGGCCTCCTCGGTGTCCATAGCGGTGACGAAGGTCTCTCGGTTAAGCCCGAACGCCTCGGCGAAATCCGCCAGCGTCGTGGTGTCGGTGACATCGACGCCCTCGACGTAGAACGCCCGCTGAAGGGCGGTGAGGAAGGAGAGAGCCTTGCCGGGAGCCTGGCGCCTGACCAGCACCACGGCGCGGGCCGGCGGATCGGTGTCATAGACGAAGCCGGGGATCCCCAGCGCGCGTTCGCCGAAAGGCTGGCCTGAGGCCTCGGTGACGTGCCGCCAGTGCCCGCGCAGCTCCACGCGCGCCTCGTCAGTCATCGGCGCGGTGGTGCCTGGTCGAAGCCCGCCCATCACCAGACGGATAGGCAGGGCGAACCCGAACCTTTCCTGGACCTCCGCGATTACCGGCGCGAAACCCCAGCACCAGGAACACATGGGATCGGAGAAGTAGATCAGCTGGCTCATGGCGTCCTCCGCTCCTCGTTTGCCGGCGTCGTCCCAACTCCGGTCAAACGCGCGGCGGCTCATGCTGCGCCCTCGAAAGGCGCACGACCAGACGGTTCTCGCGGGTTGTCACGGCGTTCAGTCGCGCCAGGACTCCAGCGCCGGGCCCAGGTTTTCGGTCAGCGGGCCAAGCCAGGGCTCGAACTGGCGCCACTGGTCCAGCCCCTCGCGGAAGATCGGCCGGCGCACCTGCTCGGAGCTCGCGGTGCGGACGGCCCGATCGGTCTCCCAGAAGCGCAGGCAGGCGTCTTCGAAGGGCAGACCGAGGCGCTCCAGCAGTCGGCGCACCTGGCCCTCGGTGTCCCCGACCATGTCCTCGTAGATCACGCGCACGACCCCGCCAGGATCGACCGCGTCAAAGTGGGCCATCAGCTCCACATAGTCGCGGTAGTAGGCCCCGATGTCGGCGAGGTCATAGGAGAAGGCGTGACCGCGGGCGAAGTGCTGCTTGAAGGCCGAGAACCCCGCCGCCATCGGGTGACGCCGGGCGTCGATGATCCTGGCCCTGGGCAGCGTTAGCCGGATCAGGCCGAGGTGGTGGAAGTTCCCCGGCATCTTGTCGATGAAGAGCGGCCGGCCTGTCTTGCGATGGACGCGCGTGCGGTCGAGGTAAGCCTCCCCCAGGCGAGCAAAATCCTCCGGCGCGAGGTCGGCGAGCACTTCCGGGTATCTCATCCCCCTGCCCTTGCGCCCGGCCCAGCCCAGTTCCCGGGCCATAGCCGTCATGTCCGGCAGCTCCATCGTGCCTTCCACCTGCGAGTGGCTGGCGAGGATCTGCTCGATGAGGGTCGACCCTGACCGCGGCAGGCCGACCACGAAGATCGGGTCTTCCGCCGGACAGCCCCAGTTGCGGCGCGCCTCGAGGAACTCGCGGGTGAACAGCCCCTTGGTGCGCAGCATGTCTTCGCGCGCGCCCGCGGCGGCATAGGGCAGGGCCTCGCGGCGCAGGTGCGCGCCGGCGGCGTAGCGGTCGAAGGCGATCGCAAAGTCGCTCCGGTCTTCGGCAGCCTTGCCGAGGGCGTAAAACAGATGCAGCCGATCCTCCCCAGGGAGATCACTGCGGGCGATCTGCGCCTCCATCTGGCTCTCTTCCGACTCGGAGAAGGGAAGGGTCTTGAGGTTGGCGAGGCTCCACCAGGCGTCGCCCAGGGCGGGGGCGAGGGCGGCGGCCTGGCGATAGGCGTCCACCGCCTCGTGGCGCCGGCCCGAGGTGCGAAGCGCGTGTCCAAGATTGAGCCAGGTCTGGGGATTGCCCGGTGTTTCGTCCAGCAGCTCGCGATAGATGTCCGCTGCCTGCTGATAGTCGCCGACGAGGCCGAGGCACGAGGCCAGCAGGCTCCTGTATCGCGGCGAGCGAGGTTCGATCGCCAGCAGCTGTCGCAGGTGCCCGATCGCCGCGGCGCCCTTCTGCTGGCGGAAGAGCACGACGGCCTGGTTGTAGCGCGCCGCCTCAAAGCCCGGCGCGAGTTCCAGGCAGCGATCGAGCAGCGCCTCGACATCGCCATAGCGGCCCATGCGCGTGCCGGCCTCCGCCAGCATCCGCATGGCGGCCACGTCCGTGGAGTGGGCCTTGAGGTGATCGCGCAGCAGGCGCTCCGCCGCCGCGAGTTCATCGTCGCAGAGCGCAGCCGCCGCCTCCATCAGGCGGGGATCGGTGACCGAGGCGCGGATCATCTCCGCGTAGGCGCGATCGGCGCCTTGCGCGTCGCCCAGGAAGGAGAGGCTGTCCGCCAGGCCGCGCCAGGCTCCTGGGTGGTTCGGCTTCAGTTCGGTGGCCCGCTTGAACGCGGTGACAGCCTCGGCAGTCTGGCCGAGGACGGCGAGAGCCTCCCCAAGCTCATAGTGGGTCTGGGCGGAGGCCGGCTGTTCTCGCACCAGGGCCTGGAGCGCGTCGCGCGCCTTCGCCGGCTCGCCCGCCCGGCGCAGGGCCATGCCCAGCACCAGGCGTGCGCGCGGTTCGTCTGGAACGACGGAGAGGATCTCCTCCGCCTGCCTCTGGGCGAGCCGGGGCGATTTCGCCAGAAGCTGGACCGCCCGGTCCAGGGCCTGCGCGAGAGAGCCGGCAGCTTCGGCGACCTCTCGCGCCATCTAAGGAAATCCTTCCGTCAGAACCTCTGAGCCACCTTGATTCCGGCGGTCAGGGGCGTCGTCGGGACCACATACACCGCCGCGGGCGAGCCGTTATAGCTCACCGCGCAGACCGCAGTGGTGCAGGGCGTGTAGCGGTTCAGCTGGCCGAGCGTGTTGAAGGCGTTCTTGATGAAAAGGCTGAGGCTCAGCCCGTTGCGCTCGACCCCGAAGTCGAGATCCACGGTGGTGAAGGCCGGCATGGTTCCGAGATTGGCGTTGTCGGTCTTGAACACCGCAGCGGTCCGCATGCCCTGGTAGGACAGGGCGACCTGGGCGTGCGAGTCCCAGCCGAACATTTCCCACGTGTACCTGCCGATCGCCGAGCCCTTGAAGATCGGCGTGTACGGCAGTCGGGTCCCCTGCGGCGCGAGGGCAGAGTTGTAGTCACAGGATTTTATGTACTGGCCCGTCACCTCGTTCGTGCCGCAGAAGTTCTCGGTGAGGGCGGCGTCGTTGAGGTTGCCGTTGGCCGACAAGGTCAGGTGCGAAGTGGCGCGCCACTCGACACTCGATTCAATCCCAGCGATGCGGGCGGCCGGGGCGTTCTGGACGATGGTGAGGCTGTTGGGGCCAAGGAAGGCGAACTGGAACTGGCTCCAGACCTCGTCATAGATCGCGCCGTTCCACTGCAGCGAGTGGTCGAACCACTGCGTCTTCCACCCAAGCTCGTAGTTGGTCAGGAAGTCCGCGCCGTACGGCCCGAAGGTTCCACTTCGGTTCACCCCGCCGGGCCGGTAGCCCGTCGAATAGGTGAAGTAGATCAAGTGATCGTTGTCGAATTTCCAGGTCGCGTTCAGCTTATGGGTCTGCCCCGATCCGATGGCCCCCTTGTTCAAATTTACGCAGGGAGCGTTGCGGAAGGTTTGACCAGGGTAGTTGACGCAGCCGGCCTCGCCAGTCGATGAACTATAATTGGCGCCGTAACCGTAGAAACCATAAAGCGTATTGTCGTAGTAATAACCCCGCACTCCGCCCATCACGGTCAAGTGCGAATTCACATCGAACGCTGCTTCCATGTAACCGGCTGAGTCGCGATCGATCCGCTGTTGATCGGTGAGCCAGATGGTGTTCGGCCAACCCGGCACCGACAAGTCGGGGGAGAAGCCCTTTATGTAGTAGTCTTGAATGATCCAGTGAGTCTGGCGTTCCGTGAACAGCCCCGCCGTGATGCGGAAACGGTCGGACGATGGCGAGGCGATCCGCAGTTCGTGACTCTGCTTGTCGAAGCGGTCACGGCCGATGATCTCCTGCTGCGGATTGGCCAGAGGGGCGCCGTTCTTGTCGACCCAGTTCGCGCCCGAACCGTAATAGGCCTCATAGGCATTTGTGTAGTCGGTATAGTCGCTCAAGGTATCGAGGGCGCGGTAGAAGTAACCGCCGGAATAGGTCAGGTCGAACCTCCCGACCTTGCCGGTGATAGTGAGGGCCGACTGGATCCAGCGGTCGTGGAAGCTGTCCGGCTGGAAGCGCTGCACCTCGAGATTTCCCACTCCGGGCTCGTAGGCGTCGACGCCCGGATTGCGCGTGTCCTGAGCGATCACCGAGGGCGTGATCGTCCAGTTGTCGTTGACGTCCCACTTGAGGGCCGCGCGGCCGCCATAGGTCTCGACCGGGTTGAAGTCGTTCTTCACGTAGGCGGAGTTGTTGATCACGCCATCGATCGTGCCGTCGGGTCGCGCGAAGGTGCGTACGCCATAGACATTGTCGATGTAGCCGGAGTCGCGCTCGTCGAAGCCGACCAGTCGAACCGCCACGTTCTTGGCGAGGGGAATGTTGATGAAACCCTCGGCGACATAGCCCTCGCCGCCATGAGCGACAGTGTTTCCCTGCAGGTCGTAGCCGGCGGAGAAGCCCGATGTCGAAGGCTTGTTGGTGATGAAGCGCACGGTGCCGGCCTCGGAACTCGCGCCGTAAAGCGTGCCCTGCGGCCCCGCCAGCACCTCGACCCGCGCCAGGTCGTAGGCGTGGATGTCGAGGGTCCCGCCGACTGTCGTGATCGGCTGTTCGTCGAGATAGCTGCCGACGCTTGGCTGCGGCCCCGAGTGGTTGTTGTTGCCGCCGTCGGCGACGCCGCGAATGTAGATGGTGGATGTGTCTGGTCCGAGGGTCTGGAACGAGACGCTCGGCAGATACTTCACATAGTCCTGGAAGTTGTTGATGTTCAGCTGCTGGATCTGCTTGGTGTCCAGCACCTGTATGCTTATCGGCACGTGCTGAGCGTTCTCTGTCCGCTTTTCCGCGGTGACGATCACTTCCTGGATGGTGGTGGACCCCGTGGCCGCTGTCGACGCGACCTGCTGCGCCAGGCTGGGCGATGCAGTCGCCATGGCGGTGGTGGCAAAAAGCCATGCGCAGGCGCAGCGAGGCGCCCGCTTTATGATGATCATCCCCCGAATCCCCTGACTTGTTTCGGTTTTTTCGGGATCGTTCCGCGGTCGCTACAGCCGCGTCAAGCTTGTCGGCGGACATTGCCGCATTTGGCTTCGCGAAACCGTCACACTGTCACTGCAGGGCAACGCTAAAGCGCCGTCCGGCCAGGTGGGAACTGGTTGGGCGACGAGACGGCGCTCAAGTTATTGAATCTAGAGCGCGTTGATTCGTTCAGGCGATTCTGCCTGAAAGGAACGTGCTCTCCGGGGGCTCAGGGTCGTCCGGCGGCTTCGTAAAGGGCGTCGATGGCCTGCATCTGGGCCAGAGCGTCGGCGCCGCCGGTCAGCGGCTGGCTCCCGCCATGAATGACTTCATGCAGGTGATCCAGCTGGGCTGCGTAGGTTGAGGGACCCTCGGTCGGGCGCTCGTCGGCCACGCCGTCAATGGTCACGACAAAGCGGCAGCCTCGTTGGGGCGCGACAAAGTTGACGATCTCCAGCGTTCCGCGGTCTCCAACGACCTCCAGTCGCGCCATCGGCCGCTCGGCGATCATCGAACAGGCGATTTCGGCTTCCGCGCCCGAGGGAAATGCGAGCCGGCCCGAAAGTTCGGCATCGACGCCGTCTTCGAACCGCGCCTGCGCGGAGATGATCCGCGGCTCCTCGCCAAGCAGGGTCCGCAGGGCGTGCAGGGGATAGGTTCCCAGATCCATCAATGCGCCGCCGCCCTGCTCGCGCGACCAGCGAAGTTCACCCAGCGTCCGCGCGATGGGGACTTCGAAGTTCGCCGAGGCGCGGATGATGCGTCCCAGGCGCTGCTGGCGGACCAGGGACTCCGCCTCTCGCATCACGCGATGGAAGCGATTGTGAAAGGCTTCCAGCAGCGGTCGTCCGGCGCGCGTCGCCGCCTCGACCATGGCGCGAGCGTCTGAGGCGTCGCGCGCGAAAGGCTTTTCGCAAAGAACCGCCTTGCCCGCCTCCAAGGCGGCGATTGACCACTCCGCGTGTCCGGCGGGCGGCAGGCCGTTGTAGACCACGTCGACGTCGTCGCGGTGGATGAGTTCGCCATAATCCGCGGCGGCAACGGCGACGCCATGGGTCTGCGCGTAGGCCCTCGCGCGGTCGGGGTCGCGTGCGGCCACCGCCGTTACGACGAAGCGACCGTCCTGGCGGGCCGGCTCGATTACCGCCGGCGGAGCGATGCGGGAGGCCCCGAGAAGGCCGATACGGATCGGGTCTGTCATGCGAAAGCTTTACGGCGCCTGCTGGCCCGGCAGAAGTCTCAGCGGCTCCCTGCCATCGAGAGCCGGATCAGCGCCTCGCGCTCGGCTTCCTCGCGGGCGGCGGCGGCGCGCACGCGCAGCAGGTCGCGCCGGGCCACGATACCGACGAGCGCACCGTCACGGCGGCGGAGAACCGGCGCGCGGCCGATGTCGGCCGCGGCCATGCGGTCGGCGAGGCGGCCCGCCGGCTCGTCCTCATAGGCTCTGAGCACGGATGCGCACCAGGGCAACGTCCGGCGCCTAACCCCGCGTCGCCTGATCCATCACGAGGCTTGCGCCTGGGGAGCGACCGGCCGGCCGCTCCCCAACACCCTCATGTCAGCCGACAGCAACCCGTAGGGGTCACCGATGGCGATACACTCGCCGCCGTGGGCGTTGAACGCTATCGCAAAGATGTCGGTTGAGGGGCTGCACGATTGCGCCCACGCGAGGCGGGCTTTGATCAAGGCCGTCGCAGCAATAGACAAGAAATAGTCGGCTGTCCTGCACGCCGCATCAGCGCGCATCGAGAGCGTTTACGAGCGACGCTCTTCCATGATCCCGACCAGGCGACCCTCAGGGTCGCGAATGAATCCCATCCAGAGTATGTGGTCGGGCAATTCGGCCACGATGTGCGGCGCCTCGTGAATCTCAGCACCGCGGGACTCGAGTTGCCGAATGGTCGCGTCGACGTTGTCCGTTTTGAGGTACAACACGGATGCGCATTTGGTCTCCGCGATGTCGGACACCGGACGCACATATAGGCGCGCGCTTCCAAGATCGATGAATGCGAGCGAGCCCGCACGGAATAGGAGCGGTAACCCCAACATTTCCGTGAAAAAGCGGACCGAGCGGTCCACGTCGATGCTCGGGTAATCAAGCTGCGCCAGGGTCAGGCGTTCACTCATAAAGTCCCCATCAAGAGAATTTCGTCCATTTGGCCGACATGCGACCGAGATGATTGAGTTCGCTGGCGCCAAGATCGAGATAGGAGAACCCGAGGTCCGGACCGTGGCTGGTGGTAATATCGATCCACTGGGCACCCTGTGGGCCTGCTTCGAACATGTGGATATTGTCGCGCGCGGGCGTGACGATGGCCACATCGCCCGGCCGAAGCTGGACCGCCCGCGTTTCCTCCAACTCGAAGGGATCGGGCGAATTCATCGGCGGTGCGTTTTGCGACTCGAAGAACCGGATCGTCGCCATCCCCTCGGTCCCGATCGTCACCACGCTGTAGTTCGGATGATTGTGGGGGGGGACCTTGGCGCCAGGAAGGGCACGATAGCCGATAACGACAAAGTTCGGTTCGCGAGCGATCGGACCGATCTCCACACCCCGGGCGAACCCACCCATGGGGAAGAGCTTCGCTGGCGGAGCTTCGGCTCCCGCAAGGACATGTGCGGCGACGGCATAGACGTACGCCAGTTGCGTTCGCACGTCAGGCGCTGGAAGCAGGTTCGCGACAGCGCTGCTAATCGATCTGAACTGGTCCTCGCTCCCCTTCTCAGCGCCGGCGTCGATGCGCCCCGCGATCGCCGGGGAGCCCAGGAAGGGCACAGCAAGGGTTCCAGCGAGGAGGACTCGGCGCTCGATCATTCCGCTATCTTAGCCGTCAAGACCTCGCCCCGGCTTCTTCCAGATTGCGAAAATGAAGCGCGTTCCTGCGCATGATACACGACCAACTACCGGCGATCCGATGGCGGATATCCGAACTGTTTTGCAAAGCTTGTGGAGAAGGACCCCAAGCTGGTGTAGCCGACCGCGAGACAAACTTCGGTGACACTCATTGTGCCATGCGACCGAAGTAGCGCTTGCGCCCGTTCGAGCCGGCGACGGGCGATATACCTTCTAGGCGTCTCGCCCCTAAGTTGGAGAAAACATCGTTGAAAGTGGTGCGGCGCCATGCACGCCGCTCGGCCAAGCTCTGCTAACGTCCAATCATTCGCAAGGTCGGCTTCGATCTCATCCATGGCGCGGCGCACACGCCGCCAAATCTCCTGCCGCGTGGCGACTTTCGTCGATCCAAGCTTGTTCGAGCGAACTCTTTCATTCAGTGCATGTCGGGCAAGGATCGATCCAAGCCGCTCGATTTCCCAAGAGAGATCCACTCCTGAGATTGATCCGGCGCTGCGCGCAAGCCGTTCCCACGCCTCACCGAGAACAGTTGTGGCTGCCGTCAACTCCTCTCGAAACCCAAAGCGCTGGTCGCCCTCGTGATCGAGGAGCGTGGCGTCGTCATGTTGGAGGACATACGCTGCCGCTTCAACGCTGCCACGGGCGAAAAACACGCAAAACGTTTCTGTCTCGTCCTCGCCATCGATCTCGAGTGAATACTGCTGACCATCGTTCAGCGTGAGCAACGTATCGGAGCGAAGATCAAACCGAGAGTCTGGCGTGGACCAGGTCCCTAGCCCGCGCACAATTCCTTTGATCGAAAGAGCGCCCGTAAACGGCGCTGTAAAGTGCCTCCTCGACCGCCCCGACATCACAACGTGTGAGCTACCGAACGCGGAAAGGTCGGTGGGATTGATTACCGCAGCTACTCCGGGAATCGCTCGGGCCGTTTCTCTAACCACCGCCAGTCTCCGCGCATCGCCGAAATACACCGCGCACGATGGCATAGGAGCTAGTCCAACCGCCTCCGCCAACCATAACCTAGTGAGGGCCGACCCGATTGGTCGCGCTTCGTGCATTGGCTTGCCGTCCTTCGCGACGTTGAGGCGCTACCCGCAGGCCGGCCGCTGCGGGGCCGGGAAACCGCCGTCCGCGTGTGGCTGATCGCGCACGGCTGGGCGATCCGTGATGGAGCACTCTTGGGAAGCTCTCCCAAAGCAAAAGTAGAAACGACCTTAGCTGTGCGCGTATGGCCAAGGTTGATCTTGGCTCCTTCAAAAGCTTTGCTTTAATAAAAAATTGCAAAAAAGTTTATAAATCCGTCGGCTAGCTGACACGCACCCACGGTCTAGTCTCGCGGCCCGCGAGATAACCATCAAAAGGACGGCCCGGGAGCGGGCGCCCGAGGACCGGGGAGACCGACATGCTCAGAGCACTTACGCTAAGCGCAGCTGTCTCTGCTGTGGCGCTGATGGGAAGCAGCGCTCAGGCGGCGCAGATCAAGACGGTTTTCAACATCCTCCTCGAAAATCACAACTTTACGCAGCCCTCGTCCGACACGGGCGTCCAGCAACTCCTGGGCAACCCGGCGGCTCCCTACCTGAATAGCCTAGTCACGCCGGGTAATCCCAATGCGGCAATGACTTCCTATGCGACCAATTACACCAACGTCGGCGCGATACACCCATCAGAGCCAAATTACGTCTATGCCGAGTCCGGCGTGACGGGCCCGCTCAACGATAATGATCCCTATCCAAGTAATATCGTCAATTCGCCGAACCTGACCGGCCTTCTGCAGGCAAAGGGCGTGTCCTGGACCTCGTACGCGGAGGACATCGACCTGGCCAACACCTCTGGCCAGAACGCGTCGCAGTTCGGTGGTACGGTCACAGGTTCGGTCGTTCCGAGCGCTCAGAACGTCGTGCCCTTGACCAGTCTGTCAGGGACCTCATCCTCTTACACAAATCCCTACAATGGCAGTCATCAGTACAATTTCGCCGCCAAACACGATGGACCTCTGTTCTTCACCGATACGAACGGCGGGAATAATCCTACGCCGAGCAATACCGAGGCGTCGCACTATCTGCCATTGCAGGATCTGGCGGCGAACCTCGCAAGCAACAACGTCTCGCAATTCAACTACATTACACCAGATCAGTACAACGACATGCATTCGTCACTGAACACGTCGTTTACATACAACGGCGTGACCTATGCGGCGAACACCGACCAGGAGGCGGTCGCGCTGGGCGACAATTTCCTGTCGATCGTCGTGCCGGAGATCGAGGCCTCGCAGGCGTTCAAGAACGATGGCACGATCGTCATCTGGAACGACGAAAGCGAAGGCGGCAACGGCCAAGGCTTCGGCCTGACCGAGATCGTCATCTCCCCGCTGGCCAAGGGCAACGCTTTCGCCAGCAATGTCCCATTGAACCACGCATCGGACCTGAAGACCTGGCAGGAACTCTTCGGCGTCGACGCCCTCCTGGGCGGCGCGGCGGCGCCGGGCGTCAACACCCTGGGATCCCTCTTCCAGCCGGGCGCCATTCCTGAACCAGCGACCTGGGTGATGATGCTTCTCGGCTTGGGACTCGTGGGCGCAGGCGCGCGACGGCGCACGACTGCGCGCGCAGTGATCTGAGCGTCGGACCGGGACGTCTGAGGACGTCCCGGTCCGTTTCATCTGGTTTTGGGCGAAGCCTTGCCCGACCGAGACAACCGCCCGACCATGCAGCATGACCTTCTTGCCGACTCGCCGCTCCGCGCTCCTCGCCCTGCCTGGAATCGGGCTCGCCGCTGCTGCGGCGGCGAAGGAAGACGTCTCTGGTGAGATCGCCACGGTGGAGACGTCCATAGGGGCGCGCGTAGGACTGTATGGCGCCGGTCTCCGCAGCGGACGGTCCATCCGTCATCGGGCGGACGAGCGTTTCGCCATGTGCAGCACCTTCAAGCTGCTTCTCGCCTCAGCTGTGCTGGCCCGCGTGGATCGTGGCCAGGAGGATCTGCGACGCACCGTTTCCTACGGCGCCAGCGATCTCCTTTCCTACGCGCCGGCGACGCGCGCGCACGTCGGGGAGGGCGGAATGAGCGTCGAGGCGCTGTGCGCCGCGGCTGTGACCCTCAGCGACAACACCGCGGCCAACTTGCTTCTGGCCCGGATCGGCGGGCCTTCGCAGGTCACCGCGTTCGCGCGCAGCCTTGGCGACCGGGTTACGCGGTTGGACCGGATCGAGCCCGCACTGAACGTGGTGCCGCCCGGAGACGTGCGCGACACCACATCTCCGGTGGCGATGGCCGGCGACCTTCGCCGGCTCGTATTCGGTGACGCCCTATCCGACGCCTCTCGAGCGCGGCTCACGCAATGGCTCGTCGACTGCAAGACGGGCCTGAGCCGCATCCGCGCTGGCATTCCGGCCGGCGCCCGCGCCGGAGACAAGACCGGCTCGTGGGACGCTCCGGGCGTGGTCACCGCCAATGACGTCGCCGTTATCTGGCCCGTGCGCGGCGAGCCCCTGCTCCTTTCCATCTATGTGGAGCGCAGCCGTGCGGGCGCCGAGGCGACCGATCGCGCAATCGCGAGGCTGGCCTCCATCGCCTGCGCCGCGCTAGGCGCCAGCTAGAGCAAACTCCGACCAGACGGAACCGTCTGGTCGGAGATAATTTGCTCTAGATTCAAAAGTTTGAGCGCCGTCTCATCGCCCAACCAGTTCCCACTTGGGCGGACGGCGCTCTAGACCGTCCCGACGCCTTCGACGATCTGATCGGCGAGCTGACCGAGCAGCTGGCTCATGGCCGCGGCGGTACCCTGGGGACCTGGCCCGGCGTCGGTGCTGAGCTGGACGTTCCGGGTCATGGCCGGGCGGGTCGTCCCTGGGACCATGAGGGTCCAGCTTCCCTGCAGGGTGACGCGGCCGCCGGGTGACGCGTCGATCTGCAGGATGTCCACCACCAGGCCGCGGACCGCCTGCGTGCGGGGTGCGTCGGGCAGGATGAACTCGCCCTCCGGCAGTCGCGTCAGGAGGTTCTGGGCAAGGGTCCGGCGCATCATTTCGCCCAGGGGTGAGGCCCACTGGTCGAAGTCGTGCACGTCGAGCCGGTTGGCGCCCAGCTGGGTCACCACCTGCGGCCGATCGAGGGCTGCTGGAATGCGCACGGCGTCGAGTTGAATGGGCGCCGCCGCGGCGGCGGTGGCGGTGTGGGACGGCGGCGTCGGATCGAGCGTGTAGAAACGGGTAGGCGGACTGTGCCCGCAGCCGGCAAGCAGCAGGACCACAAGGCCGACGGCGATCAGCTTGAAGTCAACGCCCATGGCCTTCGCTTTTGCCCTTCATTTTCGCTTCCAGACGACGCTGGCGCTCGTTCGTCAGCCCACGAATAGCGCGCGCGGCCCCGGCGGGTTCACGCCGGTGCGCCTGGACATTCTGGCTCAGCGCGACGCCTCCGGCCATCCGTCCGGCTGCCGCGACAAGGGCCCGACACGCACGCAGATCCGGGCGCGCTCAGAACTTCCCAGTCGCGGCGAGCGAAGCGGCGCGGCTTTGCAGCCGCCTCCGTACGGACAGGATCGATCAGCTCGGGCTGATCGGGGTGATCTTCGTGCCCTGGAGCGTCAGGTCCGCCATCAGGCCCTTCTGGTTGTAGGGGAAGGCGTAGACGTCATGGGTGATCGTCGTCGTATCGGCCGCCGCGCCGGCGCCGGCGTTGATCACGACGATGCTGGGACCGGTGCCGACCGAGAAGCCGGCGACGCGGTGCAGGTAGTTCAGCGAGTTCTCGGTCATGAAGAACAGGGTGTAGGCGAAGTCCTGGCCCCCGATCTGAAGGCCCCACGAGCCGCCGGTCAGGTTGAAGAAGCCCTCCACCCTTCCTCCGCGCGGGCCGAACAGGACGCCGTTGCCGGTCTGGCCACCGAAGATGAAGCCGGCCTTCAGGACGTTGGGGAAGACAAGCGCAGCACGGCAGTGGTTATAGAAGAAGTGAGCGCGGTGCTCGTCATCCAGCAGCTGGCGCAATGAAGTGCGGGCGGAGGCGACAAGGTCTGCTCGATGGTCGGCGAAAGCCGGCGTCGCGACGAATGGGGTGGCAGCGGCGCCTGCAAGTCCAAAGGCGCCAATGGCCACGGATCGACGGGTTAAGTCCATTTTCGACGAACTCCGAATTCTCAAGTCTCAGCTTGGCGCGAGATGCGCCTCTCCCGTCTAACCCCGATGACGGTACGGCCGTTGCCTCAGTCGGCGACTAAATTGAGAATTTTTATCTCAATACGACGCCGCTCGCGCCAAATCGTGCGTCGAGCCGCGGCGGCAGAGTCTGAGCGAGCCCTGCCAGAGGCCCCGAAGACAACAGAAGCACGACGCTCTTCGAGTCGACCGCGCTCTCGACGGCGGCCAGCGCCTCCGAAGGCTCGCCGCTCACGGCCTGAACGGCGATGCCCGCCGTGCGGATCCGTTCGAGGATTGTCACCTGATCGAGTTGGTCGTGTGTCGCCGCGCCGTGATCGGGCGGCGGAAGCAGGACGACCTGGTCCACGCCCTCGAACACCGTGTCGTACCAGTTCAGCCCTTCGCGATTTCGCCAACTGAAGGTGTGGGGCTCGAACGCCACGACCAGGCGGCGGTGCGGGAAATGCAGACGAACCGCTTCAATCGCCGAGCGGGCTTTTTCGTAGGACGAGCCGAACCCTTCATAGACCGGCGCCGCGGAGATCAGGGTCTTGCGGTCGAGTCGCCGCTCCAGGCCACGGAAGCTACGCACGCCACTCGCCAGCGCAGCCGCGTCGATGGCCGACCTGGTCAGGAGCAAGGCCGCCGCTCCGACGATGTTCTCGATGTTATGGCGGCCAAGGAGCGGGGTCTCGAGCGGGATCACCTGTCCTGCGGGCGTGGCGAGTTCAAAGCTCGTGACTTCGCCCACGCGCACATTGCGTGCGTGGTAACCCGGACCCGGATCTGCGCTGTACCAGACGACTTCGCGCTCGGCCGTGAGCCGCCGGATCGGCTCGAAGCCGTGCGCCGCAACGATGAGATCCTTGGGGGAGAGGCGCTCAATCAGTTCGGCGAAGGGCGCCTCGTACTCGGCCATCGTCGGAAAGACGTTCATGTGGTCGTGGACGAGGGAGGTCAGCAGCAGGGCGCGGGGCTTGTAGAGCAGGAATTTCGAGCGCCGGTCGCCGCCGCCGATGATGTACTCGTCGCCCTCGATGAAGATCGTCGGGTCGCTGCCCGCATGACCACTGGAGGGCAGATCGAGGGGCGCGGCGCCGACGAACCAGCCGGGATCGCCGCCAGCCTCGCGCGCCAGATGAGCCAGGAGCGCGGTCACGGTCGACTTGCCGAAGCTACCCGCCACGACCGTCACGTCCCGGCCCGCAGTGTGTTCGCCGAGATAGGCCGGGAAGCTGAAGAGCGGCGTTCCCCTGCGCTTCAGTTCGGCCAGCTCCGGATTTTGATCTAGCCCCAGCTTGGCGCTCGACCCCACGATCGCCGCATCGACCTCCACGGGAATCTGTGAGGCGTCGAAGCCGACGCGGTAGGGGATGCCATGGGTCTGGAGGTAGGTCGTCACCGGCGGGAAGGCGTCCTCGTCGGATCCGCTGACTTCCACGCCTTGCGATTTGAGCAGCGAAGCGACAGCGCTCATCCCCGCGCCGGCGATGCCGAGGAAATAGACGTGCCGGGGAAGCAAGGTGTCGCGCATCGGCTGGTGATAGCGCCAAACCATCGCCGGGCCAGCCCGGCTTGGGCTTTCGCGTCGGCGACTATATGTCCGCTCGCATGCCTACGCTCTCCGTCCTCGATCTTGCGCCGATCATCCAGGGCTCCGACGCGGGCCAGGCGCTCGCCAACAGCCTCGACCTCGCCCGCCATGTGGAGAAGTTGGGCTTTCATCGATTCTGGCTGGCCGAACACCACAACATGCCAGGCATCGCCAGTGCGGCGACCGCGGTCGCGCTGGCCCACGTGGCGGCAGGTACGTCCAAGATCAGAATCGGCTCGGGCGGCATCATGCTGCCCAACCATGCGCCCTACATCATCGCCGAGCAGTTCGGGACGTTGGCCGCTCTTCATCCGGGACGAGTCGACCTCGGCCTGGGGCGCGCTCCGGGAACCGACCAGCTCACCGCCCGCGCCCTGCGCCGAAACCTCAACAGCGATCCCGAAGCCTTCCCTCAGGACGTGGTCGAACTGCTGCACTTCCTCGCGCCGGTCCGCGAGGGCCAGGCCGTTCGCGCCATCCCGGGCGGCGGCGCTGACGTGGAGGTTTGGATCCTCGGCTCGAGCCTGTTTGGAGCTCAGGTCGCAGCCGCCCTTGGCCTGCCGTTCGCCTTCGCCTCGCATTTCGCCCCGGCCGAACTCGACCGGGCGCTGGCCATCTACCGCGAGCGCTTCCAACCTTCGCCGCGGCTGCAGAAACCCCACGCCATGGCTGCGTTGATGGTGATCGGCGCGGAGACCGACGCGGAGGCTCAATACCTGTTCAGCTCGATCCAGCAGTCGTTCGTGGCTCTGAGGACGGGTCGTCCGGGGCCGCTGCCGCCCCCGGTTCCGGACATGGACCAGCGCCTGACGCCGGAGGGCCGCCTGGGCCTGGAGCACGCCCTCTCCTGCGCGGTGATCGGCTCGCCGGCGACCGTAAAGGCGGGACTGGAGGCCTTCGCCCACCGGACAGGGGCGGACGAGCTGATGATCACCGCATCCGTTTTCGATCACGCCGCCCGCCTAAGGTCTTTCGAGATCACCGCTGCGGCGATGAGCGCGTCCGCGCGTGCCGCCTGACGGCGCCAATATCCCGCCAAGGCAGCGCTCCCGCAGAGGTTTTCCACCGATGAGTCGTTTCAAGCTGATCGCGGCCGTGAGCGCATGTGCTGGCCTGCTCGCCGCGCCTGCGCTCGCGGAGACCTGCATGGGGCAGCCCACCGGGACCAAGCTCAACGTCGTCGTGGACGGCGTCCGCAGCGATCAGGGCCTCATGACGCTGACCCTCTATCCGCCTGATCGCGACAAGTTCCTCAAGCCCAATGGAGAGATCGGCGTCTGGTGGATACCCTCCCAGGCGCCTTCGACAGAGATGTGCGTCTGGGTCCCGGCGCCGGGGTCTTACGACGTGGCCGTCTACGACGATCTCAACGAGAACCACCGCTTCGACCACACCCTCGTCGCTCCGCTCGAGCCCTACGGCTTCTCGAACAACCCTCGCATCTTCCTCGGTCCGCCTTCGGCAGGCGCGGCGAAGATCGACATCGCCGAAGGCGAGACCACCATCCACATCCAGCTCCGCTATCCGCCTGCCGCGGGCGGCGATCAGTCCAAGTCCGCCGGGCGGTAGGCGCCTCCGGTTCGCCGGCGTTCGAGGCCAAAAAGTTTTCAACACAGAGACGCGGAGGCGCAGAGACGCAGAGGGGCCTGGACCATTCTGCGAGGCCTCGGCGATCGGGCCCACCACAGGAAATTGGTTGCGCCTTCGGCGCGGCGCAGCGCCCTCTCTGTGTCTCTGCGCCTCCGCGTCTCTGCGTTGAACTTTTCTTCAGGCTCAGCTGCGCAACGCCGCCTGGAATTGTTCCACGGCCCAGTCGACCTCGGAGTCGGTGATCACCAGCGGCGGGGCGATGCGGATGGTGTGGTCGTGGGTTTCCTTGCAGAGGACGCCACGCGCCTGCAGGGCTTCGCAATAACGGCGGGCGCCGCCGGCTTCCGGGTCGAGCTCGACCGCGATCATCAGTCCGCGTCCGCGCACGGTTATCACCGGACCCGAATTGATCCCGCGCAGTCCCTCCATCATCCGCTCGCCCTGACGAGCGGCGTTCTCGATCATGCCTTCCTCGACAAGGACCTTCAGCGCCATGCGCGCGACGGCGCAGGCGAGAGGGTTCCCGCCGAACGTGCTGCCGTGCTCGCCAGGCTTGAGCACGCCCAGCACCTCCTTGTTCGAGAGCACGGCGGAGACCGGGTAGAAGCCGCCCGATAAGGCCTTGCCGATCAGGGTGAGGTCGGCCTCCACGCCCTCATGCTCCTCGGCGAGCAGGCGTCCGGTGCGGCCAAGGCCCGTCTGCACTTCGTCCAGGATCAGGATCACGTCATTACGCGTGCAGGCCTCACGCACTGCCGGAAGATAGCCAGGGGGCGGGATGATCACGCCGGCCTCGCCCTGGATCGGCTCAACGAGGACTGCAACCGTGTTGGGCGTGATGGCCGCTTCAAGCGCGGCGGCGTCGCCGAACGGAACGACGCGGAACCCCGGCGTGAACGGACCGAAATTGCTGTTGGAGGCCGGATCGGTCGAGAAGCCGACGACCGCAATCGTCCGTCCATGGAAGTTGTTGGCGCAGACAATGACTTCCGCCTGGCCGGCCGGAACCCCCTTCACTTCGTAGCCCCACTTGCGGGCGACCTTCAGCGAGCTCTCCACAGCCTCGACGCCCGTGTTCATCGGCAGCACGGAGTGTGAGTTCGTCAGCCGGCAGAGGTCTTCATAGAACAGGCCAAGCTGGTCATTGCGGAAGGCGCGGGACGTCAGCGTCAGGCGGCCCGCCTGATCGATCATCGCCTGAAGAATGCGCGGGTGGCAGTGACCCTGGTTCACCGCGGAATAGGCGGACAGGCAGTCCAGGTATCGCCGCCCTTCGACGTCCCACAGCCAGACGCCCTGGCCGCGCGTGATCACGACGTCCAGGGGCTTGTAGTTGCGCGCGCCGAACTCGGCCTCCAGCGCCAGATAGTCCGTCTGTCCCACAGTGGGCGCTTCGAGGGTCGTGGTCGTCATCGGGTCCTCCTCAGGCGGCCAGGGCGGCGGTCGGCGCGCTGGAAAGGTCCAGGCGCAGCGTCATGCAGAAGGCTCCCCCGCCGGAGAGCATGAACGGATCGAGATCCACCGCCACGATGTCATAGCCGCGCTCGGCCAGTCTTGCGGCGAGGCGCGCTGGCGGTCTGGCCATGACGATCGTGCGGCCGATGCAGACGGCGTTCACGCTAAAGGCCTCCGCATCCTCGTCGGCCGCCTCCAGCCGCTCGTCGGGCCGGGTGTGGTCCAGCAGAGCGCGATGGGCCTGAGGGGTGAGGGCGGGGGGGTAGTAGAGGATTTCGCCGCCGCTAAGAGGACAGAAGCAGGTGTCGAGATGGTAGTAGCGCTCGGTCGCCAAAGGCAGGTGAACGACGCTCTGACCGAAGGTCTCGGCGATCACATCCACTGAGGCGACACTCGAGCGGGGGCCGCTGGCGACCCAGAAATGGCCCCGGCCAGCATCCCACAGGCAGTCGCCCGCGCCTTCCTGGAAGCAACCCTCGATCTGGCGCACTTCGCGCAGAAGGCCGCGCTCGCGCAGATCCCACAGCGCGGTCAGGAAGTGCGGTTCTTCGCCCGACCGCTCCGGATGGCGGAAGCGCGCCACCAGGGCCATGCCGTCGAGGACGACCGCCGCGTTGGCGGGGAAAACGAGATCGGGAACATCCGCGACGCCTGGCATGGCGATCACGCGCGCGCCGGAGCGTTCGAGCGACGCCTTCAGCGCATCCCAGGCGCGCCGCGCCTGCAGGCGATTGTCCGCCACGGCGGTGTTCCAGACGCCCGGTTTCATCCAGGGATTGATCCGGTAGGCCACGTCGTAGTGCGTGGGTTCCGCCATCAGGAAGACGGGGGTGTCGGGCATCGGCTCCTCGCGCCTGAGCTGTGTCGTGAGGACGAAGATGACGGCGGCGTTTGTCAGCGAATAGCTGACAGGTTCGCCAAACTCGCATTGTTCGTTGACGGTTCGTCAGCCGTGATTGACAAATCGCCAGTATGGACGAGATCGACCGCAAGCTCGTTGCTCTCCTGCGCGCGGACGCCCGCGCGCCGGTCGCGCGGCTCGCCAGGGCGGTGAATCTGTCCCGTGGGGCTGTGCAGAACCGCATCGACAAGATGCTGGCCGCCGGGGCGATCAGCGGCTTCACCATAAGATCGCCACCCGACGCCGAGGCGGCCCGCGTCCGCGCCATCATGGGCATAGCTGTGGAGGGGGAGCGGTCGGCTGCGGTGCTACGCGCCCTGCGAGGGCTTCCGGAGGTCGAGGCGGTCCACACGACCAACGGCCGCTGGGACATGATCGCCGAGCTCTCCACCGACAGCCTGGCCGGCTTCTCCAGCGCCCTCGACAACATCCGCCTGATCGACGGGATTTCGGCGACCGAAACGAGCCTGCTCCTGAAGACGCACCGGATGTGACGGATTCTGCTGGCGCTGGTCGCCTGAGGCTGGACCGGTCGAGGCCGGCCTCCTAAATCGCCCGCATGGCCGCCAAGACTCTGTACGACAAGATCTGGGACGCACACGTCGTCGCGACGGACGAGAGCGGCGAGTCGATCCTCTATATCGACCTGCACCTCATCCATGAGGTCACCACGCCCCAGGCTTTCGCGGGTCTTCGCGAGGCCGGTCGCCAGGTGCGCCGCGCCGACAGGACCCTCGCCGTCGCCGACCACAACACCCCGACCGAGGGCCAGGCGCTCGGCGTGGCGGCCGTGGCCGACGAAGAGGCGCGAGCTCAGCTCCAGGCCCTCGAGCGCAACGTCGCCGAGCACGGCATCGAGTTTTTTCCCATGGGCGATCCGCGCAATGGCATCGTCCACGTCGTCGGTCCCGAGCAGGGCCGCACCCAGCCGGGCATGACGATCGTCTGCGGCGACTCCCATACGTCCACCCATGGCGCCTTTGGAGCTTTGGCCCAGGGCATCGGGACCTCGGAGGTCGAGCACGTCCTCGCGACCCAGACCCTGCGCCAGACGAAATCGCGCAACATGCGGGTGACCTTCAGCGGAACGCCGGCGCCTGGGGTGGGACCGAAGGACTACGCCCTTGCGCTGATCGGCCGGATCGGAACGGGCGGCGGAACCGGCTACGCGATCGAGTACGCTGGCGAGGCCGTGCGTGCGCTCTCGATGGAAGGACGCATGACGTTGTGCAACCTGACCATCGAGGCGGGCGCGCGCGCGGGCCTGGTGGCGCCCGACGAGACAACATTCGCCTATGTCATGGGCCGTCCGGCCGCCCCCAAGGGCGCGGCCTGGGACATGGCGCTGGCGTACTGGAGGAGCTTCGTCACCGACCCGGACGTCGTGTTCGACCGTGAAGTCGAGATCGACGTATCGACCCTCGCGCCGACGGTGAGCTGGGGCACCAGCCCCCAGGACGTTATCGAGATCACCGGGCGCGTTCCCGACCCGGCGACGGTCGAGGAAGGCAAGGCGGCCGGACTGCGCCGGGCGCTCGACTACATGGGCCTCGAACCTGGCCAGCCGATCAGCGGGACGAAGATCGATCGGGTGTTCATCGGCTCGTGCACCAACAGCCGCATCGAGGACCTGCGCGCCGCCGCAGCCATCGCCCGCGGGCGCAAGGTGGCGGCCCACGTGCGGGCCATGGTGGTTCCCGGTTCCGGCCTCGTGCGCGAGCAGGCCGAGGCGGAGGGCCTGGACGAGATTTTCCGGGAAGCGGGCTTCGACTGGCGCGAGCCCGGTTGTTCGATGTGCCTGGGCATGAACCCCGACCGGCTCGCCCCTGGCGAACGTTGCGCCTCGACCTCCAATCGAAATTTCGAAGGTCGCCAGGGGCGCGGTGGCCGCACGCACCTGATGAGCCCGGTTATGGCCGCCGCCGCCGCCATTGCCGGCTGCATCACCGACGTCCGCGACTTCCAATGATCACCGGCTTCGCCCGCATCGACATCGCCGCCCATGATGCGGCCAGGGCGGGCGAAGCCTATGGCGCCTTCCTCGGCCGCGAGCCCGCTGAGGCGGCGCGCGGGTTCCGTCTGGCCAATGTCACCTTGCGTGTGCGCGCGGCTGCGGCGGACGAGCGCGAGGGTTTGGCGCGAATCGTATTCGCGGCGCGCGACCTGTCGCAGGCGAGGCGGATGCTGGAGCGGCGCGGCGTAGCGACGCGCGAGGAGGGGGCGGAGGTCGTGCTCGAGCCGGCCGCAAGCCACGGCGTCGGACTGGCCCTTGAGGCGGCGGCCCCTGGGAAAGATGACGAAGCGCCGACGGTGGACGATCGGATCGCGGGTCTTGATCACGTGGTTATCCGAACGCCCGATCCTGAACGGGCGATCGCCCTCTACGGCGCCAGACTGGGTCTCGACTTTCGCCTGGATCGCTCAAATCCCGCCTGGGGTTCGCGCCTTCTGTTTTTCCGCTGCGGGAACGCGGTGGTCGAGATCGCCACCGGTCTCGAATCCGCCAGATCTGACTCTCCCGACGCGCTGAGCGGTCTCGCCTTTCGCGCCACCGATCCCGACGCCGTTCGTGAGCGGCTCGCCAAGAGCGGCTTCGACGTGTCGGAGGCGCGCGCCGGACGCAAGCCGGGGACGCGCGTCTTCACCCTGCGATCCGGCGTCGTCGGCGCTCCGGCCCTGGTCATCGGCGGCCAGTCGCCCGACGATTGACCGCACTCCAACGTTCGCCGCCGCCGCCCCCATCCGCGCAAGAGTTCACGCCATGCAGTCTTTCACCACCCTGACGGTTCGAGCCGCGCCGCTGGACATCGACAACCTCGACACCGACCAGATCATTCCCAAGCAGTTCCTCAAGACGACGGAGCGCGCGGGGCTCGGGAAGGGGCTGTTCTACGATCTTCGTTACGACGAGGCCGGAGCCAAACGGCCGGGCTTTGTGCTCGACGATCCCAGCTATGCTGGGGCGGGGATCCTGATCGCCGGCGCCAATTTCGGTTGCGGGTCCAGCCGTGAGCACGCGCCGTGGGCCCTGATGGATTTCGGCATCCGCTGCGTGATCGCCGAAGGCTTTGCCGACATCTTCTACAACAACTGCTTCCAGAACGGCCTTTTGCCCATCGCTCTGCCCGCCGAGGCGGTCGAGTCGGTGATGGAGGAGGCAAGAGGCGGTAACCACGTTTTCACTGTCGACCTCGCCGCCCAGACGATCTCGACGCCCTCTGGACGCACGATCGACTTCGATATCGATCCGGGGCGCAAGGCGAAGCTGCTGCAGGGACTCGACGCCATCGGCGAAACCCTGCGAAAGGCTTCGTCGATCGAGGACTTCGAGGCCCGTCGATCCCTTCAAGAACCCTGGATGTCCTGACCATGAGCCTGATCATCGCCGGCACCGTGCGCGTCGCGCCCGACAAGCTGGAGGCCCTGCGACCCCACGCCATCGAGATGATCCGCGCGACGCGGCAGGAGGACGGCTGCATCGCCTACGCCTTTTCCGACGACCTCGCCGATCCGGGGCTGATCCACATCTTCGAGATCTGGCGCGACGCCGAAGCCCTGAAGGGGCACGGGACCAGCGAGCATATGAAGGTCTGGCGCGCCGCGGCGGGTGAGGTTGGCCTCACCGATCGCCAGCTCAGGACCTACGAGATCGCCTCCGAAAGTGAGCGTCCCTGATGGCGATGCTCCTTCTCCTGCCCGGCGATGGGATCGGGCCCGAGGTGACGGCGGAGGCCCGTCGCGTCGCAGAGCGCCTGGATCCGGACCTCGCGATCGAGACGCGTCCGTTTGGCGGCTCGGGCTATGACGAGCTTGGAACGCCGCTCTCGGACGAGACCCTGGAGCTGGCCCGCGCGTCCCAGGCCGTGCTGATGGGAGCTGTGGGCGGACCGCAGTGGGCCTCCGCGCCCCGGCAGCTGCGTCCCGAGGCGGGACTGCTTGGCCTTCGCGCCGGGATGGGCGTTTTCGCCAACCTGCGTCCGGCGCTCTGCTTCCGCGCCCTGGCCGACGCCTCCACCCTCAAGCGCGAGGTGGTGGAGGGGCTGGACCTGATGATCGTGCGCGAACTCACCGGCGGGGTCTATTTCGGCCAGCCACGCGGCGTGGAGACCTTGCCGGACGGACGTCGGCGCGGGGTCGACACCCAGGTCTATGACACGACCGAAATTGAACGCGTCGCGCGCGTCGCCTTCACGCTCGCCGCGGCCCGACGCAATAAGGTGACCTCCTGCGAAAAGTCCAACGTGATGGAGACGGGCCTTCTATGGCGGGAAACCGTCACGGCGCTGCACGCCCGCGAGTTTCCCGAGATCACGCTCGAGCACATGCTGGCGGACAACGCAGCGATGCAGCTGGTCAAGTCGCCCCGGCAGTTCGACGTCATCCTCACTGACAATCTCTTCGGGGACATCCTGTCGGATGAGGCGGCGCAGCTCACGGGCTCGCTGGGGATGTTGCCGTCGGCTGCGCTCGGTGCGCCCGGGTCGCCGGGCCTGTACGAGCCGATCCATGGCTCCGCGCCTGACATCGCCGGTCTTGGCCTCGCCAACCCCCTGGGCGCGATTCTTTCCCTGGGCATGGCGTTTCGCTGGTCGCTCGGCCGCCCTGACCTGGCCGAGCGCGTGATGCGCGCGGTGGAGGCGGCGCTCTCGCGCGGAGACCGGACACGGGACCTGGGCGGCGCCCTGGGGACCCAGGAAATGGGCGATGCCGTGCTCGCGGCGCTTTAGAAGCGTCGAACAGATTCGGGTTTCTGCGTAGATCTTGTCCAGGCATGTGAAACCGCAGCTGCGTCCGCGGACAACGCGGGCGCGCCCTCCAGAGAAGGCTCTAGCGCTGCAAGCTCTTTTCTGGGATCACGCCCAGCCGGCGAGTCGGCGACGACGGTCGTGCTCTTCGGGGGACGTGGGCTGCGATGGCGGGATTCTCGATCCAGGAAGTGGCGCTTGGCGGGTTCGCGGCGGTTCGCGCGCATCCGCGGGCGCTCCTGGTTTGGACGCCCTTCGCCTTCGCCGTCTCGCTGATAGCCGAGGTGGTGTTCGTACAGGCCGGGGGTCAGACGGTCGACTGGTCGGTCCTCGGCGAGGATCCGGCGAAGGTCTCGGCCCTGCTGCAAAAGGTGGCGCCAGCGGAACTGGCCCTGTTGCTGATGGCGGTGGTGACCAACGCCTTCGTGCAGGCGGCGATGATGCGGCTTGTCTTTTCGCCAGGAGCGGCCCGTTTCGGCTTCTTTCGGATCGGGGCGGACGAACTGCGGCAGCTGGGGCTGGAGATCCTGGCGCTGGTCGTCCTCATGGGCGGCTACTTCGGCTTCGCCGTGGTGGCCAGCATAATCATGGTCGCCATCTCAGGACTTGGCGCGCCGACCAACGTCGCCGGGCTCATCGCGGGGGTTTCGGCGGCTCTGGTCGTCCTGGCTGCGGTGTTCGTACGCCTTTCTCTGGCAGTCCCGCTCACTTTCGACACCGGCCGGATCAACCTCTTCGGATCGTGGCGTCTCACGCGGGGCCAGTTCTGGCCGATTCTTGGAACCTACATCCTGGTGATCGCCCTGGTCGCAGCCGTGTGGGTCTTCGCCAATGTCCTGTTCTTTGGCCTCGCCGAATTTGTGCTCGGCCGGGACATGCCCGCGCTGATGGGGCCGCCCCAGAACGTCGCGGGCAGTTTCACCCCCATGAGATTGATCGCGGCGCTCTTCAGCGCCTTTGTGACCGCGCTCATCTGGCCGGTCCTGCTCACGCCCCCAGCCCGGATCTACCGGAGCCTCAAGCAGCCCTCGCCCGTGCGCTTCGGCGCAGGGCCACAGCCCTGGGCCTGAGGTCCGCACCATGAGTTCGACCGCGCCCGCGCATTCGGCTGCGCCCATCACCCCGCGCCAGGTGGCGGCGGCCGTGATCGGCAATGCATTGGAGTTCTATGACTTCACGGTCTACGCGACCTTCGCCGATCAGATCGGCCACGCCTTCTTCCCCAATCCCACCCCGTTCATCAGCCAGATCGAGACCCTGATCACGTTTGGGGTCGGCTTCCTCCTCCGGCCTCTCGGGGCCATGGTGATCGGACGTCTCGCCGACCGAAGCGGCCGCCGGCCAGCGATGATGCTCAGCTTCTCGCTCATGGGCGCCTCGATCCTCGGCCTCGCGCTGACGCCGACCTACGCCCAGATCGGCGTCATCGCGCCCTGCCTGGTGCTGCTCTGGCGCATGTGCCAGGGCTTCGCCCTGGGCGGGGAACTGGGGCCGACCACGGCTTTCCTCGTTGAGGCTGCTCCGCCGGAGCGCCGAGCGCTCTACGGGGCGTGGCAGGGCGGCAGCCAGAACCTCGCCAATATCGTTGGCGCCCTGGTGGGCATCGCCGTCAGTCATCTGTTCGGAGATCTGGCTCTCGCCGCGTGGGGCTGGCGCGCCGCCTTCCTCCTGGGGACAGTGGTGTTGCCCTTCGGCCTGCTGCTGCGACGCAGCCTTCCCGAGACCCTGCATCGCCATGAGGCGCGAAGCGACGCCCATCCGGACGCGGCGACTTTGCTGGCTGCTGCGCCCGTGCTTCTGCGCGGCTTCGGCCTGGTGGCGGCTACGACGATCCCGACTTACGTCTTCCTGTATCTGACGACCTACGCCATTCAGACCCTGCACATGGGAAAGCAGGTGTCGCTGGCGGCCACGCTCGTGAGCGGCGTATGCGGCTTCGCGGCGGGCCTCATCGGCGGCGTCATGTCGGACCGGTTCGGGCGCAGGGCCATGCTGATCTGGCCCAGGGTCTTCTTCCTTATCGTCACCTGGCCGATCTTCGACCTGATCGTCAGCCGCCATGACGCGCTCAGTCTGCTCGGCGGCACGGCGGTGCTGGCCTTCTCCAGCGCGCTCTCCACGGCCTCGGTGTTCGTCTCGATCACAGAATCCCTGCGCAAGGAGGTGCGGGTGACGGGCCTTGGGGCGATGTACGCGATCGCCGTGGCGGTGTTCGGCGGCACGACCCAGCTCGTCGTCCGCTGGCTGATCGAGGTGACAGGTGACCCTAGGTCCATCGCCAGCTACACCATAGCCGCCACGCTGGTGGGTCTCGTCGCCTCGGTCGCGATGCGCGAGACAGCCGTGCGGCGGCAGGGCGTCACTGCGGCGGCGACAGCGCCCGGGTCCTGAGGAGAGATCGGGCATGTTCGTGGAGATCGACGGCGCTCCGATCTTCTTCGACACGTTCGGCCCCAAACTCGAACCCAAGGGCGCGGCGATGGTCGAACGGCCCACGCTGCTGGTCCTGCACGGGGGTCCCGGTTTCGATCACTCGCTGATGAGACCCTGGTTCGATCGCTTCGCGGACACTCATCAGGTCGTTTACGTCGACCACCGGGGAAACGGACGCTCCGGCGGCGCGCCGGACACCTGGACCCTGGCCCGTTGGGGCGACGACATCGCCGCCTTGTGCCGGATCCTGGGGATCGAGAAGCCCGCCGTCCTTGGCCTCTCCTTCGGCGGCATGGTGGCGATGTCCTATGCGGGCCGCCACCCCCACGGCCCGTCAAAGCTGATCCTCTCCTCTACTGCCGCGCGCCTGGACCTTGAGGCGACGTACCAGATGATGGAGCAGCTTGGCGGCGCTCAGGCGCGCCGCATCGCCGAGCAGTTCTGGAACAACCCCTCGCCAGAGGTAATGGCGGAGTACCTTGCCGTCTGCATGCCGCTCTACAATCCCTCAGGGGCTCTCGGCGACGAGGCGCGGGCCCGGGCCATCGTGCGGCCGGAGGTGATGTTCCACTTCATCCGGGGCGAGCAGCGGACGATGGACCTGCGGCCCAGCCTGAAGCGGGTCGAGTGTCCCACCCTGATCACCGCAGGCGCGCTCGATCCGATCACGCCGGTCTCCTGCTCGGAAGACATCCTCGCCGCCCTGCCGCCCGGCGCCGGGGAACTCCTGGTGTTCGAGGAAGCCGGCCACGGCGTCCACCGCGACCTGCCCGACCGCGCCGAAGCCGCGCTCCGCCGTTTTCTCGCTGCTTGATCTGCGCCGTCTCGGGCGCGGAAAGGCAGTCTTTCAACACAGAGAGCGCAGAGGACGCAGAGGACACAGAGAAAAAGAGGTGAGCGCTTCGCGCCGCTAAGCCCGAAAGGTCGGGGTCGGTCGCGCCGAAGGCGCAATTATTCTTCTCCGTGTACTCTGTGTCCTCTGCGTCCTCTGTGTTGAAATAAACGCTCTCCGTTCCAACCAAAGTCGGAAAGGATCACCCGGTCAGCGCAGGAACGATCCGGAGGATGGCGCTGGGTTGAGGAAGGATCCTGTGGTCGTTGTCTGAGGCTGGGCCGCGGGCTGGGCGGGAGGGGGTTGCCAGAGTTCGACCTTGATCCCCGCCGGATCCATCAGCCACGCGAACCGGCCATATTCGTTGTCTTCCGGACCGCTCCACTGGACGCCCGCGGCCTGCGCGCCGGCGAGCACGCCGTTGAGGTCGTCGACGATCAGATTGATCATGAAGGGCTGGGCCGAAGGATTGAAATAATCCGTATCCGGCGCGAAGGGCGAGAGGACCCCATAGCCGATGTCTGGGTGCTGAAAGGCGACCCCGCCCCAATCGTCGAAGCTCACGCCCAGCACCCGGCCATACCAGTCGCGCCACGCATCTGCGTCCGCGATCTTGATGAAAACGCCGCCAATTCCGACAATCCGCGCCATGCCGCACCTCCATCTGCCGCGCGCCGGATATCGGCGCTATGGAGGTTCAACGCCAGAGGCGGAAGACCAGCGCCGTGTTCAGGCCGCCGAAAGCGAAGGAGTTGAGGAGCATCGTGTCGGTGTCGATCGGCCGGGCGTCGCCGAGGACCAGGTCAAGAGCGCACTCCGGATCGGGCTCGAGCATGTTGAGGATCGGCGGCGCCAGCTTTTCGCGCAGGGCCATCAGGGCGATCACGCCCTGGATTGCGGTCGCCGCGCCAATGAGATGCCCGTGGGCGCTCTTGGTGGCGATCACCGGATTCTTCTGCGCGCTTTCGCCGAACACGGCCTGTATCGCGGCGGCCTCGTTCTTGTCGTTGAGAGGCGTCCCGGTGCCGTGCGTGGAGATGAGGACGCTGCGGCCATCCAGCACGCCGGCCTGTTCGCACGCCCGTCTCATGGCCTTCACCGCGCCTTCCAGGCTGGGCTGGGTCCAGTGGAAAGCGTCCGATGAGAGGCCGATCCCGGAGAGTTCCGCCAGGATGGTCGCTCCGCGGGCCTGAGCATGGTCCAGCGCTTCGAGCACCAACACCGCGCCGCCTTCGCCGATGGCCATTCCGTCACGGCCGGTCGAGAACGGACGGCAGGTGGTGGGCGACATCGCCTGCAAGCCCTCCCATGCCCGCAGACAGCAGGGGGTGACGATGGCTTCGCTGCCGCCGACGACGGCCACATCGCACTCGCCGGCCCGAATGAAGCCCGCGCCCTGGGCGATCGCGTGGCCGGACGAGGCGCAGGCGCTCGACACGGCGAACACCGGCCCGCGAATCTTGAACTCCATCGCCACGGCGCTGACCGGCGCGCTCACCATGACCTTGGGCACGGTCAGGGGATGCATGCGCGTGGCCTTCTGGCCGAAGAACCGCTCGTAGCCGACCTCCAGGGTGTGGATGCCGGCGAAGCCATGGCCAAGCACGGCGGCGGTGCGGTCCTCGAGGACGTCGGCGCCGATGAGGCCAGCCTGGGCCAGGGCCTCGTGCGCCGGGCCAAGCGCCATCAAGGCGAAGGGGTCCAGGGACGAGCCGATCTTCCGCCCGAGCGCAGCTTCGGTATAGCCGAGCAGATCGCCTTCGATGGTCGCCGCGGGCGTGTCGCGCGTGTCCGGCGCATGGGGGCCGGCGTCCAGATGGTGGACACGGATCGCTCCGCGCCCGTCGCGGGCGCCTTCCCAGTTGGCTTGCGCCCCGAGGCCAAGCGGCGAGACCGCGCCCAGGCCCGTGACGACGATGCGGCGCGGCGACGTCACGCGGCGCGCTTGGTTTCGACCACGCCCTCGAGCACAGCCAGGAACGCGCCGAAGTCGTTCACGTCCTTGAAGGCGTCCTCGGCGATCTCGACCCCGTACTTTTCCTCGACCGCGAAGACGACGCTGACCACGCCGACCGAATCGAGGCCGAGGTCCGCAAGCGTCGCTCCCGGGACGAGTTTCGCCTTATCGATCAGCGCTTCCTCGGCGATCAGATCGATCAGCTCCTCGCGCAGGTTGGCCATTCGTGCTTCCAGATTCCGTGGGTTCTCGCCCTCACGCCTTGCTCTAGCAAGCGAGTGGCCCAGGCGCCACAGGCGACCAAAGCCCAGCTTGTTTCGTCAAATCGTCATACAACCTTTGCCTTAGCGTCATGAAACAAAGGCAAAGCCCCCATTGCAGCTTGGCGGCAAAATTCACTCGCCGGCGCAACATTGAGGGGGTTCATGACAAGCTATTCAACGCGCAGCCTTTTGGCTGCGTCCGTGGCCATTTTTGCGCTCACATTCGGAACGGCCGCGACGGCCGCGGGGGCAGCCGGATCCGGAGCCGGCGCCGCGCCTTCTGATACGCAGTCGACCGTGGCCGGTAACGGCTCCTACGGCACCAACGTGGAAGAACTCATCGTCACCACCCAGGCCCAGAGCAAGGCCGCGGACGTTGCGCCTGTGAAGGCGAACCTTAATCAGATTCAACCGCAATCCCTGATCAGCGGCGATTTCATCCGAAATTTCACGCCCGAAATGGGCGACTACACCTCCATTGTCCTCATCGCCCCCAGCGTCGCGGGGATCTCCTCCAACGGCGGGGGAATCGGCGACACCAACAAGGTGACTCTGCGCGGATTTCAGGACGGCCAGTACAACCTCACCTATGACGGCATTGCGTTCGGCGACACCAACGACCCGACCCACCACCCCGCCGACTACTTCCCACCGTCGAACATCGGCGCGGCGGTCGTCGACCGGGGACCGGGCCAAGCCGGAGACCTGGGCCAGGCGAACTATGGCGGCGCCATCCACCTGTTTTCTCCGGTGGTCAGCGACACCTTCAACATCGACCAGAGGGCGACCTACGGCACCTGGCGGAGTTGGGAACTGGTGACGACGGTCAACAGCGGTGAGATCCCGCAGACCAACGGCACCAAGGTCCTTGCTGTCTTCGACGGCCGCGGCTCCGACGGCGAGCTGAGCTATTCGGGCGGGATCGCCTGGAACGGCCTGCTCAAGATCGTCCAGCCGATCAACCCGAACTGGAGCATCACGGCCTTTTCGGCCATGGAATACACCCAGTTCTATCAGTCGGACGCCAACAGCGGCGCCTCTGTCGCTCAGGTCCTTGCCTATGGCAAGAACTTCGGTCTGACCAACGACCCGAACAGCGAACTTTACTACAAGTACAACCACGAGAAAAAGAACACGGACTTCGAATATATCGATTTGCGTGGCGATCTAGGCCATGGCGCTTCCTTGGAAGACCAAGTCTATACCTACTTCTACAGCAACAAGACGATCTCCGCTGATGACAACTCCGGTCTGATCGGCGGGACCAACACGTCGGCGCCCAAGTGCGCCTGCAACTCGCCGAACGACATCGGCGGTTACAACAAGGGTAACCGCTACCGCGTCTACGGCGACATCCTGCGGATCAACGACGACTTCAAGTGGGACTGGTTCACGGGCACGATCAAGGCCGGCGCCCTGGTGGAAGGGGCGATCACCGATCGCCACAACATCCTCTATGACCTCACCACCGGCGCCGTCGACGACAGCAAGAAGTACGGGCTGACCACCAGTGGTCCGCTCTTCCCCGGTCCCAACGGCAACGTGAAGACGGCGGAAGACTCGAGCTGGCTCCAGTACCAGCTGTTCGCCGATTTCGAGCTGCGGCCCACTGACAATCTCACGCTGACCCCCGGCATCAAGTACGTCGATTTCCGCCGGACCGTCGAGGGTGTGGAGAACAGCTTGAACGGACCTCAGGCCCGCGGATACATCAGCGGAAGCAACACCTACACCAGCCCGCTCTACTTCTTCACGGCCAACTACAAGTTCCTCCCGTTCTGGTCGGTGTACGCCCAATACGCGACGGGCTTCCTGACGCCGTCGCTCTCCTTCACGTACTCGGATGCTCTTAGCCTTCAGAACTTGAAGCCGGCGACCACCACCAACTATCAGGTGGGTACGGTGTTCAGCCGTGGCCGGCTGGCGGCAGACGCGGACGTCTACTTCATCCATGGCAACGGACTCGAGCAGCCCTGCCCCGGGACCAACACCGATGGCGCCTACTGCAACATCGGTACGTCCGACTATTCGGGGGTAGAAGGTCAGCTCACATACGCTCTGCCTTATGGCTTCACCTTGTTCACGAACGGTTCAATCAATACGGCCAAGAACAAGACCCTGGATCAGACCGAGCTCAACGCGCCCAAGTGGACCGACGCCTTTGGCATGATCTGGGACTACCGCCAGTGGCAGGCCGCCCTGACCTACAAGGAAGTGGGCGCCCAGGTCGGTTATGTCGACGCCGCCAACGTCGAGCATGAGATCGGCGCGTACAACACGACCAATGCGATCGTCGCCTACGACTTCGGCAAGGTGAAAGTGAAGCTGACGGCGCTCAACATCTTTGACCACAGAGCCCTTGTCGCGGTGGCCGAAGGCTCCACGAACCTGAACTCCTTCGTCCAGTTCCAGGCCGGCCGCGAATTCCTGGTCACCCTGGAAGCGAAGCTCCGCTGATCGCCAGAACAACCCCCGTTCAGACGGAAACGTCTGAACGGGGGCGATTGGTCCGCGGGCGCCTGAGGCTGTGAATTAACCGCGCTCCCCCTAAATTCCGTCATGGCCGACCTTGTGCCGGCCACCCATCGAGGGCTTGGCGCCTAGTTTGCAATGACCGTGCCGGGCGGCACGGTCACGCCCGGTCTCGCGCCACTGATAGGGCGAGAACCGCCCAGTCGTCCCGCCCGTCATGGCCGCGCTCGCGCGCAGCCACGGCGAACGCTCGCACAGACAATCGATGGGTCGCCGGCACGGAGGCGGGCGATGACGAAGTTGGGGAGAGGCAGGTTAATTCACAGCTTCAGACGCCGGCGCACCGGACGCACACGTCAGTGCGTGATGTAGGTCCGCAGCACGTCCTCGATGATCCGCTCGAGCTCGGCCAGGGAGTTGCAGGGCTTCGCCACAGTGCAGAAGCGGGCGTAGTCGAGCGCTTTCGAATCCCCCTGGTTCCAGTAGGTCTCCGGCTCAGGATTGAGCCAGATCACCGAGCGCGCCCGCTCGGCGATGGATCGCATGAGGTCCAGGCGCGGCTCGGCATAGTTCGAGCGGCCGTCGCCCAACACGATGACCGTCGTTCGCCGATCGAGTTTGGTCCCTTGCGCCTCGAAGAAGGCGGCCAATGACCGGCCATAGTCTGTTGGGCGGAATCCGACGCGGTCGAGGATCAGAGTGATGGCGTCGTCGACGGTCTCGTCATTGAGCAGGTCGTTCACACTCACGGCGATGTCGGAGAAGGCGTAGGCGTCCAGGCGCTCCACGACTTCGTTCAGGCTGTAGAGGAATAGCAGCAGGAACTGCGCCGCTGAGGCGACCGAGCGCGAGACGTCACACAGGACGACGATCTTCGGCTTCTCCACCGTCTCGCTCTTCCAGACGATGTCGAACGGCACGCCGCCATAGCCCATGCTCTTGCGCAGGGTCCGGCGCACGTCGAGCCGCCCCTTATGGGCGCGGTGGCGGCGGCGGGCGTACTTGGTGGCCAGGCGCTTGGCCATCCGCCGGACCAGGTTCTCCATCGCCCGCATTTCTTCGGGGTCGATGTCGGTGAGCTTCTGGCGCGCGAGGATGGCCTCGCGCATCCGCCGCCCGCTCTCGGGTGTGAAGAGCTGGACCTGCCGTTCCACATAGGCCTGGGCCTGGGCGAACAACTCGGCGCGCCGTTGCGCCAGGCGCTCGGCGAGCGCCTCGTCCCGCGGGGCGCCCGAGGCGCGCAGGGCCTGGATCATCGCTTCGACATCCCTCAGACCCATGTCGTCGAGCAGGCGGCGGGTCATCAGGCTGCGCTGGCTGGCCAGACGGATCTCCGAGGCGCCCACGCGCGCCGCCGAGGCCTCCATCGCCGTTTCGATTGCCCCTTCGTCGCCTGCAAGAAGCTGGGCCGCCAACTCGGGCGCGCCCGGCGGAACCTCAGAAGGTCTGGCGGAGGTCTCGGTCTGGCGAGGCGCGGGCGCCGCCGACCGGGCGAAGAAGGTGTCAAAACAGGCGTCGAACCGCTCGACCTCGTCGGCGCTCTTGGCCAGGGTGACACAGAGGCTGTCGCGCAGGGCTTCGCGATCTTCGAAACCGACCGCGGCGACGGCCCGGTGGGCGTCGATCGCTTCCGCCGGAGACACGCGCACCTCATTGGCCCGCAGGGCGCGAAGGAAGCCCTCCAGCGCCTGCTGCATCGGCGGGCCGGGTGGAGGGGTCTCGCTCACTCCGGCCCGGCGAGCAGCTCGCCGATCTTCGGTTCGACCGCGGCGATGTCTGCTTCGAACTTGAGGATGACGTTGAGCGTCTCGCGCACCAGCTCGGCGTCCAGAGCGCGCGCATGGAGCAGCAGCAGGGCCCGCGCCCAATCGACGGTCTCGGAGATCGAGGGGAGTTTGCGCAGGTCCATCGTCCGCAGGGACTGAACGAAACGCACGAGCTTGGCGCGCAGAGCGGCCTCCACGTCCGGGACGCGGGCGGCGACGATCCGCTCCTCCAGCGCCTGATCGGGCAGGGGAATGTGCAGGTGGAGGCAGCGGCGCTTCAGCGCATCGCCCAGGTCGCGGACATTGTTCGAGGTCAGGAACACCACCGGCGGGATCTTGGCGCGGATAACGCCGATCTCGGGGATCGAGGCCTGAAAGGCGGAGAGCACTTCCAGCAGGAAAGCCTCGAAGGCCTCGTCGCTCTTGTCGATCTCGTCGATCAGCAACACTGCGCCGCCTTCCGCCCGCAAAGCGCTCAGCAAGGGGCGCGGCTCGAGGAAGGGTTCGGAGAAGAAGAGATCGCCCGCGCCATGCAGGCGCTCCATGGCGGCTTCCATGTCGGGCGCGTCGGCCAGCGAGCGGCCCATGTGGTCCTTGAGGATCTGTGTGTACAGCAGCTGTTTGCCGTACTTCCACTCGTAGAGGGCCTTGGACTCGTCCAGGCCCTCGTAGCACTGCATTCGGATCAGCGGCAGGCCGAGCAGCGCGGCCGAGCAGAGCGCCAGTTCGGTCTTGCCGACCCCTGCGACGCCCTCGACCAGGATGGGCTTTTGCAGATGCAGGGCCATGTAGAGCGCCGTGGCGATACGGCGCGAGGCGATGTAGCCAACACTCGCCAGGCCGGCGATGAGGTCTTCCACCGAAGCGGTAGCGTCGGATCGTCCAACGTGGGCTGGAGTAAGCTTGGTCGCTGTGGAACCTGGCAAGGCTTGAAACTTTCCGGATCTGAAATTCCAGGTCTTATGCCTCGCCCGAACGCCGTTGCGAAACCCTCTCTTTTTCCTGTCATCCCAGACGGAATGGATCGTCCTCCCCTCAAGCGCGGAGGTGGGATCGCCGCGGTCGCCGGAAGAGAGAATCCGCTAAACTCAGGCTGAGGGGAGGGGCTTGCATGGCGATCGATCACCATGTCCTCGACGACATGCCGGCCGAGCCGTTGGATCGCATCGCGCCGAAGATCCAGAACGGCGACATCCTGCTCTGTTCGGCGACCGATCCGTTCTCGCGCCTGATCTCGTGGAGCACCAAGAGCCCGTGGACCCATGTGGGTTTCGCCTGGCGCTGGCCCGACGGCGGAAGGATCCTGGCCCTGGAGTGCGTGCAAAAGATGGGCGTCCACGCCGTGCCGATCGACCGCTTCATCAGCCAGACCAGCGACGGCCAGAGTCCCTATCCGGGCAAGATCCTCCTGGCGCGCCACGCCCAGGTCTCGGAGGGCGCCAACCTGGCCGCCCTGATCAAGTGCGGCATCGACCACATGGGCGACCGTTTCAGCCCGGCTGAGATCGCAAAGATCGGGATGCGGATCATCGCCGGCCGCTGGGACCGCAAGACCCCGCGGCCCCTGAGGGCGAAGGACGAGATGATCTGCTCAGAATACGTCGACAAGTGTTTCAAGGCTGGCGGCGTCAACATTCCCTGGGACGGCCTGGGCTTCATCGCCCCGTGCGATGTGGCGGCTGATCCGCGGGTCAGCGCAGTGGCGAGGTTTAGGACCGGCTGAGCGCCCGCACCTGCCCCCGCCGCCCCTACAGATCCTTTCCGTAGATCCGATACGTCTTGTAGATCCGGGCGTTCAGACCCTCGAGGATGTGGCGCATCGGCAGGTTGTCCTCGAGGATCCAGGAGTACTCGGCCTCCTGGATGCCGCGCTTGACGCCCTCGCGGCGGATTTGGTCGGTGAGCACGAACGGCGCCAGCATGCCGCGCCGGTCGCGGGTGAACTTCTTCTTCACGCCCATCAGGGGCACGCGCCCCCGACGCTTGGGCTGCGTCTTGAGCCGCCAGAGCATCTTGATCGCCCCGAACGGCAATAGCTTGCCGTTGAGGTCGCGGATGGCGTCGTTGAGGTCGGGCAGCAGGATGATGAAGCCGGCCGGTTCGCCGTCGATCTCGTAGAACCAGACCCACTCGGGGATCAGCACCAGGCCCAGCGATTCGCCCAGGTGCTTGGTCTCGGCTTCGGTGAGGGAGAGCCCGCCCCAGTTGCCGGACCAGGCGTCGTTGACGATGTCCGCAATGATCTTCACCTCGCGGTCAAGGTGCTTCATCTCCGCGTGGCGGACGGTGACCCCCTCGGGCAGGCCCCGGGCGAGCCGCCGCTCGACATGGTCGCTGAAGCGGAATCCCTCCTCGTTGATGTAGGCGTAGACGTCCTTGGCCTTGACGTAGCCCTGCTCCTCGACACGCCGGGCGGTCCAATGCGGGTCGTGCGGCATCATGAACATTGGCGGGCTGTCGAAGCCGTCGACGAGCAGGCCCACTTCTTCGCTGATCGACAGATTGAACGGGCCCAGCACGTGTTTGCGACCGCGCGCGCGCAGCCAGGTTTCGGCAGCGGCGAAGAGCGCGGCGAAGACCTCAGGGTCGTCCTCGGCGGCGATCATGCCGAAGAGCCCGGTCTCGGGTTGGTCGAACTTCGCCAGGTGATCGATCTGCGCGCTGATCCGGCCGACGTCGCGGCCGTTGCGGCGAGCCAGGAAAAACTGACAGTCGGCGTGCTGGAAGAGGGGATTGGTCTTGGGCGAGAGGGCTTCGCGCCGTTCGAACATCAGCGGAGCGATGTACTTCGGATCGCTTTCCATCAGCTCCATCGGGACGCGGATGAACCGCTCCAGCTCCGCCTTGGACTGGACGGGGATCACGTCGACCATCAGGGCCTCTCGAATTAGCCTTCGGCGTACAATAGGAGACTCACCGCTCCGGCCGCGAATCCGACCGGGGCCCCCCAGGCAGCAAGCGCTGCTGGTAGCACGCCGGTCGAGCCCATGGCGGTGAGCAGCCCGTCGGTTACCAGATACAAAAGGCCGCAGCCCAGGCCGAAGATGATCGGGGCCGTGCGATTGGATCGTGCGTGGCCAAGCGCAGTTGGCAGAGCCAACAGCAGCATGATGATCGGCGCCATGCCTTCGGCGACCGTGCGGTAGAGGCGGGTGCGGAATTCGCTGGGCGCCTTGTCCACCGGCCCCTTCCCGAAGAGCGAGCGGAATGCGGTCTCCGAGGTGATCTCATAGGCATTGGCGAACAGGCGCGCGGCGTCGCTGGGGCGAAGCGTGGTCCGCCAATCGGTCTGGGCCACAGAGATCTCCATGGCCTTGTCCTGATTGACGTCGGTGATCTGGGCGTCGTGCAGCTGCCACCCGTCCTGGCCCCAGCGCGCGCTGGCGGCCTTGATCCGGCGGTCGAGCAGCTTGTGGTCGTTCCGCTCGTAGATGGTGAGGCCCTTGAGCATGCGGCCGTTGGTGCTGGCGCCGTTCACCATCACCACGTCGCCGTCGATACGGAACCAGCGCGGCTCGTCCGGCCGATGCGCCGCGCCGGGATCGGTGGCGTTCCACCAGGTCGCGAGGGCCTGCTCTGCGCGGGGCGTGACCTGATCGGTGACCGCCATGTCGAGGACGGCGATCGACAGGGCCACCGGCAGGGTGCGCAGGAAGATCTGAAACAGCGACATTCCGGTGATGCGCATCACCACCAGTTCGCTGTTCCTTGCGAGCTGGCTGAAAGTGAAGATCGCGCCGGCGAGGACGGCGAAGGGCGCCACCTCCTGGAACAGGAAGGGCATGCGCAGGAGCATGTAGCGACCGATGTCCAGCACGCCGCCCCGCTGGAGGATCTGGCTCGTGCGTTCGAGCAAGTCGATCAGCTGGAGCAGCCCGATCAGAGCCGCCGCGGCCGCAAGGGTCCGGACGGCCATCATCCGCGTCAGATAGGCCGAGAGGCTGAGCGCGCCCCGCTGTCTCATGGCGCCGGTGTCGGCGCGCACCTTGGGCCGCCGCTCCATCGCCGCGTCGATCCGATGCAGCAGCGCGGAAATCGGCGTGTCGCCGGGGCGCTTGCGGCTCGAGAGGAACAGCCAGAGGCTGAAGGCGAAGATCGCTGAATAGAGCGCTCCCATCCCCACGACCGGATCGATCACGCCCTCGTCCGCGAAGCTCTTGCACAGGGTGACGCTGTGGTGGAACGCCACCAGAATCACCGCGCCCACGATCATGCCCGGCGTTCGGCGTCCCCGTTTGACGGCGAGGGCCAGGGGCAGGGCGATCAGCGGCAACAGGGGGATCGCCAGGGATCGGGTCAGCCGCGCGCACAGCTCCGCCCGCAGCGTCTGGTGCGGGATCAGGGCGTCGGGTCGATGGCTCTCGGAGATCAGCTCCGGGATGGTCAGTTCCTGCTCGTCGCCGCCGCGCGGACGCAGGGCCACGCCGCCTTTGACGATCTCGCGGTCGGTCAGGCCGCCGAACCGCAACAGCCGCGGCCCCTTGTCAGGGGTATCGGTGAGGATCGTCCCTTCGCCCAGGCGAAGCTCGGTGGTCTTGCGATCCCCCAGCATGCCGAGCTGGCCGCGCTCGGCGGTGACGATCTGCTCGCCCTGGCCGGTATTGCGGCGGATGAACACCCCTTCGAGGGATCGGCCGGTGGCGTCAGCTTCGTCGGCGGAGATGGTGAACTCAGGGCCCGCGTTGATGAACACCTGCGGGTCCAGCCGCGCCGTCCAGCCGGCCTGGGTGGCGGCGTTCAGCACGGCGCGATAGCCAAACCGGCTGTAGGGTTGGAGATAACCCGAGAGCAGCAGGCTGATCGCGGCCAGGATGATCCCTGCGCCCACGAGGGGCGCCACGATGCGCTCGAACGGGACGCCCCCCGCGAGGAAGGCGTCGATCTCGCTCTCCTCGTCCAGCCGGCCGATGACGATGAACATGGCCGCGAAGAAGGCCGCCGGAAGGGCGAGACCGAGCTGGTAGGGGATGAGGTTGGTGACGAGGCCGAAGAGGTAGCCCATCCGCGCGCCGTTGGCGGCAAGCTGGTCGATCAGCCGAAGAGTCTGCTCCAGGAGAAAGGCGACGAGCGTCACCCCCAGCACGGCGGCCGAGGGCAGGGCGAGCATCCGAAGGATGTAGCCGTCCAGGATCGAGGGTCGCCAGCGAAGCCGGTAAGCGGCCGGGCGACCCAGCGACAGGGACGTCACCGTTTCAGAGCGCTCCGGCCGCGCGCCGAGGCCCCTCGACGAAGAAGCCGAGCTGGCGTCCGACGTCGGCGAAGATGTCCAGTGCAGTATCGATCTGGGCAAAGGTATGCGCCGCGCTGATGCTCGTGCGCAGCAGCCGCACGTTGTTGGGCGTGGCCGGGGGCACGGCGAGATTCAGGTAGAGCCCCGCTTCGATCAGCATCTTCCAGAAGATCACGGCGGTTTCCTGGTCGGGCATGGATACCGCGACGATCGGATTTGGCTCGGGGCCGGTCTCGAAACCCAGACGCTGCAGACCGTCGTAGAGGCGACGAGCGTTGCGCATCAGGGCGTGTCGCAGATGCGGTTCGGTCCGCAGCTTGTCCAGGGCCGTGAGGGTCGAGGCGACCACGCCCGGCGGAAGCGAGGCCGTGAACATGTACGGCCGGCAGACGATCCGCATGATGTCGAAGTCGGGGCTGTCGGAAACGCAGAAGCCGCCGACGCTGCCCAGGCTCTTGGAGAAGGTGCCGACGATGAAATTGACGTCCGCCTCGACGCCCGCAGCTTCAGCCAGGCCGCGGCCGGTCTCGCCCAGCACGCCCATGGAGTGCGCCTCGTCGACGAGGAGGTAGGCCCCGGTCTCGCGCTTTACGGCGGCGATCTCCTTCAGAGGAGCCGTATCGCCGAGCATCGAATAGATGCCTTCCACGACGATCAGGCGGTCGCCGGGCGCCCCCTCCAGCCGTCGCAAGCGCTTGTACAGGTCATCGGGGCTGTTGTGGCGGAAGCGGATCACCTCGGCCTGACCCAGCCGCGATCCATCGTAAATGCTGGCGTGGCTGTCGGCGTCCAACATGAGGTGGTCGCCACGCCCGACCAAGGATGAAAGGACCCCCAGATTCGCCTGGTAGCCGGTGCTGAAGACCATGCACTGCTTGCGGCCGTAGAAATCGGCCAATGCGGTCTCGAGGGCCGAGTGCCCGAGATAGGTGCCGTTGGCCATGCGGGAGCCGGTGGTGCCGGTGCCCTGGCTGCGCGTGGCCTCCACAGCGCTTTCTATGCAGTCCGGATCGAACGTGAGCCCCAGATAGTTATTGGTGCCCATCAGGATCGTGCGCCGGCCGTTCAGCACGCCCTCAGTGGGCGAGATGACGCTGTCGAACTTCAGATGGGCCGGGTCGACGCCGCTCTCGCGAAGCGCGTCATAGGCGTGTTTAAGCGCGGCGTGCTTGGCCAGGATGGTCATGCCGCGACTCCGCTGCGGAGCTCCTGAACCGCGCGAATCAGGTCGGCGACCGTCTGGATTTGCGCAATTCGATCCAGCGGGATCGAGAGGTCGTAATAGTCCTCGATGGCCATGACGAAATTCATCACCCCCAGAGAATCCATTCCGAGGTCCTCGACAATATCCGTATCGTCTTCAATTGAGACCGGATGGTTAAGGACCTGTTCGAAAATGGCGGAGATTTCACTGCGGATCGACGCGTTCGGCCCGGCCTCCGTGCCGCCGACCACAGCCAGTTGAGAGTTTTGACGCATTCGTCCCGACCTCCTTCGATGGTCCAGGCCGAAGCAAAGCCCGGCCGCCACCGTAACAGGATTGACTTGTCCGCTTCAACAGCACGCTGATCAGCGGACTCCTCGACACGAACCAGCCCCCCCGACGGGGAGCTCCGGGTCCCCGTCAGAAGCGAGGCGCCTTTTTGGGCGCCTCGCGCCGCAAAGCAAGTGATCTCGCGCGTTGCGTAGCTTTCGTCGCAGCTTCAGGTCCTCCAGGCGTGTCGACGATACCACGCTAGGGATCGTGCGAATCCGTCCACGAGGTCAATCGGCGCCGCACGCTTTCCGGGCGGTTCGTCCGCCGGGCTACAGCTCCAGTCGGGATGCAGCATCTCCCGCGCCTTCCCGGAGGTGAACATCGAAGGCCGGCCGGTGAGTCGCTGCGCCCAGTCGGCGACGCCTCCCGCGGCCAGCAGCGCGCCGGGGGGTATGCGGACGAGCGATGGGCGCCTGTCGGCGGCGGCGGCGAGGGCGTGGGCGATCTCGTCCCAGGAATAGCCCAGCGGGCGCGCCCCTCCGGTGGTGAAGGGACCTGGCCCCGGGCTCGCCTGAGCCAGATCGGCGATCGCGGAGGCTGCGTCATCGACGAACACCAGGGCGAGCCGGGCGCCCGGTGAATCAGGAATCGGCAGCACGGGGCTAAAAACGGCGGCCCGGAACAGATCAAGCGTGGCCGCATCACCAGGCCCGTAGATGGCGGGGGGGCGGACGACGCTCAGTTGCTCGCCCAGCACCTCGCGCGCAGCCGTCTCACCTGCGCGCTTGCTCGCGGCGTAGGGAGACAGATGCGGTTCGCGCGCGCTGAGACTGGAGACCAGCACCATGCGAGCTCCCGCCCGGCTCGCCGCCTCGCTCACGGCGCGCGCGCCGTGAGCGTTGACCGACAGGAAGGCTGCCTCGGAAACCGCCTTCACCGCGCCCGCGACATGGATCACCACCTCGGCGCCCTCCGCCAACCGGCCCAGGGCTTCGGTGTCCGAGAGGTCGCCGCGCACCATCTCGACAGGCGCGTCTTCCCAGGCCGACGGCGGGAGAGGATTTCGGACCAGCGCCCGGACGGCGAAGCCGCGGGCCGCGAACGAAACCACCAGCCGACGGCCGAGGAACCCGCTTGCGCCGGTGATGGCCGCGAGCCGGTTCATGATGAAGCGATCAGGCTTCGACGGGGGCGCGGGCGAAAGCGCCTGCCAGGTACATCGTCTTGGCGCGACTGCGGCTGAGCTTGCCCGACGAGGTCTGGGGCAGACTGTGCGGCGGGGTCAGCACCACCTGGACTTCCAGGCCGTGCCGCGACCGCAGCAGCCGCTCCACCTCGCCTTCGAGGGCGTTGCGCGCGTCCGGATCGCTGGTCCGGCACTGGACCAGGGCGACCACCCGTTCCTGGTCCGCATCGGACATGGAGAACACCGCGACATCGCCGGAGCGCAGGGCGTCGATCTCCCGCTCTGCCGTCCACTCGAGGTCCTGCGGCCAGACATTGCGGCCGTTGACGATGATCAGATCCTTGGCCCGGCCGGTGATGACGATCTGGTCGCCGACCATGTAGCCGAGGTCGCCCGTGTCCAGCCAGCCGTCGGCCGAGAGCACCATTGCGGTCTCTTCCGGCGCGTTGAAATAGTCCTTCATCAGGCTCGGGCCCCAGGCGAAGACACGGCCGACCTGCCGCTCGCCGAGCGCCTCGCCGTCCTCCCCGCGGACCTCGAGCCGGTGTCCGGGGAGGGTCCGGCCGCAGAGGGCGAACTCCCGCACCCGCTCCGCGCCGCCCTGTGGAGCCTCGGCGCGCGCCCGCGATTCCAGGCGATCGACGTCGATCACGTCTGTGCGAAGGCCATGCCTGGCCGGGCTCATGCTGAGCGCCAGGGTGGCTTCGGCCATGCCGTAGCTGGCCGTGAAGGCGGCGGGATCGAAACCGAACTGCTTATAGGCGGCGGCGAAGGCGCGCAGGGGCTCGGGCCGGATCATGTCGCCTCCGAGCCCGGCGATGCGCCAGCTCGAGAGATCCAGCCCCGCCGGCGCGGCGCCGACGCGACGCGCGGCGAGGTCGTACCCGAAGGTTGGCGCATAGGAGATGGAGGCGCGTCCGCGCGAAATCATGTCCACCCACAGGCCCGGCCGCCGCACGAAGGCGCCCGTCGGCAGCAGGTCGATGGAGCACTGGAAGCCGACGCTGCAGAGCAGCATCCCGACCAGACCCATGTCGTGATAGAGCGGCAACCAGCTCACGGCGCGATCTTCAGGCGTGATGGAGAGCCCGTCGCGGCCGATCGCGCGGATGTTGGCGATCAGCGCCTTCTGGGTCACTGCGACGCCGGTGGGAAAACGCGTGCTGCCGGACGAGAACTGCAGATAGCACAGGCCGTCGGGGTCAGGCGCCGGGAGGCGGTCGGGACCCGCGTCGGGAAGAGCCGAAAGGTCTCCGCTGGCCACGAGCTCGAGGCCCTCTGCCGCTTCGGCGAACCACTCGCCGATCGCCGGAGGGGCCAGCGCGGCGCGCGCGCCTGAAGAGACCAGCATCCGGCGCACGTGTTCGACATAGGGCGCCCGCCCACCGAGCGGCGCGGGCAGGGGCGCAGGGGCCGGCACGAGGCCGGCGTACTGGCAGGCGAAAAAGGCCCGCAGGAAATCGCCGTCGCTCTCGGCCGCGATCAGCACGCGATCGCCCGGTTCGAGACCAGCGGCCAGCAGGCGCCCTGCCAGGGCGTGCGCCTGATCGCGCAGGGCGGCGTAGGTCAGGACTTCCACCAGATCGCCGCGCAGGGAGTGCACGTTGATTCCAGTCGGCGACTGCGCGGCCACATCCAGGGCCTCGGCAAGGGTGGCGACATCGGCCGGTCGAAGAGTGCGCCCTGGCGCGGTCGGAGTGGGTTGCAAGATTGGGAAGTTCCGTGTGAGGGCTGCCGCAAGGCGCCGGTCGATCGGCCATCATGTCACGCGCGCGGTGATCGCGTCATCATCGACACGGCCGGCAGACCTGATAGTCGATTGACGCGCCTCGCGTCGAGCGCACCGTTGTCACCTTTTGGACCGGAACTCCCCGAACCTATGACAAACACGGCCGCCGATAGGGCGTCCACGGCAGGACGCCCCAGCCTGGGCGCCCTCATGAAGGAAGAGTTCTCCGTCGACGCCTTCCGGCGTGAGCGGCGCGGAGACCTTAGGCCACTGAGTCGCCTGCTGCCCTTTGTCTGGGCTCACCCGGTCGATGCGGTGCTGGGCGCTTTCTTCATGCTCGTCTCGTCCGGATCGATCCTGGGGATGACCGATGGCGTGCGCCGGGTGATCGACGGCGGCTTCGCCTATCGGGGCGAGCTGGCCCTGCTGCAGCTGTTCGGGACCGCCGCGGCTCTGACCCTCGCGCTCGCGCTCAGCACGGGCCTGCGGCTCTATTTCACCTACAAGCTTGGCGAGCGCGTGGTGGCCGACATGCGCCAGCTCGTCTTCCGCCACGTCCTCGGTCTGGATCTCCCCTACTTCGCGCGTCTGCGGACGGGCGAGGTGCTTTCGCGCCTGACCACCGACATGACCATGGTGGAGGGGATCGTCGGGGCAGTGATTCCGGCGGCCCTGCGCAATATCGTCACTCTGGTCGGCGCGCTGGGGTGGATGGTCATCGTCAGCCCGAACTTCACCGGCTTCGTGCTGGTGCTCATCCCCGTCCTGCTCACGCCCCTGTTCCTGATGAGTCGGCGGCTTCAGCGCCTGTCGCTGCGCGCACAGGACCGATTCGCCGAAGCGGTTGGCTATGCAGGCGAAGGGCTGGGCGCCCTCGACACGGTCCAGGCCTTCGGCCAGGAGGACGCCGTCGCTGGGCGATTCAACGCGGCTGTCGAGAGCGCCTTCCTTGCCTCCCGCTCGCAACTGCGGGCGCGCGGGTTCCTGTCGGCTCTGATGATCCTCCTGGTGTTCGGGGGCATGTTGGGGCTGCTGTTCCAGTCCGTCGTGGCGGTCGTCGTCACCCACACCCTCACGGCCGGCCGGCTCGTCCAGCTGCTCGCCTTCGCCTTTCTCGCGGCGAACGCCGTGAAGGACCTTGCGGAGGTCTGGGGTCAGATCCAGAAGGCCTCGGGCGCGGCGGCGCGCCTGGCCGAGATGATCGACGCCGCCCCGGCGATCCGCGTCCCGCTTCGGCCCACCGCGTTGCCGGTTCCCGCGCGAGGCGAGGTCAGCTTCGACAAGGTCCACTTCGCCTATCCGGGGCGTGCGGGACCTCCAGCACTGGACGGGTTCACACTGAAGGTGCGCCCTGGCGAGCGGGTCGCCCTGGTGGGCCCGTCGGGGGCCGGCAAGAGCACCGTGCTGAGGCTCCTGCTTCGGTTCTACGATCCCGACTCGGGGAGCGTCTTGATCGACGGTGTCGACCTGCGCGACGCCGATCCCGCCCAGGCGCGGGCCCGCCTGGCGCTGGTGGCCCAGGAGGCGCCCCTGTTCTCTGGTTCCGTCCGCGAGAACATCAGCTTCGGCGCGCCGGACGCCAGCGTCGCAGATGTGGAGGCGGCGGCGCGCGCCGCCCAGGCCGCCGACTTCGTCCGGGCCCTGCCTCACGGGTTCGATACGGTGGTCGGCGAGCAGGCGAAAACGCTTTCGGGCGGGCAGCGCCAACGGCTCGCCATCGCCCGGGCGCTGCTGCGCCGCGCCCCCATCCTGCTGCTCGACGAGGCCACGAGCGCCCTCGACGCCGAGAACGAGCGACTCGTCCAGCAAGCCTTGCGCGAGGCCATGCGAGGCCGCACCACCCTGGTGATCGCCCACCGGCTGGCCACCGTGCTCGAGGCCGATCGGATCGTGGTGATGGACCAGGGCCGAGTGGCGGAAGAGGGCTCCCACGCCCAGCTGCTCGCCCGCGGCGGTCTCTACGCCCATCTGGCGCGCCTGCAGTTCGCCGCCGAGGCCTGACCCGGCCGGCGCTTCCCTCAAAAAATTCCGTCATGGCCGGCACTAATCCGTCATGGCCGGCACTAAAATGTGCAAACCCCGAACATTCCTGACGGGTGTTCGGAGACATCACTGACAGGTCAAGCCACGCGCTACGTCCGGACTTCGAACCGCTCCCTCAAAAACTCCGTCATGGCCGGCCTTTGTGCCGGCCACCCATGGATCGGCTGTGCGGGCGCTCGCGGTGGCCGCGCCGGGCGGCGCGGCCATGACGGATCGTGCGCCGGGGCCGCCGAGGCCATCCCAGCGCTGCAGACCAGTCGCTCCGAGTGCGCCCGATCGTTCTGCCGCTCAATGCCTCAGGGTATGAACATCCCGGCAACGCCGTAGGCGCCGGGCCTCTCGCGAGCTTAAGCTTCGCCCCATGGTCTCCATTCGCCCGTTCCAGCCAGGGGATTTGCGCGCGCTGTACGCCATCTCCCTGCGGACTGGCGATGCAGGGAACGACGCCTCGGGGCTGTACGAGGACCCCGACCTGATCGGGCATATCTACGCCGCGCCTTACGGCCTGCTCGAACCCGATCTTGCCATCGTCGCTGCGGACGCGTCCGGCGTCGCCGGCTATGTCGTGGGCGCGCTCGACAGCGATGCCTGGCGCGCTCGCCTTGAGCGCGAGTGGTGGCCTGATCTGCGCCGGCGCTATGCTGACCCCAGCGGGTCGCCGCCCAGGAGCTGGTCCGCCGACCAGCTCCGCGCCTACATGATCCATCATCCTCAACCGCCTCCTGCCGAGGTGGTCCGGGCGTTTCCGGCCCACATCCACCTCAATCTCCTGCCGAGGCTTCAGGGCCAAGGCGTCGGCGCGCGCCTCCTTGCCGCCTGGTTCTCCGCCGCGGAGGGTCGCGGGATCGGTCCCGCACATGTGGGAGTCCATCACGCCAACGCGCGTGGCCTGCGCTTCTGGGCCGCCCAGGGGTTTGAACGCCTCGATATCCCCCGGGAGGTTGGCGGACGCACGGTCTGGATGGGCCGGCCCGCAGGCGCGAAGGCTTCCTGACAATGGGCCCCGTCATTCTCGTCAAGCATGCCGCGCCGGTCCTGACCCCGGATGTCGCCTCGAACCGCTGGGTTCTCTCCGCAGCGGGCCAGGAGAGCTGCAGGTGGCTGGCGGGCGAGTTGCGCGCCCAGGGCGTGTTGCGTCTCTACTCCAGCCTGGAGCCGAAGGCGCTGGAGACCGCCGCCAGGGTGGCGATCGAACTTGGGCTGGACGTGCGTCCGCGGGCGGAGCTGCACGAAAACGACCGGTCCGGTCTCGCCTTCGGGCCGGCCGCCGAACTGGAGCGCCTCATCGCGCGTCTCTTCGCCGAGCCGGACGCGCGGGTGATGGGCCGCGAGACAGCGAACGCAGCCCGCGCCCGATTCACAAACGCCGTGCGCCGGATCGCTGACGAGAGCGCGGACGCGCCAGTGGCGATCGTCGCCCATGGCACGGTGATCACGCTTCTCCTCGCCCAACTTTCGGGCGTCGAACCCTTCGCCTTCTGGAAGGCCTTCGGCCTCGCGTGCTTCGTCGTTCTGGAAGGACAGGACCTTCGCTGGGATGGCCAGGTCCACCAGCCCGTGCCTTGAAGGCGAAGGAGAGAGCAGAAAGAGCCGACAAAAGGCTGAGAAGAAAAGTTCAACGCAGAGACGCGGAGGCGCAGAGACACAGAGAGTGAGAGAGACCTCGCGCCTCGCCAATGATCATTGCGCCTTCGGCGCGCCATCCGCTGAGACATCGCGGGCGAAGGCGCAATCAATTTCCTTGGCGCGCTTGGCGTTGAGAAACGGCCTCTCCGCCGTCGACGCCTCACAGGACAGCCCGCGCCCTCTCTGCGTCTCTGTGTCTCCGCGTCTCTGCCTTGAACTTCCTTCACTCGCTCAGATGCCGGCCCTCCTTCTTGTGACTGGGTCTGGCGAGGCTCGCCTCAGCCTCCGTTGACCTCGGCCTCGACCCGCGTGACCGAGCGGGCGCCGATGTCGGACATTGCCGCGACCAGTTCGTCGACCGCCGCCGCCACCTCCTGCGGATCGCGGCCGCGCACGACGAGGTTCGAGCCGAAGCCGTCGGCATTGAAGAAGGGATAGCTGCCCAGGGAGAGGTTGGGGTGGGCCTTGGCGAGCACCTCGAGCGGGGCCGCCATGACGCTCTCGCCCGTTCCTTCCACGCGGACAGTGCGAGAGACCACCACGCGGCCGGTGCGCAGGCGCGGTCCCACATCCTCCAGCATGCCCTGCATGATCCGCGGCACGCCGGCCAGGACGAACACATTGCCAATCCGGAATCCGGGCGGCCCCTGGACCGGATTGCGAACCAGTGATCCGCCCACCGGAACCCGCGCCATCCGCCGGCGCGCCGGATTGGGCTCCGCGCCCCATCGTTCGCGCATCATCTCCAGGATCTCGGCGTTCTCCTCCAGCTCCACGCCGAAGGCCTCCGCGACACACTCAGCGGTGATGTCGTCGTGGGTCGGGCCGATCCCACCGGTCGTGATGACGTAGTCCCAGCGCGTGCGCAGGGCGTCCAGGGCGGCGATGATCTCGGCCTTAACATCGGCCACTACGCGGGCTTCCGCCAGGTCGACCCCGAAAACCCCGAGATAGCGGGCGATGTAGTTGAGGTTGATGTCCTGGGTTCGCCCCGAGAGGATCTCGTCGCCGATGATCAGCACCGCCGCCGTCACCCGATCCGTCTCGTCCATCCGCGACCTCCTGCAAACCGGCCGCAGTTAGGCTGTGCGCCGGCCGCGCGCAACGTGGCCGCGCGTGTCACCCGTTGTAGGGCTTGATCCAGTCGGGGCCGCAGAACTCGTCCTGCCAATGGTCGAACTGCCCTGGAGCGACGTCAGAAGGGGTGAACACCCAACCGTCCTTGGCGATGAAGACCTGCGCGTTTCGCGGCGGCCCCGCATAGCCGCACACGACCGGCCGTCCTGCGACGATGCGATGGGTGACCCAACTCAGCTGAAGCTTGCCGAAGCGCTTCTGGATCGCCACGGCGTTCGGGTCGGGAGGCGCGGGGCGGGCGCAGGCGCCGAGTACAAGCGCGATCGCGAGGAAGGGCCAGGCCCGGATGATCGCGCAGCGCGTGTCGGTCACTCGTCTCTCCTCCTGCCGCCCCATCGGCCAAGCCCATAGCGCATCCGCGGGCGTCCGGGGCTTTGAAGAGTTCAACGCAGAGACGCGGAGGCGCAGAGACGCAGAGAAGGGTGGCCTGCGAGGCTGCATTTTCACCACCAAGAGCACCAAGGACACGAAGGAGAGTTTGGGTATCCTCGTCACGTCACGTGGATCTGACGCTTGAGCGTTAATCGCGCCTTCGGCGCAGCCGACGCTGACAAGCCTTAGCTTACCTGGCAACCACGATAGCAACTGCGCCGCGCCGAAGGCGAAATCAATTTTAGTATCCGCACCCTGTGGCCAGAAGTGCTCGTGATTTTTTGCCACTGAACTTAGTGTCCTTGGTGCTCTTAGTGGTAAAATACAACCTCTGAGCCACAGGCGCGTCGCAAGCCGGTCCGCGGCCCCTCTGTGTCTCTGCGCCTCCGTGTCTCTGCGTTGAATCTTTCACGACCCGGTCGCCGGGCCGGGGATGCAATCAACGCCACGCTCCCGCTAGAAGGCGCCCATGCGCCTGCCCCAGCCCATGGTCCGCGGGACTCTCGTCTCGCGCTACAAGCGGTTCTTCGCCGACGTGCGGCTCGAGGACGGCCGCGAAGTGACCGCCCACTGTCCCAATCCCGGCGCCATGCTGGGCCTCAACACCCCGGGCCTCGGCGCCTGGCTTTCCGGCGACGACAACCCACGGCGCAAGCTCGCCTGGACCCTGGAACTGATCGAGGCGGACGGCGGCCTCGTCGGCGTCAATACGCTCAACCCCAATCGCCTGGTGGCCGAGGCTCTGGCTGAGGGCGCCATACCCGAACTGGCGCACTACGCGGTCGTGCGGCGCGAGGTGCGGATGGGGGAGGCAAGCCGCGTCGACTTCGTCCTGGACGATCCCGATCGCCCGCGCTGCTGGCTCGAGGTGAAGAACTGCCACCTGAGGCGCAACGGCTCCCTGGCGGAGTTTCCTGACTGCGTCGCCGCCCGCTCCGCCAAACACTTGCGCGAGCTTTCGGCCCGCGTGGCGGAGGGTGATCGCGCCGTGCAGCTGTTCGTGATCCAGCGCACCGACTGCGAGAGCTTCGCCGCCTGCGCGGACCTCGACCCCACATATGCCGCCGGCCTGAACACTGCCGCCGCGGCGGGAGTTGAAGTCCTGTGCTACGGTTGCGACATTACACCGGAAACCGTTCGCATTACGCGCCGTTTGCCCTGGGCCAGGGACACCTCCGCCTGACCCTGAGCGCTCTGCGGCGCCCGCTTTAGACAGGAAGGCTGTTCGCGCTGATGACCCTGGCCGAAGACACCCTCGTCGAGTCGCGCAGCCGCCGCATCAAGGTCCACGGGCCGGAGGCCTTCGAGGGCATGCGCGTGGCTGGGCGCCTCGCGGCTGAATGCCTGGACATGCTGACCCCGCACGTCCAGCCCGGCGTGTCGACCGCTCTCCTCGACCAACTGGCGCGCGAATTCATTCTCGATCACGGCGCGCTGCCCGCCTGCCTGTTCTATCGCGGCTACGGCTACACCCTGTGCATCTCGCCCAATCACGTGGTCTGCCACGGCGCGCCGGGCGAGCGCGTCCTCAAGGAAGGCGACATCGCCAATATCGACGTCACGGTGATCGTCGATGGGTGGCATGGCGACACCTCGCGCATGTACGCCCTGGGCGAAGTCGCCCCCCGCGCCCGGCGCCTGATCGACGTGACCTACGAGGCGCTCGGACGCGGCCTGGCGCAGGTCAAGCCGGGTGCGCGCCTGGGCGACATCGGCCACGCGATCCAGAGCTATGTGGAAGCCCAGCGCTGCAGCGTGGTGCGGGACTTCTGCGGCCATGGTCTTGGCCGGATCTTCCACGATGCGCCCAACATCCTCCACTACGGCCGCCCCGGCTCGGGCGACATCCTCCAAGCCGGCATGTTCTTCACCGTCGAGCCGATGGTGAACCTCGGCCGGCCGCAGGTGAAGCTGCTCGCCGACGGCTGGACGGCCGTGACGCGCGACAAGTCTCTCTCCGCACAATGCGAACACTCCGTGGGCGTCACCGAGGACGGCTGCGAAGTCTTCACGCTTTCGCCGGCGGGTGTGTTCAAGCCAGCCTGAGTGCGCCGATCTTTACAATTTGCATGTGAAACGCTGGCGCAAGGCCGGCGGTCTTGCTAGGGTCCGGCCAATCGAGGGGCTGGGGCCGGGCGATGCTGGAAGACGGGGGATTGTTCGCGGCTTTCATAGCCCCGCCTGAGCCCCAGCCAACGTCTCCGGATCGCCCGTCGACGCCTTCGCATCAGCTCGGCCATCGGGGCCGCCTGCGCCAGCGGGCGGCGATCTGCCTGCCGGCCCTGCCGGACTATGAACTGCTCGAACTCATGCTCGCACGCAGTCTCCCGCGGGGGGACATCAAGCCGATCGCAAAGGCGCTCCTGGCCCGTTTCGGCGGTCTGGCCGCGGTGTTCGGCGCGAGCGTTGAGGAACTCAAGGGCGTGCCAGGCGTGGGGCCGGCCGCGGCCCTGGATCTCAAGCTTATCCACGAGGCGACAGTCCGGATCGGGCGAGGGGAGGCGGCGCGCCGGACGGTGATCTCATCCTGGTCAGCCCTGCTCGCCTACGCCAAGGTCGCCATGGCCCACGCCTCGCGCGAGCAGTTCCGTGTCCTGTTCCTCGACAAGAAGAACCAGCTCATCGCCGACGAGGTGATGAACGAGGGCACCGTGGACCACGCGCCCGTCTATCCGCGCGAGGTCATGCGCCGGGCGCTGGAACTGTCGGCCAGCGCCATCATCTTGGCCCACAACCACCCCTCGGGCGACCCCACGCCTTCGTCGGCGGACGTTGCCATGACCAAGCAGGTGGCGGACGCAGGCAAGGTGATGGGCGTGATCGTGCACGACCACATCGTCGTCGGCCGCGACGGGGTGGCCAGCCTCAAGTCGTTGGGGTTGTTCTGAGAAATATTCCGGCGCCCAATCGGCGTTGCGTCACGCCAGCGATTACCTCGGTGGGTTGGTGTTTCGACCGATGTTGTCGGTCGAACAAGCGTGTATTGTTCGCCACTGGCCACACGGGCCAGGAGCTCAGAAATGAAGACGTTTCTGATTACAGGGCTCTTCTTGAGCGTCGCGGCGTCCGCGGCGGCGGACTGCGTCACCGCCGCCGGACGACTCATCGCCACTCCCCCGGGATCAGCGGCCCCGGCCGCGCCGGCGCACGGCGCATTGGTGGTCGCGGAGGGAGCGGCCGTCGCCCCCGTGACCGCAACTCCGGGAGGGGTCGTCGGCGCCACGACCCATTGGAGCGGCGTCACCGTGGTGCAAGGCGGCGGCAGAGCGGCCTACAACACGCGGACCGGCAATGCTGCGGTATCCCACACCAATTCCAACGGCGTGACGACCACGCAAGCCGCGCGCGGCGGCGAGGCGCCGACCAAGAACGGGATGGGGGTTGCTCAGGGTCCCGGAGGCAAGACCTGCGTCAAGGGGCGAGGCCAGGCGAAGTGCAACTAAGCGCTCAGCGCGTGCGGGTCACCTTGGCCAGGTGCGGCGGGTGGTCAGGATCGCGGCCGCGCGCCAGGGCGACGACTTCGACGAGGCCGTAGAAGCTCTGGACCATGGCGATCGGCGCCACCTCCGGCGCAAGGCCGGTTTCCACCGGCAGGGCGATATCTCCACCCCAGCCCTCGCCCGCCACGATGGTGAGGGCGCCGCGGCGGCGGAAGGCGTCGATCTGGTCGGTGAGGCCGCGCGCGGCGGCGTCGGCCGGCGGGAAGATCAGCAGCGGCATCGTTGGGCCCACGAGCGCCGCGGGCCCATGGAGCACCTCGGCCGTGCTGAAGGCCTCGGCGTGGATGCCGCACGTCTCCTTGAACTTCAGGGCCGCCTCCTGCGCCGACGCGAAGGTGAGGCCGCGGCCGAGCACAAACAGGTTCTGCGTGGCCGCCAGGGGCGCCGCTGCAGCGCTCCAGTCCACGCGCCAGGCACGCTCCAGCGCAGCCGGCAGGTCATCCGCCAGGGCCCTCAACCGGGCGTCCTCGCCCCATTCGGCGGTCAGGGACACCAGGGTCGCCATGGCGCCCAGGAAGCTCTTGGTGGCCGCCACGCTCGTCTCTGCGCCCATGGCGAGCGGGACGGTCACGTCTGCAAGTTGCGCCAGGGGCGAAGCGGCGTCGTTGACCAGGGCGATCACCAGGGCGCCGTGCGCCTTGGCCGCGTCCGCCGTCTCCAGCAGGTCGGGGCTTCGCCCCGATTGCGAGATCGCCAGCAGGGCCGCCTCGCCCAGTCGAGCCGAGATCGCGCCGTAGATCGATTGCACGGAAGGCGCCTGGGAGAGCACCGGCACGCCCAGCCGCGTCTCGATCAGGTACTTGGCGTACGTCGCCGCGTGGTCCGAGCTCCCCCGGGCGGCCGTGGCGACGAAGGCCGGGTTCCGCTCCCGCAACAGCGCAGCGGCCCGCCGGACACCTTCAAGGCGCGCCGCCGCCCCTTGCCGCAGAGCTTCGGCAGTCTGGGCGGCCTCGGCCCGCATGCGCGTCGTGGTCGGCCGAGACATGACAGCCGATTCGCCGCCGCTCATGTCGCCGAGGCGCCGGCGAGGGCGTCACGCTCCCATTCGAGGTACTCGGGCTGCTGGAGCAGGCGCTCGGCATAGGCGCCGGCCCCGCCGGTGTCGCCATAGTCGCTCGGTCGCACGCCATAGCTGCGCAGTCGCGTGGCCACCGGCGTGAAGAAGGCGTCGCCGATCGACCAGTCCTGCCCAAGCAGGAACGGGCCGCCAAAACGGGAGAGCAGGCTGTTCCACAACGCCACCACGCGACGCACGTCGTTTCCGGTGGCGGGGACCAGGCTGGCCGATTCGCGCTTGGCCAGGTCCATCGAGAGCTCGCCGCGCATGGAGTGAAAGCCGCCATGCATCTCGGCGCAGGCGCACCGCCCCAGAGACCGGGCCGCGCGGTCCTGCGGCCACAGCTTCGCCTGGGGGAACGCCTCGGCGACGTACTCGCAGATCGCCAGGCTGTCCCAGATCACAAGATCGCCGTCCTTGAGCACGGGAACCATGCCCGAGGGCGACCCGGCCGCCCGGATGCGGGCGTCGGTCTGGGGTGTACGCAAGGGGATCAAGGTCTCAGTAAACTCGGCGCCCGCGCGCTTGAGCGCCAGCCAGGGCCGCATGGACCAGCTCGACCAGACCTTGTCGCCGATCAGCAATTCCATGAGGCTGTCTCCATGTCGCGTCGTCTCGTTCGGGCGCGGTTCGCGTCCAACGGGGAAGAAGCATGAACGCTCCTAGGGTGGAAGGTTTGGCGACGCCGCCGGCTGCGCGATGGGCGCCGACGGAAGGCTACCGCAGCGTCGTGGTGGGGTTCCTCGTCGCCGCCTACACGATGAATTTCGTCGACCGCACCATCGTTGGCATCATCGGCCAGGCGATCAAGGTCGACCTGAAGATCACCGACACCCAGCTGGGCCTGCTGGGCGGCATGGCCTTCGCCATCCTGTACACCGTCCTTGGGATTCCGATCGCCCGCGCCGCGGAGCGGTTCAACCGCGTGACGATCATCTCGGCGGCGATGGTGGTCTGGTCGGCGTTCACCGTGGCCTGCGGCTTTGCGGGAAGCTTCCTTGGGCTCCTGGCCCTGCGCGTCGGAGTCGGGGTGGGGGAGGCCGGCTGTTCCCCTCCCGCCCATTCGCTGATCTCTGACTATTACGCGCCCCGGCGCCGGGCCTCGGCCCTGGCGGTCTACGCCTTCGGGATACCACTGGGCGGCATGATCGGCGCGGTGGCGGGCGGCTGGCTCGCCAAGACGGTTGGCTGGCGCGGGGCGTTCATGATCGTGGGCGCGCCGGGCGTAATCGTCGCGCTCCTGCTCAAGCTCGTGGTGCGCGAGCCGCCACGCGGGGCGTCGGAGGCGCTCGAACGACCCATCGGACCGGAGGACGTCGCTGCGCACGCCGTGGACGCTTCGCCGCGGGGTCACTGGCTGAAGTACGAACTGTCGGAGCTCTGGATCGTCACGCGCCAGCTCTTCGGCTCGTGGCCTGTGCTCAACATGATCCTCGGCGTCACCCTGGTCTCGGTCGGCGGCTACGGTATCGGCCAGTTCGCCGCGCCCTACTTCAACCGCGCCTTCGGGCTCGACTACGCCACGGTCGGGCTGATCTTCGGGCTCATCGGCGGCTTCTCGACCGGCCTTGGCACCCTCGCCGGCGGCTTCATCAGCGACCGCGCCAGCCGGCGCAGCGCGCGGTGGTACGCCCTGACGCCCGCGATCGGCCTCGCCATCGCCACGCCGATTTACCTATTCGCCTATTCCCGTCCGGACTGGCGGGTCGCCGCCGCGGTCCTCCTTCTGCCCGGCGTCTTCCACTACACCTATCTGGGGCCGACTTTTGGCGTGGTTCAGAACGTGGTGGAGCCGCGCCGGCGCGCCACCGCCACGGCGGTGATGTTCCTGTTCCTGAACCTGATCGCCCTGGGCGGCGGTCCACTCCTCACCGGATGGTTCATCGACCACCTCGCCGAGCTGCACTTCACCGGCGCCGGCGGCCAGAACCTGTGGTCAGCTTTCCTCGGTCTCTTCGGCGCAAGCGGATCCGACTTCGCCCATGCCTGCCCGGGCGGTCTCGCGCCCAAGGGAGCGCCCCCCACGGCGGGAGCCGCCTGCCACGACGCCCTCGTCGCGGCGACGCGCCAGGGCATCCTGATCACCGTATTTTTCTATCTATGGGGCGCCCTGCACTACCTGCTGGCCAACTTCGGCCTCGCGCGCCGACTGGCCGTGGCGTCGAATCTTCGCGCTTAGAACGCGATCTAGGTCAAAGCCGTACTGATCTTCGCTCCCGGGGGCATTTCAGCGTTGCAATGAGTTATCGGTCGAATGTCAGGCCATTCACAGGGCGTTCATTCGCGGCATGGCTCGATCAAAGCGCTGGGGGCTCGGGAGAGATGCATGAAGATAAAGACGACGTCCCTGATCACCGCTGCGGCCAGCGTCGCCCTTGCGGCGCCGGCCGTACACGCGGCCCCGGCGGTTTCACCGGCGGCTAGCTATGCGGACCTGTTCGAGCCGATTCCGAACGCGATGGAACGTCTGAAAGCTTCAGACGCGGAGAGCGAGGCGCGGTTCATCGAGGCTCAATACAATCCGCCGCCTCCCGGCAACCCGCACCACCACCATCATCACCACCACCACCACAGCCGTCACTGGTATCATAGCCACGGCTATGTCTGGCTGAACGGGCAATGGGTCCTGCGGCCCCCGCCGCATCACCACCACCATCATCACCACCACCATCACCAGATGCCGCAGTAACGGCTGAGCGGCGGTCGCCTACGAGGCGACCGCCGCTTTGATAGGAACCAAGGGGAGGGTTTGCGGGCGCCGAGCGGCGCCCGCGGACTTCAGGCTTCGAGGCCGGCCTTCAGGTTCTCGGCGATCTTGTCGAGGAAGCCCTCGGTGGTGAGCCAGCCTTGGTGGTCTCCGACCAGCAGGGCCAGGTCCTTGGTCATGAAGCCGGCTTCCACGGTCTCGACGCAGACCGCCTCGAGCGTCTTGGCGAAGCGATCGAGCGGCGCGTTGCCGTCCAGCTCGGCGCGGTGCGAGAGGCCGCGGGTCCAGGCGAAGATCGAGGCAATCGAATTGGTCGAGGTGCTCTCGCCGCGCTGGAACTGGCGGAAGTGGCGGGTGACGGTGCCGTGGGCCGCCTCGGATTCGACGATCTTGCCGTCCGGCGTCATCAGCACAGAGGTCATCAGGCCGAGCGAGCCGAAGCCCTGGGCCACCTGGTCCGACTGCACGTCGCCGTCGTAGTTCTTGCACGCCCACACGAATCCGCCGGACCACTTGAGGGCCGAGGCGACCATGTCGTCGATCAGGCGGTGCTCGTAGGTGATGCCGGCGGCTTTGTAGCGCTCACGGAATTCCGACTCGTAGATACGCTGGAAGATGTCCTTGAAGCGCCCGTCATAGGCCTTGAGGATGGTGTTCTTGGTCGACAGATAGACCGGATACTGGCGCGCCAGGCCGTAGGTCAGGCTGGCGCGGGCGAATTCCTCGATCGAAGCGTCGAGGTTGTACATGCCCATGGCAATGCCGCCGCCGGGGAAGTCGAATACGTCGTGCTCGATCTTCTCGCCGTTGTCGCCTTCCCAGGTGATCGTCAGCTTGCCCTTGGAGGGGACGACGAAGTCAGTGGCGCGGTACTGGTCGCCGAAGGCGTGGCGGCCGATGATGATCGGCTGGGTCCAGGTCGGCACGAGGCGCGGCACATTGCGGCACAGGATCGGCTCGCGGAAGACGACGCCGCCCAGGATGTTGCGGATCGTCCCGTTGGGCGACTTCCACATCTTCTTGAGATTAAATTCCTTCACGCGCGCTTCGTCGGGCGTGATGGTGGCGCACTTGATGCCCACGCCCCAGCGCTTGATCGCTTCGGCGGCCTGGACGGTGACTTCGTCGTTCGTCTCGTCGCGGTGCTCGATGCCGAGATCGTAATATTCGATCGGTATATCGAGGAACGGTAGGATCAACTTGTCTTTGATCATCCGCCAGATGACGCGCGTCATCTCGTCCCCGTCCAGATCTACGACAGGGTTCTCGACCTTAATCTTGTTCATGGGCTTAGGCTCGAACTCCCAACCTTCGTCGACATCTGAAACTGGAGTGCCGCGGCCGGGCCGCGTCGGCGGCGTCCGTGCGGCGCGCAGGCCTATAGAGCGTTGCGAGGCTCGCGCAAAGCTCGGCCTTCAGTTCGCCGACGCCAAAAGGCGCCCGGCGTCAGCCATCAGGCGCGCTCGACCGACCGACGTGGCGGTCGATCCGACGAGGAAAACCACCATCGCGAGGCGTCGACCGCCAGGAAGAGTGGCGATCCCCGCCTGGTTGTCCACCGGTGTGATCCCCAGGGAGGTGTGGCTCGAGGATCCGGCGAAGGCCAGGGTGGAGCCCGGGGGCAGTCCCGCCGCCAGCCCACGCGAAGCGTCCGTCCGGTTTGTCATCAGCGCAAGCAGGAAGCGGGTCGAGTCGGCGCTGAGCAGCTGACCGATCGCCAGCTTGTCGAGCAGGCCGACGATTCCCTGAACCGTCGCCGTATCGCGCGAATCGGCGAGGTAGCGATCCATCGCGGCTTCGCGCATCGCCGGCGGGATGCGTTCCAGAGCTTGCGCGAAATCCCGTTCTTCGGACCACTCGGGCCGAAACTCCTCCAGGCCGAACATGTCGGGGATCCGCTGTCGGTTGTAGGAGTCCAGCCGCACGCCCTCCAACCCCTTGGCTTGCAGCCACGCCGTTGCTGCCGCGGGACCGCCCAGCCGTTCCAGCACCACATCGGCGGCGGTGTTGTCGTCCTCCTGAATCGAGAGGCCGATAAGGTCGGCGAGCGGCATCTCGAGGGGGCGGTCGTCGCGCGCGAAGAGCCTGTTCATCCGGCTGGGCGGTGGGGAAAGATCCCGACGGTCGATCCTCAGGCGTTCGTTCAGACGAAGCTTCCGATTGTCCACCTGGGAGAGCGCACACGCCGCGATCAGCAGCTTGGAAAGCCCATTGAGGGGATAGTGTCCCAGGTCGTCGGCGTACCAGGCGCGGCGGTGGTCGATGTCCATCACACCGATATCCATGACCCCGGGACGGGCGCGGGCGTTGAGGGCGCGCCCGCCCCGAGCGAGGCGATCCGGATCGGCGAATCTGGGGGCGGCGCCGGGGCCCTGCCGCCGCGAACAGGCCGCGGCGCAGAGACTGGCCGCCGACAACGCGACGAAGTGGCGGCGGGTGGCGCTCATGTGGGCGGCGAACCTAGAGCAAACCCTGTTCAGACGGAACTGTCTGAACAGGGACGATTTGCTCTAGATTCAGAAGCGTAGAGCCTGATCCGACCTTCGCATCTGTCCCGTTCACGCATCAGGCTCCAGGGCGGCGCCGTTCCAAGGGCGGCGAGGATCGTCCATGAGAGCAGGCATGAACGCCGATCCACCCTGCGTGATCCTCGACGCACCTCAACTGGCCGAGAATATCGGCGCGGTCGCGCGCGCCATGGCCAACTTCGGGCTTTCCGAGCTTCGTCTGGTGCGTCCGCGCGATGGCTGGCCCCAGCCCAGGGCCTGGCCTGCGGCCTCCGGCGCGGAATCGGTCCTCGAGGCGGCGCGCGTGTTCGAGACCGTATCACAGGCGATAGCCGACCTGACTTTCGTCGTGGCGACCACGGCCCGCCCGCGTGAGGCCGCGCTGCCGGTAATGACGCCGCGGGAGGCGGCGGCCCGGCTGGCAGGGCTGGGACCCGAGGCGCGCGCCGGCCTGCTGTTCGGCGGCGAACGCGCCGGCCTGGAAACGGCGGACGTGGCCCTCTGCCAGGGCATCGTGACCATCCCCGTCGATCCCTCGCGCCGTTCGCTCAACCTGGCCCAGGCGGTGATCATCAACGCCTACGAGTGGCGGATGACTTTCGACGATCGCGCGCCCGCGAATTTTCTGCCGCCGGCGCCCACGGCCTCCGGCGAGGCTCTGATGGGCCTCTATGAACAGTTGGAGCGGGAGCTGGAGGTCTCCGGCTTTTTTCACCCGCCCGAGAAGAAGGAGGCCATGGTGCGCAATCTTCGCGCCGCCCTGGGTAAGGCCGGATTCACCGACCAGGAGGTGCGCACCCTTCGCGGAGTCATCACCGCCCTGTCCCGCGGTCGCGGGAAGGTGCTCGCCAAGCTCGCGGCGACGCGGGCGGCGCAGGCCGGCGACGGCGAGGCCGGGGAACATTGACTTGGTTCCCCTCTCCGGTCATATGCCGCCCCTTCGCTCCCGCCGGCCCTCCGGACGGGACGCGATCGCTATGACGGGTGATGCGAGCGCCGCCGTTGAGATTGCACCTCCGCTGATGCGAGGCGCCGGACCGCATCGAGAATGGAAGAGACCTGAATGTCGAAGCGTATTTCGGCGAAGTACAAGCTTGACCGCCGGATGGGCGAGAACATCTGGGGCCGGCCCAAGTCGCCGATCAACCAGCGGGCCTATGGCCCGGGCCAGCATGGCCAACGCCGCAAGAGCAAGGTGTCGGATTTCGGCCTGCAGCTGCGCGCCAAGCAGAAGCTCAAGGGCTACTACGGCAACCTGACCGAAAAGCAGTTCTCGCGTACCTATCAGGAAGCGGCGCGCCGCAAGGGCAACAGCTCCGAGAACCTGATCGCCCTGCTGGAATCGCGGCTCGACGCCGTGGTCTACCGCGCCAAGTTCACGCCGACCGTGTTTTCGGCGCGCCAGTTCGTCAATCACGGCCACGTGCTGGTGAACGGCAAGCGCGTGAACATCGCGTCCTATCGGGTGAAGCCGGGCGATGTGATCTCGGTGCGCGAGCGCTCGCGCAACATGGCTCTGGTGCTCGAGGCTTTGCAACTCGCCGAGCGCGACGTGCCTGACTACATCCAGGTCGATCCCCGGTCGATGAGCGCCACCTTCGTCCGCCGGCCGGAGCTCGCCGAAGTTCCCTATCCGGTGAAGATGGAACCCAACCTCGTGGTGGAATTCTACGCCTCCTGATCCTTCAGGCGCGCCTTGCGGCGCGCCTGCCAAGGCCTGGAGACAAGACAAAGGGCGCGGACCTCTGGTCCGCGCCCTTTTTCATTCCGACGATGCGAATGCGGTCAGGCGGCCAGCACGCCCTGGTCCGTCAGCAGGGTCTTCAATTCGCCGGACTGGAACATCTCTCGGATGATGTCGCAGCCGCCGACGAACTCGCCTTTGACGTAGAGCTGCGGGATCGTCGGCCAATCGGAATAGCTCTTGATGCCCTGGCGCAGCTCGTCGTTCTGCAGGACGTTCACCGCGGCGAAATCGACGCCGATGTGATCCAGGATCTGGACCACGACCGCGGAAAAGCCGCAGCCCGGCTGGTCGGGGATCCCCTTCATGAACAGAACCACGGGGTTCTCGGTCACGGTCTGCTGGATAAAGGCGTGGACCTTATCCTGCGCTTCGGTCTCGGACATGGCGGCTCCTTGGCCACAACAAAATCGGTGACGCGAGAGCTAGGCGCCGTGGTCCCCCGGGTCAAGGCGGCGCGCTGGTCTCCAGGGCCAGGGCGTGCAACTCGCCGCCGACAGAACCGCCGAGCGCCGAATAGACCATCTGGTGCTGTTTGACCCGGCTCAGACCCTTGAAGGCGTCGGAGACGACCTTCGCCCGATAGTGGTCGCCGTCGCCGGCCAGGTCATGGATTTCGATCACGGCGTCGGGGAAAGCGCGGCGCAGGCGCGTCTCCAGATCATCGGCGGCCATTGGCATGTCAGGCGTCTCCTAGGTCGGCGGGAACGCCTGACATGTAGGCAGGCAGCCAGCCTTCGTTCACCTCGCGCAGCACCGTCAGCGGTATGCTGAACAGTTCGCCCGATGCGAACGCCTGACCTCCGGCGCGGCCGACCGGGGAGATCGGAACTCCCGCGTCGAGGGCGCGGGCGATCACGGTCTCGGGCGCAGGGGTGGCGATCAGGTATCGCGCCTGGTCCTCGCCGAACAGCAGGGCGTGGGCGTGCAAGGGACTCGTGGGCTCGAGGATGACTCCAAGGTCGGAAGCCATGGCCATCTCCGCGGCGGCCAGGGCGAGTCCGCCATCAGAGAGGTCGTGGACCGCATTGACCGTTTCGTCCTGAATCAGGGTGCGGATGAAATCGCCGTTGCGACGTTCCGCATCGAGATCCACCGGCGGCGGCGCGCCGTCCTCGCGGCCGAGACATTCACGCAGGTAGAGGCTGGCCCCCAGCTCCCCGTGGCTGACGCCAACGACAAAAAGCACGTCGTCGGGGGCCATGGTCGAATAGGACGCGCGCCGGGACCAATCCGGCAGAAGGCCTATCGCGCCGACGGTTGGAGTGGGCGGAATCGCCCGTCCGTCAGTCTCGTTGTAGAGACTGACGTTGCCGCTCACGACCGGGAAGTCGAGCGTCCGGCAGGCCTCGGCCATGCCTTCGACCGCCCTGACGAACTGGGCCATGATCTCCGGCTTCTCCGGGTTGCCGAAGTTGAGATTGTCGGTGATCGCAATGGGCGTTGCGCCCACGGCGGTAAGGTTGCGCCAGGCTTCAGCCACCGCCTGCTTGCCGCCTTCATAGGGATCCGCGGTCACATACCGGGGCGTACAGTCGCAGGTGAGGGCGAGTCCCTTTCCTGTCCCATGCACCCGCACGACCGCCGCGTCGGCCGCCGTGCCCGACTCCTCGAGCGTGTCGGCCATCACATGGCGGTCGTACTGTTCCCAGATCCACCTTCGTGAGGCGGAGTCGGGGCAGCCGACCAGCGTGAGGATCGCCGTGACCCAATCTTCCGGCGCCGGCACGTGCGCGGGGTCCAGCCGCTGGGGTCGTGGCTCCTCATGCCAGGGCCGGTCGTACAGCGGGGCGTCCTCGGTGAGAGGCGCCAGCGGCAGGTCGCACACGACCTCGCCCTTGTGGCGAAGGACGATGTGCCCGCTGGTGGTGGTCCGGCCGATCACCGCCGCGTCCAGTCCCCATCGGGTGAAGATCCGCTCGGCCTCCGCCTCGCGGCCGGGCTGGAGGATCGCCAGCATGCGCTCCTGGCTTTCGGAGAGCATCATCTCATAGGCGGTCATGTCGGCTTCGCGCTGGGGAACGCGGTCGAGGTCCAGTTCGACGCCCACCCCGCCCTTGCCGGCCATCTCCACACAGGAGGAAGTGAGGCCGGCCGCGCCCATGTCCTGGATCGCCGCCACCGCCCCGGTGGCCATCAGCTCGAGCGTCGCCTCGATGAGCAGCTTTTCGGCGAACGGGTCGCCGACCTGCACGGTGGGCCGCTTCGCCTCGGAGTCGGCGTCGAATTCGGCCGAGGCCATGGTTGCGCCGTGAATGCCATCGCGACCGGTCTTGGAGCCGAAATAGACCACCGGCAGATCGGCCGCGGGCGCCGCCGAGTAGAAGATGCTGTCGGCCCGTGCCAGGCCAACGCACATGGCGTTGACGAGGATGTTGCCATTGTAGCCGGGGTGAAAATTAGTCTCGCCGCCGACCGTGGGCACGCCGACGCAATTGCCATAGCCGCCTATGCCGGCGACGACGCCCGAGACCAGCCGCCGGGTCCGGGGGTGCTCGGGGTCGCCAAAGCGCAGGGCGTTGAGCAGGGCGATCGGCCGCGCGCCCATGGTGAAGACGTCGCGCATGATCCCGCCCACGCCCGTCGCGGCCCCCTGATAGGGCTCAATGAACGAGGGATGGTTGTGAGACTCCATCTTGAAGATGGCCGCGTCTCCGTCGCCGATGTCGACGACGCCGGCGTTCTCGCCCGGTCCGCGGATCACGCGGGGACCCTTGGTCGGGAATTTGCCCAGATGCCGCCGTGACGACTTGTAGGAGCAGTGCTCGCTCCACATCACGGAGAACACGCCGAGTTCGACGGCGTTCGGCTCGCGGTTCAGTCGCCGGATGATCAGGGCGTATTCGTCCGGGGAAAGGCCGCTCTGTAACGCGACCTCCAACCCGGCTGGGGCGGACGTGCTCATGCGCGCTTCCTAACGGGGCTGGCGGCGAGGCGCCACGGGATAGCGTGTGCTCGGGCGCGCAGTGTCGCATTGTGCAGTGCAACAACACCGCGCATTAAAAATTGTGCGACGCGATAAAAATCGCTTGCAACAAAAGTGAACACTGATATCTAATCAGTGTCAAGTTCTGGTCACGCCGCGGTCGACGATGGGGCGGCGCCGGGACGCAGGACGATGTGATCTGATACGAAAGGGTGAACCATGAAGCATTCCCTCGCGGCGGCCTGCGCCGTCTTCTCGCTCGGCATGGCGGGTGCGGCGTTCGCCGACGGCCCGGTGACCGCGACTCTCGAGCAACCCACGGCTTCGGCCAAGTACATCGCCGGCCACGCCGTGTTCCGTTGCGAAGGCGCCACCTGCGTCGCCGAGAGCGCGCCGGACGCCGCCGGTGAACTCGACAGCTGCAAGCAGCTGGCCAAGCAGGTCGGCCGTGTGACGGCTTACGGTCAGTTCAAGCCGCTCGACGACAAGGCTCTGGCCAAGTGCAACGCCGTCGCCGCCGTTCCCAAGCCCGCGACGACCGCCGCCCGCTGATCTTGCGGCGCTTCTATCCCTCCCCTTCCGGGGAGGGTGTCGCGCCAAAGGCGCGACGGGTGGGGAACCCTGGTGAAGGGCACCGACGCCGGGGATGATCCACACTTCCCCACCCGTCTCGCCGCTTCGCGTCGAGCCACCCTCCCCAGAAGGGGAGGGATCAGGCGCTGGCCATCACGCTCTGGAAGATCAGAGCTCCATCCGCCGAGCCCAGGGCCGGCTCGAAGGCGCGGTCGGGGTGGGGCATCACGCCCAGCACATTGCCCGATTCATTGATGATGCCGGCGATGGACCGGGCTGAGCCGTTGGGGTTTTCCCGGTAGCGAAAGACCACACGGCCCTCGCCCTCCAGTCGGTCGAGGGTCGATTCGTCGGCGAAGAAGTTGCCTTCGCCGTTGCCCATCGTGAGGCGAGCGGTGCGGGTCTCGCCGAAGGCGGCGGTGAAGCGGGTCTGGCCGTTGACCACGTCAAGGTCGATGAACTTGCAGACGTACTTGAGGCCGACATTACGGAGCAGGGCGCCCGGCAGCAGGCCGGCCTCGCACAGGACCTGGAAGCCGTTGCAGATCCCGGCCACCGCGATCCCCTTCGCGGCCGCCTCGCGCACCGCCGACATCACCGGAGAAAGGGCGGCGATCGCCCCACACCGAAGATAGTCGCCATAGGCGAAGCCGCCGGGCAGGACGATGAGGTCCAGGCCCGCCGGCAATTCGGTCTCCTTGTGCCATACCATGCTGACTTGCGCGCCGACCGACCGCTCGAGCGCAACCTTGCAATCCCGGTCGCAATTGGAGCCGGGGAAGACCAACACCGCCGCCTTCATGGCCTCAGGCCACCTCCACCCGATAGCCTTCGATCACCGGATTGGCGAGCAGCCGCTGGCACATGCGGGTCACCTCGTCGCGGGCCCGATCCGGATCGTCGCCGGCGATGTCGAACTCGATCGCCCGTCCGACGCGCACGTCGGAGACTCCATCCCAGCCCAGGGTGTGGAGTTCGGCCTCGACAGCCTTGCCTTGGACGTCGAGGACGCCCGGCTTTAGAAATACGTGAATCTTGGCCTTCAAGACGTCCTCACTGGATGCCGCCCTGGATCACAGTGGGCATCTCCTTCATCACGCCAAGGCGGCGCGCCACCTCGGTGTAGCTTTCGATCACATTGCCCAGGTCGCGGCGGAAGCGATCCTTGTCCAGCTTTTCGTTGGTCGAGGAATCCCATAGCCGGCAACTGTCGGGGCTGATCTCATCGGCGAGAATCACCCGCGAGAAATCGTTCTCCCACACGCGGCCAAACTCGATCTTGAAGTCCACTAAGGTGATTCCCACCCCTCCGAAGAGGCCGGTGAGGAAGTCGTTCACCCGAAGGGTGGTCGCCATGATGTCGTCGATCTCCTGGGTCGCGGCCCAGTTGAACGCGGTAATATGCTCTTCGGCGACCATTGGGTCCGAAAGCTTGTCGTCCTTCAGGTAGAACTCGATGATCGACCGCGGCAGGGGCTGCCCCTCCGGCAGGCCGAAGCGGCGCGACAGCGACCCAGCGGCGATGTTGCGGCAGACGACCTCGAGGGGAATGATTTCCACTTCTTTGATCAGCTGTTCGCGAAGACTGAGGCGGCGGATGAAGTGGTTCTGCACGCCGATCGAATTCAGGCGCGTCATGATATATTCGCTGATACGATTGTTGATGACGCCCTTGCCTTCGAGGATCGCTTTCTTGGTGCCGTCGAACGCGGTGGCGTCGTCTTTGAAGTACTGGATCAGAGTTCCCGGTTCCGGCCCCTCATAGAGGATCTTGGCCTTGCCCTCATAGATTTTCTTGCGGCGGGTCATAGTAATCTTAGACTTTCCAAAGAGTCCGGTCCGCGGTCGGGCCGTGGAAAGCGGCGCGCCGATCCCTGCGGGCGCGCCCGGCTTCACACCCGACAGCTGCGTCGGACAGCCCGGGAATGGGCGGCTCGAACCTAGCGGAAGGTGGTCCTTCGCGCAAACGCGGCTTGATCCCGGGGCGGCATTCGGCCGAACCTCGGATCGAGGCGTATGGTCGGCGAGGGGTGCTGGAAAACGCGCATGGATCACCAGGCCAACCATATAGGCGCCCACCCCCGCAGACGGTTGGGAGATCTGGCGAATGTCGTGTTCCGCGGCGCCCCGCGGGACGGCTGGCGCGACGCCTACCACGTGATGCTGACGATGCCGCTGGGCGCCTTCATGGTCGTGATGGCGAGCGGTTACCTGCTGCTCAATCTCGTCTTCGCCGAGCTCTATTTCCTCGACCGGCAGGGAATCGCGCAGGCCCGGCCCGGACATTTCATCGATTACTTCTTTTTTTCGGTTCAGACCTTGGGCACGCTTGGCTACGGGGTCATGGCGCCCAAAAGTCTCTACACAAACATCGTCGTCACCTGCGAAGTATTCATCGGCCTCTTCAATCTCGGAATCGCCGCCAGTCTGTTGTTCGCCAGGATCTCACGGCCGACGGCGCGAATCATGTTCTCGAACCTCGCCGTCGTCACCGCGATGAACGGAGAGCCGACGCTCATGATGAGAGCCGCCAACCGGCGCCGGAATCTGGTGCTCGAGGCGGAGGTGAACCTCACTCTCGTGCAGGACGTCACAACCAAGGAGGGTGACGTCCTGCGCCGGTTCGAGCCGCTCGCGCCTGTGCGCAGGCGGACTCCGCTGTTCTTCCTGACCTGGCAGATCATGCACAACATCACGCCCGACAGTCCGTTGTACGGCGAGACTGCCGAAAGTCTTGCGCACAAGAACGCGGAAATCCTGGTCATTATCCGGGGCGTCGACGAGACCTTCGTCACCGACATCCATGCGCGCGCGTCCTACCTGCCCCATGAGATTGTCTGGGATCGCCGGTTTGCCGACATCCTCGCCCTGAAAGCCGATGGCACGCGCGTGGTGGATTTGGGTCGATTTGACGACCTCGACGATCGCCCCGCACCCTGCGCGTCCGTGCCGCCTCTCCCGTGATTGCCGCGCCGTGCGGGCCGGTCTATGTCGGTCCCGTGACCCCGCGAGCAGGCTTATGAGCGTGAACGCTTTCGGCGAAGGGCCGGACGCGAAGGCGCGCGCCGCAACAGAAGCGGCGCTGGAGGCGCGTATCCGGTCACGCCGCAACGTGATGATCGGTGAATGGGCCGCGGGGCTGATGGGCCTCGAGGACGTGAACGCCTACGCCCGCGCGGTCGCCCGACCGGACGCGGAGGCGCCGCCGGACGAGGATATCCTGCGCAAGGTGAGCCGGGACCTCGTCGACTCGGGGCTGACGGTTTCGGCGGCCGAGGTGCGCACGAAGATGGACGAGTTCCTGGCCATGGCTCGCGCCCAGATCGCGGGCCAGGACCGGGTCTGACGACGCAGCCCGAGGCGGGGATGACCGGAGCGCTGGGCGACCTCAAGGTCGTGGAGATGGGCCAGCTGATCGCCGGGCCCTTCTGCGGGCAGCTCCTGGGCGACATGGGCGCCGAGGTCATCAAGATCGAGCCGCCCGGCAGTGGCGATCCCATGCGGCTCTGGGGACTGGCCCAGGGCCTAACCTGGGAGGTGATCGCCCGCAACAAGATGAGCGTGTCGCTCAACCTGCGGGTGGCCGAAGGCCAGGCGCTCGCCCGCCGCCTCATCGCCCAGGCCGACATCCTGATCGAGAACTTCAAGCCAGGGACGCTCGAGGGATGGGGCCTGGGGCCAGACGATCTGCGGCGGGAAAATCCACGGCTGATCGTCGCGAGGATGTCGGGCTACGGCCAGACGGGCCCTTACCGGGAGCGTGCGGGTTTTGGCGGCATTGGCGAAGCGATGGGCGGCTGGCGGCGGATCGTCGGCGACCCGGACCGCCCGCCGGCGCGGATGGGCGTGTCGATCGGCGATTCGCTGACGGCGACCTATGGCGCCCTGGGAATTCTGGCCGCCCTGCACCATCGCGAGCGCACCGGCGAGGGCCAGGTGGTCGACGCCGCGCTCTATGAGTCCGTGCTCCAGGTCATGGAGGGGCTGGTCTCGGAATACGCCGCCGGCGGCGTCACCCGCGAGCGTTCAGGCGCCATCCTGCCGGGCATAGCGCCGTCGAATGTCTATCCCTGCCTGGACGGCGAATACATGATCGGCGCCAATGCGGACCCGATCTTCCGCCGCCTGTGCGCAGCCATGGGTCGGCCCGAGCTGGCGGACAATCCGCGATATCGCGATCATCTCTCGCGCGGTCGCCACCAGACGGAGCTGGACGAGCTCATCGCCCGCTGGACGTCGCAGCTGACGGTCGACGAGCTCGAGGCGAAAATGCTGGAGGCGTCGATCCCCGCCGGCAGGCTCTACGCGCCGGCGGACATGCTCGCCGATCCTCACTTCACCGCGCGAGAGGCGATCGTCGCGGTCGAGCATCCCCACTGGCCCGGCCTTCGGATGCAGGGGGTGTTTCCCAAGCTCTCGGCGACCCCTGGCGCGGTGCGTTCCATCGCGCCCCAGAGCGTCGGCGAACACAACCGTCAGATTCTGGGGGGTCGGTTGGGGCTGGGCGAGGACGATCTCGAAGCGCTCGCGGCCCGCGGCGTCGTCTGACGCCAGGCGGACCCTGCGTCAAATTGACAGGGTCAGGGGTGGAGCCTAGCGTCCTCTCGATCATAACATCGGGTGGAAGCGGCTTCGATGGCGACAAAGACCAATCCCGAATTCGAGCTGCGCGGGATCAATCATCTTGCGCTGGTCTGCAAGGATATGGCGCGGACAGTCGAGTTCTATCGTGACGTCTTGGGGATGCCGCTGATCAAGACGATCGACATGCCCCAGGGCCACGGACAGCACTTCTTTTTCGACATCGGCAACGGCGATTCCCTCGCCTTCTTCTGGTTCCCCAAGGCGCCCAGCGCGGCGCCCGGCGTCGCCTCGCCGGCGGTCCTGCCGACCCAGGGAAACATGATCACCGCCCACGGCTCGATGAACCATGTGGCCTTCGACGTCCCGCCCGAGAAGTTCGATGAGTATGTCGAGCGCCTCAAGGCCAAGGGGATCGAGGTAAGTCCAATCCTCAACCATGACGAATCGCCGAGCCAAGTGAGCGCCAAGGTGCACGACGGCGTCTTTGTTCGCTCCGTCTACTTCTTCGATCCGGATGGGGTGTGCCTGGAGTTCGCGTGCTGGACACGGACGTTTACCGATTCCGACGTCGCCCACGAGGCGATGCAGGCTGACGGACAGCGGGCCAGGAACGTTGTCCTCAAGGACGACGCAAGTCCGGCGGGGGCCGGGGCCAAGACGTTCGCTCCGGCGTCCTGATCATCGGCGCGGGGAGGGGGCGATGCCGGTCTTAAGACAGGTGGCTCGGGCGGACGTCGGCTCCGACCACATCCGGCGCTTTTACGATCTTCTGTTCGGGGAAGGCCGCGACCCGGTCGCTCAGCCTGGCACAGCGACGGGAACGCCCGGTGACTGGTGGACGGTGTTCGCGCTCTGTCCGGACATCTTCAAGCACGCCACCGACGGGTTTGCCGTCTACCGGAATCCCGCGCGCAAGCTCGACCCGGTCCTGCGCGAGCTCGGCCAGACGCGGGCCGGCTGGGTCAAGGCCAGCCAGTTCGTGTTCTCCCAGCACTGCAAGTCGCTGCGAGGCCTGGGGGTTTCGGAGGAAAAGATCGCCGCCGTGCCGCACTGGCAGGTGTCCGACGCCTTCGACGCGCGTGAGCGCGCCGTTCTCGCCTACGCCGACTGCCTTTCCCAGACCGGCGGGCGTACGCCGGCGGCGGTGATCGAGGCGCTCAAGTCGTTCTGGTCGGACGAAGAGATACTCGAGTTCACCTACATCACCTGCCTCTACGACATGCATGCGGTGATGACCCGGGCGCTTCGCCTGGAGTTCGACGATCGCGACGATCCGGTCGTCGAGGTCCCGGCGCCGACAGAATTCGACGCCGGCGATTTTCTCGGCGCCGAGCGCCGGTGTTAGGCGGCTACAGGGGTTCCACGAGCAGCGGAGGCGTCCGCGGGAGCCGCCTCGCCGAACACCCGGGCGAAGATCGTGTCCACGTGCCGGAAGTAGGGGGCCTCGTCGAACAGGGCCTCCAGTTCGGCCTCGCTCAGGACGGCGCTCACCTGTGGTTCGGCGCGCAGGGCGTCGATGAAGCGGCCGCCGTCGCGCCAGATCTTCATCGCGTTCGACTGGACGATTGAATAGGCGGCCTCGCGCGCGACGCCCTTCTGAGTCAGGGCGAGCAACACCTGCTGTGAGTGCACCAGCCCGCCCAGTCTATCGAGGTTGCGGCGCATGTTCTCCGGATAGACCACCAGGCGCTCCATGAGGTTGGCCAGGCGCCGTAGAGCGAAGTCGAGGTGGACCGTCGCGTCGGGCGCGATCCCCCGCTCGACGGACGAATGGCTGATATCCCGCTCGTGCCAAAGGGCGACGTTCTCCAGCGCGGGGATCACCGCCGAACGCACCAGGCGGGCCAGGCCCGTCAGATTCTCCGTCAGGATCGGATTGCGCTTGTGCGGCATGGCCGACGAGCCCTTCTGGCCGGCGTCGAAAGGTTCCTCCGCCTCCAGCACCTCGGTTCGCTGCAGGTGACGGATCTCCACCGCGAGGCGCTCGATCGAGCTCGCCACGACGGCCAGGGCGGAGAAGTAGGCGGCGTGACGATCGCGCGGAATCACCTGGGTCGAGACCGGCTCGACGCGCAGGCCCATTTTCTCGGCCACATGCGCCTCGACGGCAGGGTCGACGCTGGCGAAGGTGCCGACTGGGCCAGAGATGGCGCAGGTGGCGATCTCGAAGCGGGCCATCGCCAGGCGCTCGCGGGCCCGGACGAACTCAGCGTAGTGGCCGGCGAGCTTGAGCCCGAACGTCGTTGGCTCGGCGTGGATGCCGTGGCTGCGCCCAACGCACGGCGTGTCACGATACTCGAACGCCCTGCGTTTGAGCGCTGCGAGAACCAGCTCGACATCCTCCAGCAGCAGGTCCGTCGCACGGGAGAGCTGAACCGCCAGGGCGGTGTCGTTCACGTCCGATGAGGTCATGCCCTGGTGCAGGAACCGTGCTTCGGGGCCCACCAACTCGGTCACGTGTGTCAAGAAGGCGATGACGTCGTGACGCGTCTCCCGCTCGATGTCGTCGATCCGTTCGACATCGAAGACGGCGTTCCCGGCCCGCTCCCAGATCGACCTGGCGGCCTCGGCGGGGATCACCCCCAGGGCCGCCATGGCGTCGGCGGCGTGCGCCTCGATCTCGAACATGATGCGGAAGCGGGTCTGGGGCGACCAGACCGCGGCGGCCTCGGGGCGGGTGTAGCGCGGGATCATGAGCCGCTCATAGGACCGTGGGGCCGCAACGGGAACCCCGGCGTGCTCCGCTGCGCCGTGCGAGTAAGCCCCTGCAGCCCGCCAGGCAGGGGGGTTGCGCAGAGCCAAGTCCCTGACACAAAAGACGATCTTTGCTTCTCGCGAGAAGGCCCGGAGGGACGTGATGGGACAATGGGGGACCGCTGCGGCGGCGATTGGGCTGCTTGCGGCCATGACGGCGGGCGCAGCCGTGGCGGAGGACCGGACCGAGGCCCTGCTGCGGGAGCTATCCAACGCACCTGCGCCATCCGGGTTCGAAGAGCCGGTGCGGGCGATCATGGTCCGGGAGTTCAAGCCCTACGGGACCATCAGCTATGACGGGATGGGCTCTGTCGTCGTTAAGAACGGGACGAGCGGCCCTCGCATCATGCTCGACGCCCACATGGATGAACTGGGCGGCATGGTTCGGCGCGTGACGCCGGACGGCTTCGTCACCATGCAGATGTTGGGGGGCTGGCTGGACATGGCGCTGCCGGGTCAGCGGTGGGTGATCCTCACCGCCAAAGGGCCGGTCCACGCCGTGAGCGGGATCCGCGACATCCACGTCGTTCCTGCCGATGAGCGGACCAAGCCCTTCAACCGCGAGAACCTTTATCTCGACGTGGGCGCCCACAACGCCGCCGATGCGGCGGCGATGGGAATCGAGCCCGGGGACCCGGTGGCGCCTGACTCCACCTTCGAGGAGCTCGCCAATGGCCGTTACCTCGGCAAAGCCTGGGACGATCGCGTCGGTTGCGCCGTGGTCATCGAGGCGCTCAAGCGGCTGGCGGCCGATGGACATCCCAACCAGTTGTTCGTGGCTGCGACCACCCAGGAAGAGATCGGCTTGCGCGGCGCCCATACCGCAGCCGAGGTCATTCGCCCGGACATCGGCATCGCCATCGAGGGGGGCATGACCGGCGATCAGCCCAACACCCACCTGGATGAGACCAATGCGAAGCTCGGCGGCGGACCCGACATCTTCCTCTACGACGCCAGTTCGCTGCCCAACCGCAAGCTGGTGTCCTTCCTCAAGCAGACGGCGGCGCAGGCCAACATCCCGGTCCAGCCGGACCTTGTCTCGGGCTACGGCGATGATTCGGCTGAGATGCAGAAGGCCGGCGCCGGCGCACCGACGGTGAATATCGGCGTGCCAGTACGGTACATGCACGTCCACAATGGGATCATGGACCGCAAGGACTTCGACGAGACGGTCGATCTTGTCGTGGACATGATCAAGAAGCTCGACGCGGCGGAAGTCGCGCGGATCCGCGACTTCACGCCCTAAGCCGTCAAGCCGTCTCGAGCGCGGCGCGGACGGCGTCGAGACCGGACTGGGCGCGCGCCGGGTCCGGTCCGCCGCCCTGGGCGAAGTCGGGTTTGCCGCCGGCGCCCTGGCCGCCCAGCGCCGCCACCGCCGTGCGGGCGAGCTCGACGGCGTTGAACCGGTCCTGAGCCTGGCCGGTCACTGCAACGGTGGCGGCCACCTTGCCTTCGGCCACCCCCATCAGGGTGATGACGCCATCGGGGAGCTGTTTCTTGAACCCCTCGGCGATGGCGCGCAGGTCCTTCCCGCCGACGCCCTCGAGGACCCGGCCGATGAACTTCACTCCGCCCACGTCCTGCGGCGTGCTCTCGCCGCCGCCTCCGCCGCCGACCGCGAGTTGGCGGCGGGCGTCGGCCAGGTCTTTCTCGAGCTTGCGGCGCTGGGCCTCGAGGGCTTCGACGCGAGCCGTGACGTCGGAGACGGGAACCTTGAACTGGTCCGCCAGGGCTCCGGCGACGGCGGCGCGGTCGAGCAGCCAGCGGCGGGCGGCCTCACCGGTGAGGGCCTCGACACGGCGCACGCCAGCAGCGATCCCCTGCTCTGCGACGATCTTGAAGAGGGCGATATCGCCGGTGCGCGCGACGTGGGTGCCGCCGCAGAGTTCGACGGAATAGGCGCCTTCGCCCTCAAGCGCCTTGCCGAGGGTGAGAACGCGGACGCTGTCGCCGTACTTCTCTCCAAACAAAGCGATGGCTCCCGCTTCCATGGCCGCCTGGGGCGCCATTTCGCGGGTCTCGGCGGGGACGTTCTGGCGGATCACCGCGTTCACCTCCGCCTCGACGGCACCGAGCTCGGCGGGGGTGAGGGGGGCTCCGTGGCTGAAGTCGAACCGCATGCGCTCGGCGTCCACCAGCTGGCCCTTCTGGGAGACGTGGGGTCCCAGCACATGGCGGACGGCCGCGTGGAAGAGGTGGGCGGCGGAATGGTTGAGGCGCGTACGCGCACGCCGATCGGCGTCCACCGCAAGGCGCGCGCGTACGCCCGGTTCGAGCTTGCCGCGCAGGATCTTGAGGTGGTGGACGTAGAGATCGCCGGCCTGTTTCTGGGTGTCGAGGATCTGAGCGAACCCGCCCTCCCACTCCACCTCGCCGCGATCGCCGGCCTGGCCGCCACCCTCGCCATAGAAGGGCGTCTGGTCGAACAGGACCTGGACTTCCTCGTCGGCGTGCGCGGAAGCGATCTCCTCGCCGCTCCGGACCAGGGCGAGGGTCTCGCCGGTGGTCTCGCCATGCTCGTAGCCGCGGAAGACCGTGGGGCCGAGGCGTTCGCGCAGGGAGAGCCAGACGGCGCTCTGGGCCTGCTCGCCCGAACCGGCCCAGCTCTCGCGCGCCAGGGCGCGCTGAGCGGCCATCGCCCGATCGAAGCCGTTGAGGTCAACATGGATGCCGCGCGGTCGGACCGCATCCTGGGTCAGGTCGAGCGGAAAGCCGTAGGTGTCGTAAAGCTTGAACGCGGTCTCCCCGGAGAGAATGTCGCCCTCGCCCATACCCGTCGTGGCCTCGTCCAGCAGGGCCATCCCGCGGCCGAGTGTGCGCTGGAAACGCTCCTCCTCCTGGCGCAGCGTCTCGGCGATCACCGGCTCGCCTCGGCGAAGCTCCGGGTAGGCTTCGCCCATCTCGGCGACCAGGGTCGGGACCAGGCGGCACATCAGCGGCTCCGTCGCGCCCAGCAGGTGGGCGTGGCGCATGGCGCGGCGCATGATCCGGCGAAGGACATAGCCGCGGCCCTCGTTCGAGGGGCTGACGCCGTCGGCGATCAGGAAACTCGAGGCGCGCAGGTGGTCGGCGATGACCCGATGGGAGGGGCCATTCGTGGCGCCGCCCACGCCCCCGACCAACTCGCGGCTTGCGCGCATCAGCGTCTGGAAGAGGTCGATGTCGTAATTGTCGTGCACGCCCTGCAGGACGGCGGTGAGGCGCTCGATGCCCATGCCCGTGTCGATTGAAGGCTTGGGCAGGGGTGTCATGCTTCCGTCGGCGAAGCGCTCGAACTGCATGAAAACGAGATTCCAGATCTCCACGAACCGATCGCCGTCCTGGTCTGGCGAACCGGGCGGACCGCCGGCGACGTGATCGCCGTGGTCGAAGAAAATCTCAGAACACGGGCCGCAGGGGCCGGTGTCGCCCATCGACCAGAAGTTGTCCGAGGAATCGATGCTGATGATCCGGCTGTCGGGCAGGCCCGCGATCTTCTTCCACAGCCCCGCCGCTTCCTCGTCGGTGGCGTGATGGGTGATGGTCAGGCGCGTGGGATCGAGGCCGAACTCGCGGGTGATCAGCTCCCAGGCGAACTCGATCGCTTCGGCCTTGAAGTAGTCGCCGAAGGAGAAGTTGCCGAGCATCTCGAAGAAGGTGTGGTGCCGCGCGGTGTAGCCGACGTTGTCGAGATCGTTGTGCTTGCCGCCGGCGCGGACGCACTTCTGGGACGTCGTTGCGCGCGGAGCGGGCGGCGTCTCGGCGCCGGTGAAGATGTTCTTGAACGGCACCATGCCGGCGTTGACGAACAGCAGGGTGGGATCGTCGCGCGGGACAAGCGGCGCCGACTGCACCACACCGTGGCCTCGGGCGCCGAAGTAGCCGAGGAATTCTTTCCGGATCTCGTTCAGGGAAGGCATCGCCGCGAGATAACATCGAGGCGGTAAGGGAAAAAGGGCAGGGGATGCTGAGGATGCGCCTTCGCCCCTTCGTCAGACCGCCAAAGGCGGCCTGACGCCTCACCCAAGGAGCGGGAGATCAGTCCTCGGCTTCAGGGCCGCCTATCAGGAGTTCCTCCTCGATCCGGTTGGAATTGCCCCGGACCTGGTCCTCGATCTGGCGGGCGATGTCGGGATTGGCCTTGAGGAACTCGCGGGCGTTATCGCGGCCCTGGCCGATGCGTGTGCTGTTCCAGGAGAACCAGGCGCCCGACTTCTCGATCACCCCGGCCTTGACCCCCAGGTCGATGATCTCGCCGAGCTTGGAGATGCCCGCGCCGTACATGATGTCGAACTCGACCTCCCGGAACGGGGGGGCGACCTTGTTCTTGACCACCTTCACACGGACGTTGTTGCCGATGATCTCGTCACGCACCTTCACCGAGCCGGTGCGGCGGATGTCCAGGCGCACCGAGGCGTAGAACTTCAGAGCGTTGCCGCCGGTGGTGGTCTCGGGACTCCCGTACATCACCCCGATCTTCATGCGGATCTGGTTGATGAAGATGACCAGGGTCTGGGTCTTGGAGATGGAGGCGGTGAGCTTGCGCAGGGCCTGGCTCATCAGGCGGGCCTGCAGGCCGGGCAGGGAGTCGCCCATCTCACCTTCAATCTCCGCGCGTGGCGTCAGGGCGGCCACGGAGTCGATAACGACGACGTCGATCGCGCCCGAACGCACCAGGGTGTCGGTGATCTCCAGCGCCTGCTCGCCGGTGTCGGGCTGGGCCACCAGCAGGTCGTCGAGGTTCACGCCCAGCTTGTGCGCGTAGGACGGGTCGAGCGCGTGCTCGGCGTCCACGAAGGCCGCCGTGCCGCCGCGCTTTTGCACCTCGGCAACCACATGCAGGGCGAGCGTCGTCTTGCCTGAGCTCTCCGGCCCGAAGATTTCCACCACCCGTCCCTTGGGGAGGCCGCCGATGCCCAGCGCAATGTCCAGGCCGAGAGAGCCGGTGGGGATCGACTCGATCTCCACGACCTTGCCCTTCTCGCCCAGCTTCATGACGGAGCCTTTGCCGAAGGCGCGATCGATCTGGGTGAGCGCTGCTTCCAGGGCGCGCTGCTTGTCGCCCTCTTCCTTACCGACGAGCCTCAAAGCCATGTTTCCTGACATCGTGTCCGACCCTTCCTATCCCATGATTCCGGCGACCGCGCGGTCTTGCCGAACGAATTGATCCAGACGCACTCGAACCCGGAACGAACCATAAACGCAGCCGAGAATGTTCACAAGATGTTCTCTTTGGTCACGACGAGCCCATGCGCCAACTGTCAAATAAAATTCACATATTTCGCAAACTTTCAATCTGAAAACCAACGCGTCGCGCCCGCTGGCGAAGCGGCCCTTTGGGCGCTTGAGCTGCCGAAACTATCGATTTAATTTTTAGACTAAAAACGGCGTCCATGCCCGCTTACTGACCCATAACGCACACATCGCGCACTGGAAATCCGGGATCCCGTAGGCTCGATGACCCAACGACCTGCGGACTTGTCACGGCGGAAGAGCGGTGAAACGGAGGCGGTCGGCGGGAGCCGGAGAGCGGCCGCCATGGCAATCGGCGCGATTGCGCGTCGACATCCATTTGGAGGGCGCATGTCGATTTTGCAAAATCACAGGTCAAACATGGTCCGCGCGTCGACGATCGCGCTGGGCGCGGTCCTGGCTACCGCGGGAGCGGCGTCGGCGTCGACGTTCCTGGACAACTATTCGCTGGTGGTCAGCGCGACGACCTATTCGGACGTCGGCGCGGTCGCGAACCTTGTCGCAGGGACCTCCCAACTCCCGGGCGCCAACGCCGGCCAGACGGTGACCGCGACCTCGGGCGGCGGTCTGCAGACTGTGTTCAACAACGCCAACGTTGACGCCTCGTTCGGCGTGACCTCGGCAATCACCCTGCAGGACCTCAGCGTCTCGGGCACGTCCGCCAAGGTGAACGGCACGCTCAACATCAATCCGAGCGTCGTCTCCACCAGCTTCTCCTCGAAGTCGGAGCTGTCGCTCAACATCGCCCAGACCTCTGGCGGCTCGGTGGTCACCTTCATGGGCTACAACGGCGGCGGCGTCGGCAACATCGACGTGTCGAACTCCGACACGACCGCCTTCAAGGACACGACCAACCCGGTCACCAGCTTCTTTGCGCCGAACCCGGGCCAGACCTACGCCTACAACCGTGACGTCGTGGCCGTGACCGCCTCGGGCGCCGTCTCGACCACCCAGACGCTCGCGTACGGCGGCAACAACGGCCGCTCGGCGATCCTGGCGCCCAACGGGAAGTACTACACCGTCGGCAATTCCAACAACGGCAGCGGCACACCCTCGGCGCTCACCACTTCGACGGGCTTGCAGGTCGTCACCCCTGGATCGACGCCGAACTCGACCATGGTCGACTCGGGGTTCACATCGGTGTCCGGCGACAAGGCCGGAAAGGACAGCAATTTCCGCGGCCTGACCCTCTATAACGGCACGCTCTATTTCACGAAGGGCAGCGGCAGCAACGGCATCGACACCGTCTATGAGGTCAGCAACCCGGGCGGCGCACTGCCGACCGCGGCGACGGCGAATTCGGCCCAGATTTCAGTCGTGCCGGGTTTCCCCACCGACCTCGCCACCACGAAGAAGGGCGGCGACGGCGGCGCCTACACGCCATTCGGCCTGTTCTTCGCCAACGCCGACACCCTCTATGTCGCCGACGAGGGCACGGGCAACGCCACCGACGCGGCCCAGCACGCGGGCCTGGAAAAGTGGAGCCTGGTGGGCGGCGTGTGGAAGCTCGACTACACGCTGCAGGGTAACCTGATCGGCCAGACCTACGACGTCAGCGGTGTGAATTCTGGACAGGCCGGCTTTGTGGACGGCGTGGAGACCACGGGTCTTCGCGACCTCACCGGCCGCGTCAACGCCGATGGCACCGTGACCCTGTTCGCTGTAACCGCCACCTCGGGCGGCTATGCGGACAACGGCGCCAATCCCAACGAGATCGTCGAAATCACCGACACCTTGGGCGACACGACCTCGCCGACCGGCGAGTCCTTCACGGTTCTCGATGGACCCCAGTACGGAGTCCGTTACGGCGGGGTCGCATTCAACTTTGTACCGGAGCCCGCGTCCTGGGCGCTGATGCTGGTCGGCGTCGCCGGCCTGGGCGGAGCGATGCGGTCGCGCCGGCGGGCGGTGGCCGCGTAGACAAGGACTAGGACCTCGCCGGCGGGGCCCCGCCGGCGAGGCGGTCCAGAACCAGTTTCGTAATCGCCGCCTCGTCCTCGAACCTCGCCGCGACCGGCCAGGCGCACACGCGCTCGCGCCATTCGGGGGACAGGCGGACCCAATCTTTTTCAGTGGTGAGCAGGCCGGCGCCCAGCGCCTCCGCGCGATCGGCGAGCATGCGCAGCGTCGCAGGCGGGATGGCTGTATGGTCGGGCAGGGGTGCGAAGTCGACGAGGCTGCAGCCTGCCGCGACCAGCGCGCGTTCGAACTTCCACGGCTTGCCGATCCCGGCGAAGGCGAGCTGGGGCCCGCTCGGCGGCGGCGCCAGCGGCTCCAGCCGCGCCGTCAGCACAGGCTTGGACTGCAATAGGGCGAGCAGGCGGGGGTCAGGCTCGGCGAGGTCGGCCGGCAGCAGCAGGATTACCGCATTGGCGCGGGTCAGGCCCGCGGCCAGGGGCTCGCGCATCGGGCCGGCTGGGAAGACCGCGCCGTCGCCGAAGGGCCATTCGTCGTCGCGGGTCTCGCCGTCGACCACGACGAGAGAGAGGGTCTTCGCCAGACGCGGGTTCTGATGGCCGTCGTCCATCACGACGACCTGAGCTCCCGCGGCGGCCGCGGCGCGAGCGCCGGCGAGCCGGTCGCGGGCGATCCACACCGGAAGCCCGTCGTGGGCAAGCATGAGGGCCTCGTCACCGACCTCAGCGGCAGTATGGACAGAGGGATCCACCTGAAGCGGGCCGGCTGCTCGCCCACCGTGACCGCGGGTGAGGATGTGGACGGCGCGTCCCTGCGCGGCGAAGCGCGCGGCCAGGGTGCGAACAACCGGCGTCTTGCCGACGCCGCCCAGGGTGAGGTTGCCCACGCAGATCACCGGGACGCCGGGATCGGCGGGCGTCGTGCGGCGGATCCGCCGGGCGGTGATCTCGGCCCAGATCCACGAGAGTGGGAGGAGGAAGGCCTTGGTCGCGCGGAAGCCGGACCCTTCGCGGCGGTACCAGTGGCGGGGCGTGCGGATCGGCATCAGAGGAGGGCCAGGATTCGCGGGATCGCCGCACGAGCGGCGGCGTCGCGGGCTTCGACAAGGCTGCGGGCCTTTTGCGCCATCGACCGCAGCGTAGCGTCACCGGCTGCGGCCTGCGCCATGACGGCGGAAAGATCGGCGGGGTTGACCAGGCGCGTGGCGCCGGCGGCGGCGAGGTTGTGGAACACTGGCCAGTTGGCCACGTGAGGTCCGGAGACGAGCGGGCAATCCAGGCGGGCTGGCTCCAGGGGATTGTGGCCGCCCGGGCCTTCGACGAAGCCGCCCCCGATGATGGCCAGGGTGGCGAGGCGATACCACAGGCCAAGTTCGCCCAGGGTGTCGGCGACGAGGATCTCCGGCGCCGCTTCGGGATCTGTGGAGCGCAGGCCAGCCGTCAGGCCCTCGGCGCGCGCCAGGGCGGCGATGGCGGGGCCGCGCTCGACATGGCGGGGGGCAATCACCAGGCGCGCCAGTCCGCGCGACGGGGCGAAGGCCTGGAGGATCGCAGCGTCCTCGCCTTCATGGGTGCTGGCGGCGAGGATCAGCGGGCGATCGCCGAGTATCGCGCGTGCGGCGGCCAAGGCGGCCTCGTCAACGGGAAGGGGCGAAGCGCCGAACTTGAGGTCTGCGTGGCCGTCGACCCGCGCGCCCAGGCTGCGCAGACCTTCTGCCGCGCCGCCGTCGCGCGCGAGGACGAGGTCGAAGGCGCCCAGCACGGATCGCGCGGCGGTCGAGGCGCGGCGCCAGCCCGCAAGGCTGCCGGCCGAGAGCTTGGCCGAAACCAGGGCCAGGCGCGCGCCCTGCCGCTTCGCGCCCAGGATCAGATTGGGCCAGAGTTCGCTCTCGGCGAAAACCCCCAGGTCCGGGCGCCAATACCTCAGGAATCGCGATGTGGCCTGGGGCGTGTCCAGGGGAGCGAACTGGTGGATGACGCCTGCCGGGAGGCGCTGCGTCAGCAGTTCGGCCGAGGCGCGGGTGCCGCTGGTAACGAGGATGCAGGGCGGGTCGGCGCGATCGTGCAGGGCCTGGGCCAGCGGGACGAGGGAGAGGGCCTCGCCGACGCTCGCGCCGTGCAGCCAGGCGAGCGCGCCGGGCGGACGGCGCACGCCGGGAAAGCCCAGCTTTTCGCGCCAGCGGGCTGGGTCTTCCTTGCCGGCGGCGAGACGGCGGCGCAGCCACGGCGTGGCCAGGGGATGGCCGAGGGCTGTGGTGGCCCTGTAGGCGACGAGACCGGGGGTCACCGACATCGCCTGCCGTACGAACACGGAGCGCCGGCGTTCCGTGGGCTCTTCGGCGGACTCACGGGGTGTCCAGCAGCGGCCGGGACGGCTGGAAAGCAGGACCGGGTTCGGTGACGAGGGTCTCCGCCCTGTCCTGCGCGGCGCGCATCGCGGTTTCCCACCCCTCGCGTCGTGCGGCGACGCCGGCCTCGTCGAGGCGGACGGGCGCGTCGAAGGGCCCGGCGATGACGAGGGCGGCGCGGGCGAAGGGCAGGGGCAACTCCCCGTGGTCCCAGCTGCCCAGCCGGATCGCCGGGCGGGCGGCGAGGCCAATGGCGAAGGCCTGGCAGCGCGCGGCTCGGGCGAGCTGAATGGGGCCGTCGGGCATCACGTGAACAGGGCCGCGCGGCCCGTCCGGCGTGACCAGCATCACCGCCCCCTCGGCGATCGCCGTAATCGCCGCGCGGAAGGCGGCGGCGCCGCCCTTGGCCAGGGCCTCGCCCTTGCGGCCGGTAGACCCGCGGATGGCCGGCGCGCCGATCCGCTCGGCGGCCAGCGCGATGAATTCCCCGTCCGGCGAGAGTGAAATCATCACGCGCCGCGGCCGGCCTCCCAGGAAGGGCAGGCAGGCCGTCGCATGGGCGATGCGGCCGTGCCAGAACAGGCAGATCGCCCCCTGCGGCCGGGCCAGTGCGCCCCGAGCGGCCTCGAAGTTCTCCACCCGCCAGCGCAGGGTGGCGGTGATCAGGCGGATGTAGCCGCTGACCAGCCGTGCGAGCATGCCCTGCACCGCAGGCGAGCGGATGAAAGACTTCACGCGGCGGCTTCCGGCAGCGTCAGATCCTGGGCGCGCGCCAGGCGGGCGTAGAGGCCGCCGCGGCCGATCAGGGTTTCATGTCGGCCCACTTCCGCGACGCGCCCCTCCTCCAGCACATAGATCCGGTCCGCGCCGCGCACGGTGGAGAGGCGATGGGCAATGATCAGGGTCGTTCGTCCCGCCATCAGGCGCGAGAGGGCGGCCTGGACCTGCGCCTCGCTCTCGGTGTCGAGGGCGCTGGTCGGCTCGTCGAGCAGGAGGATGGGCGCATCCTTGAGGAAGGCCCGGGCGATGGCGATCCGCTGGCGCTGGCCGCCCGAGAGGCGCGCGCCGGCCTCGCCCACCAGGGTGTCGTAGCCGCCCGGCAGGGCCAGGATGAAGTCGTGGGCGGCCGCGGCGCGGGCGGCGGCCTCGATCTCACCCTGAGAGGCGCCGTCGCGGGCGTAGGCGATGTTGGCGCTGATGGTGTCGTCGAACAGGAAGGGCTCCTGCGTCACCAGGGCGATCGCCCGGCGCAGGGAGGCGTGGGAGACCGCGCGCACGTCCTGGCCGTCGATGGTCAGCGACCCGCCGGTGATGTCGTAGAAGCGCGGGATCAGGTTGAGCAGGGAGGACTTCCCCGCGCCCGAGGGTCCGACCAGGGCCACCACCTCGCCCCGGCGCGCTTCCAGGTCGACGCTCTCGAGCACCGGGACCTCGCCATAGGCAAAGGAGACGTCCGACAGGCGGATCACGCCCTCGCTCACCTTCAGCTCCGGCGCGCCCGGCGCGTCGCGGACCTCCGGCTCCACGTCCAGGGCCTCGAACAGGCGCCGGGCGGCGGTCACCCCCTGGCCGGTCAGGGTGAGGAGGTTGGAGACCTGGCGCAAGGCCTGGCCGGCCAGCAGCAGGGCGGCGAAGAAAGCGATGAAAGCGCCGATGTCGGCGCGGCCGGCGCTGGCGCGCCAGCCCTCGTAGCCGAGCACCGCCGCGACGATGACCATGGAGAGGGCGTCGGAGACGGGCGTGGCCACGGCGCGGGCGTCGTCGCCGCTGACGATGTAGCGCTGGCGCTCGGCGATGACGGCGGCCACGCGGCCTTCCTCGTAGGCCTCGCGGTTCTCCATCTTCACCACACGCACGCCGTCGAGCCCCTCCATGATGGCGGTGGAAAGGGCGCCGGTGGCCTGCATGGCGCCGCTGGCCGCCTTGATCGCCCGGCTCATGAAGCGGCGCAGGACCGTCGCCAGCAGGGGCGCCCCCAGCAGCACCACCAGCAGCAAGCGCCAGTCCTTCATGCCCATGACCGCGACCGCGGCTGCCAGCGTCAGGGCGTTCTGGACGATGTTGACCACGCCGGTGGTGGCCGCCTCGCGGATCAGTCCCGAATCATAAAGGACGGAGGCGACGAAGCCGCCGGAATGGCTGGCGCGCAGCCGGGCCAGGTCGGCGCGCACCAGCTTGCCGAACAGCTCGAGCTGGACGTCGCCGACGATGCCGTTGCCGATCCGGTTGACGATCATCGCCTGAGCCGCCCCTGCCGCCCCCCGCGCGAGAGCCAGGGCCATCAGGGTCAGCGGCAGGCGCACCAGGGTCCGGGCGTCGGCCCGGTGGGTCACTGCGTTCACGGCGGGCTGGAGCGCGTTCAGCAGCACGTAGGAAAGGGCCGCGAAGACGGCGGCGCACAGGACGGCGGCCAAGAGCCCCTTCCACCGCGGCGCGAGATAGAGGCGGGCCACGCGCAGGGCGACGGCGCGGCTGGAGGCGGGGACGGTGGGAGGCAGGGGGGCGGTCATCGAGGTCCGGCGAAGGGCGGCGCCTTCCTTAGGCCGGCTCTACTCCAAAAACAGAGTGGGGCGAAATCGCGCCGATTCGCGACCGGCGCGCCGATCGCGAATCGGCGGCCAAATTGCGGAACGGTCAAAGGGTCGCGGTCAGCCGTAACGAAAATCTACTTTGGGCATGTTGAGCCGCGCGTCCGCCTTGAATAAAGACCCAGCGTTGCTGAAGTGACTGGCCCCGGCGACTGTCGGGGCCGCTTTTTGTCTCATTTCGCCTCTTTTGTGTCGAAGTGTTCGCACCCATGCAATCAATGAGAGATTATTAACTGCGGCTGGTTGCCGCAGCGGTTAGGCGCGCCTGCAGCGGACAGTTCTGAGGGTTCGAGCTTCGCATTGAGTCTCCTTTGATGTTCCGCTAGTTGAGACCCACTGGGCGCAGCTGGGCCGCATGCGCCTGTCCAGAGCTTTCTAGACTGAAGCAAACGCGCGCGGGCGGGTGTGGCGCAAGCCCACCCCAGCGCCGGTTGCGGGGGGTGTCGTATGAGCGTGTCGAGTATCGAGTCACGCGGTCCGGCGACGGAACTTGCTTTCATCCCGCAACGCGCTGATGTCTCTTTTGGACACGGTGCGCGCCACTTTCTGTTTGTTTCTGCGCCGTTCGGTCCGTTCGCACGCGAAGTGGCCGAAGAACTCGCCGCCGGCGGTGCGCGATGCACGCGCGTCATTCTGAACGCCGGAGACCGGCTGGACTGGGGGGGCGGCGACAGTGTCGTCTATCGCGGCGGCCGCGACGGCTGGCCCAAGTGGCTGTCCCAACTCATCGCGCGCGAGGGGGTGACCGACCTGATCGCCTATGGCGATTCCAGCGCCTATGCCGCAGCGGCGATCGAACTGGCCCGCACCCTCGACCTGCGTATCCACGTGCTGGAGCAGGGCTATTTCCGCCCCGACTGGATCACGCTGGAGCGCGAGGGGGTGAATGCGAATTCCCGCCTGCCGCGGGATCCGGAATGGTATCTGGCGCAGGCGCAGATCGCGCCGGCGTCGGGCGAAGAGGTGGTGGGGCGGGCCATGCCCGGGGCGGTGTGGTTGATCATCCGCTATCACGTGGCGGTCTATCTGGGCCGCCCGTTCTTTCCCCGCTTCCGCGCGGGCTACAGCCGCTCGGCCGCCCTGCAGGCGCTGGGACACACCATCCGGTTCTTCTTCCACGACGCCCTGGTCCACGGCCATGCCGACCGGCGCAGGCGCCTGATGGCGGGCGATCATCCGCTGTACCTGGCGCTGCTGCAGCGCCCGGGGGACAGCCAGCTGTGGCGGCACTCCGACTTCGAGGGCACGGCCGACTTCCTGGACGCCGTGATCACCAGCTTCGCGGCCCACGCCCCCGCCGACGCGGCCCTGATGGTGCGCCCCCATCCGCTGGACCCCGGGATCGAGCCACACCAACGCGTGCTCAACGCGATCGCCCGGCGCGAAGGCGTGTCGGGTCGCGTCGCCTTCGTCGACGACGGCAAGCTGCACGAGATCCTGCCGCGGATCGCCGGCGCAGTGTGCGTCAATTCCACCGCCGGCCTGTCGGCGATCGAGTTCGGCCGCCCGACGGTCGTTCTGGGCCGCGCGATCTATGACATGCCGGGAATGACCCACCAGGGCGGCCTGGACACCTTCTGGACCACGCCTGAGGCGCCGAGCGCCAAGCTGTATGAGGCGTTCCGGCGGGTGGTGCTGGCGAGGACCCAGGTGAACGGGGCGTTCGCGACCCCGCGCGGGCGGGGGTTGGCGACACCGGGAGTGGTGGGGCGGTTGATGGGATGGGGCAACGCGCTGTGCGTTGTCGGCGGTGAACAGACGGGCGACGGCGAGGATCGGATAGCCACTCTCGTCGCCTGACGCCCTGTGGCTTCAGGCTGAACGGCTCCGGCGCCGTTCGGTCGCGAAATTTGCGCTGCAGGTGTCCTCGGCGACCTCGGCGTTCGAAATGTCACTGCACCTCGACGCGGTTGCGCACGAAGAGCGCCAGAGCAAGTCCAATGAAGGTGAAGATAGCAGCCCAGGCTATCGCATAACCCATGTTGAAATAGGTCGTGATGAATTCTCCAAAGAAACCATGTCTAATGATTTCGAAGCAATGCACAAACGGAAGGGCCAGCATGTATGGTCTCGCCCAAGCGGGAACCCACGCAGCCATGTAGTATGCGCCGGATATAGGTACGAGTATATAGGTAGTTACCTGAACCAGACGCTCGACAAATTCAAATATCTCCCCGAGTGACGCCAGGATGAGAGCCATGCCCGTCGACATCCAAGCTAAGACAAACCAACCGGTATAGACATACCCAAGATCCAAAAAATTCTGGAATGGCGGAATAACGCCAACGAGCATCAAAGCTGAGCCAATGACCACGAACGCCATGGAAATGCCGATAATTTCGATGGCACAACGAGTCAGCATGATGTGAAGTGGCGTGATCATTCGGTGATATAAGAGATCGCTATTCACTTTGACGCCCGTGACCGCAAAAGTCATCGTTTGACGCATCAGAATCAGTGGTAAATATCCCGTAATGACAAACGGAAGTACCTTGACGCCATGTTCGTAAGGTGGGCGGATGACCAACCATAAGATGGCGACACCGCCAGCAAAGCACATGTGTTCAACGATTACCCAAAGATAACCGATGTTGTCGCGGCCATAGCGCGTGCTGAGTTCGCGCATCAGCAGCGCCCAAAGAATTCTACGATGCTTGTCGAAGTAGTCCCACGCGCCTTGGGGCGCGGGCAAGTCCATCGACATCATGAACTCCTGTTGCGAGATCGAAATGGAATGTAAACGCGGGCCGCTGTAGGCCTAGGACCGGAGCCCTGGATTGGTGCTGTAGGTCGGAAGCGTCAAGTGTGCTGGCTCTCGGCCGGCAAGAGAGTCGTCGACGGAATAGGCCAGGCTGCCGTAGCCAAACTCAGGACGTCTTCTAGCGCTTTGAAGTGGGCGGGCCAGGTCGGGGAGTTCGTGGCCGGGCCGCGGCCACAGCAAAGGGCCGCGTGTTCTATTGCACGGAGCCAGGCCGGGCCGTCCACAGGGTCGACGAGCGTCGCGCTCGCGGCGAGTTCTCCATGCACCGGGATGCGAGAGGCGATAACTGGTGTGCGGAGGGCCAGGGCTTCCAGCACAGGCAGGTCGAAGCCCTCGGCGAAAGTGGGACTGAGAAGGGCGGCGGCGCCGGCGACGAGTCGGGCGAGGTCGCGGTCGCGCAGGTCGCAAACCTCGAGGACCAGGCGCAGGACCGTCTTGGACCGTTCGAGATGATCGATGACAGCCTCGTTCTCCCAGCCGCGGCGGCCGACGAGGACGAGGCGCGGCGTACGCTCGTGCAGATGCTCTTCGAGTCGGCGCCATAGGGCGAGCAGGAATGCGAGGTTCTTACGCGCCTCGATCGTGCCTACGCAGACAAAATAGGGGCGTTCGACATGGACAGGCGACGGCCGCGATAGGAATTCCGGCTGCAGACCCAAGGGGATGACAGTCACCGGCGGGACGCGGTCTCCGCATGCTCGGGCATAGGCTTCGAATTCCTGCCCCGTAGTTGCCGAGTTGCTGATCACATGGGCCGCGTGATCCACAATCTGGCGCATGCGGCGAAGATGGCGCGTCTCAGCCTGAGGCGAGCAGTACTCGGGGTGGTGGATGGGGATCAGATCGTGGACCATCACGATCGGTTCGGCGCCCGCGGCGCGGATGCGGCTGAGCACGTGCGGATCGCCAAGCCCAGTATGGCTGACGTTCAGGTAGAGGCTGTCACGCTCGGGCGCCGCCGGCCGCAAGTGAAGCAGGGACCGGCGCGCCACGTCTGCGTACCAACGGGCGCGGGCGGGGATCTGGTAGGTGACTGGCCTAGCTCGAACAGGCGGATCGACATCCGGCGGCGCACCCAGCGCCACCAGCAGCCGGTCGAATGCCGGGTCTTCCTGTACCTGGGCCTGACTGGCGAATAGCTGAGCCCCGCCCACGAGCTCGGCGAGCACCCGAGGCCGTAGGCTCCAGAGGCGTCCGCCCATGGTCAGCACCGGCTCCAGGCGCACGTCGGAGCGATTGAGAAGCCATGCGGCGTAGGCCAGGACGACCCGATCGATTCCAGTAGGGGAAAAGCGCGAGCCGCGGACAAATAGGCGCGTGACGTCGAAGTGGATCGTCCGCATGGGGGCTAGACCAATCCTTCGTACGCCTGCCGCAGGCGCTCGACGTATGCGGCGTGACTAAACATTTTCGCGCGATGACGCCCGCGTGTAATCAGATCGGTACGTAGACCTTCGTCCGAATCCAGAGCCTGAATACCGCGTCGGATCGCGCGCGCGTCGTAGGGGTCGACCCGCAGAGCGGCGTCGCCGACAACCTCGGCGAGAGCGCCGTCGTCGGACGTGAGGACCGGCGTACCTAAGACCATAGATTCCAGGACGGGCAGACCGAAACCCTCATAGAGAGAGGGGAACAACGTGGCCCGAGCACCGCGGACCAAGTCGACAAGAAGCGCCAAGGGCAGGAAATCGTATTCGCGCACGCGGTCGGCGTGGACGAGCACGCCATCGCGCAGCACTTGGCGTTGGATCACGTCTGGCTTAAGCAGGTTTTTCAATCCGGCGTTCAGCCAGGCGTGGCCGCCGACGATGACCAGAGGCGAGGAGACGCCCGAGGTCAGGTAGGCCTCAATAATGCGAGATATGTTCTTCTTCGGCTCCAGCGCGCCATAGAAGAGGTAATATTTGCGCCAATCAAGATTGAGGGCGGAGCTGAGGCGCTCCGCCACCTCTTCCTCTGGATCCTCCGTCAGGGCTGGCGGCAGGTCGACGGACTGATATGTGTTGACGACCCGATCCTCAGCGATCCCAAGCAAACGGACGATGTCTTGTTTGGACTGTTCAGAGACGGTCAAAATGCGGGCGGCTCGGCTGGTGATCTGTCGACAAAGGTCCAAGAACGCCCTCTTGTTCTCCAGCGTGGCGTACGGGAGGCGCAGCGGCACTAAGTCATGGATTGTATAAACGTTCGGGATGCGCGGTTCGAACAATGGAAGAGGGCACGTCCAGTGCATCAGGTCGGTGGACGGGGTGTCACCAAGCTCAAGAGGTGTGAAACGACCGAGAACTGCATGTGCTCGGTTGGCGGAGTGAAATATGTCGCGGGCGGCCCACCAGATATCGGCGGGGGGAAAGCGAGTCTCCACCTCCCTAGTGAGCACCTGGGGTGAGCGGGCGACGCGCCACGCTACCGGTTTCCGGCGTGGAATTACACGGCGGACGATCGAAAGCGCCTTGCCTCGCACTTCCGATGGGGGCGCGTCGACGAGATCGATGAGGTTAGTCAGGTCATCGCTCGCGGCGTCGCGCGCCGATGCGAAGAGGATCTGGGTTTCGCATCCCAGTTGGTTGAGCCCTCCGAGCAGATTACGCGCATACGTGGCGATGCCGGACCCTTTGGGCATGCCGAGATTGAAGCCATCGATGCAGACACGGGGCATGGGCTGCAGCTCTTAGGCCTTTTCGCCCTGCGACGGGTTCCCAAGTCGTTCGAGAAGCACGCCCTTAAGCCTGATCTCGCCGTGGAAGGCGGCCTTATGGAGCCAAAGCCTAATTTCCACCAGGTCCCCGGGGTTCACGTCGTGCTCTAGCACGACCTCGACGGCGCCTTTGACGCCAGCAGGCAAATCGGCGCTCGCCCAATGCGTAAAGGTACCGAAGTCGAGCGCAAAGGCTCGACGAGCCGCGTCGGCACAAAGTTCAAGACCCACCGTCGCGCGCCAACGTCCAGGAGCCAACTCGACGTTAGGCCCCTTAAAGAGGTGCCTCGGGCGGCCGGTTATGTCGATGACCTCGGGACAGGCGCCATCGGCTGTGTCGGGGCAATGGAACACATATCGCTCCCAGTGCAGCGCCTCGACCGAAACAGTGTGCGGCTGAACCGCGTCGAGAGACTTCTCATCGATTTTGCTCATGACTCAGGCGGCTACGCCAGCGACGCGGGTGTAGGCGGCTGCCTGGGCGCGTTCATGATCCTCAATGATTGTCTGGTAGATATCCAGTGCAACGTCCAGGTTTTCAAAGAATTTGGCCCGGCCTCCCTCCACGATGATTGCTCGCTCACAAATTTCCCTCAGAAAGGACATGTCATGAGAAGCAATAATAAATGTCCGTTCCTGTCTCTGGTTAAACAATTCGTCTTTACACTTGTGTTGAAACGCGGCATCTCCAACTTGGATCACTTCGTCGATGATATAACAATCGAATTCTATGGCTACGGACAGTCCAAACGCTAAACGTGCCCGCATACCCGACGAGTAGAATCGGACCGGCATCGCCAGAGCCGACCCCAACTCTGCGAAGCGGTCGACCTGGTCAATCAACCATCGAGGTGGCCGGTTATAAATCCGGGCGATGAACTGAATGTTGTCGTACCCAGTCATGCCGCCCTGGAAGGCGCCGGTAAAACCTAGCGGCCACGAGGATGACATGCCCCAAGTCACTCGACCCGCCGTGGCGGGTGTCACGCCGCCGAGTATCTTCAACAACGTGGACTTACCCTGCCCGTTGCGGCCAAGGACGGCAAGCCGTTCCCCCGGTTGTACCGTGAAAGACAGGTCGCGGAACAGCGTTCGGACTTCGCCACCGTGGACGTACTGTTTGCAGAGATCTTCGACAATAAGCATGAAATACCTTCGCCTGACGCGTCAGGTCTGACGGTGCTCCCTCAATCCTGCCACTACAAGAGATACGATACCGTAAAGTAGCAAGGTCGAAACGAAGACCATAAAGACCGTTATCCAGCGACGCGGTCGGATAGGCTTGTCTGGGAGATCTGGATTGACCACTCGCTCGATAAAGAGTTGCTGGCGGCGCGCGTCGAGCCGCGCCGATTCCAACCCTGCCTCTGCGGCTTCGAGCGCCTCGCTAGCTATTTTTCGCTCCAGCATCATTTCTTCATAGTTACTGACCTTGGGAGCGAGCGAATTCGTTTCGCCTGCCTGACGGGCTTGCTCTGCGTCCAGCTGCGCGGCGTAGGCTGTGATACGGTGGTCAAGAACGGGGAGCTGCGGACTTTGCGGAGAAACCGCCGCTAGGCCTTCCCTCTCCGCTCGAAGAGAGTCGAGATCCGCTTGGAGTTTTCCGAGTAACTCGACACCGGCGACTGATGTCCGGTCGGGATCGATCACCTGCTCCTTGTTTCGGAACGCGGTTAGCTCGGTCTGAATGTGGGTGAGTTTGAGTTCATTGTCGGTGACCAGCCTTTGCGCCTGGGCAACCGCATCTGCCATGGCGCGATCGTTGAGGCGATTGACTAGCTGCTCGCCGGCGGCGAGCAGGGCATTTGCCATCGCCTCCGCGTCGTGCGGGCGGAAAGCCTGGACCCGCAGCGTGCTGATATTCGTCTCCTGATCGAGTCCGACGGAGACGAAGTGCTTGTAGTGCCGGTAGAGACTCTCGAAGCTTTCATCCTCAAATGGGCGAGGGAACCGCGTAATGAAGTCGGCTTCGGGGCGCGCAAGGAGCTTCCGAAGATCATCCTTGCGATCAAGTGCTGCCACGGCGTCTCGGGAGGTCATATAGTTCTGAACCTCGTAGGCATTGGTCTCCGATTGGCTCCCCAGGGATATTCCGACGCTTTGAAGCTTGCTGCCGAGCATACTCTCTCCCGACTCGCTGCGGGAATGGACCACGAACTGGGCTTCCGAAACATAGAGCGGCGCTGCAATGAGGAGAAAGTACAGAGCAGCCAGTGATGTCGGGACCACGACGATGGCTACGAATGTCCACGGAATCCGCGCCAGCCACCGTGCCTTGGCGGCTGCGGGATTTCGTTGGCCGTCCATCGCCGAGGCGGGAAGGAAGCTCGGCGGAGGCTGGTGCTTCATGCAGGCTTTCCACAACACTAACGGCCGGTTATCGCCGGGGGGCCGAACCGGTGCAACTGTCGCGATAGGCCGCACGCCCCCGGGTCTGCGGATGAGCATTACGCCTACAGCGCCGCATTGCAGCGCGCCAGCCTGTGTCGTAAGCCCCGGCCCGCGGCCAGCGAGTCCTGTTTCGCCTGCTCTGAGCCGCTGCGGAGTTTGGTGGGGAACCGAATCTTTATGAGTATGCGTGTCACACTCGCAATCGCGATTTGTGGCCTGACGGTCGCCGGCTGCGCAGCGATACCGAGAGATGGCCCATCGCCGCACTCAATGGTGAAAGCAGTCGAAGGGCCCGTGCCCCAGTTCGCCATGGTGGATATCACCTATGCTGCCACTCGCGCGATCATGGAACATACCCCGGCCACCCTGGCCCTGTTGGCGGGCGACTCCAGCGACGCACCCGATGATTTGATCGAGCCTGGAGACGAGGTTTCGATCGCGATCTATGAGGCAGCGGATGGAGGTCTGTTCTCCCGCTCTATCGGGGCTACGACGTTCGGGCCGGCGCCCGTCCCCACGCAAGCGAACCAGCAAGCGCTACCGCGCCTCGTGGTCGACAGAAATGGCGATCTGGCTATCCCGTTCGGCGGGATCATCCACGTCGAGGGCTTGACGCCCGGTGAGGCTGAGGAGCGAATCCGTCGCAGTCTGATCGGCAAGTCCGTCGATCCGCAGGTGAGCCTCGTGGTGACAGATAGCCGCGCCAACACCGTTGGGGTGGTCGGTGAAGTGCACAAGCCTGGGCATTACCCTTTGGCGCCCTCTCACGACCATCTGCTCGATATTTTGGAGTCCGCAGGAGGGTCTACCCAGCCGCCTGGGGATGTACTGGTGGAGGTCTCGCGCGACGGCCGGGCGATGGCAGCGACCCTGGAAGAGGTGCTTACCGTACCAGGCGACAACATCCGCTTGGCTCCAAAGGACGAGATCCGCGTGCTCAACCAGCCACGGAAGTTTGCCACATTCGGGGCCGTGGGGCACGCCTCAGAGTACCCGATCACGGATCCGACGCTCACACTCGCGAGTGCACTGGCGCGGTCGGGCGGACTCGACAGCAATCAGGCAAATGCCCGCTGGGTGATGCTCTTTCGGTTCGAACGGCCCCAGATTGCCAAAGCACTTGGTGTGACATTGTCGCCGACAAGCAAGGGCGTGCCGATCGTTTATCGGCTAAACCTTCGCGATCCACGGGGCTATTTCCTGGCCGCAAACTTTGACGTGCAGTCGCAGGATCTCATCTACGTCGCGCGTTCCGATCTCAGTGAAGCTCGAAAGTTCCTCGACTTCGTCAATACCGTGACAGCGATAAACTATTCCATCAGCGCCCAGGCAGCGACTATCCCATGAAACAGTGGCCTCGCTCCGACACCCTGCGGTTAGCCCGACGTGGTTTGTGAGCCTTGCTTGCGCGACCTAGCTACGGCAGAGGATGTGCGAGCTAGGTCAGGACGTTTCAGGCGATTCTGGACCCTCATAGCGTCTGATGTTTGTTTGAGGCTACCCAAACGGGTTGGTGGGCCAGAGCGATGAATCAGGCATTCGCTTCGACATGAGGCTTCTCGCTCGCGCGGCCGCGGCCCCCTACCGCGCCATTAAGTTCGTGGCCCTGATCAAGGCTGCGAACTCGGCACGTGACGCCAGACGGTATGTGGAAGCCGCCAATCTCTATTCTAAGGCCAGTGCGCTCGCCCCTGACCGCATTGGTTTGCGGATCCAGTTGGCGAACATGCTCAAGGACAGCGGTCGGTTCGAGCACGCCGAAGCAGTCTACCTGGGGGCCATATCGCGTCGGCCCAATGATGCAGATGCGCATCTGCAGCTTGCGCGTCTTCGAAAAATCACGGGGCGCCGAGAACTTGCCTTGGAAGGATTGCGTCGAGCGCTCGAGCTGGCGCCCGACCTTGAGGTCGCGCGACAGGAACTCCTTGCGTCCGGTGACGCAGAGGCAACCAACGCAATCCTAGTTCGGAACTTCAGCCTGGGCGGTCTCGACGCGCTTCTGGGTATTCGCGGAACGCTGGACGGGATCGCCCGCCAAGTTTCGGCGATTTGTTCGGCGTTGCCGGACGCGCTCTCGAGCGTCGCATTTCCCCCCGAGGCGTACGCTGAAATGCGCGCTTTGTTCGATGTTCCTCCCGCCGAGACCAGCCTGGAGGCTGTGCCAGATGCTGGCGCGCGTTTAACGATTTGTATCGTCGTCAATGGGGGCCGAAGCCCCGACCCGAGATCCTTTCAGCGACTTCTGCAGTCGGCCATCAGCCAAACATACAGCGATTGGAGGCTCCTCGTCATAGGGTCTGATCCCGAGCAGCGTGCGGCGGTGGAGCGGTTATCCGCGGCGGACCCGCGGGTTAGGTGGCTGAAGGCGAATCAGGTGTCGCCCGACTTCGACGAGTATCAAGCCGCCCTTCAAGACGCGAGTGACTGGGCCGTGTTCCTGCCCCCAAATGGCGGCTTGCACGAACGAGCCCTGGAATGGGTAGCCGCCGTCGCGAAGAAGACAGGCTGCCACGCCATCGTGTTCGACGAAGAGGGTGAGGACGAACTGGGGCGGCGGTCTCCAACATTCCGCCGGATCGTAGACGTCGACACACTGCGACATGTGAACGTTTTCGGAGATGGTCTTGCACTCTGCACGAAAACACTGAGCGAGCTCTCGGGGCCCGGACTGTCGCAGTTGTCGGCGGCCACGAGGAAGTCGCTGCTTCTCGCTTTTGCTGAGCATCGGACGGTGGCGCATGTCCCGCTTCCTCTTATCCGTCGCTTCGACGGGAGCCGCGATAAAGGAAGGGCCATTGGCGCCCATTCTGCAGGTGTGAAGCCTCGCTTGATGCCGTCTGACCCACGATCGATATCGGTTATTATCCCGTCGAAAGACAACTTCGGGGATCTTTGCACATTTACGCTGAGTCTTCAGAAACTGGCCGCGGACCCACGACGGTTGGAGATCGTGGTCGTAAACAACGGGGATAGCGACTATCGAGAAGCGTTGAAGGTGAGGCTTCCTGAGAGTTCGAAGGTCCGCGTTGTTGACTGTCCTGAGCCATTTAACTGGTCCAGATTGTCAAATTTCGGCGCGTCTGTAGCGAAAGCACCGATACTGGTGTTTGCAAACGATGATATGAAAATGCTTAGTTCAAGCTGGGACTTGCTTGTCGATTTGTTTTTACGGCGCGAAGATGTTGGCGCACTTGGAGCTAAACTGCTTTATCCGGATTATACGATTCAACACGCTGGAATCCTGTTCAATTGGAACGGAGCAGTAATACATGATGGCCTCTACGAGGCGTCTGACGTTAGCGGTCCGGCGTTGAGATTCCAGACTACGAGGGCCGTGAGCGCCGTGACGGGGGCTTTTTTGGCTACGCGACGCGAGGATTTCTTTGCCGCGGGAGGGTTTGATGAGCGCCATCTGCCGATCTCCTACAGCGACATAGATTACTGCCTGAAGCTCCGCGAAAAAGGCATGAAGGTGCTGTGGACGCCAGACATCACGGCGACCCACTACGAGTCCAAATCGCGCGGTTTGGATTTCCTTGATCCCGCGAAGGCCGCCAGGGACGAGGCCGAGCGCGAGGTCATGCGGCACCGCTGGCCTGGGATCCTCGATTCCGAGCCGAGCCTAAATCCGTTCTGGCGACAGGCGATCCTGCCGCATCGGCTGATTGGATGGCCGTCACGGGAGCAGGTTTGGACTTACGTCCAGACCAGCGCAATGCGGAATCCCTGGAGCGTGAAGCGCCCCCCCCATCATGTCCGACTGCGCCCAAATGCGGGGGCGCCTGCGCGCGTTTAGCTGGCCTGTTCTGAGTTATCCGGTTATCCGGGTTCTGTTTTCCGACGTCGTTCGTGTCGAGGTCCGATGAGAAATTTCGCCAATCCGCTGCCCGGTGTGCCAATCGTGGAGTCGCCGTTCTTCGAGGAAATCCTCGGTGGCGGGCGTCACGACGAAGAGACCTACCGGATCGCGTCCGATTTGAGAGACCGTGGCTTCGCAGTCTTCGAGTTTCCTGATCCAGAATTCGACCGGCTCTCAGCCGAAATCCGAACTGAACTGAACGGTGCGTTTAATTGGGAGGCATGGAGATCGGGTGATCTACCTGGGCTCCGAATCCAAGACGCTTGGCGTTTCAACGCCAACGTCCGACGTTTAGCGACTAACGAGGCTGTTCGGCGATTGATCTCGATTCTGTATGGTAAGGAAGCCTTTCCGTTTCAGTCATTATCGTTCCCGGTTGGAACACAACAACACTATCATACCGATTCTATTCATTTTTCATCTATGCCAGAGCGATTTATGTGTGGTGTGTGGGTTGCCTTGGAAGATATAGGACCGGATCAGGGGCCGTTAATCTACTATCCGGGGTCCCACAAGTGGCCGATTTACCGTAACGAGCACATCGGTCACGCCCACGTGGGTTCGATGCAAACTACACAGGAAGTTTACGAGCCTATTTGGAGGCGTCTAGTCGACGTCAATGGGATCAGTCCTGAACGTTTTACTGCACGAGCCGGACAGGCCCTAATTTGGGCCGCGAACTTGTTGCACGGGGGCGATGTGCATATAGATAAATCCTTGACGCGTTGGTCTCAAGTAACCCACTATTATTTTGACGATTGTTCATATTATACTCCGCTTTGTTCAGATGAGCCGTTTGGGTCAATTCAATTTCGATCTCCACCAAACATATTGACGGGCGAGACCGTCCGCAACCACTACCTCGGGCGCGACGTGCCCGCGGACTTCATTGCCTCCACGTCTCCCTTCGAGGTCGCTAGGCGGCTTGGTTCAAACTTGCTGCCTGCGGACTTCGATCCGGCTGCATATCTGCAGGCCAACCCCGACGTGGCGGCGAGTGGACAAGACGCTCGTGAGCATTACCTGGCGTACGGCATGGCGGAACGTCGGCGCATTCGTCCTTAAGCGGAGAATCTCCTCAGCCCGTAACCTACAGTGGTTAATGTCGGCGCATCGTTTAACAGTCAACTAAGTCTTTCGCCCTTCGTTTCGTCCGTACCTTGCATAGTGCCATCGTGCTGCAACACCTGTCGCGGCGACATCGCTATGCAATTCGAGATAGCGCTGCTCGTTCAGCGCCACTGGGGGGAGCTCGGCAGGCGTGGCCACGACGATATCCTGGAACGAAGAGCTATCGCTAAGCTCCCCGCGCCAAGAGCCGAAGGTGATGGCTGCTGTCACCCATCCGGTGCTTGTCAGAAGTTCCTGGATCGTATCAAGAGACGCCGCGACGAACGCCAACGGATTTTCTTGATCCTTTCGCCCAAGATGAATGTCATCGGATTCGGAATTTAATTGGACCGGATACGCTGCAAATCGATCTCTAATCATTTTTCGAGATTGCGCTTCAAGTAGAAAACACGAAAAGATAATCCTACCACTTGGCGCAATCATTCTTCGAAATATTCTAAGATATCTTTCGATTTGGGATTTCTCGAGGTGCGTGAAGACGGAAAAGGCATAAATCAAATCATAATTGGCTTCCTTGCTTGCGAAAAACTGATCCTCGGCGTGTCGCGGCGCTGATTCGGTCCCATATTTTTCGTATAAAGTATTATCTGAAGCTAGGCAAAAAAACGAGGCATTTTTGAACCGCGCGTTAATTTCATTCTCACACAGAACTATCATCTCTGGGACGATGTCTGTTCCATCTATATGTAAATCTTGGCCAAATCGTTCTATCATTCCAAGTGCAACACGACCGACGCCGCAGCCAAAATCGAGCACACGCGAGGGCAATTTGCCGCCGAGGTTAGTCATGATTATTTGAGAATTTATCCTCGCAACCACACGAGGATCGCCTCCGCCTACCCACTCATTCATGCCCGACGATACGATAGCCTTGAACGCGGCCTCAATTGACTCCTGAAATTCAATAACCATGCGGCGCGATGCTCCAATTGCTCATTTGACCGAGGGTGAGTGGCTTCGTTTGATCAGAAGAGGGCATGCCGGGCAAGGCCGTGACGCATGCGGCGGGGGCGCTTCGATTGGATACAACCGTTCCATCCAGTCTGAGCTTGACACCCCTCGGCCTGGCAAAGGGGGCTCAGCCGCTGTATCCCAAGGCGGCGGGGCTGCCTTGTTTTGTGGCGGATCCTGTTCACTCGAAAGCGGGCGCGTCTCAGCGGAAGCCCTTGCGCAAGAGTCCCGTCCGCGGAGCATGGCTTGCGGCCGCGCTGACAAGTTCGCGCGCTAGGGCCTGCGATTGCTCCAACGCCTTCGAGAGGCGGGTGCGGGCGCAGTCGAGCTCCTCTTGAAGCGACTCGACTTTCTCATTGAGCGCGACATTCAGCCCGGTCAGCCTTGAGGCGTCAGTCGCGGCTCCTTCCGCGCGCGTGGTGAATTCGCTCAAAGCCCTTTGCAGACCGATTATGGTTTGGAAGTGTGTCGTCTCCACCGATGCCCGACGTTCCTCAGACGCGTCCAGCTTCAGCCGGAGATCGGCTAGCTCAGCCGCTGTCGCATCCGCGACGTTCTGGGCTTCATTGTTCGCGCGTACGATCGAACTTTCCATCTCGGTGACTAGCGCGATCGCGCCTTGCCTAGCCGTCTCGAGCTGACGGATTTCCTGGCGAGCGACTTCTAGCTGCGCATTTGATTCGGCGGCTTCTCTCGCGGTTCGCTCGGTGGCGATTGCCTTCTGCTCCAATAGGTGCTCGAGTTCCGACGCCCGTGCTGTCGACACGTCTATCGACGCTTCGATCTCACCCAATCTCTCCCGAAGTGCTTCGTTCTGCGCGCGGACGTCAAAGAGCGCCGTTCGCGCTTCTGCGAGCTCTGTCTTCTGTAGTTCCAGTTCCGACTTGCAATCGGCAAAGCGTCTTTCGCGAGACTTGAAGAGTGTCCCAGCGTATCCCCCCATCCGGTCAAGAAGTCGACTAAGTCGGTCGGGCGCTACAACGTCACTCTCGTCTTCTCGAGCGATGAGGTCCATGAACTCATAGAATTCTCGAACCTCATCGTGCGCGGAGATCTCGTCTGCGTCGCGCGATACCTCGTGATGTCGAAGCCACGGATCCACAAATTTCTCAACGTCCGCACGAGTCTGCCAATCACGCCGCGGAAGTAAAATCCCAAAACGATTCTCAACTCGATCAAGTACATGGTTCGGATTTTTTATCAAGTCAGAATATCGAATAACAAGGCGAGATTCGCTACGTGTCTGTTGTTCGCACGAGGTCATGTAAGCTGACCATAGCAAAATGGATTGCGCAACGTCAAAATCATTCCGTCGCCTAAGAGATGCTGCGACCTCTATTGGGTGCCGCAACATAATGATGTAATGCGGGGCAATATTGAGATTGTTCAGTGCGGTTTGCCAAACGTGAAGAAGGAGTGAGTTTCTGGGGTCCTTCAATACGATTAACGGTTCGATACCGTAGTTATCCACGATAATAGACTCTGCAGTTATTACATACTTGTCGAGATTAATCGAAGATATGGATATGTTGCTCGTGCAAAATGGATCGTCCCATCGTGAGTTCAAGTCTCCAAGAATCTTGTCGTTGTAATCGGCCACATCTTCGGGCTCCCAGTGCCCAGAGGGATTCGCATCAGTAGCTGGGATCAGTTTGCGAGGGAGTTCCGCGCCCGAAAGCGACAGCACCCGAGTCATCGCGGACGTGCCGGATCGGTGCATCCCGAGCACGACAAGCGCTTCACGTTTAGAGTCTTGCATGCCTCGAACCACTCCCCCAAAGAGCCACTGACACCATCGAGTGCACCGATAATCAGTCGGAGCCCGCAAAAGCAACGGAGCGCGTTGTGCGGCCGGTTTGACGCGCCTCTCCGTGCCTCGCGGCTGTGACAGCCTGACGCGCTCCCCAGAGCAAGCTAGTCGATGAAGACGGCGAGCGCTCAGGCTAAGGGAAGGGCGCGGTAGGCAAATTACGTCTACTTGCGGCCGAGATTTCGGGGGTGACGGACGTGTTCAACGTCGGCGAGGCGGCGCGAGGAAGGCGGATGGTGCGCATGCGAGCATTGGCGCGCGCTGATATGGCTCGAGATCAGCAGAATTGGTCCGCAGCCGTCGAACTTTACCGCCTTCACCTCCGGCGCCGTCCGAGGGACTTTGCCGTATGGGTGCAACTCGGTCACGCCTCGAAGGAGAACGGGCGGCCGGCAGAGGCCCTGACAGCCTACGGGCGGGCGTTGGCGCTAGCTCCGCTTGATGCCGACCTATGGCTAAATCTTGGCCACGCCCACAAGGTCATGGGCCATACAGAGGAGGCGATCTCCTGCTATCGCCAGAGCTATGGAGTCGACGAAAATCGTTGGGCCGCACTGGAGTTGCGCGCTCTCGGAATCGCTCTTGAAGGTCGGATCGAACCCGCCGCAGGTGCGTCGCCGTTCCCGGGGCGGCCAGGTTCGTTGGTCCGACTCCTGGCCGCGCCTTTGCTCCGCAACAAACTTGTGAGAGCTGATGAGGCCCGAGATCGGAGGGATTGGTTGGGAGCCGCCCTGCTGTATGGCCAGTACCTGCAAGCTCGACCGCACGCCTTCGCCATTTGGGTTCAACTGGGGCACGCTCTCAAGGAGGCTGGTCGAAAGGAAGAATCTCTGGGGGCCTACGAACGGGCCCTTGCCCTCGACCGCGAGAACGCGGACCTGCTTCTCAGCTTGGGGCACGTCAACAAATTACTTGGTCGGTTCGACGAGGCCGAGCGCTACTATAGCCGCAGTGCGGCTATAGAGCCGCTCGGACCGGCGAGGGGCGAGTTGCGGAGGCTGGTGGGGAAGGCTCAAGCGCCAGGTACGCCGGAGCCCACGCCCAACGAGTTCGGCGCTTCGGCGCCGCCAACCCGGGGTGCCGGATCGCCTGAGCCGCCCCCCCATCCGGTGGGTTACGTCGAGCGGCTTGAAGGAACCGTGGTCGTTGGCTGGGCCTGTGATCCGCGGGCGATGGGCGGTCCAGCAAAGCTCGAATTCAGGTCGGGAGATGCAGTGGTCTGCGTCGCGGAGACGCACATGGTCCGCGAGGACGTCGAAGCTCTCGGATTTGGGTCTGCGCCGCGCGGGTTCGGAGTAGACTTGAGCGAGGTGTTTGATGAAACCCAAACGGAGATCAGTATTTGGATCGCGGACTCCGCGTGGGAGCTCGAGGGGTCTCCGGTAAAGATCCGACATCCGCAGCACCGACGGCCCCTGCCAGCCGAGATCTGCAACCGTTCCGCGTCGACGGTAGCTGACCCGGACCGTGTCGCAGGTGTATCCGATTGGCGCCTGCCGAATCCATCAGTCAGGACGGTCGCATTTTACCTTCCACAGTTTCATCCGTTTCGGGAGAATGACGCTTGGTGGGGGCGCGGTTTTACTGAATGGACCAACGTCACACGAGGGAAGCCTCAATTCGCTGGCCATTATCAGCCGCACCGCCCAGGCGAGCTGGGCTACTACGATCTTCGAGTTCCTGAGATTCAACATCGACAGGTCGAGCTCGCGCGGCGTTTCGGAGTGTCAGCCTTCTGCTTCTATTTCTACTGGTTTTCAGGGCGCACTCTGATGGAGCGGCCGATTCGTCAATTCGCGGACGATGCGGCGATAGATTTTCCCTTCTGCCTCTGCTGGGCCAATGAGAACTGGACCCGCCGGTGGGATGGTCTCGATTCGGAGCAGCTTATTGGACAGAATCACAGTCCAGATGATGATCTGGCGTTCATCGCTCACGTCGCGGAGTACATGAGCCATCGGAACTACGTCCGAGTCGACGGGAGGCCAGTGCTAGTTGTCTATCGCGCCGAGCTCCTTCCAGATCCGGCGGCCACGGCGCGGCGATGGCGGGATTTCTGCCGCAGCTCAGGACTGGGCGACATATACCTCGTTTGCACCCACGCGTTCACGACCTTGGATCCTCGCGACGTGGGCTTCGACGCAGCACTCCAGTTCCCGCCGAACAATACGGGTCTCTCCGAATACGAAGGCGATCTCCAATATGAGTCTTCGTTCGTTGGCATGACATTCAACTATGCCGAGTCGGTGACCAAGGCTGAGACTTTCTCGCCGCCGATGTATCCGCTCGTGCGTTCGGCCTATCCGGCGTGGGATAATACCGCCCGTCGGGGACACGCGGCCACGATATTCATGAACAGCTCACCGCCGAGGTATCGGCGCTACCTAGAAACAGTGGTGCGCCAGACGATTGAGCAGCAGCCCGAGCGGGACAATCGACTCGTTTTCGTAAATGCCTGGAACGAGTGGGCGGAAGGGGCCCATCTCGAGCCGGACGAACGATATGGATATGCGCATCTGGAAGCGACGCGAATGGCGCTTGTCCGGGCTGCGGCAACTCCTGAGGAGCGCCGCCTCCGGTTCGGGGCGGTCGAACAAAGGCCCCTGCTGGTGGTCATCATCCACGCGTTCTATCTCGATGTGTTACCGCAAATCCTGACTAAATCGGCGTCCTACGACCCCCAGGCGCATTTTGTGTTCACGACACCGCACGACAAAGTAGAGCCTCTGAAGGCATTGCTGGACGGATTCGCTCATAGCTTCGAGATTCTCGGTGTGGAGAATCGGGGTCGGGATGTGGCCCCGTTCCTTCAGGCGCTTACGCACGTCTGGGCCCGCCGATTCCGCTACGTCCTTAAGCTGCACACGAAAAAATCGACGCATCGGAGCGACGGCGATCGATGGCTGAGCGAGTTCCTAGTCTCAATCGCTGATCCGCAACGACTTTCCGCCATCATGGCCGCCGTCGAAGTGGCTGGGGACGTCGGCATCGTTGGCCCGGCCAGCCAGGTGGTGTCGCTGGATACCTATTGGGGTAGCAACGCCGATCGGGTGCGCGCCTTGGCCCGGCGGCTTGGAGTGGACGATCTGGTTGTCCGCGACAAGGTGTTCATCGCAGGGACAATGTTCCTGGCACGTCTGGAGGCGCTGGAGCCTTTGATGGCGTTGAGCCTCACGACGGCCGACTTCGAACCCGAAGAGGGGCAGGTTGACGGCACGCTGGGCCACGCCATCGAGCGCGTCATAGGTATTGCCTCGAGCGCTGTGGGATTGAAGATTGCAGGCTCCGAACCCGACGGGCAAGGCAGGATCCGATTGCGGACGGAAGCGGTGCGGGACTTTGCCTTCGCCATCCCGACCCTTGCGGAGCCGTGACGCGGAGACATGGCGTGTGAGCCTGTAATGCTTGTAGAAGCAACAACGCCGCCCTGACGGTGTAGCGTAATCGATGTGGGATTGTCTTATGGGCTTGAACCTCCTGACTCCGTCAACTGGCGCCGCTGATTCGGCGACTCCGTGGTACATGGAGCCCGATAAGTTCGAGGCAAAGCTGGCTGGACTATGCGACCCGGAGACGCTTGCCGATGCGCGGACCTTCCTAGATCAGGGGTTCGTGGTGCTGCCGGATTCCATTGGGCAAGATTTGTGCAATGCCGCCCTCGAGCAGTTCGCTGAGTTCGAGCGGCGGAATGTCGAGATTTGCGCGGCCAATCGAGACGGCGACGGACACTATCCCCGCATCGTGAACCTTCATCTGGTCCTCCCGGCGCTGCGGGACCTGTTCAGCCGCAACTCGCGCGCGCTGAAGCTGCAGGACTTCCTGTTCGGCGACGAAACGGTTCTCTATACGTCACTGTTTTACGAGCGTGGATCAGCCCAGGATCTGCATCGCGACACGCCTTACTTCTGCACCCGCCCCGAGTACCGCTACTTCGGCATGTGGATCGCGCTGGAGGACGTCGACGAGGACAACGGGCCGCTGGCGGTCATGCGGGGTGGCCACCTGATGCCTGAACTCGACCGTGAGACGCTCGCTCGCGAGATCTTCGGCGCGCCGGAGAACGCCCGCCCCCACTCGGATGAGGCTTGGGTCGCCTATCAGGATCGAGTCGCCGCGAATGGGCATGAGCTGGGTCTGTCCGTGCAAACGGTCCCAGTGCGGAAGGGATCGACCATCCTGTGGCACCCGCAATTGCCGCACGGCGGGGCTCCGATCCGCGATATCCGGCGTACCCGCTACAGCCTGGTAATTCACACCACGCCGGCGGGCGTTCCGGTTTATCACCAGGACGCCTTCTTCAATCCTAGCCGTCCTTTGCCTCTCCAGGCTCCCTGGTCGTATCGGGCGACGCGCCATCGGCGCTACGCCGATCACGCCACAATTTCGTTCAACCACAAGCAGGATTTCGAAGCCGCATCGCTCTCAGTCTCCTGAAGATCGGCGACGGAGCCGCCCTCTCACGCCCCTCTGACCACCACCCTCCGCCGCAGCATCCCACCCACCAATCCCACCCCAATGATCATAAGCGCCCACCCAGCCGGCTCAGGCGCCGGAATGGTCAAATCCGACGGCGGCGGATCCTGCACCGTCTGCTCCAGGATATGGCCCGGGAGATCGTTGGGGCCGGTGGTCACCTGCGCTGGCGTGAACGCCAGGTTGTCCACCGCGAACTCTTCGCCGAAGCCGCGGTAGCCGGCGTTCGTGCCGCCGCTGGAGCTGAAGGTGACCGAGGTCACGTCGCTCCAGTCTAGGGTGACCAGGCTCGGCGAGCGGGTCGAGACGGTGAAGGTGGTCTGGTCGACCTGAACCCCATTGAGATAACCGGTCAGGGTGATCTGCAGGCCATTGTTCCAGGCGGCGGTGAAATAGCCGCTGTTGAACTCGAACGGCGTCGCGCTGGAGATCCCTGCAAAAGCGCCGCCACCGTTCAGGGCGACGTTGGATCCGGAAATGTCGCCATAGTTGTAACCGGCGAGCCCCGTCCCGCCGTACTGCTCCGCCACCGCGTTCACATAGGTGAAGTTGTCCCAGGTCAGGCCGCCATAGCCGTTTGCGATGGCGGCGCCCTTGGCGCCGGGGTTGGGCAGGTCGTCGAAGGTCAGGCTGGTCGCCACGGCGGGGCGCGCGCCGAGGGCTACGCACGTCGCCGCCAGTACGGCGCATAGGGTCAAGCGAGTCGTGAGCATTCGCATCTGTCGCACTTCGAGATTTGGCAAGGTCTTCAATCGGACAAATATTCCAGTCCAACACTCAACTCGCCGCGTCGTGTCGTCGCAGTGATCAATAGAAACGGTCAAGATGGATGATGAATACCAACATTCGACGGAATGATAGATGGGTATTTAGCTAAAGCGAGGTCGATAGAACGGGGCCGTCGTTCTCTGTCTTCGTCTCGTGTGAAGATATTAACCTGGCACGTTGCTTGATGTGAACTAAATACACGCATATATTATTTTGAATTCTCGCCTCGGCGCCAGGCCCCCAATGGCGGAGGCGCAAAGCGTCGGCGCGGATGGAAATCCGTATGGCCCAGAGAGCCGGCTTGGCCGCGGGATCACGCCTTGGCTGGAAATCACCGCAACGCGCCCTATAGCTACGCCTAAAGAGTGTGTGTCGGGGGTCGGCGATGTCGCGACGTTGGGCTGGGTTGTTGTCGACGTGCGCGGCTGCAGTTCTTACGGGTCGGGTGGCGATCGCCCAGCAGGCCCCCGCGAGCGATCAGGGGCCGGTGGCGGCCTGGCTGGGATCAGTCCTGGTGGACGGGCGGATCGAGACGGGCGCGACCTTCAATCCGGCAAATCCGGTGACCGGGATCAACTTCGGCCAACTGTTCACCGACAAGGCCAACCAGCTGGTGCTGAACCAGTTCGACCTGCGCGCCGAGCGGGCGCCGGATACGGGGGCGGGCCGGGCGGATTTCGGGTTCGCCTTCGAGGGCTTCTATGGGATGGACGCCCAGTTCACCCACTTCATGGGCATCGGCGACCAGGGCTCGACCGGCCGCAACTCCTTCGACGTCCTGCAGGCGAACCTGCAGGCGTTCGTCCCGGTGACGCACGACGTGGGGGTGGAGGCCAAGGCGGGGCTGTTCGTCAGTCCCATGGGCTACGAGGCGCTCGATCCGAGGGCGGACTTTTTCTATTCGCACTCGTACATTTTCAATTTCGGCCTGCCGTGGAAGGCGACGGGCGTCCTGACCACGACCCATGTGGGCCGCGATGTGGACGTCTATCTGGGCTACGACACCGGCGCGAACGCCTCGGTGGGGCCGGGGGGTGGCTATGACGACGGCCGCCCGCACGTGCTGGGCGGCGTCGCGGTGCGGCTAGGCGAAGCGTCGATCAGGGCCTTCACCCACATCGGGCCGGAGGACACGCCGCTCGCCCTGCCGCCGGGCGTGAGCCCATACGGAAAGCTGCGCTTCTACAACGACCTGATGGTCAGCGGCCCGATCGGACCGCGCCTGGGCGCAGCTGTGGAGCTCAACTACATCGAGGATGAGGGGCTGCACGCCCACGGCGGCGGCGCGGCGGGCTATCTGACCTACGACCTCTCGCCGAGCCTGTCGCTCGGCGCGCGGGTAGAGGCGTGGCGCGATGCCGAGGGGGCGTTCGTGGCGTCCTATCCCGGCAATCTCGACTATCTCGACCAGGAAGAGGGCCTGCCCAACCACGCCTTCCACCCAGGCCCCGCGACCTATGGCGAGGCCACGTTCGGGTTGAACATTCGCCCGGGCGCGGCCCCGGGGGCGGACGAGGTTCCGGCCCTTGCGGACTCCCCGTTCGGCCAGGTCACCATCCGGCCGGAGGTCCGCTTTGACCGCGTGCTGGCGGGCGCTTCCGGCTTCGGGACCTATCCGGGTTCGGCGCGCGGCCAGGTGACCTTCGCCGTGGACGTGGTCGTGCCGCTGACCTTCCAGAAGCCGGGCGAGAAGGAGAATTTCGCCGTCAGTCTGCCGGCCGAATCCGACGCGGAGCAGAACGGCGCCGGGGCGATCCTGGCGGCGGCGCGCGCGTTCCGCGAGCCGGACGGGGCCGGCGGCAAGCCGCTGGATGCGATCGACCGGCCGCAGATCCTGCTCACCAATCCCCAGAGCGTGCAGGACCTCGACGGCTATGCGCCCAACGTCCTGCTCGCGCGCTCTGCGGACGGTCCGGCCCTGGCGCCGTATGTGCGCGGCCTCGGCGACGCGGCGCCCCATACGGGTCAGGCGCCCTCGGTGGGGCTGAACCTGGACGGGGTGACGATCGACGGCGCCTTCGCCCAGCTGATCGATCCCTGGGACCTGGCGGGAATGGAGGTCTCCTACGGCCCCTCGGGCCTCGACCGCGGTCGCGAGGCCGATGCGGGTGAGATCGACTTTACGAGCGTCGCGCCCAAGCGCGCCTGGGGACTGGATGCGCAGTACGCGCTCGAGCAGGGATTCCACGCCAGCGACACGCGCGTGCGCCTCGATGCGCCGGTGGGCGATGACGCCGGCCTGCAGCTGACGCTCTCGCACCGCCAGCGCGGCGGTTACGACACCAATGTCTATACCGGCGATCCTCTGTACGGGCGCGAGGAGACCACGTTCGGCCAAGCCAGGTTCGACTGGAGCGTCACGCCCCAGTTCGACGCGGTTCTCTCCATCGCCGCCGGCCATCTGGACGGGCAGGGCGCGCCGTTCTCGGAGGATGAGGGCCTCGCGAACTACCAGACCGCGGCGGACCAGCCCAACGGCGAGAGCCTGACCGGCCAGATGTACAGCCTGACCCTGAAGGACCGCTCGGCGCTCGGCGAGATCTCCTCGATCACCGCCTTCGTCCATGAGAATCAGAACACGGCGCAGGACCTGGACGGTGGCTGCGCCCCCTCCGACCTTGGCGGCCTTCCGTGCCCGGTTCCCGCGAACCCGCTGGTGGGCGCGCTCGACGCCTCGGTCGCCCAGGTGTACCGCCAGGTGACGCAGGAATTGCGCCTCGACCACGACTTCGGCGCTTTCGCCACTCTGCAGGCGGGCGGCTTCTTCATCCACGACGAGACCGACCGCACCCAGCTCACGCGCACGGCGGCCAACGCCGAAGCCCCGGTCCCGGCCGCTGGTCAGGACGCCTCGGCGCGGGAGACGAGCTGGGCGACCTTCGTGGGGCTCGCCGTCCATCCGACGCACCGGCTGACTCTTGAGGGAACCGCGCGCTTCGTCGACGCACACGAGGACTACGACCTCTCGGTTGGCCCGGGCGCATGGACCGGGCCCGTCGATCCGGCGCTCGCCGGAAGCTCGCACACGAACCGCCTGCTCAGCCGCCTGGCGGCCGACTATCAGCTGACCGACCAGGTGCGCCTGTTCGCAGATCGCACCACGGGCTTTCGCCCGGGCGGCGCCTCGCTTGCCGCGACCTTGTCCGAGCGCGTCCCCGGCCAGAGCAACTTCGACCCTGCCGATCCCGGCGCGCAGTTCGCGAGCTTCGGGCCGGAAAGCAATGTGTCTTACGAGGCCGGCGCGTCCCTGCGCGCCCTGGACGGCCGCCTGACCGGACGTCTCACCGGCTATGTCATGCGGGTGTGGGGTCTGCAGTCGAGCCAGATCGTACTGACCCCCGGCTATGGCCCCGCGTTCAACACCTATGTGCTGAACCTGCCCCAGGTGGACGCCAAGGGCGCGGAGGGGACGCTGTCCTACCGCCCGCTCGCCGCGCCCGGCCTGACGCTGACCGCCCTGGGCGGATGGGAGGACGCTCGCGTCGCCGACGGCCTCGTCCCCGCCGCCCAGGTCCCCGTCGGTCCCACGAACGTCGCCGGCCCGGCGGGCGCAACCGCCGACCTCGCCGGCTTGCCACTGGTCGGCGCGCCCAAGTACAACGCGGTCCTTCGCGCCGACTATGAGCACGCCGTAGGCCCCGGCCGGTTCCTGGCCGACGCGTCCTACGCCTTCACGGGCAGCTACGCCCTGGCGGACCTGGGCGCCCAGGGCGCCTTCCAGAACGCCACGCGCGTGGCCGACTTCTCGTTCGGCTACGCGCGCAGCTTCTACCGGCTGACCGTCACGGCCCGGAACCTCTTCAACCAGCTCACCTACAGCGCCGCCGAACCCGCCTTCTACTCCCGCGCCTTCGGCCAACCCCGTACGGTCGTGGTGGCGATCGAGGCGAACTTCTAAGGAAGCGCCACCGTCACACCCGCCGCCGGCGTGAGCCGCAGGATGCGTCCGGCTGAATTGTCGGTGAGGATGTAGACAGCGCCGTCGGGGCCCTGGCGCACGTCGCGGATGCGCTCGTTCAGCTCGGTGAGCAGGACCTCCTCCGCAGCGACGCGGCCGTCACGGATCTGCAGGCGTACGAGGCGGCGGCCCTTGAGCGCCCCCACCAGCAGGTCGCCCTTCCAGCTGGGAAACAGGTCACCCGTATAGACCGTCAGTCCCGACGGGGCGATCGAGGGGTCCCAGTAGTAGAACGGCTGGGCCAGGCCGGGTTTCTGGGTTCCGCTGCCAACCGGCTCACCGCTGTAGTCTGCGCCATAGGTGATTTCGGGCCAGCCATAGTTGACGCCCGCGTGGATGACGTTGATCTCGTCGCCGCCCTTGGGGCCGTTCTCGTGCTCCCACAGCACGCCCCTGGCCGGGTCGAAGGCGAGCCCCTCGGCGTTGCGGTGACCCAGGGAGAAGATCTCCGGACGCGCGCCGAGTCGGCTGGCGAAGGGGTTGTCGGCGGGGATCGAGCCGTCCGGGGCGATCCGCACGATCTTGCCCAGGTCGCTGCCGAGGTCCTGCGCCTGTCTGCTCTCGGTCATCCGGTCGCCCAGGGTGATGTAGAGCAGACCGTCGGGGCCGAAGGCGAGACGCGAGCCGCCGTTGAGGGCGTTGTCGACGTCCGGCGCGGCGCGGAAGATGACGGTCAGGTCCTCGAGGGCGGGGTCATCCCCGTCGTCGCGCAGCCGGGCCCTCGCGACGGCGATCCCGCTGCCAGCGGTTCGCGGCTCCAGATAGGTCAGGTAGACGAAGTGGTTCGCGGCGAAGGCCGGGTCCAATGCGATGTCCAGCAGACCACCGGTATTCTCCGCCCGAACCGCCGGGGCGCCAGCGACGGGCGCTGAAAGGACGCCCTCTGGCGAGACGATGCGTATGCGCCCGGGCCGCTCGGTCACCAGCATCCGCCCGTCGGGCAGCCAGGCCAGGCTCCAGGGGTGGTCCAATCCCCCGGCGACGGTCTCGACCTGGTAGGGGGTGGGCGCAGCTGGCGGAGCAGCGCGGGTCTGGCCGGCGAAGGCCGGAAGCTGGCCGACGGCTGCGGGAAGAAGGAAGTCGTCGTCCGCCGCTGCGGCGCCCGCGACGCAAACGCCAGCCACGAGCGCAGCAAGCGCAGAACCTCTCCCAACCCGCAAACCTGAGCTCCATGGAGTCCTGCCGGCATCCGCGCCCGCGGACATGAAGCTCCCACGACCGAGGTTCGGTTCTATGACGCCATCGTGAGGCTGGTTGCGCGATCTTGCGGGCGTGTTCCACACCTGAAGCGGTGGGGCGGAATTCAGGCGGTCTCGAACTCCGCCGCCTTCCACGCGGCGTCCAGATGACCAAGGAACACTTCGTGCAACTCGCTCCCTCGCAGGGCGCGGCCCCAACGCATGGTCCAGACGGCGAGCGGCGTGGCCGGCTCAGCGCGGCGCGCGCGCTGCATGGCCGCCCGGGCCTCATCCGCACGGCCCAGATGGTGGCAGCAGACAGCCTTGCCCATGTTCGGTGCGGCGTTGTCCGGCGTCAGCTCGAGCAGGCGGTCATAGACGGCCACGCCCGCCTCCCAACGGTCGGCGCGCACATGGCAAAAGGCCTCCCAGAGCCACGAGTGTGAGATGGAGGGGTGACCTGGCGCCGCTTCGGCTTCTCGCGCGAATGCTGCCAGGGCCTCGTCATACCGGCCCAGCAGGGTGAGGGTGACGCCGCACTGCTGGTGGCCGAACTCGTTCTCGGGATTGAGCTTCACCGCCCGTTGGGCGGCGGCATGCGCGTCTTCCGGAAAGCCGATGTTCCACAGGGCGCAGGCGGCGGTGGAGAGAACGATCGTGTTGTCCGGCTCCAGGGCGATCGCGCGCTCGGCCAGGTCCCGGACGCGCGCGACCTCGGCCGGATTGTCGGGGATTAGCTGGTTGTAGATCATCGCCTCGGCCTGGGCGACGAGCGCCAGGGCCAGGGCGTAGTCGGGCGCAATCTCGATGGCGCGGCGCGCCCCCTGCAGGCCCAGCATCAGAGCCTCGGGCGTCATCTTGCGATAGGCGGCGACAGCGCGATGCACCGCCTCCCAGGCCGTGAGGTCGCCGGGCTTCTTCAGGGCGCGTTCGATCTCGGCGCGGTGGGTCTGGGCGCGCAGGCGCCCCGCCACCTCCAGCACCAGGGCCTCCTGCAATTCGGAGAGCTGGTCGAGTGGCCGGTCGAAGCGCTCGGACCAGATCACCGCGCCGTCGGCGATCTCCACCAGCTGGGTAGTCACGCGCAACGTCTGGCCGCTGCGCCGGACGTTGCCCTCGAGGGCGTAGCGGACGCCAAGCTGCCGGCCCAGCCCTTCGAGATCCACGACCCCGCCAGAGCGGAAGCGCGCCACGGCGGAGCTGGCGATGACCCGCACCTCCACGCCGCGCGAGAGGGCCTCGACGATGTCCTCGACCATGCCCGAGGCGAAAGCCTCGTCTTCCGCCAGGCCCGAGCGGTTGGTGAAAGGCAGGACGGCCAGGGACGGCGCGCCGCCGCGCTTGCCGCGCTTGGGCTGCGCGGGGGGAGGGGGCGCAGCCGCCGGAGCTGGGCCCGACGGGGCGGCGCCCTTAGGCCGATCGATGAAGCGCCGCACGTCGGCGACGAAGCCACGCCAGGCCGCATCGTTCGGCTCGCCCCGCCAGTGGGCGAGATCAGCGGTCTGGGTCAGCTCGAACATGATCGGCCGCTCGCACGGCTCGATCATCGCCGGGGCGAGCACGCCCCTTCGGTCGGCCAAGGTCGCTTCGGAACGCACCCAGCGCGACACGGTCGAGACGCCGGACCAAAGGACCACCACAGCCTTGGCGCCCTTCAGCGCGGCCTCGGTGACCTCGTCATAGGCCTCACCCGAGCGCAGGGTGACGTCCCACCAGACATCCAGCCCCTCCGCAGCAAAGGCCTCGGCGAAACGGCGGGCCGTCGCCTGGTCCTCGCGGCTATAGGACAGAAAGATGTCGGGCATGGCTACTCGCGGGGAGCCTTACGAGACAGCCTCCGCGTCAGGCAAGCGCGCCGGCGATGGCGGACGATCATCCGATCCCGCCACAAGCTGGTTACGCCGGGACCTCTGTCTCCGCCCACAAGGCGTGGAAGTGGGCCATGACATCTTTCATCGTCGGACTGCCGCCGAACGAGCGGCGAAAACGAAACTCCCACACGTGTAAGGGCGTGACAGCGTCGAGCCTGCGCGCGACGGCCATGCTCGATCTTGCCTCTTCCACCCGACCAAGCCCACGGCAACTCACCGCGCGGTTCATGTGGAAGGAGGCGTTGTCCGGGAATCGGGCCAGGGCCGCCTCGCAGGCGTCCAGCGCCTCTTCCCAGCGTCCGACGCGAAGATGTGCGCAGCCCATCCAGAGATAGGCCCCCCACACGATGGGATCGTCCGGGGCGATCGCCACATCCTTGGCCAGATGCGCCACAGCCTCATCGCATCGATCGAGCAACGCGCAGGCGACACCGCAGCTGTAGTGACCGAACTGGTTCTCGGGATTGAGCCTGACCGCGCGCTGCGCCGAAGCCAGGGCGTCTTCCGGGAAGCCCAGGAAGCAGAGCGCTCCTGCAGCGGTCGCCTGGACGAGCGAGCTGTCCGGCTCCAGCCGGATCGCCTCGTCGGCCAGGGCGCGGATGCGCCGGACCTCCGCTTCGTCATCAGGAAAGATGCTGTGGTAGAGAATGGCCTTGACGTGGGCGAGCGTCGCCAGGGCGAGCCCGTAGTCCGGCGCGATCTCCACCGCCTTGGTCGCTTCGGTGATGGCCAGGAGCAGGGCGTCGGGCGTGACGCGGCGCAGGGCGACGATGCTTCGCCAGGCGGCTTCCCACGCGGTCAGGTCGTCGGGCTTGAGCAGCGCCCGTTCAATGTCCAGGCGGTGGGACTGCGTGCGCAGTCGGGCCGCGACCTCGAGCACCAGGTCCTCTTGCAGGCTTGCGAGCCGGTCCAGCGGCCGTTCGAACCTCTCGGTCCACATCACCGCGCCGCTCGCGGCCTCCACCAGCTGGGTGGTCACTCGCAGCGACTGGCCGGCGCGCCGCACATTGCCTTCCAGAACGAAGCGGACATTCAGCTGGCGGACGAGGTCCGGAAGATCGACGACGCCGTCGCGGATCCGGCTGGCGATTGCCGAGCTGGAGACCACACGCACTTCCACGCCGCGCGACATCGCCTCGATGATGTCCTCGACCATGCCGAAGGCGAACACCTCGTCCTCCGGCAATCCGGAGCGATTGGAGAAGGGTAGGATCGCAAGCGACGGCGCGCCGCCGCGGTCGCGGCGCACGGCGGGAGTCGCCAGACTTGGGGGCGCTGTTGGAGTCGCCAGGTCCGACGGTCTCTCGCGCCCGACGAGGCGGCCTACATCGGCGGCAAACGCGCGCCACGCCCCATCGTCGCGTTCGCCCCGCCAGTGGCACAGGTCCGCCGTCTGGGTCAGTTCGAACATGATCGGCCGCTCGCACGGTTCGATCATCACCGGGATCAGGGTCTTGTTGCGGTCGGCGAGGGTGGCTTCGGCCCTCACCCAGCGCGAGACCACCGACCTTGGCGACCAGAGGACAACCACCGCCTTGGCCGTCTTCAGGGCGTTTTCGGTGACCTCGTCATAGGCCTCGCCCGATCGCAGGGCGACGTCCCACCAGACGTCCAGACCCTCGGCGGCGAACGCGTCAGCGAAACGGCGCGCCGTCTCGTGGTCCTCCCGGTTGTACGACAGGAAGATGTCCGCCATCGCGCGCCCCCTCAGGCTCGACTGTACGGTCTTGATCGATGTTCGGGAAGGCGCCCTTGAGGGCGGCGGGCTGGGAGAGGGCGCGCCGCCCCCGGCCGCCTCAGACCTGCCGAGAGATGTTGATCACCTGCAGCTGGGTGAACTCGGCCAAACCTTCCTCGCCCAGCTCGACGCCCATGCCGGACTGCTTGGCGCCGCCAAAGGGGATGTTCGGCGCCAGGTCGGCGTGGTGGTTGATCCACACTGTGCCGGAGTCCATCTGTTCGGCCAGGGCGTGGGCGCGCTCGGCGTCGTTCGACCAGATCGATCCGCCCAGGCCCCACGGACTGGCGTTGGCGCGCGTCAGAGCGTCCTCGGCTTCGCTGAAGCGGATCACCGGCAGCACCGGGCCGAACTGCTCTTCGTCGACGATGCGGGTCCCGTCGGTGATGTCGCGCACGATGGTCGGGCGGATGAAGTAGCCGGGCTGATCGGGAACCACGCCGCCGGCGATGACTTTGCCGTGCTTCCGCGCGTCCTCAAGCAGTTCCTTCACCTTCTCGTACTGCATCTTGTTCTGCAGCGGGCCCATCTGCACGCCCTGCTGCAGGCCATCGCCGATCACCGCCTCATCGGCCAGCTTCGCCAACTCGGCGCAAAGCTCGTCATAGATGCTGTCGTGCGCGTAGACCCGCTTCACCGCGATGCAGACTTGGCCGCTATTCTGGAACGCGCCGCGGAAGATCTTCGGGGCAGCGGCCTTGGGATCGACGTCGCCCAGCACGATCGCGGCATCGTTGCCGCCCAGCTCGAGGGTCACGCGCTTGAGCGCGTCGGCCGCGCCCGCCATCACCCGCTTTCCGGTAGCGGTCGAGCCGGTGAAGGACACCTTGCGCACGTCGGGATGCGCGGTCAGCTCGCCGCCCAGGTCGTTGGCGTCGGCGATCACATTGATGACGCCCGGCGGGACGACGTCCTGGATCAGCTCACCCATGCGAAGCGTGGCGAGCGGCGTCGTCGCCGCAGGCTTGAGCACGATGGTGTTGCCGGCCAGCAGGGCCGCCGGGACCTTGAAGGCCATCAGGATCAGCGGGAAGTTCCACGGGACGATGGCAGCGATCACGCCCAGCGGCTTGCGGCGCGCCTCGACCCGCTTGGCCGGGGAGTCCTCGATCACCTTCACCGGCAGGTCGAGGCTGGTGAAATAGCGGAAGAAGGCCGCCGCGCCGTAGACCTCCATGGTGGCGTCGCCGATCGGCTTGCCCTGCTCCTGGGTCAGCAGCCGCGCGAGCTCCGGCGCATTGGCCTGGATGACATCGGCGATCTTGCCGATCACCGCCTTACGCTCGGCGATGGGCGTGCGGCTCCACGCGGGGAAGGCGTCCTTCGCCGCCGCCACCGCCGCATCGAGTTGGGCCTTCGACGCCCGCGGACAGGCCGAGACCACCTGTTCCGTGGCCGGGTTGATCACGTCCATGGTCAGCTCGCCGTCCGTCAGGCGGCCGCCGATCAGCATCTTGAAGTCCGACATGGTGTTCGCTCCCATTGCCGCCCGAAGGCGGCCGTTCAAGGCAGGGTCAGCACGACTTTGACGCACTCGCCGTGGTGCTGCGCCGCAATCGCCGAATTGATCTGGTCGAAGGGAAAGGTCTTCACCAGCCGGTCCACCGGCAGACGGCCCTCGCGCCATAGCTCGATCATCCGGGGAATGAAGACGTCCGGGTCGCTGTCGCCCTCGATGATCCCGCGGACGGTCTGGCCGTAGGTCAGCACATTGCCGAGGTCTCCCGGCATCGGCGTTCCCGCCGGCGGGATGCCGACCACGCCGAGCACGCCCTTGGGCGCAAGGCCGGCCATGATCGCCGAGAGGATGTCGGGACGGCCGGTGGTGTCGAAGGCGTAGTCGACGCCGTGCGGGGCGATCGCCTTCACGGCCACGGCGAGATCGCCGGCAGCGGCCGGATCGATCACGTCCGTCGCGCCAAGGCTCCTGGCCAGCTCCCGCCGCGCCGCGTGCGGCTCGACCACGATGATCGGCGCGCATCCCTGGATCGCCGCGCCCATGACCGCCGACAGGCCGACTGCGCCACCGCCGGTGATCAGGATCGAGGACCCCGCCTTGGCCGCCAGCGCCAGCATGACGCCGCCTGCGCCCGTCTGCACCCCACAGCCGAGCGGGGCGGCCAGTTCGAACGGAATGTCATCGGGCAGCCTGATCACGTTGCGCTCATAGGCGAGCGCATAGGTGGCGAAGGACGACTGGCCGAAGAAGTTGGAGGAGACGGCTGCGTCCCCCTCGCGCACGGCTTTCGATCCGTCCGGCCGCATGCCGATGTAGTTCAGCGCCGGCATCATGTAGCAGTCGGCCGGATCGCCGCTGCGGCATCGCTCGCACGCGCCGCACGAGCGGAAGGTGATCGCCACCCGGTCGCCCGGCTTCACCTTGGTCACCGCGGCGCCAACCGCGTCGACCACCCCTGCGCCCTCGTGGCCAAGCACCGCGGGCAGGCTGAAGGGCATGACGCCCTCACGCGCGACGAGGTCGGTGTGGCAGACGCCGACCGCAGCGATCCGCACCCGGATCTCGTCCTCGCGCGGCTCGTCCAGTTCGACCGAACCGATCTCGAAGTCGGCGCCCGGTTTGCGGGCCAGGGCGGCGGTGATCTTCATCGGGGCACGCGGGAGAGGAGGAGATTGGGCATGGCTTCGGGGCGGGCTTAAGGGACGGCCCCTACGGCAGGCAAGCGGGGGCCGGCGCTCTCCCCTTCTGGGGACGGTTGCGAAAATCGCCGTTCTTTATCTTCGTCATCCGGGCCGTAGCGAACCCGGACGCAGTCCGGGTGGAGCGAGGACCCGGGACCCAGGGCCACATCCCGGAAGCTGCGGTTCGCGAACCCAGGCGCCCGCTACAGCCACCTGGGTCCCGGGTCCTCGCTTCGCTCCGCTCGCTACGGCCCGGGATGACGGACTATTTTGTGAGTTTCACAACAGTCCCCAGGGGGGACGCCTCCTTACACGACGACCTCCGCCTCCGACCATAAGTCGTGCATCAGCGACACGAACTCCTCCCGCCGCGCGCTGCCCACGTAGGCGCGGCGGTGGCGTAGCTCCCAGATCGTCAATGGGGTCGCAGGCTCCAGCTTGCGCGACAGGGCGAAGGCGGCTCGCGCCTCGTCCGGCCGGCCGAGGCGGGCGCAGCAGACTGCGCGGGACATCTGCGGGGTCGCGTTGTCGGGGGTGAGGGCGACGATGTCGTCGTAGACCGGGAGGGCTGCGTCCCAGCGCCCGGCGCGGATGTGGGCGATCGCGCGCCAGAGCATGGAAATCCAGATCAGCGGGTGGCCGGGGGCCAGCGCCTCCTCCTTGTCGAAATAAGCGATGGCCTCTTTGGATCGATCCAGACGCGTGCAGGCGATTCCGCAGGCCAGATAGCCGAACTCGTTGTCCGGGCTGAGCTGGATGGCGCGGCGCCCTGCCTCCAGGGCGCGGTCAAGGAAGCCCGCGCAGTGCAGGGCGCCAGAGGCAGTGGAATGGACGATCGAGCTATCCGGGTCCAGCTCGATGGCGCGCTCAGCCAAAGCGCGGATGCGCTCGGCCTCCTCCGGATCGTCCGGCAGGAGCATGTAGTAGATCAGCCCCTGGGCCTCGGCGACGAGCGCCACGGCGAGGCCGTAGTCGGGGGCGATCTCCACCGCCCGCGTCGCCTCCTGCAGCCCTTGCATCAGGGCCTCGGGGGAGAGGCGCCGGTAGGCGGCGATGGCGCGCATCACCGATTCCCAGGCGGTGAGATCGCCCGGCTTCTTCAGCGCCCGCTCGATCTCCGCGCGGTGCGACTGGGCGCGCAGGCGGCCGGCGACCTCCATCACCAGCTCTTCCTGCAGGGTGGCGAGCTGGGCGAGGGGACGATCGAAGCGTTCGGTCCAGAGAACGGCGCCGTCGTCGGCGTCGACCAGCTGGGTCGTCACGCGCAGCGCCTCGCCGGCGCGGCGGACATTGCCTTCCAGGACGTAGCGGACGCCCAGGTGAGCGACCATGCCTTCGAGGTCGGTCACGCCGCCGGCGCGGAAGCGCGCGACCGCGGAACTGGAGACCACCCGCAACTCCACTCCGCGCGAAATCGCCTCGATGATGTCCTCGACCATGCCGAAGGCGAACACCTCGTCCTCGGCCAGGCCCGAGCGGTTGGTGAAGGGCAGCACGGCCAGAGATGGCGCGCCGCCGCGGCGCTGGCGGTTGGGCGGGCGTTGGACGACGACGGGCTGTGGCGCCGGCGCGGGGGCCTCGAGCCCGATGAGCCCGCGGACCACGCCGAGAAACGCGAGCCACGCGGCGTCGCCGCGCTCGCCGCGCCAGTGACAAAGGTCGGCGGTCTCATGCAGTTCGAACATGATCGGCCGCTCGCACGGCTCGATCATCGCCGGCGCGAGGGTGTGGCGCCGGTCGGCCAAGGTCGCCTCGGATCGTACCCAGCGGGAGGCGACGGAGGTCGCCGACCAAAGCACGACGACGGCTTTGGCGGTGCGAAGGGCGTTCTCGGTGACCTCGTCATAGGCCTCGCCTGAGCGGAGGGTGACGTCCCACCACACCTCCATCCCTTCGGCGGCGAAGGCCTCGGCGAAGCGGCGCGCGATGGCCTGATCCGCTCGGCTGTAAGAGAGGAAAATGTCGGGCATGGCCGCCTCCCCAGGCCGTCCTAAGGCGCGGAACGGAACCGCACAAGCTCGGCCTGCGGCGGGGCGCGGCGCCGGGTCTTGCGCCTCTGCGCCAATCATGACGCTATCGCTCCGCGCAGGGACGACGGGCCAGGGGCTGCCCGCCGTTTTTCGGGGAGGCGCTGGGGATGGCGGGGGCGAAACAGAAGATCGCGGTGCTGGGCGGCGGCGTGGGCGCGCTCGCAGCGGCCTTCTACCTGACCGAGGAACCCGGCTGGGAAGACCGCTACGAGATCACGGTCTATCAGCAGGGCTGGCGACTGGGCGGCAAGTGCGCCAGCGGCCACGACATGCGCCCCGGCTACGGCGACCGCATCTACGAGCACGGCCTGCACATCTTCGCCGGCTTCTATGATCAGGCCTTCCACATGCTCGAGCGGGCCTACAAGGCGCTCGAGCGGCCCGACAACCATCCCAACAAGACCGTGTGGGACGCCTTCACGCCGGAAGACACCATCGCCATCGTCGACGCCGATCAGCCGCTGCCGACGGCGCGGCAGTGGCTGATGGACTTTCCGCCCAATGCGCGCCTGCCGGGCCAGGATCTCGCGACCTCGTCGATGGTCGTGATGATGCAGCGACTGGTCGCCCTGTTCCTGCACGGGTCGCCGACGCGCACGCGGCCGCCGGTCCCGGGGCCGCCTGAGCCCAGCCACGATGGCGTGGTGGACGGTATTTTCAACGGTTTGGCTGATTTTCTGAAGAAGGCCGAAGAAGATCTTAAGGAGTGTGTCGACGCCTTCATCATGCATGAGCTGATAAAGCACGTCGAGGCGGAGATGCTGTCGTTCGACAGTGAGAATCTCGATCCACAGACGAAGCTCTCGCTCGAACGCTTCCTCTATTTTGGCTATCTGACGCAGTCGGTCCTGTACGGCATCGCCGACGAAGATCTGATCAACCGGGGCTATGACGTCATCGATTGCTACGAGTGGAGCGATTGGCTCTACAAGAACGCTGTCGCCGTGGCGAAGACGCAGAGCCCGAAGTGGGGGGATCCGCACGTCCGCGCCCAAAATCTGATCGACTGGGCGCCGATCACCAGCCTCTACGACTATGTGTTCGGCTATGGCGACGGCGGCAATGTGAAGCTGCCCAACTTCGCGGCGGGCACCGCCCTTCGCTCGGGTTTCCTGCTCATCTCCTACAGCGGCCACCTGTTCTGGAAGATGCGTGGGGCGATGGGCGATGTGGTGATCGCGCCGCTGTACCTGGCGCTCAAGAAACGCGGCGTGAAGTTCGAGTTCTTCTCCCGCGTCACAGGGCTCAATGTCGATCCCACAGCCGATCGCCTCGCCTCGATCGACTATGTCCGGCAGGTCGACCTGAAGACTCCCGCGGCGGGCTATGATCCGTTGATCGGCGTGCCCATTCCCGGCTGGCCCAAGGAGGTCCCGCTGGAAGGCTGGCCGGCCGAGCCGCTGTGGGATCAGATCGCCGATGGCGACGTCCACAGGGCTTCCGGGCGGGATATGGAGCAAGAACACGCCGAAACGCCGGGCGGCGGCGGGTCGGCCTGTCGCCTCGAGGCCGGAGTCGACTTCGACAAGGCGATCATCGGCATCTCCGTCGGCGGCCTGAAAGAGGTGTGCGCCAGCTTCCCGGCCCGGCTTCCCAGGTCGAACTGGGGTCCGATGTTCAACGCCATCACTCTCACGCGCACCTGCGCCATGCAGCTCTGGATGCGGCGGGACATGGACGACCTGGGCGCCGTCTCTGCCGGACGCACCCTCACCGGCGCGGACCAGCCCTACAGCACCTGGGGGGACATGACCCACCTGCTCTCGCGCGAGACCTGGAACGGGGCGGAGGTTCCGCGGTCGATCATCTACTTCTGTGGCCAGATCCAGGGTCCGCAGAACGGTTTGCCGGCCAATATCAAGGCCTATGACCTGGCCGTGAGCTGGCTGGAAACAAACTCACAGTTCTATTGGCCGCGCGCGGTCTCGCCGAGTAGTCCCTACAGTCTCGATCCGGAGCTGATCTACGATCCGGACCCTGGGGCCGCCGGCGATGTGCTTACGCGCCAGTATATCCGCGCCAATTGCGCGCCCTCGGATCTCTACGTCCAGTCGCCCAAGGACAGCGTCTATACCCGGATGGACGCCCACCAGTCGGGTTTGGAAAACCTGTTCCTGGCCGGCGACTGGACCCGCAACGGCATCAACTCCGGCTGTGCGGAGAGCGCGGCGCGCAGCGGCTACCGCTGCGCCATGGCGATCCTGGGCAGGCTGCCCGAACTGCCGGTCTGAGCAACGGACGCAACCCAAGGGGAGGAATCGTGAGCGAGCTGCCTGCCTACGTCAAAGACGGCAACCTTTACGATGGACTGGGAGCGGTCCAGCTCGATGGCGTCAACATGCACAACTTCTGCCTCCCGGCGGATGGGGCCAAGCTGCAGGCGTGGTTGGATAAGACCTTCCTGGCCCCTAAGGGTGTGAAGTATCGGGCCCTGGGGGATCGCGTCTTCCTCGGCATCGCCGAGATCCAGAAACTCTACTTGCTGAATGAGCATCCCTCGCGCGGCTGGACCAGCGAGATCGACATCACGATCTGGATCCTCGCCCAGCGGGAGGGGGAGGGCGGCCTCGCCCTGCGCTGGATCCCCGCCTACCTGTTCGTCGACAGCGGGCCGGCCCTGTGCACCGGGCGCGAGGTCTGGGGCTTTCCCAAGCAGCTCGGCCGCTTCGACTTCAGTCCCAAGGGCCCCGATCCGGCAGCCGCGCGGACCTTCGCCGCCGACGGCTGGGTGGTGGACGTCTATGGTCCGCAGAGCCAGGCGCACTGGGCGCCGATGTTCGAGGTGCGTCCGGCCGCCCCGGTCCGCCGCGAGGGCATACTGGGCAGTCTGGAGGAATTGGGGCGCAAAGCCGTGGAGCGGCTGAACGGAGACCTCGTCTCGGCCGCCGGCCGGATCCAGTCCGCCATCGGCATGGGCGAGATGACCATGGCCTTCCTCAAGCAGTTCCCCGACTGCGCCAACCCGAACCGCGCCTGTTACCAGGAGGTGGTGGAGGCCAAGGCGACCGTGACCGGTCACAGCGCCTCTGGCCTGACCCACGACGCCTACGAGGTTCGGGTGATCTCCTACGACTCACACCCCTACCTGGACGAGCTTGGGATCTCCTCCGACTGGCAGCAGGTCGGTCAGGGCTTCTGGATGCAATTCGACTTCCAGCAGGATCTGGGCGCTGTCGTCCGGCAGGCGCAAGGTGCGGATCTTCACCCCAGATGAGCCTGACGCTTGGGTTGGGTGGTCGTGACGCGCCCCCGCCGCCGCGGCTGCGGCTCTCGGTCGGGATCACCGGCCACCGCCATGGCAACGCAGCTTTCGCGGCCAATCTCGTAGCCATTGAAGAGACCTTGCGCGCGGTGTTCGCTGCGGTCGACGACGTCCTTGCCTCCACGCCCGCATTGCTCGGGCCCGGTCCCCCGTCGCGGCCCCGCCTGCATTCCCTGCTTTCGGAAGGCGCCGACCAGCTGGCGGCGGCCCTCGCCCTGGAGCGGGGCTGGGACCTCAGCGCGCCCCTTCCGTTCGGGCGGCGCCTGAACCGCGCCATCAACGCTCTTCCCCAGACCCTGGATGAAGCGCGTTACCTGCTCACCGGCCAGGGCGGCTGCGGGCCGGCGACCCAGGCGCGCGCGGCGCGGATCCGGGCCCTCGAGCAGTACGCCCACCTGTTCGAACTGGCCGACCGGGACGAGGCGATCGAGCCCCTGTTCCTCGGGAGGATGGCCGGCGATCCCGCCACGGCGGAAGCCTATGTCGCCCAGGCGTCCGAGCGTGTGTCCCTGGCGACCCAGGTGATGATCGAGCATTCGGATCTCGTGATCGGGGTGTGGGACGGGGTCAGCTCCGCGTCGGTGGGCGGAACGGGGCACACCATTGCCCTGGCGCTCGAACTGGGGGCGCCGGTGGTCTGGATCGACGCCCGGGCGCCTAGGGGCTGGCGTATCCTTACAGCGCCCGAATCCCTGGCGGCGATCACGGCCGGCGCTCGCGCCGACCCGGACGGCGAGGCGGCCCTGGCTCGGATCATCGAAGGCGCGCTGCGCCCTGTCTCCGGGAAGGCTGCGGACTCGCATGGGCGCGCCGCGAAGGGACTGCAGGCGCTGCACGCCGAACGCTGGCGACCGCGAAGCAGCCGCTTCTGGCACGGCTATCGCCGCGTAGAGACCTTGTTCGGGGCGAAGGGACTTTCCGCGCGGCTGCGCAACCTCACACAGGTCTATGAATCGCCCGAGGAGATCGCCTACGGCAGCGCCGGTCTCCAGATCGCGGCCCAGCAGGCGCTTCCCGGGCAGGACATCCAGTTTGTCGATCGCGTGCGCGACGAGGTGCTGCGGCGCTTCGCCTGGGCCGACGGGGTCTCCTCTCGCCTGTCCGACGCCTACCGCGGCGGCATGGTGCTGAACTTCGTCTTCTCGGCGCTCGCCGTGATCGCCGGCGTCGCCTACCTCCCGTTCGCCACCCATCGCGACAAGTGGCTGTTCGCCATTGTGGAGTTCGCCCTGCTGGGCGCGATCCTCGCGGTCACCTTCGTGGGCCAGAGGCGCCGCTGGCACGGGCGATGGTTCGAGACGCGGCGCGTCGCCGAGTACTTCCGCCACGCGCCGATCCTGCTGATGCTGGGGGTGGGGCGGCCGACCGGCCGCTGGCCACGCGGAACCGAGACGTCCTGGCCCGAATGGTACGCTCGCCACGGGCTGCGGGACGTGGGCCTCCCGCGGGTGTGCGTGACGGGCGAGTATCTCCGTGCGGCGCTCGAGGGCCTCCTGCTCGTGCACGTCGTGCAGCAGAGAGACTATCACCGGGCCAAGGCCGAGCGCCTGGCCCGCGCGCACCACGGGCTCGACCGGCTCTCGGAGATCTTCTTCGTCCTGGCGGTGGTCTCGGTTGGAAGCTACCTCGTCCTCGCCGCCGCGTCGGCTGTCGGCCTGATCGGCGAGGTGGTCCCTCTCGCCGCCTCGCCCTTCGCCACCTTCCTCGGCGTCCTGCTGCCCGTCACGGGCGCCGCCATCGCCTCGATCCGCTATTTCGGCGACTTCGAGCGCTTCTCGGCCATCTCCGAGGTGACAGCGGAGAAGCTGGACGCAGTGGCCAGTCGGATCGACGTCCTGCTGGCTGCGCCCGAAGGCGCAATCGACTACGCCCGCGTCTCCGACCTCGCCCACGCCTCCGACGACATCGTCGTGAGCGAAATCGAAAACTGGCAGGCGGTTTTCGGGGGGAAGCACATCACGGTGCCGGTGTGATACGCGCGCTCTCCTCCCCCTTCATGGGGGAGGTGGATCCTCCGAAGCCGGTAGGGCGTAGGAGGAGACGGAGGGGGACAGCCACAGCCTGGGCGCCAGCGGACCTGCCCTCCGAAGCTCGCAGGGCGTAGGAGGGTTGATCCGCTTTCACCTTGGTCGCGGCCGCTTTCCCCTTCCGTCTGACCGCCTGCGGCGGTCATCCACCTTCCCCGTAAAGGGGAAGGAGAGCGCGTTAGTGGTCCCGATCCCGCGTCCGGAGCCCGCGCCGCACGGCGAGGCCGAGGGTTGCGCCGAGGAGGAGCGCGGCGCCGACGGCGCAGGCGCGGCCTACGGTCTGGGCAGACGGGAGGCGCCTGCGGGCCAGCCAGCCGCCGGTGGGCTCGACGCCCTCCGGGCCTGACGTCAGGACGGCGCCCTCGGTCTTTGGCGCGGGCCGGGCGCGCTCGACCATTCGGCGCGCGCCGCCCCCCATCACCCGTTCGGTTGTTCCGCGCGCCAAGGTCCAGGAGAGCTGGGCCGCGCGCGACGGCCAACCGACAATCATCTCGTCGCGCGGCTCGCGCGCCAGCTTCACGAACGCCTCGGCCACCTCCTCGGGCGCTAAGAGCAGGGGGCCAGGGCTGATCGCCGCCCCGGACTGGTTTGCGCCGTGGGCGAAGCCTGGGGTGTCGGTCATGGCCGGGAAGAGAGCGCAAGCGTGGATGTGCGGGTGGGTCGAGAGCTCCTCGCGCAGGCTGGCGGTGAAGCCGCGCAGGCCGAACTTGGAGGCGGTGTAGGCGGCGGCGAACGGGGTCGGCGCCAGACCGCCCATGGAAACGGTGTTGATCAGCACGCCCCGCCCCTGACGCAGGAAGACCGGCAGGATCGCGTGAGCGCCGTTCATGGCGCCCAGCAGGTTCACCTCTACAGTGCGCCGATGCAGGACCATGTCGGCGTCCTGGAAAGGCCCGAAGACTCCGGTCCCGGCGTTATTGATCCACACGTCGACGTGGCCGAATGCGTCGACGGCCCGTTGTGCGAGCTGCTCCATCGCCCGGCTGTCCGTCACGTCCGCCGTGTTGACGATCGCCTGGACGCCTAGCTTGCGGCACTCCTGGGCGAGGGTCTCCAGGGGCCCGGCGCGGCGCGCGGCCAGCACCAGGTTTGCGCCGCGGCGGGCAAACGCCAGGGCCGCCGCGCGGCCGATACCGCTGGAGGCGCCGGCGATGACCACCACCCGTCCCTTGAAATCCTCGGATGGCGCCGCGCGCGTCAGCCACGTGAGCGAACGCCTCAATCGCTCGGCGGCGTCGTGCTGGAACCACGCGCCATGCGCGAACACCACGCGCTCAGGCTGGAACGCCACAAGCCTCGCCGCCGCCGCGGCCGTGTGGCGCGCACCGGCCAGCAGCATGGCCTGCACGTAGGGCGGCGGCCGGTTGGCCGGCGCGGTGAGTCCTGCGAGGCGTGTCAGGGGAAGCGCCCAGATCGGCAGAGTTTGTGGCTCGAGATTCAGCGCCAGATCGGTGAGGACAAGGGTGCGGCTGGGTCGATGGAACAGATCGACCTCGGCGAAACCCACACCGCGCACGAGGACCGTTTCGATCTCGCCTCTCCAGGCGGATGGCGGCTTGTCTCCCAGTTCGTGGTCCACACGGACCCCGGCGCGCCGGACCTGGGGACGCTTCTTCAGGCCTGGGACGGCGTAGGTGGTCAAATTGCGGCAGGCCTTCTGCCACGCCGCCAGGAACGTCCAGTGGCCCACGCTGGGCGCCACGAGGTAGCGGATCGGCCCCAACTGTTCGATCGCCGCCTTCAGATCAGGACTGAACTGGGTGGGCGAGTGCAGGATGATCTCGCCGGAACCGAGACGGATGATCGTCATCCGCAGGGGCAAAGGGAGGCCCAGCACGCGGATCGGAGGCGCGTCGAAAATCCAGACCGACGGCGCGATCGGCTGCAAGGTGACGGCGGGAGCTTGACGCGGCACGGACGGCTAGCCTCGCGGGTGATCGTCGACACCAAAACAGGCGCCCAGCTCAGCCCGTTCCGTTTCGGTTGGGGCCGGCCGGTCGAAGAGAAAAAGATCAACGCAGAGACGCAGAGACGCGGAGGGAACAATTGCGCCTCCGGCGCGGCGCGGCGGCCTGGTGCTCGCGCGATAGAAACCATGCGCCGAAGGCGCGATCATAACTATCGTGCACCGCGTCCTGGAGGTGTGCGGAGCGAGTGGAAAGACCACCTTTCCTCGTCCAAAACTGGCCGAATGCCTATCTCTGCGTCTCTGCGTCTCTGCGTCTCTGCGTTGACCTTTTCATTTTCTCTCGCGCACTTCGCACGCGAGGGCGCCCCTCAGAGCGGCTCGAAGTACAGGTGGTGGTGGGTCTTGCAGCCCGGGTTGAACGCCGCGCCGCAGGCAGGGCAGCGGCTGTCGCAGGCCAGGTATTCGGAGACGGTCAGTTGGTGGCCGCACGCCCCGCACATCACCGCCGGCTGGTCCCACTGCGTCTTCGGCCAGACCTGCACGGCGTGGCCGGCCAAGGCGTCATGGCACTCACGGCAGGCGAAGTAGGTCCCGCAACAGTGCATCCGGATCGCGATGATGTCGCGCTCGCTATGCCAGTGGGCGCACCTCGTTTGCGGGTCGAGCTCGAGGCCGCGGACGGGCGGCCGTTCGGCGGGGTCGGTCATGGGGGCTCCGGAGATCGGCGGGCCCGCGCCTGTATCCCGACTCTAAGGCCGCCAACAGCGTCCGGCGAGAGCTAGAGCAAACCCCGTTCAGACGAAACCGTCTGAACGGGGATAATTTGCTCTGGATTCAAAAGTGTAGAGCCTGATTCACCGTTTGCATCTGTTCCGTGCAAACGGATCAGGATCTACGGCTGACGCTGAGCGGCGTCGTAGGCAGCGTGGGCCTTGCGGTCGGCCCGGTCGGCCGCCTGGCGCGCGTCGTTCGCCGCGCGGCGGCCAGCCTCGTCCATCTGCGCATTGGCGCGGTTCGCCGCTTCGTCGGCGCGGCGCGCTGCGGCGTCGGCCCGATCCGTGGCCCGGTCAAGCGATCGGTCGGCGTCATGGACGCCTGTCGCCGTAGCGTCGCCGGCTTGCTGGGCGGCCAAAGTCGCGTTCTCGCCCGCGGCGTTCGCCTGGTCCTGCGCCCGCTGAGAGCAGGCGCCAAGCAGGATTCCGACAGTCGCCACAAGGGCCAGGGTCCGCACCGTCATGTTCGCTCTCCTCCGCCGTCCCGCGTGCGGCCTAGAAAGCCCGCGGCGCCGAGGGGTTCCCGGATGGGATTGCGAAGCTTTGGCGGAGCGTCAGGATCCTGCGCCGGTGACCCGCCAGACGGTGTTGCCGACATCGTCGGCGATCAGGAGGGCGCCGGTAGTGTCGAGCGCCACGCCCACCGGACGCCCATGCACGTGATTATCGTCCTTGGTGAGGAAGCCCGTGACGACGTCCTGCGCCATGCCCGAGGGGCGGCCGTTCGTGAACGGGACGAACACCACCTTGTAGCCGTTCATCACGCCGCGGTCCCAACTGCCATGCTCGCCGACGAAGGCCCCGCCCCTATACGCGGCGGGCAGGTTCGTTCCGGTGTCGAAGACCAGGCCAAGCGGCGCGACGTGGGAGCTCAGGGCGTAGTCGGGAGGGATGGCCCGAGCGACGAGGTCTGGCCTCTGGGGTCTCACGCGCGGATCGATGTGCTGGCCGTAATAGCTGTAGGGCCAGCCATAGAAAGCGCCGTCCTTCACCGATGTCAGGTAGTCGGGCACGAGGTCGGGGCCGATTTCGTCGCGTTCATTGACGACCGCCCACAGGACGCCGGTCTGGGGCTCGAACTGCAGGTTGGTAGGGTTACGCGTCCCCGTGGCGAAAAGGCGATGGGCGCCCGTTGCGCGATCGATCTCCCAGATCGCCGCGCGGTCTAGCTCCGCCCCCATGCCGTTCTCGGTGATGTTGCTATTCGAGCCGACGCCCACATAGAGCTTCGTTCCGTCCGGACTGGCCGTCAGGGACTTGGTCCAGTGGTGGTCGATCGGTCCGGCCGGGAGGCTGACCAGCTTCTCGCCCGGTGTGGTGATCTGCGTCTCACCGGTCTGGTAGGGAAAGCGGAGCACCGCGTCAGTGTCGGCGACATAGAGATCGTTTCCCACCAGCACGATGCCGTAGGGCGAGTACAGGTGGTCGATGAAGATGGTTGGCGCGGAGTAGGAGCCATTGGGTCCGGGGCGCACGAGCAGGACGCGGTTGCCCGGCTTGATCGGGCCGTGGGCGCTGTCCTCGACCCACTTCATGATGATTTCCTTCGGCCGGTTGACCGGGGTCGGCGGCGCGCCGCCCTCAACGATCAGCACGTCGCCGTTGGGCAGGGCATAGACGATGCGGGGGTTGTGAAGACCCGTGGCGATCGCCTGGATCTGCAGGCCCGGCGCGACATCCGGCTTGGCGTTGCCCCAGCCGATGACCTGGGCCACTCGCATGGGCGGCATGAGATACTGGTGGACCGGCGGCAGGTAGGGGTTCGCCCCGATCTGACGATGGGGATCGATCGGCTTGGGGCCGCAGGCCGCGAGGGCGAGGAGGCCGGCGCCGGCTCCGAGGATTGCAAGATGACGGGTGCTCATTGGCGGGGCTCCGGACGAACGCCAACGCCGTGGCGGTAGACCATGCTTCGGCCGTTCCAGACGGTGACCGCCAGGATCAGCACGGTGAGGAACGAGAGTATCAGGCCGGTGGGCACGACCGAGGTGAACGCGTCGCGGCTGTGCACGAAGGCGTTCCAGATCGCGAGGATCAGGGCGAGCCCGTTGCCCAGGCCGTGCACCCACACCTCGCGCAGAGCGCGGATACGTCGGTCGCCGAGGAAATCGATCAGCCCTGTGATCACCACGAAGATTGAGACGAACAGGCCGACGGCGAGCATCCAGGCGGAGAAGTTCGCCCACTGCATGTTGTAGGTTTGCGAATAGGCGATGTCGGTGATCAGCGTCCCGCCGAAACACACGATCGGCACAGAGACGAGCATCGCGTGGATGGGTCGGCCCCCTATCCGCGCCGTGGATCGGGGAGTGTCCATGGTCATCGCGCTCATCCTTCTGCAGCCCAGGCGCGACGGCGAAGCGGAGACAGCGCAGTCGTGGCGCCGCCGCCGGGGGAGTATACGCTTTTCGATCCTTGTGCGGGAGCGAACCGGAGCCGCCTGTCGCTCAGGATGCCATGCAATCCTGGGCCGTCGAGGCAACGAACGGTACGATCTGATACAAACAAGAGATCTAAGCGCCTGACTTCGCAACGCACTTGTCAGTCTTGACGCCTTTTGCAAAGTGCGGAGACTGGTGTCTTCCCCATAAATGCTGATTTTGTCCTGTCCATGCGGTAGAGTCTCTGCCGGAGACAGGGAGGACAGCTGTGAAAAACCTGGATCAGGACAAACTTCACCAATTCGTCGGGAAGATGTTGGGCGACCTCGGCAGCGCCATGGGCGTCGCCACCGTGCGCATCGGTGTAAGGCTGGGCCTGTTCGACGCTCTTCACTCGGGCGGCCCGTCGACAGCGGGCGAATTGGCGTCGCGCGCCGGCGGTCTGGCCGAACGCTATGTCCGCGAATGGGCTCTCGCCCAGGCGGCAAACGGCTATGTCGATTACGACGCCGCAACCGACCGGTTCACCCTCTCGCCCCACCAGGCGATGGTCTTCGTCGTCAAGGACAGCCCGGTCAACATGACGGCGGCCTTCGACGTCGCCGCCGTGATGATCGAGGCGGAGCCCAAGGTCGAGGCCGCTTTCCGCGCCGGCGGCGGCGTGCGTTGGGGCGACAGCGCCGGCTGCCTGTTCTGCGCCACGGGCGCCTTCTTCCGTCCGGGTTACGTGAACAACATCGTGCAGAACTGGCTGCCGGCCATCGACGGCATGACCGACCGCCTCGCTTCGGGCGCCCTCGTCGCCGACGTCGGCTGCGGTGTGGGGTTTTCAACGCTGTTGATGGCCCAGGCCTTCCCGCAGAGCCGCTTCGTCGGTTTCGATTTCCATGAGCCCTCCGTGGTCCAAGCCCGCCGTCACGCGAAGGAGCATGGCCTCGCCGACCGCGTGCGCTTCGAAGTCGCCAAGGCCAAGGAGATCGCCGAGCGCGAGTTCGACCTCATCACGACCTTCGACTGTCTTCATGACATGGGCGATCCGGCCGGCTGTGCGAAACACATGCGCGCGATCCTGAAGAAGAACGGCGCCTGGATGATTGTCGAGCCCATAGCTGGGGACCGACCGGAGGAGAATCTCAACCCGGTTGGCCGGCTCTATTACAACGCCTCAACCATGATCTGCGTCCCCACTTCTCTCGATCAGGAGGTCGGCGCGGCGCTTGGCGCGCAGGCGGGCGAGGGCCGCCTCTCCCAGGTCGTTCGCGAAGGCGGCTTCACGGATGTTCGCAGGGTCACGGAGGGGGCATTCAACATGGTCCTGCAAGCGCGGTCCTAGAAAGGGCCGCCGCCCCCCAGATGGCCAGTAGGGTCCGGCGAGACGGGAGAGTAGGCTTGGGTCGGGAGACACGACCATGCCCCGTCCGCCCCTGCCGCCGTTTTCCGAGAAGACCGCGATTGAGAAGGTCCGCCTCGGCGAGGACGCATGGAACACCCGCGACCCAAAGACCGTCGCGCTCGCCTATTCCGCCGACAGTCGATGGAGGAACCGGGTCGAGTTCGTGAATGGAAGAGCGGCCATCCAGGTCTTCCTGGCGCGCAAATGGTCAAAGGAGCTGAACTACCGCCTGATCAAAGAACTCTGGGCTTTCACGGGGGCCCGTATCTCGGTGCGCTTCGCGTATGAATACCACGACGACAGCGGCAACTGGTTCCGCGCCTACGGCAACGAGAACTGGGAATTTGACGACGACGGCCTGATGCGTCGGCGGATCGCGAGCATCAACGAACATCCGATCACGCCGGAGGCGCGTTTGTTCCATTGGGCGCTGGGTCGGCGCCCGGACGATCATCCGGGGCTGAGTGAGCTGGGGCTCTAACTGTCGGTAAGGGAGTCAACTCGATGATCCATCACCTGTCGATCGCCGCCCGCGATCCCCAGCATGTGGCCGAAGTCCTGGCCGAATTCATGGGCGGTTCCGCCACGCGGTTCACGCCCAACCCCGGAAGCTGGTTCGCCCGCGAGGGTGATGCGTTCGGCACAGGCGTGGAGGTCTATCCATCGGGGACCGAGCTTCGCCCCACCGGCTTCGCCACCGGCGAATCGCCGTCCGGATACGGACCCACCCACTTCGCTCTCAGTGTGAAGATGTCCGAAGAGGAGGTCGCCGCGATCGCCGAGCGCGAGGGCTGGGAATGCCATCGCTATCAGCGGGGCGGCCCAGGCGGCTTCCACGTCATGGAAGTCTGGATCGAAAATACGGGCATGGTGGAGGTTCTCCCGCCCCCCTTCGCCGCCGAATACCTGAAGCTGTCCGGCCAGCGTTCGGCCCAACCGGCCTGAGGCAGCGCGTCGAAGAGCGTTCTCCGCGGCCCCGACGACAAATGCTATCGCGTTACCGGCGCCACGCTCTCGCCTCGTTGGGACAATGACTGCTAGCGGCCCGGTCGCCGGCTCGCTGGCGCTCGAGCGCTTCATCGACAGCGCCGAACCCCTCTCGGTCTCGCCACCGCGCTGGAGGTTCTGAGGGTCAGGCCCAAGGCCTACGAGCGCGCGCCGGCGGACCTCCGGCGGGGCTCCTGAACAAGCCACATTTCGGGCTCGGCCCACGCGCTCGCTCACGACAAAGAAGCGCCGCCCAGGGGGACCGGGCGGCGCAGGCAGT
>DASXGR010000205.1:0-6908 GCA_036488935.1 Caulobacteraceae bacterium | reverse complement strand
GGGAACCCGATCCGCGAAACCCTTGCGGGCCAGCGGTCAAACACGGCCGCACTCAAAGGCCGGATACATGACCGCTCCAGACTGCTCGCCGATCAGACCAAAGCCCCACTTGCCGGGAAGGGGCCGTCCATACATGACGGGATGAAGTTGTGAGTTTCGCAACAGTCCCTAGCAGGAGAAGGATATCATATCATAGTGCAAAGCTTGCGTGGCGTTCGGCCTACTTGGCGCACAAGGACCACCTGCTCCCGCAAGGGGAGAAGGGCGATGAAACGGCCACGCTATTGTCAGGCCGCCTCCGGAGCGCCTTCCGTCGCTGGGTCGCCGGCGATCCGCGAGTGCCACATGACCCTGGGCTGGCTCATGTTCCAGGGCATGGCGCGGTGCATCAGACGGCGGTTGTCCCAGACCACGATGTCACCGGGGGTCCAGCGGTGGCGCCAGACGCGTGGGGGCTGGCAGGCGAAATCGCAGAGGTCCGACAGCAGCCGGTCTCCTTCGTCCATCGAGAGGCCGCTGACGTCGAAAGCGTGCCGGCCGATCATCAGGGCTTTGCGGCCGGTCTCGGGGTGGGTCTTCACCAGGGGCCGGACGCGCGCATGGGCCTCGGTGAGGCCGTAGCCGCTGTAGGCGCTGCCCTGGTGGTGAGCGTGGCCGAGCTTGCCCTGGCTGTAGGCCAGCGAGTGGCTGGCGCTCAGATGCTCCAGCCTCGCCTGCATCTCAGGCTCAAGCGCATCCCACGCGCCCGCCATGTCCGCCCACTCGGTCTCGCCGCCCTCCGGCGGCACGACCTGGGCGCTGAACACCGCGCCCTTGGCCTGCACGGCCATGTAGGTGGAATCGCAGTGCCAGCCCATGTTGCCCTTGAGGACCTTCACCACGTCGTCGGCGTTGTCATCGGGGCGGACGGAGCCGTCGGGCCGCACATTGCTGAGGGGGGCGAACTCGAACTCGGGCGGGCCGAAGCGGCGAGCGAAAGCGATCTGTTCCGTGCGCGTCAGGTGCTGGCCGGGAAAGATCAGCAGGCCGTACTCGAGCCAGGCGCCGTAGAGGTCCTGGAAGGCGGGTTCGGGCAACGCGCTCAGGCGCACGCCGGTGACCGTCGCGCCGAACGTGGCGGGAAGAGGGGATACGGTGAAGGCCGCTTCCGTCATGGCGGGACGGTAGACCTCGCGCGAAGCCGCGATCAAGCGAAGCCGCCGCCAAGCACCTGATAGAGGGTGACGATGTTGGTCTTTGCGAGAACCTGAAGCGCGATCAGCGCCTGCTGCGCCACAAACAGGGTTCGCTGGGCGGTGAGCACATCGAGATAGGTGTCCTCGCCGCGCTCGTAGAGGGCGGTCGACAGGCGCAGGCTCTCGGCCGAGGCCGCGACGAGACCTTGCTGGGCGGCGATCCGCTCGTCGATCCGGCCCTGCACCGCCAGGGCGTCGTCCACCTCGCGGAAGGCGCTCTGGATCGCCTTTTCGTATTGCGCAATCGCCACCCGGTCTTCGGCCTTCGCATAGGCGAGGTTGGCGCGGTTCAGCCCACCGGTGAAGATCGGCAGCGTCACGGTCGGCGCGAACTGCCAGATCATGGTGGGAGGGGCGAACAGTTGGGCGAGGGAGGCGCTGGCCGTCCCAACACTTCCGGTCAGGCTGATGGAGGGGAAGAACGCCGCGCGCGCGGCGCCGATGTTGGCGTTGGCGGACCGGAGCTGATCCTCCGCCTGAAGGACGTCGGGACGGCGCAGGAGTACACTCGACTGGAGGGCGCCCGGCACGACCGGCAAGTTCGCGCTCGGATCGTCAAGATCCGTCGGCCGCAATTCCACTGGGATCGGCGCTCCGACTGCCAGTTGCAAGGCGTCGAGGTCCTGGGCGACCTGGGTCTCGTAGCGGCCGATGTCCGCCCGCGCCTGCTGGACGATCGTCTGCGCCTGGGCGACGTCGAGGCCGGTGCCGACCCCGTTCGCCAGCCGGCTCTGGGTGAGGTTGAGGCTTTGCTGTCCGGCGTCGAGGGTTTCGCGAGAGACCTCCAGCAGGGACTCGTCGCCGGCCATGGTCAGCCAGTCGGCGGCGACGTTGGCCGCGACGGTGATCTCGACGTTGAGCTGTCCTTCCCGGGTGGCGACGTATTGCTCGAAGGCCGCCCGCGTCTGGCTCCGGATCTTGCCGAAGAGGTCGACCTGGTAGGACGTGGTCCCGAGGCCGAGCTGGTACTCCCTTATGCTGAAATCGGGATTTATCCCCAGCTGGGGCGGCAGGTTGATGTACTCCTGGCCGTATTGCGCCGAGGCTGTTCCGGTGACGGTCGGGAACAGGGCCGCCCGCTGGGCGTGGAACTGGGCGCGCGAGGCCTCCGTCTGAGCCACGGCCGTGCGCAGGTCCCGGTTCTGCGCCAGGGCCAGGGTGATCAGGCGCTGGAGCTTGGGACCGGTGAAGACGCTCTGCCACGAGGCGGGCGCCGCGCCCGGCGCCTGCTGGGCGTAGGGCGCCTCTGTCGGAAAGGCCGGCGGTACGGGGAGCCCCGGGCGATGGTAGGGCGGCTCCAGCGTCCCGTGCGAGCAGGCGCCCAGGACCAACGCCGAAAGGGCGATGGCAAGCGGGCGCCTCACGTCTGGGGCTCCGTCGCCGGCTCCGCGGGACGCCGCCGCCAGAAGCCGCCGCGCACTGCGATATAGAACAGGGGAACCAGGATGATGGCGAGGACGGTGGCGCTGAGCATGCCGCCGATCACGCCCGTGCCGATGTCGTTCTGGCTGCCCGCGCCGGCGCCGTTGGAGAGCGCCAGGGGAGTCACCCCGGCGATGAAGGCGAGGGACGTCATCAGGATCGGCCGCAGCCGCAGGGCCGCCGCCTCGAGGGCGGCGTCCACCACGGTGGCGCCATCGCGCTCGGCCTCGTAGGCGAATTCGACGATCAGGATGGCGTTCTTCGCCGACAGCCCCATGGTCGTCAGCAGGCCGACCTGGAAATAGACGTCGTTGTAGAACCCGCGCAGCGTCGCGGCGGCGAGGGCCCCGGCGATGCCCAGCGGCAGGACCAGCATCACCGCGATCGGGACCGACCAGCTCTCGTAGAGGGCGGCCAGGCACATGAAGACCACCAGGATCGAGAGGGCGTAGAGGCTCGGCGCGGCGTTGCCGGCCAGGCGCTCCTGGTACGAGGTCCCCGTCCATTCCAGTCCGACGCCGGCGGGAAGCTTGGAGGCAAGCTGCTCCATCCGGTTCATCGCCGTTCCGGACGCCGTCCCTGGCGCGGCCTGGCCCTGGATCTCGAACGACGGCAGGCCGTTGTAGCGCTCCAGCCTCGCCGGACCGATCAGCCAATGCGCGGACGAGAAGGCCGAGAAGGGGGTCATGACGCCATTGAGGCCCCGCACATACAGCCGGCCGATATCGTCGGGGGTCATCCGGTAGGGGGCGTCCGCCTGCATGTAGACGTGCTTGACCCGCCCGCGGTCGATGAAGTCGTTGATGTAGGATTCGCCGACGTATGAGCTGAGGGCGTCGTAGACGTCGGAGAGGGCGAGGCCGAGCGCGCCGGCCCGCGCCTGGTCGACGTCGACCGTCACCTGGGGCGTGTCTTCCTGTCCGTTCGGCCGCACCCCCATCAGGATGGGGTCCTTGCTGGCCATGCCCAGCAGCTGGTTTCGCGCGGCGATGAACTGGGCCCGCGGAATGGCGCCCTGGTTCTCGAGCTCCATGTCGAAGCCCGTGGCGTTGCCCAGCTCCTGCACCGGCGGCGGCACGAAGGCGAAGACCCGCGCCTCGTGGATCTGGGAGAAGTACCCCATCGCGCGCTGGACGATCGCCGGCGCCTTGTTCTTCGTCGCCGAGCGGTACTTCCAGTCGCGCAGCTTGATGAAGGCCAGGCCCATGTTCTGGCCGGCGCCGGCGAAGTTGAAGCCGACGACGTCGAACATGCCGCTGACGTTGTGTCCCTCCTGGCCGAGGTAGAAGTGCTCGAGCTTGCGGGCGACGGCGAGGCTGCGCGACTGCACCGCCCCGGGGGGCAAGGTGAACAGGTTGATGATCGTGCCCTGGTCCTCATCGGGCAGGAAGCCGGTGGGCAGGCGGACGAACAGCCCCACCATGATTGCGACGACCAGGAGATAGACCAGGGCCGCCGGCCAGGGCCGGCGCACGAGGCCGTGCAGCACGGCCTGGTAGCGGGTGACGCCGACGTCGAAACCGCGGTTGAACCGGCCGAAGAAGCCCGTCTGCACGAGAGCGTGGCCGCGGACCACCGGCTTCAGCAGGGTCGCGCAAAGCGCCGGGCTCAGCACCAGGGCCACCATCACCGACAGGCCCATGGCCGAGACGATGGTGATCGAGAACTGCCGATAGATGGCCCCCGTGGATCCGCCGAAGAAAGCCATCGGCAGGAATACCGCGGAAAGGACCGTGGCGATGCCCACCAGCGCTCCGGTGATCTCGCCCATCGACTTGATGGTCGCGTCCTTGGGCGAGAGGCCCTCGGTCTCCATGATCCGCTGCACGTTCTCGACCACCACGATGGCGTCGTCGACGAGGAGGCCGATCGCCAGGACCATGGCGAAGAGGGTGAGGGTGTTGATCGAATAGCCGGCGGCGGCGAGCACGCCGAAGGTGCCCAGCAGCACGACGGGAACGGCGATCGCGGGGATGAGGGTGGCGCGCAGGTTCTGCAGGAAGAGGTACATCACCGCCACCACCAGCAGGATGGCGATGATGAGGGTGGTGATCACGTCCCGGATCGAGAGCTTCACGAAGCTGGTGTTGTCGACCGGGAACTCCACCTCCACCCCCGGCGGGAGGCCTTTGGCGAGCTGCGCCATGCGCGCTCGCACCAGCGAGGCCGTACGAAGGGCGTTGGCGCCCGGCGCCAGCTTCACCGCCATGCCGGCGGCGGGGTAGCCGTTGAAGCGGGCGTTCTGGGCGTAGCTGTCGCCGCCGATCTCCACCCGCGCCACGTCGCGCAGGCGCACGAGCGATCCGTCCGGCTGGGTCTTGAGGATGATGTCGCGGAACTGATCGGCCGTCTGAAGACGGGACTGGGAGTTGACGGTGGCGTCCAGCTCATTGCCCGGAAGGACGGGCGGTGCGCCGAGCTCGCCGGAGGGGACCTGCACGTTCTGGGCGAGCACCGCCAGGCGCACGTCCGAGACGTTGAGCTTGAAATTGTTGAGCTTGTACGGATCGAGCCAGATCCGCAGGGCGTACTGGCCGCCGAACACCTGGTTGTCGCCGACCCCGTTCACCCGGGAGATCGGATCGACGATGCGGCTGTTGACCATGTCGCCCAGGTCGATGTCGCTGTAGTGGCCGCTGCGGTCGAACAGGGCGATGACCATCAGGAAGCTGACCTGGGACTTGGCGACGATCAGCCCCTGCTGCTGCACCACGGCCGGCAGGATCGGGACCGCCTGCTGCACCTTGTTCTGCACCTGCACCTGGGCGATGTCGGGATTGGTTCCCGGCTCGAAGGTCACGGTGATCTGCGCCTGCCCGTTCACCGTGCTGGTGGACGAGAAGTAGAGCAGGTGGTCGATGCCCTTGAGCTGCTGCTCGATGACCTGCGTCACCGAGGTCTGCAGCACCTCCGCCGAGGCGCCGGGATAGGTCGCCGATATGGTCACCGCGGGCGGGGCGATGGTCGGGTACTGCGCGACGGGCAGGGTCAGGATCGCCAGGATCCCCGCCAGCATGATGACCATCGCCACGACCCAGGCGAAGATCGGCCGCTCGATGAAGAAACGGGAGAGCACGCTTGAGCCTGCTCAGCCTGGGCCGGCGACGGTGGCGGCGATCCGCACCGGCGCGCCGGGCTTGGCGTCCTGACTGCCGGAGACGATCACCCGGTCGCCGGGTGAAAGGCCGGAGATCACCCGCCAGTTGGGTCCGATCGCTCCCCCCAGTTCCAGCATGCGCAACTGCGCTTTTCCGGCGCTGTCCACGATGAGGGCGGTCGGACGGCCCTTCTCGTCGCGCCCGACGGCGGCCTGCGTCAGGAGGATGCCTTTGGGATCCACGCCCTCCACGACCGTGGCGCGCACGTACATCCCTGGCAGCAGGACGCTGTTCGGATTTGGGAACCGGGCCCGCAGGGTGACCGAGCCGGTGCTCTGGTCGACCGTGACGTCGCTGAACAGCAGACGCCCTTCGAGCGGGTAGGGCCGCCCGTCCACCAGTTGCGCGCGCACCACCGCGCCGCGCGGCGGGCCTCCGGCCGGGCCGATCCGCGCGAGATCCTCCGCCAGCTTGAGGTGATCGGTCGCAGACTGGGTGAGGTCGACATAGATCGGGTCGAGCCGCTGGATCGTTGCCAGGGCGTTGGTCTGGCCGTTGACCGCCAGGGCGCCCTTGGTGATGGCCGAGGGGCCGATACGGCCGGTGATGGGCGCGGTGATGCGCGTGTATCCGAGGTTGATCCGCGCCGACTCGAGCGCCGCCTCCTGCTGGAGGACGCCGGCGGCGTCCTGGAGATAGGCCGCCTGGGAGTCATCCGCGTCCTGCTGGCTGACCGCCTTGATCTTGGCCAGCTCGGCGTAGCGTTCGGCCTTGTACTTGGCGGTCACCACCAACGCCCGGGCGCTCGCCAGCTGCGCCTTCGCCTGGTCGAAGGCGGCCTGATAGGGCGCGGGGTCGATCTGGTAGAGCTCCTGCCCGGCCTGGACGATGGCCCCTTGGGTGAAGAGCCGATCCTTGATGATGCCGTTCACCTGGGGACGGACGTCGGCCACTTCGAGCGCATTTATCCGGGCAGGGAGTTCGCTCGTGAGGGTGACAGGCTGGGTCTTGATCGTGACGACCTGGACCACGGCCGGCCCGCTGGGCGGCGGCCCCATGTGGCGTGCGCCGCAGCCCGCAAGGACGAGCGCGGCCAGGGCCGCGACGGCCACGGATTGGGCGCGTCGAGAACGGTGGGAGAAGCTCACGTCAC
>DASXGR010000195.1:0-3800 GCA_036488935.1 Caulobacteraceae bacterium | reverse complement strand
GGCCGCGCACGCGCGGACGAAGCAGCGGACCGCAAATTCCGCCGCTTTCAGAGCGCTTCGCCCTTGAAGCGCTTTGCCCTCTTCGGAGCGGACACCGCCCCCTTCCCCGATTCACGGGCGACCAGGAAGGCGAGCACGGTGGCCTCTTCGTCGCTCAGCCCTTCGTGCGCGGCGGCTTTGTGGGAACCGAGCTGCAGCGCCCCCTCCAGAAAGGCGTCGACCACCGCCGGATGGATGTAACAGGCGCGGCAGATCGCCGGCGTATTGCCGAGCTGCGCGGCGACTGTCTTCACCACTTCGGTGAGACCGCGCCTGGCCGCCGTGGCGGTTTCCGGAGGCGCTTCCTTCGCCAGGCGCCCGGCCGCCATGACCGTGCCGGTCCAGGTGCGGAAGTCCTTGGCGGTGACGTCGGCGCCGGAGATCTCGCGCAGGTAGGCGTTGACGTCCTCCGAGCTGACGGCCTGCGGATTGCCGTCTTCATCGACATAGCGGAACAGGCTCTGGCCCGGCAGCTCCTGGCAGGTCTTCAGGATACGGACGATCCGCCGGTCGCGGATGTCCAGCTTCCACATCTTCCCGCTCTTGCCCTGGAACTCGAAGCGCAGCCGCGTGCCGGAGATCTCCACATGGCGTGGCTCGAGCGTGGTCAGCCCGAAACTGTGATTGGTGTGGGCGTAGCTGCGGTTGCCGACACGGATCATGGTGGTCTCGAGCAGGTGGACCACCGTCGCCAGGACCTGCCGGCGTCCGTCGGCGCTCTGCCCCATGTCCGCGGCGACCTGCGTCCGTATCTTCGGGAGGCTGAGGGCGAAGCCGATCACATGCCGGTACTTGGCCTCGTCGCGCACCTCGCGGAACTTCGGGTGATAGATGTATTGAAGCCGGCCGCGCGCGTCGCGGCCGGTGGCCTGGATGTGCCCGTCGGGATCGGCGCAGATCCACACCTCGCGCCAGGCCGGCGGGATGGCGAGCGCGCGGATGCGAGCCAGGATCTCCGGGTCCTCGATGCGCCCGCCGTCCGCCGAGCGGTAGGCGAAACCCCGTCCGAAGCGCCGCCGGGAGATTCCCGGCCCCTCGTGCGAGGCGTAGGTCAGGCCCGCACGCTCGGCGGCCGCCGCGGGCGAGGCGTCGTCCGCCAGCAGCTCGACGGCCGCGGCGCTCAGGCGCCCCACTCCCCGCGCGTGACGCTCCGCGGATCCCGCATCTTCAGGCGGCTGTCGGCCATGGAGACCCCTCCAGGTTGGCGGCGAGGAGGAAAGGCGTGCGCTATCGCGCGCGTTCCAGCGGAGCCGGAAGCCCATCCAAATCAGGCCGGACGCTTGTGACACCGCCCTTCTCCCCTTGCGGGGGTAAGGCGGACTCTCCGCATCCTTTTCTCTCGTCATCCCGGGCCGTAGCGAGCGGAGCGGAGCGAGGACCCGGGACCCAGGGGCCACATCCCGGAAGCTGCGGTTCGCGAACCGAGGCGCCCGTTACAGTCCCCTGGGTCCCGGGTCCTCGCTTCACCCGGCCAAGGCCGGGTTCGCTACGGCCCGGGATGACGGAGGAAAGGGAAGCGGCGGCGGATCCTTGCCAATGCCACTCTAAGTCCCTGAAAACCTTGGAGCGGGCGATGGGAATCGAACCCACGACATTCAGCTTGGGAAGCTGACGTTCTACCTCTGAACTACGCCCGCGGCGGGCTCCGATTACGCGGTTTGGACCGCGATGGGAAGCGCCGGCGCTGTCGCGCGTTGACCGGCGCCCGCGCGAGTTCCACGATGGAAGCAAGAGCAGGAGGAGTGACCATGGCCGACGGCGAGACGATGGCGCGGGCGAAGTTCAACGCCATGACCGAGGGAACGGTGGAGGACTGGCAGGCGATCGGCGCGGCGGGACGCGCCTTCCACCAGGCCCACGCCGACCGGCTGCTGCAGGCCCTGCGCGACCTCGGCCGCGACGCCGGCGGGTTTGCGGTGGACCGGCTGGAACACTCGCTGCAGACCGCGACGCGGGCGTTCCGCGACGGGCGGGACGAGGAATATGTCGTCTGCGCCCTGATGCACGACATCGGCGACCTGATGGGCCCGGCCAACCACGCCGAGATCGGCGCGGTGATCATGAAGCCCTATGTCAGTGAAGCGAACCACTGGATGATGGACAAGCACGGCATCTTCCAGGGCTATTACTTCTTCCATCTCATCGGGCTGGACCGCGACATGCGCGAGCAGTATCGCGGCCATCCGCACTTCGAATACTGCGCGCAGTTCTGTCACCTGTACGACCAGAACGCCTTCGACCCGAACTACGACAGCATGCCGCTGGAGGCGTTTGAGCCGATGCTGCGGCGGGTGGTGGAGAAGCCGAAGCAGTCGATCTATCGGCCCGCGAACGCCTAGATGGCCGACGGCGGCGCAGGGGGTAAGGGCGCGCTCGTCGTCGATTCCGACTCGCATGTGATGGAGCCGGCGGATCTCTGGATCCGCTATCTCGAGCCGCAGTTCCGCGACCGCGCGATCCGCGTGGAGCGGCGCGACGGCGTCGAGCACCTGGTGATCGGCGAGGTGTCTGTTCTGCAGGGCTCGCTGGCGGCGCTGGGCGGCGCGCACCTGGACCGCGCGGCGGCGTTCGGCGGGCTTCCGTATGCGGAGGGATGCGAGCCGGCGAGCTGGGATCCGGCTGCGCGCGCGGCCATGCTCGATGCGTGGAAGGTCGACGTGGGGGTGCTCTTCCCCACCATCGGCCTGCTCCCCTTCCCGACCGACGATGCGGACCTCGCCTCGGCCTACTGCCGCGCCTACAACCGCTGGCAGAAGGACTTCTCGCGCGACGCGCGGGGGCGTGCGGCGCCGATTGCGGTGGTCAACTGGCGGGATGTGGAGGCGGCGGACCAGGAACTGCGCGCCTGCCTGGACGCGGGATTCCGTGGCGTGTTCGTGCCGCCGGAAGTGGTCGGCGAGCGGCGGCCGAGCGATCCGCACTTCGACCCGCTCTGGCGGCTGATGGAGGAGGCCCAGGTCCCCGGCTGCCTGCACGTGATCGTGCGGTTTGCGCCGGGCAGCGGGGCGTTCGGGCCCTGGCATGCGAGCCGGCCGGGGCTGCTGTTCGGCTTTGCGCTGGGGGCGACGAGCCAGCTGATCCCGGCGCTCACGGCCATGGTCACGGACCGCCTGTTCGAGCGGTTTCCCCGGCTGAAGGTGCTGTGCGTGGAGGCCGGCTGCGGCTGGGCGGCGTATCTGATGGACCGGCTGGACGAGAAGTACGAGGCGTTCCACACGATCTCGCCGCTGAAGATGCGGCCCAGCGAGTACGTCAGGCGCAACTGCTGGTTTGTCGCCGAGCCGGGCGAGCGAACGATCGGGGCGATGCTCGACCTGGTGGGCGAGGACAAGATTCTGTGGGGGAGCGACTACCCGCACATCGATTCCACCCTCGCCGCGCCGGACCAGATCCGCGCGTCGGTCGCGGGGCTGTCGCCGGAGCGGCAGGCGGCGGTGCTGGGAGAGAATGCGCGGAAGGTGTTTGGGCTGTAGGGGGGTCGCTCATCAATAATCGCGATCATTCTTTTAATTCCGTCATCCCGGGCCGTAGCGAGCCTGGCCGAAGGCCGGGTGTAGCGAGGACCCGGGACCCAGGTGACTGTGACGGGCGCCGGGGTTCGCGAACCGCACCGCCGCTGGCGTGGCCCCTGGGTCCCGGGTCCTCGCTTCGCTGCGCTCGCTACGGCCCGGGATGACGGGTTTAAGGGGGTGCAAGGAGTTGATCCCGCTTCGTTCCGCCCGGGATGACAAAATTTCAGAGCGCAAAAAATTGGTCCCACA